>DASYAY010000117.1:0-20956 GCA_036501065.1 Chthoniobacter sp. | reverse complement strand
TTGGTCGCCTCCACGATCCGCGGACGATCGTTTCGGGCGCGGTCCGCTCACTTTTCCCTTTTGCCGCGTAAAATTCCCCTCGCCGAATTTCGCCGCTCCTGCAGTTCCGGGTTTTCACACGGTCTCTCCATTTGGGCACGCGCCTAGGAGCGAGATTCCATCTCGCACTGCGGGGTGTCTGCGTGCAGGGACCGGTGGCTACCCCGCTACTCTCTCCTCTCGAACGTGGTCGCGTGGAAATCGACCTGCTTTACCGCCTCGTAAAACTTCTGTTCGTCCACCAGTTCGGGATCAAAACGAAGATATGCCGTTGTGCGAGTCAGCCGCACTTCGTGCACCCCGGGGAGATCCGCCAGCGCCGCCGTCACCTCCAGCGCATCTTCGTCCGTCCGAATCGCCCGGTTCAGCAAGAGCACACCCACCGCTTCCATGGAATTTGCATTCATGCATGTAGTTCGCGCCGTGCGCCTCCCCACGGAGGCGTCTTTTTTTATTTTCCGCAGTTTTCTTTTCCGCAGGTCCACGCACTGCGTCGGGGAAATTCGCCCACCCGGATCAGTTCATCGAATGCGACGAGGGCGATAGTTCACGCTCGGCGAAATCCTTGAATCGCTCCAGGTCGTACTCCAGTTCCCGCTGCGGATCGGTCCCGAAGAGCCGGCCCACCGCCAGCGCGGCCGTGCCGCCGACCGGCTGCAATTCGAGGCACACTTTCACCCGGGTGAGGAGGTCGGTGATCGGCTCGAAGCGGACGGAGCCGGCATTCTTGAGACTCGCCCCGTGCACCGATTGCCAGGCGATCAGCTCGTTCTCCCGCTCGTTGATGATCTCCGCATCCCATTCCAGGGGCGGCCCGACCGGTCCCCTCGCCACCCAGTGCGAGTGCCATTCATCGGTCGGCTCCACCGATTCCACGTGCCGGAGGATTCGCGGCAGTTGTTCCACGGTGCGCCAAAAAAGATACAACTCCGGGGCGGGACATTGAATCTCGACCGTGTGCTCGATCCGCAACCCCTGGTTGCCGGGCACGCCGTCGCGTCCCCGACCGTCACGCGTGTCGAGCCCGAGGGCATCGAACACCGGGCAATAGCCCGTCGCCCCTCGAAAGAGCAACTCACTGCCGAGACCGAGAAGCAACCATCGCGAAACCCTCGAACGCAGCAATGCCGCCGCGATGAAAACTCCGCCGATGAAGAGCGAACCGACGCGTTCCTGGTTGTCCACATTCATCCGGAGCCGCCGAAGATGGCGGCCGGGAACATCCTGCAAGGGTGTAAATCTCATAACGAGTTAGTTCGCACCGTTCGAGGGAAACGGACGGATGAGAACGTCGCCATGTCCGAAAAGCCACTCGCGGATTTTGCCTCCACCAAGCGCAAGATCCTCCCGCGAAAGAGGAAGAAATCGCCCCGCTCAGCCCGAGGGCGTTCGAATCTTCACGAACCGGGCCGAGGTGAAGTGCCGCGTCGCTTCCACCTCGGCGCCGCAGGCTTCGGCGAAATCCTGGAGCGCCCGCTGCCTCGCAAGATGGCTCAAGGCGACGTGCGAAAGCACCCGCTCCAATTCCGACGCGTCAAAGATGCAATAGCCGTGCCGGTCCAGCGCCGTGCGCGCGCGATCGAGCATATCTGGTGGAAATCGTTGGGGTTCCACATTTGCTGGATCGCACTTCCACGCATCCCCGCGCGTCTCCGACCTCGCGCAAGTTCCCCAAACGCCCACGCATACAGCTCCGCCGGGCGCACCCCGATAGTCTTAGAGGGCGGCGCCCCTGCAAGCCGGGCGCTCGATGATTCTGCCGGGCTTTCGGTTTTTCAACCGCGTTCGGACGAATCGATCGGCGGCGTCGGCGGACCGCTCTCCGCCGCCGCCAATTCGAATCCCGCCTGCCGAATCGAATCGCGGATTTCACCCCCGGTAATTTCTTCCGGGTCGTAGCGAACCGCCAGCTTCTCGCCGACAAACTCGACCGTCACGATGCCCTTTTTTTCCGTCAGCGTGACCTGCAGGTCGATCAGACAATTGACGGATTTCAAATTCACGAACCCGAATTCCGCATCCATCACGGTCTGCAGTTCCTCGGGAACGCTCGGCTTCGCAGGTGGCTTGTCCATGAATGGGCGCGCGCCTGCGATCACCTTTGGCCGATTCGGCTATCGGTATCGCTCGCGTGCCAGGCGTCGCCGTAGTATTCGCCACCCTGGTAGACGGAGGGACGATTTTTGTCCGCGGAAGAGGAAGAGGCGCAACCTGCCACCGTCGCCATCACCAAAATGGCGCAAATGCTTCGAAAGAAAATGAGCATGATCCAACTTTCATCCCGGACGCGAAATTGTCCACCGTAGATCCACTGATTTTTTCCAATTTCACTCTTCCGAAGAATTGCGAGACCCCGCCCAAGCGAGTGCCTGGGCGGGGCTCGGTTCCCCCCGGAACACGAAACGTATCGTGAGCACCGCGCCAACTGCGCGCATCAAAAATGCAGAAGCCCAAAAGCCCAGCTCGCCAGCGCCCCCACCGCGAGGGCCAGCGCCAAAAACGGCACCCAGAACAAGAGCATGATCTTGTGCCGCTTGCGCAGTTTCATCCCCTCTCCACGCGCGCAGCCGCAGTGCCGGAATCTAGGACCTGCGTGCCGCTTTTGCGCGGAAAAATTTCTCGCTCTGCCCGTCACTCGTCTCGTTCAACGCCCGATCCAGCGCGTAGGCCGCGCTGATCAAGCCCAGGTGCGTGAACGCTTGCGGGAAATTCCCGATCTGCCCCCCCGTGGAGTCGGTCTGCTCGCCGAACAAGCCAAGGTGGTTGCCGTACCCGAGCATCTTTTCGAAAATATAGCGCCCGCGCAGCGGATCACCCGCCCGCGCCAGGCACTCCGCATACCAAAAGGTGCACATGTTGAACGTGCCTTCGTGCGTCGCCTCCGCATCGTCAAACCCATCACATTCGTCGTAGCGATGCACCAGCGAATCGTCGACCAGCCGTTTGCCGATCACTTTCAGCGTGGAAAGCCACTGCGGATCCGTCGGCGCGATGAACTTCACCAACGGCATGAGCAGCGCCGAGGCATCGACCACCGACGCCCCGGCACGCTGCACAAACGCGCCTTTCTTTTTGTTCCAGAAATTCGCGTAGATATCGTGAAAAATCTGGTCGCGCGTCTCCAGCCACCGCACCAGCGGAGCCGGAAATGACCGTGCCCGGGCAATCCGGATGCCGCGATCAATCGCCACCCAGCACATCAGCCGCGAATAGAGAAATTGCTGCGCCCCGTGACGCGTTTCCCAAATGCCTTCGTCGGCCTCCCGCCAATGCGCCCCCACCCAATCGATCAATGGCACCAGGCAGGCCCACAGCCCATGACTGATCGGCGAACCCCATTTGTCGTAAAGGTAAACCGAGTCGAGCAGTTCCCCATGGATGTCGAGCTGGAGCTGGCTGTAGGCGGCATTGCCGATCCGCACCGGACGCGAACCCGCATAACCGGAAAAATTCTCCAGAATCTCCTCCGTCAGTTCGCGACGGCCATCCAGCCCGTACATGATCTGGAGGGGATGTCCCGGCTCCGTGTCGTGGCAGCGATCCTCGATCCAGCGATTGAACGCCGCCGCTTCCTCGGTGTAGCCCAGACGCATCAACGCATAAACGGTGAACGATGCGTCGCGAATCCAGGCAAAGCGATAATCCCAATTGCGCGTTCCACCGACGACCTCCGGCAGCCCAAACGTCGGCGCCGCGACCAGCGACCCATATTCCTGAGAGACGAGCAGCTTCAAGGTCAGCGCCGAGCGCCGGACCGTCTCCTGCCAGCGCCCCACGTAGCGGCAATGGCTGATCCAGTTCCGCCAATAGTCGAGGGTCCGCTTGAAACTTCTCGGCACGAAGCCGTGGGAGTTGCATCCGCGCTCCCTCGATCCCTCCTCCAGCACAAAGGACGCCGACTCGTTGGCCCGCAGTGGAAATTGCGCGATCGCCTTGCCGTTTTCCAACTTCACCGGCACCGACGAATGCAGCCGCAAAACCGTCCGGTCGGGTCCTTCCGATACGAACACCACGTCGTTTTCGTGCATCTCGCACCGATGCCCCGATCGCGCATAATTGAACTGCGGGGCGCATTCCATGCGAATCGGAATCTCGCCGCGCACGCTCTTCACCCGGCGCACCAGATTGTGCGCATTCACCGCCTCCTCGACCGGCATGAAATCGGAGACTTCCGCCACACCGTCGGCCGAAAGGACCCGCGTCAGCAGCACATTCGAGTCCGGCAGATAGAGCTGCTTGCGCTTGGCCCCGTCGATCTCCGGCCGCAGGACGAAATGCCCGCCCTTCTCCGGATCGAGCAGCGCCGCAAAAATCGTCGGCGAATCAAAGCGCGGAAAACAGCAAAAATCGATCGTCCCGTCGAGCGCCACTAACGCCACGGTATTGAGATCGCCCACAATTCCGTGATTTTCAATCGGTTCGGACTTGCTCACGAGAGCGGCTGTTTAAATGATGATCGCGGCCCAAGGGCCGGCGGATGCCCCATCCCCGAAAGTATTGCCATTTCCCCCCAGGCCCACCCCCTTTCGCACACCCACAAAACATGGCAAATTCGATTCAATAAGATGAAACGAGCCAAGAAAATGGACCGCCGTAATCCCCAGCGTCGGCATTCCGCACCGGACGTCCGGCGCAATGGCGACTCCCGACATGAGCCGCAGCTTGATACCGTGGCCCAGAACCCCACGGACGTTCGCTCGAGTACTCCGGTCACCGAGCCGTTTTCCGAAGCCCATCACGATGGCGATTCACCGACTCCCGGAGCGCAGCCGCCCATCGAGTCGGATGCCCGGTTCGGCGAGGCCGAACACGTCGCCGCCGGCCTCAAGGCCATCTTGCAGGGGATGAAATTCACTTTCGGCCAGATGGGCGTGACCCGCGGCCTCACCGACTGGATGAAGGTCAACAAAAAGGACGGCTTCGACTGCCAGAGTTGCGCCTGGCCCAGCCCGGACGGCAAGCGCCACATGTTCGAGTTCTGCGAAAATGGCACCAAAGCTTTCGCCAGCGAAGCGACCAAAAAACACGCCGGCGCGGATTTCTTCCGCCATCACTCCATCGCGGAAATGCTCCAGCAGAGCGATTACTGGCTGGAGCAACAAGGCCGCCTCGTCGAGCCCATGATCAAGCGGGAGGCCGCGACCCATTACGAACCGATTTCCTGGAGCGACGCCTTTCGCCTCCTCGGCGAGGAACTCAATGCGCTGCCCTCACCGGACGCCGCCGCGTTCTACACCAGCGGACGCACCAGCAACGAAGCCGCCTTCCTCTACCAGCTTTTCGCCCGCCAGTTTGGCACCAACAATCTGCCCGACTGCTCGAACATGTGCCACGAATCGAGTGGCTCGGCCTTGAGCGAAATGATCGGCATCGGCAAAGGCTGCGTCACGCTCCACGACCTCGAGCAAACCGCCGCCATTTTCATCATCGGCCAGAACCCCGGCACGAATCATCCCCGGATGCTCACCACGCTGGAAGTGGCCAAGAGAAATGGCGCGAAGATCGTTTCGATCAATCCCCTCCCCGAGCCCGGCTTGATGCGCGTCTCGAACCCGAACCCCGAGGAGTACAGCAACATCCTCCTCTATCCGGTAAAGCTCCTCATCAACAAAGGCGAGCCGCTCAGCGACCTCTGGCTGCCCGTGCGCATCAATGGCGACATGGCCGCGATGCGCGGCATCATGAAGGAACTCCTCGCCGACGAAGACAAGCATCCCGGCCGTGTGTTCGACCACGATTTCATTCGCGAACACACCGTCGGTTTCGATGCCTTCCTCGAGCATCTGCGCGCCACGCCGTGGGAAGAGATTTTGACGAGCAGCGGGCTCACCCGCGAGCAACTCCGCGAGGCCGCCGACATCGCCCTCGACGCCCGAAGCATCATCTGCTGCTGGGCCATGGGCCTCACTCAGCACAAAAATTCCGTGGCCACCATTCAGGAAGTCATGAATTTCCTGCTTCTCAAGGGGAACATTGGCCGCCCCGGTGCCGGCCCTTGTCCGGTCCGCGGCCACTCCAACGTCCAGGGCGACCGCACCATGGGAATCTGGGAAAAGATGAACGACACGTTCATGGCCAAGCTCGGCGAAGAGTTTCACTTCACGCCCCCCCCCGAGCACGGCGCCGACACCGTCGAAGCGATCAAGCACATGCGCGGGGGAAAAATTCGCTTCTTCCTCGGAATGGGCGGCAACTTTCTTTCCGCCACGCCCGATACGGAATTCACCGCCAAGGCGCTGCAAAAATGCCGCGTCACCGCCCACGTCTCCACCAAGCTCAATCGCTCCCATCTCATCACCGGCGAGATCGCCCTCATCCTCCCCTGCCTCGGCCGTTCGGAAATCGACGAACAAGCCACCGGCCCGCAGTTCGTCACCGTCGAAGACTCCATGGGCATCGTCAACCCGTCGCACGGCCACCTGAAACCGGCCAGCACGCATCTCCTCAGCGAACCGGCCATCGTCGCGCACCTCGCCCGCGCCACTCTCGGCACGCGCACCTCGGTGGATTGGGAACTGCTCGCCGGGAATTACGACTGCATTCGCGACCACATCGAGCACGTCGTTCCCGGCTTCGAAAACTTCAACGCCCGCATTCGCAAGGACGTTTTCTATCTGCCGAACGACGCCCGGGATAAGCGCAAATTCAACAACGGCATCGGCAAGGCCAAATTCGTCGTTTCTGAAATCACCCAGCACAATCTTGCACCGGGCAATTTCCTCATGATGACCATCCGGTCGCACGACCAGTTCAACACCACCATCTACGGCCTCGATGACCGCTACCGCGGCATCTATCATGGCCGTCGCGTCATCTTCATGAATCCCGAGGACGTCAGCGAACTCGGCCTGCAGCAAGGCCAGTTCGTCGACCTCACCAGCCATTACCAGAACGAGGATCGTGTCGCCCGGCATTTCATGGTCGCGCCGTTTACGATCCCCCGCGGCTGCACCGCCACCTACTTCCCCGAGGCCAATGTGCTCGTGCCCATCAACAGCACTGCCGACCGCAGCAACACGCCGACCAGCAAGAGCGTCGTCATTTCCATCGCCCCTTCCCCCGACCCCGAGACCGCTTTCGCCGAATTGCGTGCCGGCGCCGCGGAAAAAGCCCTCCAGCCTGCGCTCGTCTGACCTATGTCCATCCTCGATCGCGAACACACGGTGGCTCCGCCGGGGTTCAATCGGTGGCTCATTCCGCCCGCCGCCCTCGCTGTTCACTTATCGATCGGACAAGTCTACGCCTTCAGCGTTTTCAAGCTTCCGCTAACTCAGATTCTCGGGATTCAAAAGCCCATTCCGGGGGATTGGTCCCAGCCGTCGCTCGCCTGGATCTTCAGCCTCGCGATTGCTTTCCTCGGCCTTTCCGCGGCCGTGTTCGGACGCTGGGTCGAAGCCAACGGGCCGCGCAAAACCATGCTCGCCGCGGCCTGCTGCTTCGGCGGCGGCTTCCTCGTCTCTGCGCTCGGCGTCGCCTGGCACCAACTCTGGATCATTTATCTCGGCTACGGCGTGCTCGGGGGCTGCGGTCTTGGGCTCGGCTACATCGCTCCCGTTTCCACCCTCGTGAAATGGTTTCCCGACCGGCCCGGCATGGCCACCGGCATGGCTATCATGGGATTTGGCGGCGGCGCCTTCATCGGCTCGAATCTCAGCCTCACCTTGATGAGCGCCTTCAAGTCCGCCACCTCCACTGGCGTCGCCCAGACCTGGGTCGTCATGGGCGTAATCTACTTTGTCTTCATCGTTTTTGGCGCCTGCATCGTCCGCGTCCCCGCCGCGGATTGGCAGCCGGACGGCTACGTTCCGCCGGAGACCACGCACAAACTCATTACCCGGGCCAACGTCGCCCTCGATCAGGCCTGGCGCACACCGCAGTTCTGGCTGCTCTGGATGGTCCTTTGCCTCAACGTCACTGCCGGTATCGGCATCCTCGAACAAGCCTCGCCGATGATCCAGGAAATGTTCCCCGTGCAGGGCAATCGCGGAGTCGGCGCGGCTGCCGCCGGAGCCTTTGTCGCGCTCCTCAGCCTTTTCAATATGGGCGGGCGTTTCGTCTGGTCTTCCTTCAGCGATATCGTCGGGCGAAAGACGGTCTACGTCATTTACCTCCTGCTCGGCGCGATCCTCTATAGTTTCATCCCCTTCACCGCTCACGCCGGCCGGCCGGAACTTTTCGTCATCGTCTGCGCCGTGATTCTCAGCATGTATGGTGGCGGGTTTTCGACCATTCCGGCCTATCTCAAAGATCTCTTCGGAACTTATCAGGTCGGAGCCATCCACGGCCGCTTGCTCACCGCTTGGTCCGTCGCCGGAATTCTCGGGCCGGTCCTTGTCAATCATCTACGCGTCTATCTCCACGACCACGGAGCCAGCGGCGCCAATCTTTACGCTCCCACGATGTATCTCATGGCGGGTCTTCTCCTCGTCGGATTCATCTGCAATTTACTCGTCCGCCCGGTGGACAAGAAATATCACCTCCAAGGCGGCCAAGCCGCGCAGCCGCAGTCATCTCCCGCGTCACATCCCAACCTTCCCATTCGCCCCGCCACTTCCTAGTGTGGTGTCAGACAAGTTTCTCAAATAACTCCGGAGCTTACAGCCGCCTCTAGTCCCGAAGGGACTTCCCGAAAATAGCCCAGCGCTTTAGCGCTGGGATGCTCACCCAAAACCCATCAGTCCCGAAGGGACGGCAGAATTGATATAAGGAACTCACCAGACACCCCACTAGCAATGTCCCCTCCTTCCAATCTCAAAGGCCAGGCCATTCAACTCATCGTTTACTGGCTCGTCGTCGGCATTCCCCTCGTCTGGGGAATTTGGAAAACAGCGGTCAAGCTACCAGCCTTGTTCCAATAACGAGCGCAGCCTCTTAATCTTACTCTTACTCTTAATTCCCTCCGACTCCGCCAAAAGATTAAGATTACGATTAAGAAGTTCCCTCCACGTCCCTTTCCCCCAATTTCGATTTCTGAGTGAATCTTAATCGTACTTTCAGCAGAACCGAAGTCGGACGTGCTTACCTTTGCCCCGCATGCGCATCCTCCTCGTTGAAGACGAAGAAAAAGTCGCTCGTTTCATCTCGATTGGCCTGAAAGCCGAGCGCTTCGCCGTGGACGCGGCACGCGACGGGGAAGAAGGCCTGGAGATGGCCAGCCTCAACCCTTACGACCTCCTCATCGTCGACCTCATGCTGCCCAAGCTCAGCGGCACCGAATTGATCCGCCGCGTGCGCAAGCAAAACGCCGACGTCCCCATCGTCGTCCTGACCGCGCGCGATGCCGTCGCCGACAAAGTGGCCAACTTCGAGTCCGGCGCCGATGACTACCTCACCAAGCCCTTTGCCTTCGCCGAGTTACTCGTTCGCATCAAAGCCTTGCTCCGGCGCGGCGCCGTCAATCGCGCCAACGTCATCCAGATCGCCGACCTCGAGATAGACCGTCTCGCTCACCAGGTCCGGCGCGGCGGCACGGGGATCAAGCTCACCGCCAAGGAATACGCGCTGCTCGAATATCTTGCTTCCAATTCCGGCCGCGTTCTTTCCCGCACCATGATTGTCGAGCACGTCTGGGATCAAAGCTTCGAAGGCCTGACCAATATCGTCGACGTCTATGTCCGCCAGCTCCGGGCGAAGATTGACGAACCCTTTTCCAAAAAGCTCATCCACACCGTCCGCAGCGTTGGTTACGTGATTAACGAGGACGCCGTGGAATGAATTCACAGTCGATCCACTTCCGCTTGATCGTCTGGTACGCCGGCGTCTTGCTGGTCGTCCTCATCGGCTTCGGTGCGTTCACTTACACCACCTTGAGTTTCTTCAGCGACCAGGTCTTGCGCGAAGCCATGGCCCACCGCGCCCAACAGATCGCCGATCTCCTCGCCAGCGACGCCGCGGCCAGCGATCCCGAATACGTCGCTCACGAAGTCGTCAAACGCTACGACCCGCAAACCAATGACCGTTTCGTCCGCGTGACCCACGGCGATGGCAGCCTCGTTTTCCTCTCCGGCGAACCGGCCAATCATAGCTTCGTTCCCAATCAAATCCCCGCCTTGCGCGGACCGCCGGCGCCGCTCGGATCCTATCAAGTGCGGACCCCGGAGAAAACCGGCTTGCTCGTCGCCACCCAGCGGCTTCACGTCCGCCACGAGGATTACCTCATTGAAGTCGGCGGCACTCTCACGGCCAGCGACCGAGTGCTCCACGGCTTGCTCATGACCTTGTTCTTCGGCCTGCCGGTGGTCCTCGCCGTCGTCATCGCCGGGGGCTACATCCTCACCAAACGCGCCCTCCAACCCGTCAAAAGCATGATGGGCGCCGCCCAGGAAATCACCTTTCGCCACCTCAGTCGGCGCCTCCCCACGCTGCAAAGCGATGACGAAATCGCCCACCTCGCCGTCGTCCTCAACCAGATGATCGCCCGGCTCGATGAATCGTTCCAAAACACCCAGCGCTTCACCTCCGATGCCTCTCACGAATTGCGCACCCCGCTCACCATCATGCGCGGCGAATTGGAAGCGCTGCTCCTCGGTGGAAAACTGGCTGCCGATTTGCGCGACACGCTCGGCAGCCTGCTCGAAGAAGTCGAGCGCCTCGTCCGCATCGTCGAAGGTCTCTTCGCCCTCACTCGCCTGGACACCGGCGAAGCGCAGACGGAACGCGTGCGCCTCGACCTGGCCAAACTGGCGGAGAACACCGCCGATCAAATGTGCCTCCTCGCCGAGGTCAAGGACATCGAACTCGTCCGCGAAACCTCCGAGCGGGTGGAAATCGAAGGCGATCGCGCCCGGCTCAAGCAAGTCATCGTCAATCTCCTCGATAACGCCATCAAATACACCCCGCAAAAAGGACGCGTCTCCCTCGCTGTTCGCTCCGAGAACAGCTCCGCCCTGCTGGAAGTATCGGACACCGGGCCAGGGGTTTCCGATGTCGCCCTGCCCCACCTTTTCGAGCGTTTCTACCGGGCCGATGAAGTCCGCTCCCGGGACATCGGCGGAGCCGGCCTGGGTCTTTCCATCGTCCAATCCATTTGCACCGCGCACGGCGGATCGGTGAAAGCGGCCAATACTCCCCCACTCGGATGCCGCTTCACCATCGAATTACCTTTGGCGCCAAAAAATTAACGCACTGCCATCGCCATGAGTCCGATCACCCAACACGCCCCGCCGGTGTCCGCATCCACCCCACCCGCGGAGGGCCCGCTTCCGGCCTCCCCGGCGAAAGCGGGCACGGCAAAGCGCTGGCTGCTGCCGCTCGGTGCGATCATCGTCCTCGCGGCGATCGCCTTTCATTTCACTCGCCGCCACGGACCCAGCGAAATGCCACCGCCGACCGTCGCCGTGGTCAAGGCCGACCGGGAAAATCTTGTCCAGGACATGTGGCTCACCGCCGAGTTCCGGCCATTCCTCGCCGTCTCCGTCCACGCCAAGGTCTCCGGCTATTTGAAAAATATCTGGGTCGACGTCGGGAGTATCGTCAAAGCGGGCGACAAACTCGCCGAACTGGAGGTGCCGGAATTGGCCGATCAATTGACCAAGGCGCAGTTCGCCTACCAGGCCAGCCTGCAGGACGTGAAACAAGCCGAGGCCGATGCCCAGGACGCCGACGTCTCCTTTCAGCGGCTCAACAACGTCGCCAAGGACAATCCCAAACTCGTCGCCCAGCAGGACATCGACAACGCCAAAGCCAGGCGCGACGCCAGCAAGGGCGCGCTCGGCGCCGCCCAGCACCACGTCGAAGAAGCCCAGTCGGAAGTCAGCCGCGTCAAGACCCTCTACAGTTACACCGTCATCACTGCCCCATTCGGCGGCATCGTCACCAAGCGCTATGTCGATCCCGGTGCCCTCGTCCAGGCCGGCACGACCTCGAACACCCAGGCTCTCCCCATCGTCGACCTCGCCGAACAGGATTTGCTCCGCCTCGTTTTCCCCGTGCCGGAATCCGCCGCCCCGCTCATTCACAATGACGAACCCGTCGAGATTCGCGTCACCGCTCTCCATGACAGCTTCCAAGGCAAAATCGCCCGCTTTTCCGGCAAGGTCGATCAATCGACCCGCACCATGCACACCGAGGTCGACGTCCGCGATCCCGATGCCCGCTATAAGCCGGGCCTCTACGCCTTCGTCCGGCTCGTCTTGCACGAGGAAAAGAATGCCATCGCCATCCCCGTCCAGGCGGTGTCTCCCGGGGATACCCCCACGGTCTTCGTCCTCAACCCGCAGGGCGTCATCGAGCAGCGCCAGGTCACCATCGGGATGGAAACGCCGGACAAAGCGCAGATCACCAAGGGCCTTGCCGAGGGCGACCTCGTCATCGTCGGTAGCCGCAGCGGCGCCTTGCCCGGTCAGAAAGCCGTCGGCAAAATCACCGTGCTTCCCAAAACGCCGGACCTCGATGGACCGCCCTCATGAGCGGGCCGCACGTGACCCGAACCATCCCCCAAAGCGCCCCGCGATTGGAGCATAACCGCGTGACGTCCGAGTCGACTCAGTAACGGTGTTTCTCCCCAGCGACCGTTTTCTTCGTGCCCGCAAGCCATTCTCCCGCTTAATCTCCATGCCTCACCCTACCCCGACTCGACCACGGCGCCCGCTCGCCGGATCACGAACACGGCCCCGTTCCATGTCACTATCCTCTCATCTTTTCGCCAACCGCGTGGATCGATCTCCCGCTTCGGTTCGCGGGGGCGACATTGGACGTGGGATGCGGCAAAGCCTCCTCCTCATCGCTGTTTACTTTGGCCTCGTCGTCTGCGCAGTGGCTGCGGCTCCGAATCGGAAGGCGCCCACACCCGCACCCGCCGCCGCCGCTCGCTTCTCCAAGGCCTCGGGGCAGGTCCTCCAACTCGATCTCGCCACGGCCGAAAACATCGCCTTGCGCCAATCGCCCGCCGTGCTCGGCGCGCAATTCAAAGCCCTCGCCGCACAACAAGTCGTACGCCAGGTCCGCTCCGCATTTTTCCCGCAGATCACCCTGGATTCCGACAACGTGGCCAACGGCAACGACATCGCCAGGTTTCTCGGCGGAAGCCCCTACAACGACAACACCACTTATCTGGCCGCTTCCGGTGGGCTGAACTCCTCCTCAGTCTATTCCCGCCAGGCCAATGGCATCCTCATCAGCCAGCTCATCACCGATTTCGGCCGGACATGGAATCTCACCGCCGCCTCGAAAAGCCAGGCCCTCTCCGAGGTGCAGCGCAGTGTCCTCGCCCGCGCCAAGGCCATGCTCTGGGTCGACAATGCTTACTTCCAGGCTCAGCAAGCCCAGGCCCTCCTCCGTGTCGCCGATGAAACAGTGCAGGCCCGTCAGCTCGTCGCCGACCAGGTTGGTGCGCTCGCCAAGAATAAACTTCGCTCCGAGCTCGACGTCAGTTTCGCCCTCGTGACCCTGGACGAAGCCAAGCTCCTGCGGCTCCAGGCGCAGAACCAGGTCGACTCCTCGTTCGCCGAATTTTCCAATGCCCTCGGCTATCCCGGGCCCCATCGTTTTGTCCTCTCCCCGATTCCCCAATTCGCATTGCCTCAGGAAAACCTCGCCCACTATATCGGCCAGGCGCTCTCCAGTCGTCCCGAGGCCCTGGCCCTCCGCCATGAATACGAGAGTTGGGTCCAGACCGCCGCCGCCGATCGTGCCGCTCATTATCCCAAGGTGATGTTTCTCGGCGCTGCCGGGCGCGCCACCGCAGGGGATTCGCCGGTCTATGGCGATTACTCAGCCGCCGGGATCGATGTCGAAGTCCCTATTTTCACCGGCTTCCGGCTGAGCGCACGCGATCAAGAAACGTCGCTCCGGGCCCAGGCCGCCAAACAGGCCCTCACCGAACTGGAAGATCTCATCGCCAAGGACGTCGACGTCGCCCTGCTCAACACCAACAATGCCGCCGATAAGATCAAAGTGACCCAGAGCCTCCTCGGCAACGCCCAGGAAGCCTACGATCTCGCCCAGGCTAAATACCAGATCGGCCTCACCTCCATCGTCGAACTTAGCCAGGCCCAACTCTTCCTCCTCCAGGCTCAGATCAATCACACCACTGCCACTTACGGCTATCAAATCGACCGCCTCGTCCTCGACTTCCAAATCGGCGCCCCCCGCTTCCTCCAATCCCCGTCGCCCGTCCCCGCCGTCCGCGGCGTTTTCCAATCGCCATCCGTGGAGAGATAGCCGCCAGGAACACCAATTCGAGACGGTCTTTACCCTCTGCGGCCCTCTCTCGAATCTCTGCGCCTCTGCGGTTTTTCTACAGCCACTGGCAAGGTCGAATCGTCCTATTCGTCCTATAGGTCCCATCCATCCTATCCCTTTCCTCGTGCCCAAACTCCATTTGGGCACGCCATTGGGAGCGAGATTCCATCTCGCAGGCGGGGGTGTCTGCGGGTGGGCAACATCATCCGTCCTATCCCCCCAACCTAACTCCCCCCACCAACCCAGCTAAGAAGCGATCCGATAACCAAACCCATAAACCGTCTTGATGTGCCGCCCGGCCGATCCCAGCTTGTTGCGCAACCTCCGCAGATAAGTATCCACGCTCCGGTTATCGATGGCATTTTCGCTGCCCCAGACTTCCGAGAGCAGATTGTCCCGGGTCTGGACCACGTCCGGCCGCTCCGCCAGCGTCGCCAGCAGCTTGAATTCCGTGCGGGTCAGATCGATCGACACCCCATCCACCAGCGCGCAGCACCGCGCGCGATCCACCGCAATCGGGCCGACTCGCACGACATTGCGTCCCGCGCCACTTTTCAACCGGCGCAACATCGCCTTCACGCGCAAAACCATTTCCCGACTGCTGAATGGCTTGGCCACATAGTCATCCGCTCCAAATTCAAATCCCAGAATACGGTCGAGTTCCGACTGCCGAGCACTGATCATGATCACCCGGATCTCCTCCGTCGCCGCCTCCGCTCGCAATGCCCGGCACAATTCCAGACCCGACAACGCCGGAAGCGTCACCTCCGTGAGAATCAGCGTGGGAAGAAGCCGCCGCGCCGCCTCCAGACCCAGCTCACCATCGGCCGCCGTCTCCACCACAAACCCCGCCTCCGTCAGACGCCGTTCCAACTCAGCCGAAGATTCAGGATCACTGTCGACAACGAGTACGGTATCTCCGGAACTCGTCTCGGAATTCAGGCGAGAGGACCGATGGTTCATTTCACTGGTTTTCCTCATATCTACTTCTCTAGATGCCGGGAATTAAGGTCAGATGACCGCCGCATTAAAATTTCTTAACCCGGCCCTGGACGCCGCTCCGCTCATCACCCTCTCGATCCCGAACCAACCGCGAAATTGAGGTGATCCCATTCTTCCCATTAGTCCCATTCTTCCTATCCCTCCCACGCTCGAAGATCAGCACCCACCAAAACCCCAACTCAGCTTCCCCCTAAATGACCCAAGTCACCGCCGGCGCACTCGTCCTCTCCGGAACTCGTCGGCGGTAAACGATATAAAAAGCCGCCGGCACGATGAACACCGTCAGCGCCACTGATACCGTCAGACCACCAATGATCGCCCGCGCCAGCGGCGCGTACGCTTCACTCCCCGCCCCCAGCTTCATCGCCATCGGAATGAGCCCGATAATCGTCGCCAGCGAAGTCATCAAAATCGGTCGCAGCCGAATCCGGCAAGCCACCTGCACCGCCTCCCGCAGCGGCCGCCCGTTTTCAATCAAGCGATGCGTGAAGTCGACAATTAGAATGCTATTCGAAACGACGATCCCGACCAGCATCACCACCCCCATGAGCGACATGATATTCAGCGTCGTGCCCGTGACGGTGAGCATGACCAGAACCCCGGCAAGCCCCGGCGGCACCGCCAGCAAAATGAGAAACGGATCGAGAAACGACTTAAACTGCGAAACCAGCACCAGATAAACCAAGACCAGCGACAGTAACAGCCCGAGCCCAAAGGACGTAAACGAGTGCTTCATCGCCAGGGCCGAGCCGCGAGTGCTGATCCGGATTCCCTCCGCCGTGCTCGTTTGCTGGATGATTTTGTCGACGGCGCTGGCGATCCCGCCCAGCGCTTCCTCCCGGGGCGCCACGAGCACGTCGATGACCCGCTGGAGCTGGAAATGGTCGACCTCCGTGGGCGCCTGGATCGGCACCAAGCGGCTCACGGTTTCGAGGGTCGTGGACTTGGGCTCGAGCTTGGAACGAATCGGAATGATTTTCAGATCCGAGATCGTCTGGACCACATTTTCGGGATATTGAACCGTCAGCAGGTAGTCATTGCCGTTCTTTTCATCGACCCAATAACTCGGGGCAATCGTGCCATTGGAGGTCAGCGCGGTGACGACATTGCCGACGACTTCTTTCTCGCTCAAGCCGAGTTCATCGGCGTGCGCACGGTCGACCAACAGCCGCATCGAGGGCATGTCGATATCCTGCGGAATGAGCACATCGCTTACGCCGGGAATCGCTCGCACCTTCTGGGCAATCTCCGAGGCCGTGGCATAAGTGTCCTTCAAATTGAAGCCGCTCACTTGAATGTCGATCGGCGCCGCCTGCCCAAGATTCAGGACGGCGTCCACCAGCCCACCCGATTGAAAGTACGCCGCCAGTTCCGGCACTTCCTCCCGCATCGCTTTGCGCACCCGGTCCATATATTCGTAGCTCCCAATTCTGTGGCCTTCCTTCAAGCCCACCTGGATGATCGCGGTGTGGGTCGCTGAATTGCTCGTGTAAATCGCGGAGAATCCAGGGACCGTTCCGATATTGGACACGATCAGTTGCAGGTCCTTCGGATCGACAATGTGCCGCACCAGATCTTCCACCCTGGCTACTTCCTTTTCGGTCATTTCCACCCTGCTGCCAGTCGCCGCTTTCACGTTGATCACGAACTGCCCGGGATCGGTGCGCGGAAAATACGCCAGCCCCAGTGCCGGCACTAAAAACAAGCTCATGCCGAAGAGACCGAGGATGCCCAGCACCGTCGCCCCTGGTCTCGCCAATGCCAGCATCTGGACACGATCGAAACGGTCGAGAAACGCATGGAACTTCCGATCGAAGGCCTGGTTGAAGCGCCCAAACCTGCCTTTCACGGGTTCGCGACCTTCCCGCTGAGGATGCCCTTTGATCAGCTTTGCGCAAAACACCGGTACCACCGTCATCGCGACGATGTACGACGCGAAGAGCGAAAGCACCACCGCCATGGCCAGCGCCGAAAAAAGGAAACGACTCACCCCATAGAGGAAGATCACCGGGAAGAAAACAATCGCCGTCGTCAAAGTCGCCGCCAGCACCGGAAGCGCAACTTCCGATCCACCTTTTTCCGCCGCCTCTTCCGGCGCCTCGCCCAGCTCGAGATGGCGGAAAATGTTTTCCAGAACGACTACCGAGTTATCGATCAAGCGTGAGAAGGCCAGCGCCAGGCCACCGAGGATCATCGCGTTGATCGAGTGATCGCCGAAGGAAAGCGCGATAAACATCGCCAGCGCCGAAAGCGGGATCGACAAAAAGGCTGCGATTGTCGCGCGAAAACTCCCGAGAAAAACAAGGATCATCAAGCACGTGAGAATCAGCCCGATGGCGCCCTCATGAATCAGCGTGTCGATGGCCGTTTTGACAAAGGCCGACTGGTCAAACACCACCTTGGGTTTCAGGACCTTCGGCACGTCCACCAAGCGGCTAAGCGCTTTCTTGACTCCATCCACCACCGAGATGGTATTGGCGTCGCCACCTTGCTTCAAAATCGGCAGATACACCGACCGCTGGCCGTCCACGCGAACGATGTTCGTCTGAATCTGTGCGGCGTCTTCCGCGTGGCCGACATCGCGGACAGTCACTTGCCGCGTCTTCACCGTCTTCAGCGGCAACCGGTTGATCTCCTCGACATTGCTCAACTGGCTGTTCGGGTACAAGCCGTAATCCATCGGCCCCACCTTCACGTCGCCCGCGGGCAAAATGAGGTTCGACTCATTGACCACTCGGACCACGTCCATCACGCTCAGTTCATTCGCGTCGAGCTTCAGAGGGTCGACATAGACCATGATCTGCCGGTATTTGCCGCCAAAGGGCGGCGGTACGGAGGCGCCCGGGACATTCGCAATCTGGTCGCGCACCTCAAACTGCCCGAGGTCGTGCAGCCGCGTCTCACTCAACCCCTCGCCCTCCAACGTGACTAGGCAAACCGGCAGACTCGAAGCGTCGAACTTCAGCACCACCGGCGGCAACGTGCCAGGCGGCAATCGGCGCAATTGCGCACCGGCGAGATTCGCTATCGAGGTCACCGCCGAATCCGGATCAGTCCCCGGCTGGAAATAGACCTTGATCACGCTCACCCCAGGCAGCGATCGCGACTCGATGTGGTCGATCCCGCTTCCGAGCGTGAAAAAGCGTTCGAACCGTCCGGTGATGTCCATTTCCACTTGTTCCGGCGGCATCCCCGAAAAAAAGGTCGCCACGACCACCACCGGGATCCGGATCTTCGGAAAGAGATCCACCGGCATCCGCACGATACTCGTCACCCCCACTACCGCCACGATCAGGCAGACGACAACGATGAAATAAGGAAAACGAATGGCAAAGCGGGACATCGTGGGCGGTCAGCGCCGCTGCGCGAAGAAAGATCGAAGTCCCGATTCCCGATGGTCGTATCGTTCGCAAGCCTAAGCGTCACCGCGCCCGAAACTGTTCCCCTGCCGGAATTGAGATTCATCGGTCCTACCAGTCCCATTCCTCCCATTCGTCATTCGTCATTCGTCATTTCGCCCCCGGAACAGTCGCCAACGCACAACGGCGCCCCAAATCCCCCCCATAACGAAACCGGTATTCTCGCGCCCCTCGCAACTCCGACCCCGTCAATCCCAATTCGAAGTTCCCATTCGCATCCGTCACCAACTCGCGCACCCCGGAGGAAATCTCAGTCACCAGTGGCTCCTGCATCCGGTGAACCACCTTCTTCGACGAATCGAAAAAGAACATCGCCAGGTAACCCGTCTCCGTATCCGCCTGCACCTGCACGTCGAAAGTAAACATCGCCTCCCGGCCGCCTGTCACCGGAAGAAGCTTCGAATTCAGCAAAAGCGTCCGCCCAGCTTCAGCGTCGATTTTCACTCCCGCCATTCCAGCATCATGGCTCGGCGAAACCTCCGCCGTGCCTTTCCTTCCCCACCCTTTCAAGCCCTCCGCAAAATCGAAAACTCGCCCGCCATCGCCCTCCTTTTCCTCATACTTGGTCGCCCCCATCGTCAGGTGCGCTTTCCCCACCGGGCTTCCTTCCACACCAATCCGCAACCCGATCTCCACAAATCGGGCGTCCGCGGGAACCGGACATCGGATCACCCGATGAACCATCGATTGCTCCTCGAACCCCGCAATGGCCGTCACCTCCACGTGCCCGCCAGCCACCGGCGCACCGGATGCATCCACCAATCGGCCACGCAAGACACCCGCGTCCCGCGTCAGCGTCAGCCGGGTGCGATCCCGAAAATAGCCGTTGAGCAAATGCGTCAACGTATCCGGATCATTCTCCGGCAGGATTCGGGTTGGCCGCGGCATCCACGATTGAAAGACCACCTGCCCCGGCGCACTCCGTCCTTCGGATTCCCAAGTCACATAACGCTCCTCCGCCTTCTGCACCCAGATAGCATCCGAAGCATCCGACGCATCGCCCGTGATCAACTCGCCAAACGGAACCCCCACCGACCGCAGAAACTTCTCCGCGGCAATGTAACGCGGCAACCACTCGCGCACCGGAAAGCTCGCACACTCCAGACGCACGAAGCCCATCGGCTCCCCAAACTCCTTTCGATACACCTCCAGGAACTCCCGCATCGCCGGCTCCCATTCACCCGGGCGGTAAAGCATCACCGGATCATCCATCCCGATGCGAACGTTCGGAAAAGCCTCGCGAAACTGCCGCGCCGTCGACGCCATATCCTTCGCCGCGTCCGCGATCGAAAGCGGCGTCGCCCCTTCGCCCCAATAGAAATGGCCGAACAGCAGCGGCTCATCGGCCACCACATAGCGCACCTCGGCGCCCAGGCGTTGCAGATGAGCGATATCCCGCGTGGCAATCTCCGCGCCATAACCCTCGTGCATCGCCGCCCCCTTCGGCCGATGCAGCAGTCCGTAACTCACCGCCAGCGCAATGTGCCGGCTCTTCAATCCCTCGATCACCGTCCGCAGCATATCATCCGAAGCTTTCGCCAGAAACTGCGGGTAAATCTCAAAGACTTGCACATGGGAAGCCGCCGTCTTCCAGGGAGCCCCCGCCGGAAACAAATCCATGAAGTCACTCGGCCCAGCCCCCTCCTGTCCCGCCCGTTTGATCCCATCCACCGGCGCGAGCCAAACCTCCGGCTCCGCCGCCCGCGCAAGCACTCCATCGCCCATCAGGACCAAGCAAAAAAGGACATACCCACCGAGCACGAAACGTCGAAACAAACAATACCCGGGAATCGCGAACGTCGTGGCTTTCATCTTCTCTCGTCTATTTACCAGACACCACATTAGCCAGGACCTGTCCACGAATTCGAAAAAATCGCGCAGGGACGCTTGCGTTCTTGGAGTGCGGCAGTGCTCTGCCGCTTTCGGATTGTCTGCGGGTAGAACGAGCCAGTCACCACTTCGCCCTCTCCGAAAGCGCCAAAGCGCTCCGCCAATCCGGCCCAGACCACCCATCCGGCCCGCACCGCGCTTGCATGTTGAAAAGCGCTCTTTGTTCCTCGCTTGGCTTACGCCTGGCGGAGGGGCAAAAGAAACCACCGCTCCAAACGCTATCCCGCAAACGCAGGCCAAAAATAATCCGTGAACATGCCCTGGCTGGTGTTGTGTCAGACTCTTAACCCTAAAAACGGGAATGGAAGGTCGTTGAGAGGTGCAAGGCGCTGACGCACAATGAATTTCCATCGCTCCGCAATGAACCCGTTGGGTGACAAAGCACTGGCTCGCAAAGTGTTGTGTTTGAACACGAACGGCCATTT
>DASYAY010000116.1:0-12302 GCA_036501065.1 Chthoniobacter sp. | reverse complement strand
AAATGGCCGTTCGTGTTCAAACACAACACTTTGCGAGCCAGTGCTTTGTCACCCAACGGGTTCATTGCGGAGCGATGGAAATTCATTGTGCGTCAGCGCCTTGCACCTCTCAACGACCTTCCATTCCCGTTTTTAGGGTTAGCGTTCGCGTTCGCGCCAAGGCCTGATCTATCCTTTGGCAACCCTCGCCCTGGGAGAGACTGGCAGCCGCCCACCGCTTGCCTGCCCTATTCGTCCTGATAACTTCAACGCATGTCCGAATTGATCTTTGAAGTAACCCGAGAATGCGACGGCGGATTCGTCGCCGAGTGTCTCACTGAGAGTATTGTGACAGAAGCGGATACTTGGGAAGTTCTGCGGCTCAACGTTCGGGAAGTGGTGAAGGGTTATTATTTCGATGCCCCGGAAAAAGCTCCGGACTCTATTCACCTGCATCTTCTGTGCGAGTCCCCTGAGAACGGGCGCGACTTGGACGCCCGACTGGAACGTATGCGCTCCGGGAATGAGGTCAGCCTGGATGCAGCGCGCAAATTGCACGACACTCTCTCGGAGCAGGGTTTGTGATGCTGCCCGGCAAGAGACTTTGAACTCTTTCGTCACAGCCCGACCCGCTCGAGAATCGACCCGACCACCTTGCTTGCCTCGAAATGTTCCGCGGCGATTTCGAAGGCGGCGCGGCTGTGCCTGGCATAGTCAGCGTTCACGGCACGAACGGCTTCGGCGATATCATCGAGGCTACGGAAGGCGAGCAGGCCGGCCCCGTTTCCATAGAGTTCCGAGAAGCCCGTTTCCTGGGTGATGACCGGCCGACCGCAGGCCAGATAACATGCCGTGCGATCGCTGAACCAGCCGGTATTCAGGCGCACATACTGGTCCTTGGCCACGGTGAATTCTCCTTTTGAGGCTTGCATGTAGCGAACGTAAGCGTCGTGATCGATGCTGATTTCCTGCGGATCGCTGAGGCGCCAGCCATGGTCGGCGAGCCGTTGGCGCGTGGGTTCGTCGCGCAGGTTCGTAGCCAACTCGAATAACTCACCCGAGCGTCGCGGCGCATCGATGAATTGCAAAAATTCGAGTGCCTTGCTCCAGAGATATTTGTCGCCGCGCCACTCGATATCTTTCCCCTTCGTATTCCAGTTCGCCACGGTCGTGAAAATTGCATCGCGTGGCGGAGGAACCGGCGCCTTCCAGAAATCCGTAACCACGGGTTGGCGGGTTGGTTGCCAGGGAATTCCGTGCAGCGGCACTGGAAAGCGTTTCGTGCCGATATTCTCGCCGAAGGTGAAGACCGCGTGGTAGTGCGAAAGAGTTTCGCGAATGGCCGCACCCTGGTCGTTGTCGACGAGGCACTGTTCCTTGCCGGGGTCGCTTTCGATGTAAATCAAGCAACGGTTCCGGAGAATGTCTTCGTGCAGTTCCTGTTCCCCGCAAACGTTCAGCACCGCATCGGCTTCGCGATAGAGGGCGTCGATTTGTTTTCCACTCAAGCCGGCGGTTGGCCGGTCATCCAGATAGCGCGCGCGATAACCCCAACGACCTTCAAAGCCGAATTGCCGGGCCAGCTTCGGCATGATTGCCGCGGTGTAACTCCAATCCGCGACATAGTCATAAGTGATAGGATGATAAGGATGCGCGGTCGAATCCTCGATGTAATAAACTTCGTGGCCGAGCCGCTGCAGCCCGACGATGTAGTGAATATGCTGCCAGATGACCCCGGCGATCGGACAACGCGCCATGTAACCGGTAACGATCAATCGTTTCATGGCTTATGCGGTCAATCTCTTGGCGAAACGCGCCGGGTTCCCCGCCACGACGGTGTTTGGCGGCACATCCTTGGTCACCACCGCTCCGGCGGCGATGACGGAGTTTTCCCCGATGGTCACTCCCTTGAGCACGATGGCGTTCATGCCGATCCAGACATTGTCACCGATTTTGATCGGGCGGGATTTCACCGCCTCGACGGGGCGCTCCGGTTTGCCTTCATAAAAGGGGGCCAGGGCCTCGGCATCGATCCGGCGTTGCGCTGCCGCGATCGGATGAAAGTCGGAATCGGCAATGCCCGTGCCCCACGAGATGAGGCAATGAGAGCCGATTTCAATGCTCGTCTCGCACGTGAGTAACGCCCCGACGAGGAGCGTGAAATCGCCGATTTTCACATGCCCCTGCGGGCCCACGGCGAACTGCGAGGCGGCATAAACGGAAACGTGCTCGCCGAATTCAACGGCCGGTTCGCGCTTGCCCTTGAAGTGGAGAAACGATTGGGCGCTCTCGCAATAGAAGCCGTCGCCCCACGTGACATTGGGAGGAATCTGGCGGCTGGTCCAATCGTGTTCGATGCGACGGTCGGGGAGGACGTTGGTCATTGGGGAAAATAGTCGGGGCTTACTCTTTCTCTTAATCTTAATCTGAATCCGGTCGTCAGCGGGGATTAAGATTAAGATTAAGATTATGAGTTATGTAAGATTGGCCGAGCGGTAAAGCGAAGCGTAGACACCGCCCTTCGCCACCAATTCCGGTCCGCGGCCTTCTTCGGCGACGGCGCCGTTGGCCAGCACCACGATCCTGTCCACGCCGTGAACGGTGGCGATGCGATGCGTGATGATGAGCGTCGTCCGGCCCCTCATCAGTTCTTCGATCGTCCGCATGATGGCTGACTCGGTGGTGGGGTCGAGTGCGCTCGTTGGCTCGTCGAGAATGAGGATCGGTGCGTTCTTCAAAAACGCCCGGGCAATTCCAAGGCGCTGCCTTTGGCCCACGCTCAAATGTCCACCACGTTCGCCCACCTGCGACCGGTAACCGTCGGGCATGGCCATGATGAACTCGTGAGCCTGGGCGCGCTTCGCCGCTTCGATGATTTCCTCCTCGGTGGCGTCGGGCCGCCCATACGCGATATTCTCGCGAACCGTGGTCGAGAAGAGGAGCGTATCCTGGAGCACGATGCTGATCTGGGCCCGCAGTGACTTCTTCTGGACGGTGCGCAAATCCTGTCCATCGAGCAAAATGCGCCCTTCGGTCGGATCATAAAAGCGCGGGACGAGCGACAGGAGGGTCGATTTACCGGCCCCCGTGCCGCCGACAAAGGCGACGGTCTGGCCAGGCGAAACGCGAAGATGAATATCGTGCAGAATTTCGCGGGCATCCGTATAGCCAAAGGCGACCTTCTCGAAAACGATCTCGCCCAGGGCGTTGGCCAGCGGCCGGGCGTCCGGCGCATCAGGAACGTCGTCTTCCTTGTCGAGCACTTCAAAGCAACGCTGGGCGCCGGCGGTCGCCGCCTGGAAGGCCCAGGCGATATGCGTGAGTGCCTCCAGCGGCTGGTAAAGCATGAGGAGCAGCGTGGAGAGGTAATAAATATCGCCAATGGTCAGCCGCCCCGAGAGGACGTGCCCGGCGCCCACGTAGCACATCGCCGCCGAACTCGCCGCGATGATCGTGCCGACGAGCAACGCGCTCTTCATCGAAGTGGCATTCAAGATCAAATTGGCAGCGAGACTCTCCCGCGCGCTGGACTGAAATTGTTTCACTTCGTCCTGCTCGCGGCCGAAGGCCTGGACCATTTTCACCGAACTCAGGCCTTCCTGCGCTACCGTCAAGACGTCGCTCTCCCGCTCCGCCACGGTCGTTGACTGCACCCGGATGCGCCTGGCATAGATGTAAATCGCCACCACCATCAATGGGATCGCCAGGAGCGAAAGAAACGCGATCGTCGGGTCGAAATGCCACATCAAGGCGAACGTCGTAGCGAAGGAAATGACGCTTTGGAAAATGAAGAAACCTTTGCTGTAGAAAGCCTGGATACTTTGCGAATCGTAGGCCACGCGGAAACTGCTATCGGCGCTGCGCCGCTGATCGTGGAACTTCAGCGGCAGCGAATGCAGATAGGCATAGAGCGCGGTTCGCAGTCGCATCAAGCCGTGCAAGCCGATCCGAAGCGTAATCACATTCACGACGTACCCGATCCCACCGGCCACGAGATGGAAGACGACCATCAGCCCACAAACCAGCGCCAGCACCCCCGGAATACTCCACGTACTAAGATCGAATCCCGCGATGGAGAGCGCATGGGGATGTTGCGACGACGCCGGAATGACTTGGTCGATGATGTATTTCAGGGGCCACGGCCGGAGGACACTGAAAACATTTGCCACCACCGTCAGGACCACGCACACGACTGTCGGCTGAAGATCAGGCCGAAAATAAGCGAAGACGCGGCGGTAGAGAGACATCTGCCCACATATTTCACATTCCGCCTCTTCTGGGAATAGCCCAGTCCCAGTATCGCGAGAAGGCGCCGACGCCAGCGTAGACGGTCCAACGATTCGAGAAATCGTCCCGGTGACGCGCGAAATCTCGCATTTCGCTGGACCAAATCGACCAGCAGGCTGCGTCGGTCGAGTGGATTGTCCCTACAAGTGTCAACGGGCTGACACCTGTGCATCTCTTTCGGACTTTTTTTTGAACTTTTTCCGGCCGAGAGGCGTCTATTTTCACACAAATACACGTATCCCAATGTACCTGGCACACCCGCTGCTAAACACATACTCGCACCCAACAAATTTCCAACGTCCTATGAAAAAGAACCTGAAGAAAACCAATCGTGCCCACTACAGCTTGGGCGACCTGATCATGGCAGTGAGCAGCTACACCCGGAACAATCGCGAGACCGTGGCTGCGGTAGCGGATCTTCTGGAAAGCGGCCGCGTGCGCTTCAGCAGCCAAGGCCGTAAAATCCGCGCTCGCGTCTACTAAGACGCTGAGCGAGTGTAACTTCGAGCGATCCTGCTCCGAGTAAAACGAGCAATCACGCTCGACAAAACTTTTCTAAGACCCCGTTTGCGATTTCCAAGTCGCCGACGGGGTAAGCTTTTTTAGGGGGTTGCAATCGCCGGACAGCTTCGTAGCCTCCGCCGGGTGATCGAACGCTACACCCGACAAGAAATGGCCGCCATCTGGGCGGACCAACGCAAATACGAAATCTGGCTCGAAATCGAAACCCTGGCCTGTGAGGCCCAGGCGGAAATCGGGGTAATTCCGAAGGAAGACGCCGAAACCATTCGGGCGAAGGCGAAATTCGATCTGCAGGAGATCGCCGAGATTGAGAAACGCACCAATCACGACGTCATCGCATTTCTGGAGAACGTCGCCAGCTACGGCGGGCCGGCCTGCCGCTGGATGCACCAAGGGATGACCTCCAGCGATGTGCTGGACACGACGCTGGCCGTGCAAATGGCCGAGGCTTCCGACCTGATCCTCAAGGACTTGCGTGAATTGCGCGACGTCGTCGGCAAGCGCGCCATCGAGTTCAAACGCACCCCGATGATCGGCCGCAGCCACGGCATCCACGCGGAGCCGATCACCTTCGGGCTGAAACTGGCGCTGATGTGGGACGAATTTGGCCGGGCGCTGCAGCGGCTCGAGGACGCCCAACCGCGGTTGCGCGTGGGGAAATTGAGCGGGGCCGTCGGCACCCATGCCCATCTGGACCCACGCGTCGAGACGATCGTCTGCAAGCGACTGGGCCTCGCTCCGGCAATTTTGAGCACACAAGTCATTCAACGCGACCGCCACGCCGAATTTCAGACAGTCCTCGCGCTCATTGCCTCCTCCATCGACCGCTGGGCCACAGAATTCCGCCATCTCCAGCGCACCGAAGTTCTCGAAGTGGAGGAATATTTCTCCGCCGGCCAGAAAGGGAGTTCGGCCATGCCGCACAAGCGCAACCCGATCACGGGTGAGAAACTGAGCGGCTTGGCGCGGGTCGTCCGTGGGAATGCCATGGCCGCGTTGGAAAACGTGCCGCTCTGGCATGAGCGGGATATCAGCCACTCGTCGGTCGAGCGGATCATCATGCCGGATTCGTGCATCCTCGTCGATTACATGCTCGTCACCCTGCGACGGCTGGTGGAGCGGCTTTTAGTCTACCCGGAAAATATGGAGCGCAATCTCCTCATCACCAAGGGGCTCTACTTTTCCCAGACCATTCTGCTCAAATTGACGGAACGCGGCCTCGAACGGAAAGCGGCCTACGAAGCCGTCCAGCGCGCCGCGATGAAAACGTGGCAGGGAAACCAGAGTTTGCAGGAAAACCTCGCCGCGGAGCCGGAGGTGTCCGCCCATCTCACCCGCAGCGAAATTGACGCGCTCTGTTCGCTCGATATTCATTTCGCCCACGTGGACGAAACCTTCCACAGACTCGGCCTGGAAAAGTAGCCCAGCCACAGCGAGCGGTTATGCTTTCCTCATCGGGGCTGCCGTGTATCGTTACCGGCCTCTGCATGGACTCGCATTTTATGACTCGGAAATTCGCCCTGCTGCTTCTCATTGCCGTTCTGCCTCTTACGGGGTGTGACAAAATTCGCGACAAGATTCCTTTCCTGAAAAAGAAAGTGAAACCGGACGCCGCGATGGCGGCGGCTCCCGCTCCCGCCGCTCCTGCGCCCGTTGCCGCAGCGTCCGCCGCCTCTCCGGAGGCCGATACCCCCAGCAAACCCGCTGCTCCCGCCGCACCTGCCGTGAACAAAAACGCTCAGGTCATCTGCCTGTGCTACCACAACATCGAGGACGGCAGCAAAATGAAGGCGCTGACCATCCCGGTCTCGGAATTCGAGAAGGAGATGCAGGAGATAAAAGACAACGGCTTCAGCGTCATCAAGATGCAGGACTTCCTGGCTTGGCGTCGGGGCGAAAAAAGCATCCCCAACAAATCCTGCATCATCACCATCGATGATGGCTGGGTCTCGGCCTACAACAATGCCTGGCCGATCCTGAAGAAGTTCAATTACCCCTTCACTCTCTTCATCTACATCAATTATGTCGGCTCCGGCGGCAAATCAATGTCGTGGGACCAGCTCGCCGAGATGCGCGATGCCGGCGTGGATATCGAGTCGCACACCTACTCGCATTCCGACCTGAAAAAGCCGGGCGCCTTGGTGGACAAAAAGGCCGCCGAAGGCATCCGCAAGGACATCGCGACATTGGGTCAGGACGGCTGGCTGCGCAAGGAGATCATCGGTTCCAAGGAGGTGCTGGAGAAGCAGCTTGGCATCAAATGCAACGTCTTTGCTTATCCTTTCGGCATCTGGACTCCGAAGGCAGTGGAACTGGTAAAGGAAGGAGGCTACGAAGCCGCCTTTACGGTTTACGGCCAGTTGCTGCATCCCAGCTCGCAGGCGGAATTGCTCGGCCGCTACGCTATCGAACAGGCGAAGCCCAAGATTTTCGAAGACGCGATGAAGATGATAGGCGGTGGACAGAGCTCGTCTGTCGCCGGTTCCGGCCCTGTGGAACCCACCTACACCCAATTGGCCGCGGTTTCCATGGTGACAAAACCGATGGACGGCGAAACCATCAGCAACCCAAAGCCGCTCATCCAAGCCAACCTCGCGACGCTCGGCGATATCGATACGGGGAGCGTCGAGATGCGCATCAGCGGCATGGGGGCGGTGGCGGTGAAATACGATCCGGCGACGAAGACGGCGACGTATCAGGTGCCGCAGAAACTGCGCGAGCCGGAGTACACGGTCTTCATCACCGCCAAGTCGAAAGGGAAGCGCATCGAGACCAAGTGGGATTTCAAGTACGATCCGACGGCCGGCCCATCGGGTGGGCCGCCGACCGATGCATCGACGCTGCCACCGCGCGGCGGAACTATGCCTGGAGGGGCAGCAACACCCGCCCCTGCCCCGCCCAAGGGCAAGAAATAGACGTCGGGAAGGCGCCCTGCCCGAGCTTACGGCTCGCAGTCGCGGCAGCGGCTGCGAAACGCATTCCGACGGCACCAGTACGCAGCCATGAGAAAATTCCTCCATGGCCTTTTCCCGAATTGCGGCTAAATATCCGACCCCATGTTTTCGCTGCTTGCCGATAAGCTTCAGGATGTTTTCAAGGACCTGCGCGGTCACGGGAAAATCACGGAGACGAATATCACCGACGCGATGCGTGCGGTGCGCATGGCTTTGCTCGAGGCGGACGTCGATTTCAACGTCGCCAAGGGTTTTATCGCCCGGGTCAAGGACAAGGCCCTCGGTGAGGAAGTCCTGCGTGGCGTCCATCCCGGCCAGCAGATCGTCAAAATTTTCCACGATGAATTGACCGCCCTGCTGGGTGGCGACAACACGCCACTCAATCTCGAAAAACCCGCCCGCGTCATGATGGTGGGCTTGAATGGCGCCGGCAAGACAACCTCTTCCGCGAAGCTCGCCATGTGGCTGAAAAACCAGGGCAAAGCGCCACTGCTCATCGCCTGCGACTTGATGCGGCCGGCGGCCATCGACCAGCTCGCCACACTGGCCGGGCAGGTCGGTGTCCCCATTTTCACCCCGCCGCCCGGGGAAAAGGACGTGCTGAAAACCGCGAAGCTGGCGCTCGAATGGGCCAAAGAGCAACCCGGCAACGTGCAAATTTTCGATACCGCCGGCCGTCAGGAAATCGATGAGGCCCTGATTGCGGAGATCAAGTCGCTCCGTGAATTCCTGCAACCGCAGGAGGTCCTGCTCGTCGCCGACGCCGCCACTGGCCAGCAGGCGGTGAGCGTGGCTACCCATTTCCACGAGGCGCTGAGTATCACCGGCCTCGTCCTCACCAAGCTGGACGGCGATGCCCGCGGCGGCGCGGCGCTTTCCATGCGCGAGGTCACGCAGCGCCCGATCAAATTTGCCGGCGTGGGCGAAAAGCTGGACCAATTTGAGCCCTTTTTCCCCGACCGCCTCGCGGGGCGCATCCTCGGGATGGGCGACATCGTGGGGTTGGTGGAGAAGGCCGCTGCGGCCATCGACGAAGACGAGGCGAAGCGCATGGAGGAAAAAATGCGGACCGCTTCGTTCGACCTGAACGACTTCCTCGCCCAGTTCAAGATGCTGCGGAAACTGGGCCCCTTGGAAAATCTACTTGGCATGTTGCCAGGGATGGGCAATCTTAAGGACTTTTCGGTTGACGAAAAGCAGATGAAGCGGGTCGAAGCCATAGTGCTTTCGATGACGCTGGCCGAGCGAACCCACCCGGACATTTTGAATGCCCGCCGCCGCCAGCGCATAGCCCGCGGCAGCGGCGTTTCCGTCACCGAAGTGAACGATCTTCTTCAACGCTTCGGCCAGATGCGAAAGATGATGAAGAATTTCGGCAAGCTGAAGCAGAAGATGTCGCGCCCCGGCGCGGCCGCCCGCTTTGGCTTGAATCGCTAGTCCTTTGCAGAAAACAATCACCTACCAAGAAACACCACACCATGGCCGTCAGCATCCGCCTTCGCCGCGAAGGCAGCCTCAATAATCCTTATTACAAAGTCGTCATCGCCGATTCGCGTAGCCCGCGGGACGGCAAATTCATCGAGCTTGTAGGCAACTACGACCCGAAGAAGGCCGGCGACAATGCCAATATCGACCTCTCGCGGATCGATTACTGGATCCATAACGGCGCGCAGCCGTCCGACACCGTCCGGAGCATCATCAAAAAGGCGCGTAAGAAAGCCCCGGCGGCGGCCTAAAGGCCCTCGCTTTTTCCAGACGTTGTGGACAGCCTGCAAGCCATGCAGGAATTTTTGGAGTTCGTGTTGCCGCTCCTGATCGACTTTCCCGAGGAGATGGTCCTGACACGGCACACCAGCGGTAAGCGGACGACTTTTCACCTTAAAGTCCGCCAGTCTGACGTGGGAAAAATCATTGGCAAACACGGTCAGACCATCGTCGCGCTCCGGAATCTCCTCAGCGCTACGGCGTCGCGCCATGGGGAGAAGGCGCAGCTCGAAATCGTCGAGTAATCGGATTTTCGATTCTCGATTGCGGGATTGCCGATTGGCATCCGTGCGCTTGGCGACGCGGACGTTTCAACCGTCTACGGACTTCACGGATCGAGCGTTGAGGCTTCCTGCAATAACAGTTTTCCAGCCAGGTTCCCCGGGGTCGCGACCAATCGAAAATCGCGCAATCGAGAATCGAGAATTCCTGAAAATCGAAAATCCCGATCGCAGTTGACCCACAGCCCCCTGCCCCGCGACACTCCGGCACCCGATGAATGAAGTGATCATCCGTGTCCCGGCGACCAGCGCCAATCTTGGTCCAGGTTACGACTGCCTCGGCGTCGCCCTGCAAATTTACAACCAAGTGACCGTTCAGCGCGGTGGATCTTCCTCGAACCACCCCATGGTTTCCGATGTCGCCGACCGCTTTTTCATCGCTGCGGGAGCCACGCGGTTTCTCTTCTCATGGAAAATCTCCGGCGATGTTCCCGCCTCCCGCGGACTAGGGAGCAGCGTCACCGTGCGCTTGGGACTCCTCCACGGCCTCAACGAAATCGCCGGACGCCCTCTCAATCGCCAGGCGCTTTTCAAAATTTGCGCGGAACTGGAAGGCCACCCCGACAACGCCGCGCCGGCCGCCTTCGGTGGCTTCACCGTCGCGGGGGGGGCCGAAATCGGGCGCTTCGAAGTCGCGCCCGAGCTCCGTTTCGTCCTCCTCATTCCCGATTTCGAAATCTCCACGCCGGCGGCGCGCAAAGTCCTTCCTGCGGAACTCGATCGTCTCGCGGCGGCCAAAAGCTGCGCGAACGCCTGCCGCATCACCGCCGCCTTCGCCTCACGCAATTACGCGCTCCTGCACGGCGCCTTCGTCGACCATCTACACCAACCCTTCCGGGAAAAGGCGTTGATCCCTTTCCTCAGTAAAGTGATTACCGCAGGCGAAAAAGCCGGCGCGCTCGGCGGATTCCTCAGTGGCAGTGGCTCGACGATCTGCTGTGTGACCGAAAAGAAAGCCGAAGAGATTGGCGCCGCGATGCTTGCGGCCAGCGGGAACAAAGGAGCGCGCGTGGTAATCACGCAGCCCGACAATGAAGGAACCCGTGTCGTCCAATGAGAGATTTCTTCACCCCTCATCCTCCGCCCGTCCGGCCCGGACCCTTCATCCTTCGCTAATCTGCCGTGCGCCGCTGGCTGGAAGCCTTTGAAGAATTCGCAATCGACGTCATCCTCGAGCGTCGCTACGGGAAGCGCGCCCTCGCGCTGCGATGGTTTCTCTACGGCTTGAGCTGGCTGTTTTGTACCGGGGTGCAAACGCGGCTCTGGCTTTATCGCCATCGGCTCTTCCGTTCGCATCATCCCGCCTGTTTCGTCATTTCCATCGGCAATCTCACCGTCGGCGGCACCGGCAAAACGCCGGTCGTGGAGAAATTCGCCCGCACCTTGCAGGACCACGGCCGCCGGGTGGCCATCCTGAGCCGCGGATACAAAAGCAAGAAGCCGCCGCTCTTTCGCCGGCTTCAGCGCAAGTGGCTGGGATTGGAACGCAAAAAGCCGCGGATCGTTCATGACGGACAACGCCTCCTGCTCGACAGCCGATTCGCCGGGGATGAACCCTTCATGCTCGCGAAGAGCCTCGGCGACGTCATTGTGCTGGTGGACAAGGATCGCGTGCGCGCGGCGATGCACGCCATTCGCGATATGAAATGCGACACCCTCATTCTCGATGACGGCATGCAATACCTGCATCTCAAACATCGCCTCGAGATTTGCCTGATCGATGCCCAGGCGCCATTCGGCAACGAATACCTTCTGCCCCGCGGGACCTTGCGTGAGCCTCCGCCAAACCTGCGGCGGGCCAGCTATATTTTCGTTACGAAGACGCCGGCCGCGGGCAACGCCGAACTGATCGCACGGATCCGCCAATACAATCGCACCGCGGAGATCGTAGAATGCCGGCATCAACCTCTTTATCTCCGCAACCTTTACGATCCGACGGACCGGAAGCCGTTGGAGTACCTCAACGGCAAATATATCGCGGCTCTTTCCGGCATCGCCCGGCCGGAGAGCTTCGAGCAAAGCCTGGTGGCGCTTGGCGCCAAACTCGAAATCACCAAAAGTTTCGCTGATCACCACCGCTTCACCGATCGCGAGTTGCAGGAGTTTGCCACGCGCTGTTCGCGGCGAGACTTGGAATTCATCGTGACCACGGAAAAGGACAGCGTGCGCTTCCCGGCAAAAATCGTCGGGTTGGAAACGCCAGTCTACTATCTGCGCGTGGAGATCGAAATCCTCAATGGACACGAGAGCTGGGAAAGCTTGGTCGAGCGCCTGTGCCGGCCGCAAAAACTCGTGGCCCCCGAACGGTTCTTTCCCTGAACCCGCTCCGCCTAAAAATCCGTGAAATCCGTGAAATCCGCGGTCAAAAACTCCCTCATACCATCTTTCTAAATTAAGATGACACGTGCATTTTGGGCGAAGTGTTTAGTTGAAGCTGTAACCAGGGCCGACCGATGAGGCTGAGGACCAGCGGTGGGTGATCCCAAAACCGGTGCAAGGTGGCCTTCATGGCGGA
>DASYAY010000115.1:0-233327 GCA_036501065.1 Chthoniobacter sp. | reverse complement strand
TTGGTCGCCTCCACGATCCGCGGACGATCGTTTCGGGCGCGGTCCGCTCACTTTTCCCTTTTGCCGCGTAAAATTCCCCTCGCCGAATTTCGCCGCTCCTGCAGTTCCGGGTTTTCACACGGTCTCTCTATTTGGGCACGCCATTGGGAGCGAGATTTCATCTCGCAGGCGGGGGTGTCTGCGGGCGGCCAACGTCCATCTCCCGAAGACACCCTCCATACGAGATCGATCCCCCTTCACGACTCGAAAATTCCCTCTGCGCCCCTCTCTCGAACCTCTGCGCCTCTGCGTTTTTCCGTCCCCGTCGCCCTCGGTTGCGCCTTCGCCACTCCGCGTTTCGCCTGCCATCCCCGACGCGAACTGCTATGGTATTACCGAAACCGCTCTAACGACACACCCCCAAGCCGAGTTAACCTTTCGTTCCGCTTCGCTCTGAACTTGCTGTGAACCTGTCCCCTCTACATCTCAGTTCGCGCGCCCTCGGGACAGCGTTCGCCTTGGCCCTCACCGCCACCACCCTGGCCGCGGATGCCAAAACCGAGCACGCCGATTTCTTCGAAAAGCGCGTCCGCCCCGTTCTCGTCGAGCAGTGCTACAAGTGCCACAGTGCCAAATCGGAAAAACTCAAGGGCGGCCTCCTGCTCGACAGCCGCGAGGCCATGCTCAAGGGCGGCGATACCGGCCCGGCGCTCGCCCCCGGCGACCTCGACAAAAGCCTCATCATCGAAGCCGTTCGCTGGCAGAACAAAGACCTCCAGATGCCGCCCAAGAACGCGCTCGACCCTTCGCAGGTCCGCGATATCGAAACGTGGGTCCGCGACGGCGCCGAATGGCCCGACGACCCCAACGGCCGCGCCCTCGCCAAAAAACCTTTCGATCTCCAGGAGCGCAAAAAGCAGCACTGGTGCTGGCAAGCGCCCATCGATGCACCACCGCCCGCGGTCAAAGACATCGCCTGGCCGCGCAGCGCCATTGATCGTTTCATCCTCGCGAAGCTCGAGGAAAAGGGCCTGAAACCCGCGCCGGACACGACCCCGGCGACGCTCCTTCGCCGCCTCTATTTCGACCTCACCGGCCTGCCCCCCACACCTCAGGACGTGGAAGCTTTTCTCCACGAATGCTCCTCGGGTGCGCCCGCCGACAATCAGACAACCAGACCATCAGACAATCAGCAGGCGCCCGCTATCGGAGGCTCATTGTCTCCCCATCCGATTGTCTCCCTGTCTTCGCCAAATACAAAACGCGCCATCGAACACGTCGTCGATCGCCTCCTCGCCTCACCCCATTTCGGCGAGCGCTGGGCGCGTCATTGGCTCGATCTCGTCCGCTACTCGGAAACCCGCGGACACGAATTCGACTACCTCATTCCCAACGCCTGGGAATACCGCGACTACGTCATTCGCGCCCTCAACAGCGACGTGCCTTACAATCAATTCGCCGCCGAGCACATCGCCGGCGACCTGCTTCCCCCGCGCCTCAATCCGCAAACCGGCGCCAACGAATCCATTCTCGGCACCGGCTTTTGGTTCTTCAACGAAGAGGTGCATTCGCCCGTCGATATCCGCCAGGACGAAGCCGACCGCATGGACAACCGGCTCGACGTCATGGCCAAGACTTTCCTCGGCGTCACCGTGGGCTGCGCCCGCTGCCATGATCATAAATTCGACGCCATCTCGCAGCACGACTACTACGCCTTGCAGGGCTTTCTCATCAGCAGTGGCTACCGTCAGGCGCGCTTTGAAACGCTCGATCACAACGCGCAGATCGCCCGGGAACTGGAGCACGTGCGCGACGCGACCCGTCCGGAATTGCTCAAAGCGGTGGCCGACGCCGTCCAACCACGCCTGAATCATCTGGCCGACGCGCTCGTGGCCGCGCAAGCAACTGCGGCCGGAGCCGATTCCACACCGCATCCGATCGGCGCGGCGGATCGTGCATTCGCCGAGCAACTGGCTGGCGAACTCGAGTCCGCACTCGGTGACCCACAAAATCCGCTTCACCCTTTTGCCAGGCTCGCGGGTTCCACCACATCGGATGATCCCGGCGTCTTTCTGCAAAAGCTGGCCACGCTCATCGCCGGCCTCGAATCGCAGCAATCAGAACAAGCGTTCCATTTTTCACCGGAACAAATCGTCGCTGACTACACGCGTCCGGGGCTCAATCCTTGGATTCAGGATGGCGTCAGCTTCGGTTCGCACCCGGTTCCAGTGGGCGGGCCACTTTGGGGCAACAGCGTCGATCACCCGTTGCTCGGCATCAATACTTTGGGCGCGGCCATCCGTGATCCCGCTTGGAAATCACTTTCCGTGAAAGATTCCGAGCGTGATCCCGCGCGTCTCGGTGAGTGGGAGCGCTCCGGCCAAACACTGCGCACGCCCGACGTGACGCTCAAAGCGGACCGGCTTTGGTACCTGGTGAAAGGCGCGGGGCACGCCTATGCCGCCGTCAATTCGCACGTCCTCATTAATGGCCCTCTGCATGGTGCGCTCCTCAAGGATTGGAAAGCTCCGGACGGCCAGTGGCACTGGGTTGAGCAGCGCCTGGGCGCCTACGTCGGGCACCGCTTGCACGTCGAATTCTGCCCTGCGGACGACGGCGATTTCGCGGTCGCCTTGGTCGTGCAATCCTCGGAGAAACCGCCTCTCCCATTCGCACCGGCCGAACCGTTGCTCAACGCCCTCCACGACGAATCGATCCAATCGCCGCGTCTGCTCGCGAAAGTGACTCAACGCGTCCTCTTGAACGCCTGCGAAAAGCTCCGCGCCGGCCAACTCGGAGACAATGCAGTGCTCGCCGATTGGCTCGTGCGCAAGCTCGACCTCTTCGCGCCCGCGGGCTCTCGTGAGCATCAGCGACTCGAGGCCGCCGCCCAGCCGTTGCTCGCTTCCCAGGCGGATGTCCTCGCGCACATTCGACCCTATTCGCGCACCGCTCCGGCCATGTTCGATGGCAGCGGCGTCAACGAGTTTGTCCTCGTGCGCGGGCAGGGCAAAAATCCCGGCGTCCAAGTGCCGCGACGTTTTCTCGAGGCCATCGCCGGCGCGAATCAACCCGAGATTCGGAACGGCAGCGGCCGCCTGGAACTGGCCAAACACATCGTCGACCCGGCAAATCCGCTCACGGCGCGCGTCATCGTCAACCGCGTCTGGTACCATCTTTTCGGCCGCGGCATCGTCCCGACCGTCGACAACTTCGGCGTCCTTGGCCAGCCACCTTCCCACCGCGAATTGCTCGATTCGCTCGCTGTCCATTTTGTTCGAGACCAGGGCTGGTCGTTGAAAAAGCTCATCCGGGAAATCGTCCTCTCGCGGGCCTATCAAATGTCCAGCCGCCCGGAGGACCCCGCGGCCGAACAGGCCGATCCCGACAATATCCTCCTCCACCGCGCCAATGTCCGCCGGCTCGAGGGCGAGGCGATTCGCGATGCCATGCTCACGGCCTCCGGCCGGCTCGATCCGAGTATCGGCGGTCCCAGCGTGCCCGTCTATGTCAGCGAATTCATGGAGGGTCGCGGCCGTCCCAAGAGCGGTCCGCTCGATGGCAACGGTCGCCGCAGTATCTACGTCGCGGTGCGTCGCAATTTTCTGCCGCCCATGATGCTGGCCTTCGACACCCCGATCCCCTTCAACACCATCGGGCATCGCAATGTCTCCAACGTTCCCGCCCAGGCCCTCATCCTCATGAACGATCCTTTCGTCGTCGGACAGGCGAAGGTTTGGGCCGAGGGTTTGCCGGCGAATCTCGATGCCGCCGCGCGGATTCAACAGATGTACCTCCGCGCCTTCAGCCGCCCGGCCACCAACGACGAACTCGCCGACGCCACCGAGTTCCTCGACGCACAGCGCAAACTCTACGGCGCCCAGGACGCCGGAGACACTCGCGTCTGGGCCGACTTCGCCCACGTCCTCTTCAACGTGAAGGAATTCATTTACCTCAACTAGCCATGCACCATTTCGGAACCTTCGCTCCCCGCGCACTCACCCGCCGCGAAATGCTCGCCCGCTGCGCGAATGGCTTCGGCGCGCTCGCCCTCATCGCGCTCCTCTCGGACAAGGCATTCGGCGAAGTCGTGGTCAGCGCCAATCCGAAACCGCACGACGGCCTTGCGCCGCGCCTCCCCCAGTTTCCCGCCCGCGCCCGGAACGTCATTTTCCTCTACATGGACGGCGGTCCTTCGCAGGTCGACACCTTCGATCCCAAACCGCAGCTCACCGCTGACGACGGCAAGCCTTTCGGGATGAAAATGGAGGCGACCCAATTCAACAACAACGGCAACACCCTCGGTTCGCCCTGGAGTTTTCATCAGTACGGACAATGCGGCACGCCGGTCAGTGATCTTTTCCCCCACGTGGCCCAATGCGTCGACGACCTCGCCATCATCCGCTCGATGACCAGCGAATTTTCCGAGCACACCAATGCCAACTATTTCCTCCACACCGGCAGCGGGCTTCAGGGACGGCCGAGCATGGGCGCGTGGGCGGGCTACGGGCTCGGGAGCGAGAACGCCGACCTTCCCGGCTTCGTCGTGCTCGACGGCGGCCTCATCCCGGTCGGTGGGCTCGATAACTTCGCCAGCGGCTTCCTCCCCGCGACTTATCAAGGCTCGGTCCTGAAAGCGGGTCCGCATGCCGTGGCCAACATCACGCCGAGCGAGGCCAGCCCCGAGTTGCAAAACAACAAGCTGGCCCTGATGCGGAAACTCGACCGGGGCGTCGTTTCGCGATTCGGCAAAATCGATGGCCTGGAAAGCGCCATCGGTAACTACGAACTGGCCTATCGCATGCAGATGGCCGTCCCGGAACTCATGAATTTCGACGGTGAAAGCGCCGCCACGCGCCAGCTCTACGGCTTGAACGCGTCTGTCCCGCAGACCCAGACTTTCGGCATGCAATGCCTGCTCGCCCGGCGCTTGGTCGAGCGCGGTGTCCGCTTCATCGAACTCACCTGCCCGAGCGGTGCCGGCGACCGCTGGGACCAGCACGTCAAGCTCAAGGATGGTCACACCAAAAACGCCTTGTTTGTCGACCAACCGATCGCCGGGTTGCTCAAGGATCTCAAGTCGCGCGGACTCCTCGACAGCACCCTCGTCGTCTGGGGCGGCGAATTCGGCCGCACCCCGTTCGCCCAGGGCAAGGACGGCCGCGATCACAATCCCTACGGCTTCACCATGTGGCTCGCCGGCGGCGGCGTGAAGGGCGGCATCACCTACGGCGCGACCGATGAATACGGCTACAAGGCCGTCGAGAACAAAGTCTCCATCCACGATCTCCACGCCACCATGCTGCACCTCCTCGGGATCGATCACACCAAACTCACCTTCCGCTTCAGCGGCCGCGACATGCGCCTCACCGACGTCTACGGCGAAGTCGTCAAAGACCTGCTGGCTTGATGACGCTGGCGAGGCCTAACGAGACTTCCAACGAAAATAGAAAGCGGTATGCCTGCATCGCCAAACAATCATCTCCCGGAAAATCCCGATTGGGACCGGGTACGGAATTGTGGTAGCTTCGGCTTTATGACGTTGAAGCAACATATCCACGAGATGGTCGACGATCTTCCGGATGATTCACCGGTGCTGTTTGAATTGCGTGAAACCTTACGGATGAATCAGGCGCTGAAGGAAGCCGTGGCTGATATCGACGAGGGACGGACTTTCACGTCTACAGAGTTTATGGCAAAAGTACAGGAGCGATGGCCGCGGAAAACTTCCGCGTAATCTTTGCAGAAAGCGCCCTGACGGATCTCGACGAGATCGTCGAGTATTGGCGCGGGCAGGAAGAACCGGAACGTGGCGAACAATACGCGCACGACCTTCCCTCGGAAGCCATCCGCTTATTAAGCGACCCAGTTGTTGCTCGATCCGGGCGCCACTTGGTTAAGACGAGTTTTCCTGAGGTACAAGAGCTTCCGGTCTTCAAGCACAGCTATCGCATCCTTTATCGAGTACGCGAAAAACAAAACCTCGTTGAAGTGCTCCGTTTCTGGCACAGTCGTCGTGACGAACCGTTTCAAGATTGATCCAAAACCACGCAGTGGAGGAGCCCGGTCGCTTCGCCTTCTCGTTTTCGTCTTGATACCAAATTGAATGATTACCCCTCGTAGTCGCCCTCCGTCCATGCGCCTGGTTTTCCTCTTCCTCTTCGCGGGCCTCGCTTTCTCTCGCGCCGCCACCCTCGAACTCAAACGCGGCACACCCATCTCCAGCCTCACCGCCGCCCGCGATGCTGCGCGTCAGGTGCACGCCACCAATCCGAAGGAACCCGTGACCGTGCAGGTCGCCGATGGCACCTACGCGATCACCGACCCCATCACCTTCGAGCCGCAGGACAGCAACGTCACTTACGAAGCCGCACCTGGAGCGAAGCCCATTTTCACCGGCGGCCGGAAGATCACGGGATGGAAAGCGGGGGCGGATGGATTGTGGACAGCGCACCTCGATCCCGGCACCACCTTCGAAGCACTCTGGGTCAATGGCCACCGCGCCACTCGCGCGCGCACGCCGAAGGATAGCTACATCCAGGCGACGGGCCAGCCGCTGGAGCCGCTCCCCGGCATCCCGCTCGCCGGACCGCCGCAGCAAACGATGCTGCAAATCGCCCCCGCCGATGCTGCGATTTTGCGCGGCTTGAGTCCGGAGGAATTGCACGACGTCAATGTGGTCGTGCTGCATTCCTGGAATGAGACCCGGCATCGCCTCGCGGGTGTTCGCTTCGAGGACGGCACGCTGCAATTCACCGGCGGCAGCCGTAATTTCTTTTCCCTCGAACCTTTCCACCGCCTCTATTTCGAAAATCTCCGCGCGGCCCTCAGTGATCCCGGCGATTGGTTTCTCGCGCGTAACGGCACTCTCACTTACAAACCGCGCCCCGGCGAAAAACCGGAAACCGCGGAAGTGTGGGCGCCCGTCGCCGCGCAATGGCTGATCTTCAAAGGCGATCCCGAAAAGGATGACGCGCTCGTTCACGATATCCACTTCCGCGGACTTACATTTGAGTATCAGGCTTACACGCTCCCCGAAACCGGCGTCGGATTTCATCAAGCCGAGGAACCGCTCGGCGCCGCCGTCGAAGCCGACGGTGCGCGCAATCTCAGCTTCGAGGACTGCGAGTTCGCGCATACCATGACCAATACCGCGTGGTTTCGGCTCGGATGCCGCGACATCACCGTGCGTCATTGCTATCTGCACGATCTCGGCGCTGGGGGTGTGAAAATCGGCGCATCCAAAATCACTTCCGAGCGCAACCACACCAGCTTCGTCACCGTCGACAACTGCATCATTCACACCGGCGGCCGCTATTTCCTCAGCGCCATCGGCGTGCTCATCTTTCACGCCAGCGATTGCACCATCCGCCATTGCGACATCGCGGATTTCTTCTACTCCGCGATCAGCATCGGCTGGACGTGGGGCTACAAGCCGACACCGTGTGCCCGCAATCTCGTCGAGGACTGCCACCTTCACCATCTCGGCTGGGCCGTGCTCAGCGACATGGGTGCGGTTTACACCCTCGGCCCGCAGCCCGGCACGGTCATTCGCGGCTGCCACATGCACGACATTGGCGTCGGCAGTTACGGCGGCTGGGGCATGTACAACGACGAAGGCTCGACCGGTATCGTCTGGGAGAACAATCTCGTCCATCACACGCAGGACGCCGGCTACCACCAACACTACGGACGCGGAAACATCGTGCGAAATAACATCATCGCCTATGGCGCCGAAGAGCACGTCCGCTGGAGCAAGCCCGAGGATTTCTTCGCCTTCGCCTTCGAGCACAACATCGTCCTGATGGGTGAGGGACGCCTCTTCGCCCACGTCGACAAGACCTGGGATACCGGCCACGTCTTCCTCGCGGACAATGTCTATTGGAAACCCGATGGTCCGATTCCCGACTTTGCCGGCAAGTCCTGGAGCGATTGGCAATTCCTCGGACGCGACACCGAGTCCGTCGTCGCCGATCCACTCTTTGTCGCGCCGGAGAAAGGCGACTGGACGCTGCGGCCCGAATCGCCGGCGCTGAAACTGGGCTTCGTCCCCTTCGACTGGAAAAGCGCCGGTGTCACCGGCGATGCCGCCTGGCGCCAGCTCGCCGCCGAGGAATTTCCGCCGATGAAATACGGCCTCAAGCCGAAGGCGCCCCCGCTCTCTTTGCACGATGGCTTCGAAACCACTCCACTCGGCGAGAAACCTGCGCGCGCCAAAACGACCACGAAGAACCCAGGCGCCATCAAGGTCGTCGCGGACCACCCGAGCAAGGGCCAGCGCTGCCTGCAACTCACGGATGGCCCCAATATCGAACCCGCCTTCGAGCCCCATTTCTACTACAATCCCGGCCACGACCACGGCGTGACTCGTGTGGCCTTCGACATCCGCGCCGAACCCGACTATCAACTCTCGCACGAATGGCGCGATGACACGATTCCTTACAACACTGGTCCGCGGTTGGATTTTGGCAATGGCACCATCCGCGCGAATGGACGTGTCCTCAGCGACTTCCCGGCCAACACTTGGATCCACGTCGAAATCACCGCGAAGATCGGCCCCGACAGCGATGCCACCTGGAACTGCACGCTCACCATTCCCGGCAAAGGTCCGCTGCACTTCGACGGTTTGAAATTCGTGAAACCCGAAATGAAACAGCTCAAGTGGCTCGGCTTCTCGTCGCCGGGTCGCGCCGTTGCCAAATGCTGGTTCGACGAAATCGAAATCGAAAACAAGCCGGTCCAATAATAACCGATGCAGGATGCAGGTCGCACGATGCAGGACGCCACAGGAGCTGAAGCGCCATCTTCATCGGTCCGCGTAATCGCGGTCGTTACTGGTGAACGCGGCCACCGCGAAATTGTGCGTCCGCTGACTGCCGTCGGCGTTCCGTGTGCGGTGCTCGATTGGGAGGAATTGCGTGCCGCGGGCGGCCAGACGCATGCACGCTTCATCCCGGCGCTGTGGAAAATCGTCCGCGCAAATCGCGGCGCGGTCGTCTTCACCGACATGAGTTCCGCATTCCTCGCGGTGATCCTCTTCGTCGCAAAGCTCCACGGCTCGCCAGTATTCCTGCGACTCCGTGGCGATCCCTTCGCGGAAACCCGCGACCAATTGCAATTCCACTGGCGACGGCGCGAATGGCCGCAGCTCCTCCGATCGATCGTCTCGTGGTTTCTCGACCGCCCGCTCTTCGCCGCCGTCGATCGTTTTGTGCCCGTCTCCGATTGGATCGTGCAACGTCTGGACATCCAAAACCGCGCCTGCGTCGTCCGCATTCCCATCCCGGTCGAAAGCTTCCCGCCCCGCCAGCACCGCGAAGGTCGCCCAGTGCGACTGCTCTCCGTGACCAACTTCAACTACCCGCAAAAAATTGCCGCCCTCGGACGCTTTCTCGAAAGCTATGGCGGATTCCTCGCCGCCCAGGAAATGACCGTGACCGTGGCCGGCACCGGCATTGCCTGGTCTTCCTTTCGTGCGCGCCACGAAAAGGACGCGCAATTTCCCGGCTTCATTCGCGATGTCGCCGCGCTCTATGCCGAACACGATGTGTTCGTCCATTTCTCCGACCTCGACGCCTTCCCTTACGTCGTCCTCGAGGCCCAGGCCGCCGGCCTGCCGGTCATCGTCAATCCCGCCTGCGGCATGCTCGAGCAAGTCGAACACGGCCACAACGGTTTCCTCACCAACCTCAGTGACCGCCCCGCCGTCGAGGCCCTCCTCCTCCACCTGCGCGACTCCTCGACTCTCCGTGCGGAATTCGGCGCACGCGCCCGCCAGACGATCACCTCGCGTTACGCTCTCTCTGCCATCGGCGAAAACCTCCGTGCCTGCCTCGATGGATTCACCGGCTCAACGCCACCGCCATGACCGCAGCCGCCGGTAACGCCCGCTCGTGACTGCGAGAAAAATCCTCCGCGCATTTTCTCCGAGCAAAAAGAGCGCAGCGATGCGCGACCATGGGAGCAGTTCAATCAGCTCCGGATACAGGATGTGCGCCCGCCGAAAAAGATCCGCCGCCCTCCATCGCGCGAGGGGCAGCAGGCGGTAGGCGAGTTCCGCGAGTTGGATGGCTCGCACGCGCTTGAATTCCGCGGGGTCCTGCACCTCACCATCGTACTCCGCGACCAGGCGATCGAATACGCCCAGAAATTCCTTCGCCGCCGAGGGGCTGAAATCCCGCCGATACCTCGAGAGGAGCCGGGCATCCGCCGGGCTGGCGTCATCACCGAGGAGGTGCTGCAAATTTCCCAGGCGGATCGCCATCGTCGCGTCGTCAAACGCGCCGGCATCCAGTTGAGACATCGAACCGGTCACCGACGAAACATGCTCCCGGTACTTGAGCAGGGGCTCGGCAAGATTCGCGGTCGGGCGGGCGCGGGCGATGCGCGACCAGAGCGCGTAATCCTCCGAGTGCAGCGACGGTGCATAGCCGCCGAACTCCCGCTGCACCAGTTCGCGCCGGAACATCACGCTACTGTGGATGAAGGGGTTATCGAAACAGAGATACCAGCGGATGCTTTCTGTGGTTTGCGGACGCAGGAGGCGAAACGATTCCCGTCCCTGCACATCGGTCTGGATCGCTTCAGTGCCCAGCAAAACGTGGTCGGGATGCGTGCGGAAAAAATCGATCTGCTTTTGCAACCGGCGCGGATCGCTGACGTCGTCGTGGTCGTGGCGGGCGATGAATTCGCCCCGTGCCAATTCCAGGCCGCGATTGAGCGCCGCCACCAGGCCGAGACTTTGCGGATGGGTGATGACGCGCAATCGCGGGTCGCGCGTCGTGCGCAGAATCTCCGGCGTCGCGTCTGTCGAACCGTCGTCGATGACGAGTAATTCAAAGGCAGTAAATCGCTGCGCGAAAATACTCGCCAGGGCATCTTCCAGATGCGCGCTGCCGTTGCGCACCGGGAGCAGGACGGTCACCTTGGGATTGGTCGGAGGAGTTGCCATCAAGCCGGCGCCAGCTTTTCGAAAACGCGCCGATGTTGCGCCAGCCACGTCTCCTTGGAGAAGCGGGATTCGGCATTGGCTCGCGCAGCCGCGCGATAGTCACTCCACTGGCCCATGATCCGTTCGACGGCGTCGGCCATGGCGGTGGGCTCCGGCCAGAAATTCCTCTCCCAACTCTCCGGGACGTCGAGCAACTCGCCCGCGCCATTGCTCACCAATTCCGGCATTCCACCGGAGGCCGAGCCAATCACCGGCACACCGCAAGCCATGGCCTCGATCGGCACCGTCGGGCAGGGATCCTTGTATTTCGGGTGAATCAAAATATTCGCCGCCTGATAAATGGCCGGAGCTTCCGACTGGCGATACGGCGGAATCGGTCGCACCTGTTCCTTGATTCCGAGCTCCCGAATTTTTCGGGCGACGTCCGCTTTCGCGCCCTTCCAAAGAAGCCGGCCGGCGAGATGGAGCAGGACCGGAAATCTGCGCCGCTTCAATTCGGCCACCGTTTCGAGCACCGAAAATACGCGGTAGCTTTCATGATGAGATCCAGCGGTGAGAATGCGGCACTCGCCTGTCTGCGCCGCGTCCACGGGATGAAACCGCTTCGTGTCGACGCAGTTGAATGCAATCTCCGATGGTATCTGGACTTCGCCGAGGAAATGGTCCGCGCAATCACGGCAGAACGCGCTCTGGTAGAAAATGTGATCCGCCCGCGCCCGCAACTCGCGCATCGGGCCATTGATCTCCTCGATCCTACGTCCCAACCACGCCGGATAAGCGACGCCGTTCTGATTCCAGACAATTTTGACGCCGCGCTTCTGTGCCCAATTGACCAACTCCAAGGCGAACCGCGGCGGAGCACTGCTGACGAGATAGAGGATATTGAAATCCGCGGTCGCCGAAAATTCGTCCGCGAAATGGAGCAACTTCACGCGGCCCCCGCTGATCACACCCCCGGCTTTTCCTGGGGTCAGCGCGTCGCCAAAATCCAACGCCGGGCCTTTACGCCGCGGGGAATGTGGCGTTCGTTCCAGGCGCCATTGATACTGCCAGCGCCACGGCAACTCGGCCAGGCGCCAGAACCGGGTGCGCAACGAAATGCGCCCAAAATTGTCGAGCAGACTTCGCATCGCTAGGATGCGGCAGGCGGTGCCTCCGGTTTGCGCCCGATTCCAAAAATCATGTGCCCGAGCATCCAGCCCGGCGCCACGTGCCCGGCCAGTTCCGCCAGGCCATTGCGCACGTGTCCCTCGGGCAACCATTCCGCCAGCCAGCGCCGCGCACCTTCTTCCGCGTCGAGAAAGAGAACGCGGTCCACCTCGAAGCCCGCCGCGGCAAATTCGGCATGCAATTCGGCCTTGGTGAATCGGTACTGATAAAAGCGCCGGTTCGCCGCGCAGTTCTCCGGCGGCGGTGGGCGAAAACCGCGCAGCATGTGCCGCAGGTTATGCGCCGGCGTCGACGCGAGAAAATAGCCCCCCGGTTTCAGCACCCGGAACGCTTCGCTGAAGGCCAGTTGCAAGCCCGCTTCGAAATGCTCGGCGCCGCCCCAGTTAAAAACCACGTCGAAGCTGTCCGGGCCAAATCCGGTCTCGAGAAAACTTCCGCGCTGAAATCGCGAATCCCCAAAGCGCTGCTTGAGCAGTTCAATGCGCTTTTCGGCAATATCGATACCGACAACGTCCACGCCTTCGTCCGCCAATTGCAGCGTCCATTCGCCCATGCCACAGCCGCAGTCGAGCACCCGCCCGCCGGGGCGACGCCGAATTGCTTCCTGAAGCAGCGGAAAGTACGGATGTTTGAGCATCTTTCGCCGCCGCGCGGCGAGATCGTCCACCGCTTCCGCCCAGCGTTCGTCCCAAAATTCACCGACGAACTCTTCCTCGGTAGCCGATTCGTTTTTGGGGATGCAGTAGTCTTTAAGCATGGACCTGAGTCTCGTGGAAAATCGGAGTGCCTTTCGGTAGCAGAATCAATTCCCCTTTCGAGGATTTTCCGGCGCCTCAGCCATCCGCGCACAGCACTCCGCAATGCGCTGTGCAAAGAATTCGATGTTGCCCGATTGCACCGCCGTCTGTCGCCCGGCGCTGCCCAGGCGCGCGATCGCTTCCTCATCATCGATCACCTCCTGCACGCGCGCTGCCAATTGTCCACTGTCGCTGGGCCGCACCAGCAGCACGTTGCGCCCCTCCACCATTTGCTCGCGCGACCAGAGGCCCTCCGTTTCCGTCAGCACCACGGGAGCCCCGCAAGCCATCGCCTGCAGCGTCACGCTCTGGCCGGAGGGCTGATTGGTCGGCTGCAACGGGACGACCACCGCGCGGGCCCGCTGATACAATTCACGAATCTTCTCGTCGGAAAGCTCGCTGCCATGCCAGGACCCGCGATGGTGCGCGACGTTTGCCGGCAGCGTCTCGGGCAGCGGAAGTTTCGTCACAATGTGCACCGGCGCCTCGATGCGATCCGCGGCCGCGACCAACGTCGAGAAATCGCGCCGGCCGTCGTTGCCGATCGAGACGACGATGTCGCGCTTCACCGCCGGATCGGGCCGCCAGAAATTCGTATCCACGCCAAAAAGATTTACCGAGATGCAATCCGCGGGCAGGTCAAAAAACTGCCGCATCGGCTGCAATTCCGCTTCACCGAAGAGCAAGGTGTGCATCCGTCGCAGCAAACCACTGGAGATTTTGCGGCGCCAAAAGCCATGGCGAAAATTGAGGACCCCACACTGAATGGCGGCGACCGGCTTTATCATCACTCCGATTCGCGCCAGCGCGGCGAGCGCAAAGCCCATGTTTCCTCCGGTGGCGACCACACAGTCCGCGCGGTTCAACTCGGGGCTAAGCCGCCATGCCTGTGCCAGGGTGGCCGGATCCATTTTCACCGGCCGCGCTGTCGCCGGCCAAAGACGGCCAATCACACGCTCGCCAAGATGGTCCGGCGCCGCCGGATCGATTTCGTAATGCGCGATTTCGTAACCGCGCCGCGCCATCTCGATCGCCCCATAGAAAAACTCCGTGGGCGCCTTCCCGCTCTCAACATCGGCGAGCCGGGACGTGCGGCCTTTCAGGTAGAGAAAGGCGATCCGCAAGGGCCGGTTACCCATGAGTCGCACAAACTTCCGCGACGCAGGTGCGATGCACCGCCGCCACCACGGGTGTACTGTAATGCGCGCGCACCACTTCGCGCGCGGCGGCTTCTTCCGCCACAAAATCGAAGTCGCCGGCGAGCATGGCGTCGAGCGCCGCGGCCCAATCGTCTTCATTTTCGCAGAGGCGCAACCCGGCGCTGCCCGATCGTCGCGCGACTTCCTGGTAACTCGGCAGCGGGCTCCCCAATGCCACCCGCCCACAGGACATGGGCAGGGTGATTTTCCATTCGGTGTGGCCCCAGTTGTAAGTGTTATCGAGGAAACGCGGTGAGATGAACACGCCACCACGAGCGTAGAGTTTCAGGAGCTCGGCGATCGACTTGAACGGCACAAACTCATGTTCCACCGCGGCGAGCAATCCCTCGAATCGACTTTTCCAAGGTTCGAACCATCGGTCGAGTGCCGTCAGGTCGTTCGTCACGAGCACGAGGCGGACTTTTGAGGCCAGCTTTCGCAGGACATTTTCGATGCTCAACAATTCGAAAAGCTTCACCGCTTCACCGCTCCAGAGCAGGTCCAGCTTCGCACCGGGTTTCCAGGATTGATGCGGCGGCACGAGCGACATCTCCACGTTATCAGGCACCCAGCGGACTTGGGGATGATGCTTCGCGCACACTTGCTCGATGTGGATCGAGTCGGCGATGAGTGCATCGGAAAGCCCGGCCATCTCCTGCGCGCTCGCGGATTGCTCCGGCGTTGGCGCCATGCCGCGGTAGTAGAACGTTCCCTCCGCCGGCGTGAAATAATCGACATTGACGTCGGAGATGACGCGCGTCCCTGCCTCGCGCAACCGCCGAGCCAATGCGCGGGAAGGTGCTTTCATCGATTTCAGAAAGACGACCGCATCATAACTTTGCCGCGGCCGATAGAGCGAATAGCGAACCTGCCCGCCAGTCTCGTCTGCGAGATACTTTGCGATCCAGCCGAATCGCATGACCGCCACCGCCGAGTCGCTCGGCCGGCCCAGCGCCCATTCCCACGGGCGGCTTCCGCGCGGCAGGCCTTCGTCGATGACGAAGCCAACCGTCAGACGGGAAGATGCCGGCTTCACAGTGCTTTCCGCGCTCACGCTTTCGGCGAAGCACTCAGCGGAAAGACCCGGTCGCGGTAGCAAAGGTCGAGCACCATTCCCGCGAAGCGCCACCAGAGGAACAGCGCGGAGTTCAGACGCGGTACTCCCGATCGCTCGCTAAGCAGCACCATGGCGCGCGGCGCGTCTTCCATTTCGGCGCTGCCAAAGACGAGGCCTTCCGTGGGAAATATCTCCACTTTGCCGAAGAAGCGGCGGGCGTGCACCGCGGCGACACAAGTGCCGAGGCCAAAAGGCTCCAGCGGCGCAAAGTCATCCATCAGGATCGCCCCATCCGGCGCGAGGAGCAGCGTAGCATAGGCAAGATCGTGCGCCACCGCGAACAGATCGTGTCCGGCGTCGATGAAGATCAAATCATATTGGCGGCCTTCGGCGAGCAAAGCGGGCAAAGTCTTCGTCGTCTTGCCGGTGCGCGGTCGCACCCGCGATTCCCAACCAGGAAAGTGTTTTTCCCAGATTTCCGCACAGCTCGTGCGCCGCACTTCCTGTTTCCCATCCACCTCGATCGCCCATTCCTGCGGCACGCTCGGCGGAATGAGATCACACGTCTCGACCTGGCATTCGTAACCATACGACTGCGCCGCGTTCACCATGGCAAAACTGCCCAGCCCGCGGCCGGTCCCGATCTCCAGCACCGTCTTCGGTCGACGCAGTTCGATCAATCGGTCGAGGACCAGGCCGCGCTCGAAGTTCGGCGGAAAATAGCCGCGCGTCTTGTCATGCCGCAGGCCGGTCAGCAGGCCGATCTTCCAAATACGGTCGCGGCGGACGGGGTCGGCGAAATTCTTCAGCCAGGGGCCGAGGCGTTCATCAGTCATCATGCGAATCTCACAAAAGGGCGAGGTGGGTGGCAACGATCCCGTTCAAGCCGGCGGAAAAAAATTCGAAGCATCCACGGTGACGAGCGGGCCGCGCGCGTATTTCTCCAGTTTCCACTCGGAGCTCGGCGACCGGCCCACGAGCCGGTTTCCCAGCTTCCGCAGCCGATTGAGCGCTCCGCCACGCACGCTCTCCGAGACATTCGGACGAGAGGTGGCGTCCGCTTTGTCGAGCGAACTGCGCCGCATGAAACAGGTGTGCAGGCAGCGGTAGTGCGATTCCTCCCACGATAATTGTTCGTGGAGGTTGAGCCTCCGGGTGGCATCGAAGCCTGGCTTGAAGTGGATGGTGCCGTTGGCAAACACGTGCGTGTAGTCGCCATCCCAGCCATCGATCAGCCGGAAATTATAGAGCTTGGTCATGCTCCGGCACGGCGGCGCGAGATAGCCGGTCGCGGTCTTTTCGGCCGGATCAATCGCGGTGCAATTCAGCACATTGCCGAACAGGACCCACCACTCATCGTAGCGGCCGGAAAGGATTTCGGTGCGGAGGTGCGCGAGGCCCGTAGGATCATAGATCTCGTCTCCATCCACCGCGAAAACCCAGGTCGGAGAACCCGCGTAGCCGGTGATCATCGTATGGGATTCGCGCGCGCTGGCGATTTTCACCACCTCGACTTTCTCCGGAAATTCCTCCGCGAGCGCCGCGGCAATCTTCGGCGTGTCATCCATGGATTGATGATCCGCAACGATCAACCGATCGCAAAAGGGGATGGCATTGCGGATGGCTCGCTCGACGAAGATATCTTCATTGCGAACGAGTGTAACTCCGACGATGCGCGGTGCTATGGAGTCGCTCACGAAACCGGTGGCCTTTCCGCGAGCAGCTTCTGAAACAGTTCCGCGTAACCCAGCACCATCCGGTCTCCGGAGGGAATTTGCGTCAGCAGCCGCGTGCGTAATGCGGCATAATCTGTGCGCGCCGCTTGCAGCGCTCCGGCAACGTTCTCTCGATAGCCAACGCCATACTTTCGTCCCGCTTCGACGACGCCGCCGCCGTCTTCATGATAAACAAGCGGCAGGCCACACTGCGCGCCTTCCACGTGATGCATCCCGCACGGTTCCCAACGTGTACCCGTCAGATAAAGATGGCATTCGCGCAAGCGATTGGCGAGGGCCAGTCCGGCCTGCGGAGGAAAGGTGCGGGCCGCTTTCCACGTGATGCTCTTGGGCCAGCGGCCCACAATCCAAAGCTCAAATCCCGGCAGCTTCCCCTCGGCGATCAACCGATCCACTTGCTCGTAAATGTCGAATCCCTTGAGCGGATTGTCCGACCAATGATGCGTCACGACGCGCATGGCCTCGTTGGAATTCCACGCACGTTGGCCGATCGGGTGAAACACGGCATCGGCTCCGTTGTAAACCACCGCGTGTGGGCGCGCGGTATCAAACCACCGGGCGGAGTGGTAATCGCGCAGCCATTCGGCGATGAAGATCGTCAGGTCCACATGCTTGTTCGCCTCGGCGAGAAGCGGGTCCATGAACGACGTCGCCTTGCGCTGGTCGCACTCATTCACCCGATGGACCACGCGCACTCGAGGATAACGCTGCTTGTGGGCGATAATCTCGGGCATCCCGAATGCCTTGAGCTGGAGATCATCCCGCGGATCGATGATCAGGATCAGATCCACTTCCGGACTTAGTCGATAAGTCGTCCGCCAACCGCGGGCGCGCAGGAACTTGCGTAACTGAGAGACGAACACGCTGCTGCCGCCCCACGGTCCGGAAGTCGACCGCATGTTAATCGCCACGGTGGCGACGGGAGGGGGCTGAAAGATTCCAAACATAACTTAAGCTCAGCTCGCGGCTGTGGCCGGCGCCTTCAAGCGGCCGATGCACCGCCCGAGAGAGCGTTCCGAGACTTCGAAGCGCCCATCGATCATTTGGAGCTTTTCCTCCAGGTATTTCAGGGTGGTCGTCCGCTCCGCCAGGCCCGCAGGCGTATCGTGCCCGGTAGCATCCGAGCGCATGTAATCGAAAAAGAACAGACCGCCGGGTTTCAATCGACGAAGCAGATACTCCGCTACGTGACGCGGCTTGTGCAGGTGCTCGAAAACCTCGTGGATGATGATGATATCGAAGTTACCATCCACAGGCCGTAACGGGTCGTCGAAGAGTTCCTCGGTGATGAGACAGAAACTGGCCTCCGCATCCTGCGCATAGGTATGGCGCGAATAGTGAAACGGGAAATTGGCAATGTCAGCGAGCACCCATTGCGTGCGAACGTGGCTGAGATAGGAACGCCACGTCCGATACATCGGCGCCAGCGAGCACCCGTACTCCAGCACCCGCATTCCGCTCCGCAGATGCGCGAACAACTCCCGGCTCCGCACCGGCTCGAGCGCCTCACGATATAGAAAGTGGAAAGTCGCGTGGATGTTCTCCGGCCGCTGCCAGTTCGCCAGGTGCTGATCGTTGGTATCCCACGAGAAATCGCCCAACCTCGCAAAGCGTTTCCGAAACAGGAACCGCATCTGGTGGAAATCCATGATCGTCAACCGGCGTCCACCCAGGCTCCGGCTCCAATAGTCGGAGAATTCATCGAACCATTCGCGAATCAATCCTGCATTCACCGCCGGCTCCCACAAGCGCATCCGGCGCAGGGCGACATAAGCGGCCAGCCGGGCATAGTTACCCACCAGCGAATGCCGCAGTGAACGCTTCGGTAGCTGCGCGATCCACCTTTCCTGTGCCGCAATGGAAGCGGCAATGTCGACTCGCATGTCGGCAAAACGATTTCCATCGGGCAAATGAACGGCTTCGGGCGTGGCTTCCATGAGAGTTACTGGCTCAGTGCCAGGTGGAGACAAGATTCCAGCCGGTTTCATCGCGTTTGCGCAGGCAAAGTTTGCAGGGATGCAGAAGGCCGGCTCTGGCGGCGATGGGACGCAAGGTTTCCGGACATAGTCGCGCCGCCGCCGAGCGCAGTGAACTGCGCCAGTAGCCCGGTGTCTTTCCACCACCGACTTCGAGAATCTCCGCCGCCTCGCGCTGATACTCCTGCCGCTGATGGGAAGTCTTTTGATCGCCGTGCTGCCGAAAACCACCCAGCGGGGCATCGACGGCGTAAAGTTCCGCGTGCTCGTGGAAACGCATCCACAATTCGAAATCCGCGGCGATCTTCCACCGCGTATCGAGCTTTGCCCCCGCGCGCTCCCATAGCGAACGACGCCAAAACGTCGACTCCTGCTGCAGCCAGCCCGGTGAATACCAGCGTCCGGTCGGCAGATTCTCGCCTGCATGAAAACTCGCTCGGCTGAAGCCAGTCCGCGTCGAGCAACGCACGACGCGGCTGGTCGCATCCCAGCGCAGCGGATATAGCGTAGTCAGCCATTCCACCTCCGGGTAACGCTCGAAAATCTCACCGACAATTGAGAGTGCCCCAGGCAGATACATGTCATCCGCGTTGAGCCAGGCCATGACTTCACCTGTGCTTTTAGCAAAACCGCTGTTGATAGCATGATACTGGCCGCCATCGGGTTCGCTGCACCAATAAGAAAGCCGATCCGCGTGACGCTGCAATATCTCACGGCTTTCATCCGTCGAGCCACCATCGAGCACCGCGTACTCAAGCTCCGGGATAGGTTGCCCAAGCACCGACTGCATCGTCGCATCCAAAAACCGTCCCTGATTGTAGGAAGGCGTGACGATAGAGATGCGAAGCGGCACTGGTGAAGTTACTTAGAACGCGAAATAGATAAAAGGCTCCACCGAAAGCGAGATTCGATAGAGAACGTAGTGGAAGAATACCCCCAGCAAAATGCCTCCGGCAAAGCTGAGGAGGAATCGAAGTGGCGGCTTCATCAGTTCAACGCCGGCGCGGTCGCTGGCGCATTCATGCCGCGAATTGCCTTGGCCACCAAATCAGCGATGCGATGTCCACCAGACGGCGCGAGGTGCACGGTGTCGCCAAAATCGGATAGAACAAAACCTTGATCCCAGGCAGAGAGAGCGTGAAAGCCTTCCTTGGTTAGCAAATCCACGCCGTTGCGGTAGCTAATGGCGGCCCGCTGCCGTTCGTCCTCGGTGAGATGCGCGAGAAACCACGGATTGTAAGGAGTGAAAACAATCAACGAGCGTGAATGCAGATCCGCGGGCAGGAGCGCCGCGATTTCCTGTTGCTCTTCATGAAGGCTCTCCGGCGTTTGCACAAAGGATCCGTCGGCGTTGCGCTGAAAGCGCTCTGCGACGAATGGCAGGCGTTGCCGAAAGCTTTCGAGACGAAGCGGGAGCAGTTTTTCGAAGGCAGCTTCGTTGGCCTCGACTGGTGGCCGTTTGTTGTACCAGTCCGGCAACTTTTTTCGCGCCTCGAACGAGCGGGACCGCAGAGCGGATGTCCAGATCGTGGAGACATAACGGTAGGCCACCCCCGACCAAAGGTCGTTGAAATAGAGCCGGCTGTTCAGCCAGCGCCCCAATCGGAACTCCCTTTCGTAACTTGTCGGTTTCCCCTGTGCGTTGTTGGCGACAGCTTTGGCCTCGGGAGGGAGCAGGCCTTTATAGTAGGCGTCCCAGAAAAGATAGGCGTAAGCGCTGCGGTTTGCGGGCTTGTAATATCCTGGTTCCGTATTGGCAACCAAGAGCGCTCGCGGATACTGGTGCGCGAGTGCTTCGAAGATGACGCCGCCATTGTCCACCACGCCGGCGCCGGGAGCGGACAAATTCACGACCTTGTAGCTATCTCCCAATTCCCGCTGCAAAACCTCAGACCAGATATCGTCTCTCTTCTGGCCCGATCCATTGAACACGGAATTGCCGCCGATGATGACCAGCGTTTTGTCAGAAGATGGCGGGCATTGCGCGCGGACGAGTGCGATCAACTGCGACGCGGTCGGATAGAAGGATGTCTCCTGCTCGAGGTAAGGGTTCAGCCTCGTAAAGCGGCGAAACATGTTCTTATGGGTCATGCCTCGACCGATGAGGCAACAGGCGATGAAGCCGACGATTGCCCCGGCGAAGACAGCAACTGGCGAAGACAGATACTTCACTTGGAAAAGAGCGAGAGCGCCATTTGCCAGGCCTGAGGCAGGGGGTAAAAGAAGAGCAGCCAGCCAAACCAGACGTAGAGCGTCGTTACGGCCCAGGAAACAGGCGGGAAGCGATCGAAGAAATTTCCAAGGCTAACTCCGACGGGGCCGAAGAGGAGGCGATAATTGCCGCAAATGGCCAGGCCGGCGCCGTGGAAGACGCCCCACAAGATGAAGTTCCACGCCGCTCCGTGCCAGAGTCCGCACAGAGCAAAGACGATGAATCCATTGATGATCTTGCGGGTGATTCCATGCCGGCTGCCGCCCAGCGGAATATAGATGTAATCTCGAATCCACGTGCTAAGTGAGATGTGCCAGCGCTGCCAGAATTCCTGAATGTTGCGCGCCAGATAAGGCCAGCGAAAATTCTCCGGCACAGTGATTCCAAACATCCGCGCGAGACCAATGGCGATGTCGCTATAGCCGCTGAAGTCGAGAAGGATGCGGAAGGCAATGGCGGCGAAAAGGAGCCATCGCATGCCAAGTGGCACCTTCGTAAATACCGGTGCGTAATAATTAATAGCCTGGGCGAGATTGTCCGAAATGACCGTCTTCTTGGCGAAACCAAGGGCGATGCGACAAAGTCCGGCGACGACGTCCTCCGGCGTAACGGCGGCCGCACCGTGATAGAGCGCGGGGAGAAAATCTCCGCGGCGTTTGATCGGTCCGGCGACAAGGGTCGGAAAAAAGATCGCGAAGAGTGCGAACTCCAGCGGGCTGTCGATCCGTGGACGTCCTTTGCGGACATCGTAAAGATAGTGAACAAACTCAAAGGTGAAAAAACTAATCGCCAGAGGCGGCGCCGCCGGGAGGGTTTGCTTGATCCACGCCGTCCATTGCTCCGCCAGTTTCGGGTCGAACCAGCCGATACAGGCATTCGTAAAGAAAGGTGCGTATTTATAAATGCCGAGTGCCGCGACACAGAGAGTAATGGCGGCCGCGCACCAACCGGGACGTCCGGAACGGCCGGCAAAGTACGTCGCCAGGGCCAGAACGATGATCGGCAGGACACCGGCCGCACCGGCAAAGTGGCCGTGAAAGATGGCGCAGACCGCCAGCAGCCAGACGAACCGAGGCAGCCGGCCTGGCAGGAGCCAATAAATCGGAAAGGCAATCGCGGCGAAGACAAGGAACCAATATGTGGTGAAGATCATCGCGTCGCACCCCCTGGATCAAGAGTGGTCAACTGGCGGACGAGACGCGGTAACGAGCGAGAATTTCGGCCCTGATCTTCTCGTGGCGATCGAACTGGTGAAGCACGGCGTAAGGAGCACCGTGACGGTCAATCAACTGGCCGGACTCGTTGCGCCGGAACTTTTCATCCCGGGGCATCAAACCCATGGTCAGAACCTCTGACTCGCGATTCGGACACAGGGAAACGAGCGGTGCGAGTTCCGTATAGGCGAGATAATTGTGAATCCCTTGATCGACCCCCACACGCATCAAGCTGCGCGCCTGACGAAGGGTGCCGATGAACTTTTCCAGATAGACCATGATCGCGTTGTAGTCTCCCAAGGTGGTACCTGAACAAATGATCGGCTTCGCGGACAATTGCCGGAGTATCTCCTCGCCAAAGTATTCCCGAATCCACCGCGAGTTATTCGGGCACGTCCCAATGGTATTCGGCGGCTCTTCGACGTAGAAACGTAACTTGCCCGATTCGGCCCCAATGAACGGGCTTCGCTGAAAGCTCACGTCACGCAAGTCACTGAGAAAGACGTAGCGATATCGCTCGGGCTTACTGCGAAGAAAGCGGTGGTAGAGCAGATAGCGGAGGGTCGAAATATTATGAAACGGGAGACTCCATCGCGCCAGGGTTTCCGGATCTTTTTGCGTCTCGAGAAAGCGGTGGGCAATCGGCCAAAGTCGATGCAGCGGATTCCGCATCTTATGCGCTCGCTTGAACGGATAGAAAAACGGAATCAGCTTTACGCCTTCGTTACGCAGCCGATTCACCGTAGAGACGCTGGTGCTGCCGATGAAAAGGACAATGTCCCCGTCGTAGCCCGTTTCCTGGAGCGAACGCAGGAAGGGGTAAAGCTGGCCGAACGAGTAACCGAACGAAGTCGCGAGAATGAGGTCCTTCATTCCGTAGTCAGATGGCGTCCGGGAAACAGGGCTCGGTGCGATAGTGAGTTCACCGTGTTGGAGGAATTACAAGGCGAACCTGGCAAGGTCGTCGAAAAGCGGATCCGTCACCGGCGCGTCGAGCATATAGTCGAGGACACGGGCGAGTTTGCGCGGAGCGATCGCGGTGTCGTAATCGCGTGAAACATTTTCCCCGAAACAGTACCAGAACTCGTGTCCCATGAGCGTGCACTGGCGAAGCGTCGCGGCGTCCCACCACGCTGGATTGATGATTTCCAGGAGCTTGATTCCTGGCTGAGCATAGATGCTGTTCAGGAGGCTGGTCCCGTGAGGGCCGGCCATGATTTCTGTCTCCGCGGCGAGGCGGACTTGCTCCGGCATGGATAGCTGTTCCCACTGGACAATTTCGAAGCCACGTTCCTTCAGCACCGGTTCGAGCTCTTTCTGGTTGGCCGTCTTCCGGCGTTTGGCAGCGGAACGGTCAATGAAGATGCGGCGATTACGACGCGCCGGGGGTTTCGACATCGTATTCGCCAGGGCGATTTCGCGAAATCTCCGCAACAATTCCGCGCGCGGCATGGAGCCCTCCGTGGCGATATGGCAAGCGACAACCTCTTCGACATGCGTGAAGCCTTCCTCCGCAGGGACAATCTGTTCGGGCTTGATGCCCGCGACTTCGAACAGCCCCAAGTGCCAGGGCTGAGGAGCCGTGGGCACGAGGAAATGTAAATCGTCGAGATTGTCGAACAAGGTAACACGAAGCATCGCGTCAAAAAAGAAGTGCCCCATGTTCTTCGCTCCCCAAATCGTGAGCAGCGGCACGTAGCGTCCGGGCTTCGGCTTTCCCCGCGATCGGCCCCACTGCGATTTGCGAACGGAAGAAGCTACGAAGTTACCTTCCGTGACGTGTTCGTCACGGTTAGTTACAATTGCCCCTTCGCCCGTCGTGATCGTCGCGTCGGGAATCTGGCAGCAAAAGACCTTGTCCATCCGATAGCGACGGACGCTATGGAGATAGGCGGCCCAGTTCTGGCCGAAGATCAATCCCCGCCGTGCATCGCGATGGGCACGCAAGAGGTGATGGCCACGTTCGACCCAAAGGAGAAAATCTTCGCTCAGGGCCCGCGCGCCAGGGCATACCTGCACGGACTCCGGCAGGATTTCACGATAGGGCCAGCCCCGTTCCGAGGCGGTGGCCTCGAGGTTGGGCAACGCGGGAAAGATCACGACCGGATCGGTGCGATCGCGGCGCTTTTGATCAAGATAAGCTCGAATACTAAATCCCATCACAATTTCAGCATCCTCACACACTGCCGGAGCTTTTCGAACTCCAGACCGGCAGGCAAGTTCCAGAGCGCCGGCATCGCCCAGCGCGCCATTTGGAGATGACTCTTCAGGCCCCGGCCTTTCATGCGCAGGGCGAGGTCCTCGTACTTTTTCAAGAGATCGATGTGCTCCATCGCGAATTCATAGTGGCGTCCGGCGGATTCTCCACCGTGGACCTTGGCCACTGCGACGATCTCCTGCGCGCGCTTGAGTCCGCCGTGTGATGACTTATGGGCATCGTGAAAGCGGTAGGCTGAAAAGATGAAATCCGCGCGCGCAAAGCGCCCGAGTTTGTCGGCACGCAAGTACCACTCCCAATCGAAGGCGTAGTGATATTCCTGATTCAAGGAGCCCGTTTTTTCCCAAAGTGAGCGCCGCCAGAATGAGCTTGGCTGCACAATGTAATCGACAAAATTGAGTAATTCGCGGTCGTGCACCGGCGGGATATTGACAGTGCTCCGCGTGCCGGTGTCGGAAAAACTGAGGCATTTTCCGTAGACGAAATCGGCGCTTTCGAGACGGCGCACGGCTTCGTGCAAAGCGCCCGGCAAAAAGAAGTCGTCGCTATTCAGCCAGCACAGAATCTCACCGGTCGCCCGCGCGAAACCTTTGTTGAGGGCGTCCGACTGGCCGCGATCTTTTTCGGAAATCCAACCGGCGAGCTGCGATTCGTGGCGCTTGATGATCTCGACGCTGTTGTCCGTGCTGCCACCGTCGATGACGAAATATTCCAGGTTCGGATAGAGCTGGCCGAGCACGCTGGAAATGGTCTGCTCCAGAAACGCGCCCTGGTTGTAGGAGGGCGTGACCACGGTGATCCTGGGAAGCGCGCTCATAGGATCTCGCTGCAGATTTCCTCGAGCTTTTGCCCATAGACGCGGGCATTCTCCAATTCGACAGCGAGGGCATCGAATTCACTTCCGTTGGGCCGCGCTGGTAGATCCGGCCAACTCGCCGCGATAACATCGGCCAGCGCCTCAGGATTGTCCGGGGCAAAATAGCCGAGCGCCTTGGGACATTGTTCGCGATGCACCGCGAGGTCAGAAGCGATCACCGGACAGCCGATGGCTTTGGCATCCTGCACCGTCGTGTTCCAACCTTCGAACCGGGATGGCTGAATGATGGCCGCGGCAGTGCGTAGAAGCGCCACGAGGTCTTCGCGCGGCACCTTGCCGAGAATGAAACATTGTGACCACACGTTGCCACACACGGCCGCCTGCAGCGTCTCGCTCAGGGCGTCGTTGTTTCGGTCCCGATAGTCAGCGGGCAACCCCGCCATGACGACGGGAACCTGCAAGCCGCGCGCGCGAAGAATCGCCAGAGCCTCGGGGACGACGCGATGGTTCTTGTGGCGCCAGAATTGATTGATGACCAAAAGGAAGCGTTCTGGCAGATGATACTTTTCGAAGATATAAGCCGGAGATCCGGAAGGTGGTTCAAAAGCGAGGAGCGATGGAAACGAGGCGACACGCGCCTTTTCGGAAAACGCGGGAAAGTGCTCGAGGAAATCACGCCGGCAATCTTCGCTGGAGAAAAGCATGCGCGACGACTTTCGGGCGAGTTTGTGATGAGCCCGATCCAGCAGCTTCTTCTGCTCTTCGCTGTAAAGTTCTCCGAGGTGCAGATGTTGGAAGTCAGGAATCCATCCGACCGTGTGCAGCGAAGGTGAACCCAACGCCTCGACATCGGGGAGCAAGACGTCGACTCCGGCCCTTCGCGCACCGTTGGCCATGGAACTACCTTTGTCCCGGCCCGATAACTTCCGCAGCGTCCATTCGCCGGGTAGATAAGTCAGCTTCGGCAATTTCGCGTGAGGCACGTCCGCCGGTGCATTTTCCGGACGAGCGGTGAGGAATACTACTTCTGCGCCGGCCGCTTGCAGTGACAACGCCATAGTCCGCGAGACAATTCCCCCTGCGATCCAGCGATTCATGGCCAGATCGGCCACACCAATCAATAGCTTGCTCTTCAATGCAGGAGATTCAACGGCCGACGATTTCACTCTTTGCCCATCCACTCACTTCGGTGATCCCCTGCTCAAAAGAAATGGCAGGAACAAAACCCAGGGAGGCTATTTTTGAGATATCGGCGCACCAACGTAGCGGGTTCCCCGGGGTCGGCCGACCGTCGAAAGACGCTTTGGTGTTGGAACCCAACGCGGCGAGTAACAGTTGCGCGGCCTCGGCAATGGTCACTTCGCGACCGGAAGCGAGATTGTAGACTTCACCTTCGCCCGGAGCTTTCTCGGCCACGAGTTGCAAACCGCGGGCGATGTCCGCGGCATGGATAAAGTCACGGCTTTCCTGTCCGGTGCCGCGCAAATTCAACTGTCCGGTCTCGAGCACTTTTTTGCAGATATCCCAAACAACCTGGCGGCGCAGTCCGGGACCATAGGCGGAAAAAATTCGCACCGCGACTGTGGCCAGGCTGTAAATCTGCGCGAACTCCTCACACAACAACTCCGCCTGGCGTTTGTGATAACCATAGGGCGAAAGAGGACGGACGCCGTGATTCTCCGTCACGGGTAATGAAGCGGGGTCGCCATACACTGCCGCACTGGAGAGAAGAACAAAGCGGCATCCAGGCGCGTGACGGCGCAGCGCTTCGAGTAACTCAAAGACGAGCACCGTATTACCCGAAAAATCGGCCCCCGGATCATCCATGGAGGAACCCACGGAAGCGCAACCGGCGCAGTGGATGCAGACTTGCGGCCCGAGTTCGTCGAGTATCCCGGCCAATGCGGCCGCGGAGAGTTGCAACTGGCGGTAGTCGACATCCGGCAATCGGACATTTTCCGGCGCCAGCACATCAAATCCTGCGACCCGCCAGCCATTGGCCGCAAAATGCCGTGCGACATGTCGCCCAAGAAAACCGGCCACCCCGGTGACCATGACAGTCCTGCCCATCTTAGATGTCACCGAATGCCTTTCCAGTCGCGGCCCGCGCGCCCTTGATCGCCGGATAGCGGGTCCGCAAATCCGCGAGATATTCTGTCTCGCTTGGCAAGAGGCGATCACCGTCGGACGGATAATCCTGCGCGGCGACCCACTCTTTCCGAGTCATGTCAAAACGCTTGATGACCCGCGCCGGCGACCCGACGAGGACGCTAAACGGCGGACAGTCTCGCGTGATCAAAGCGCCCGCGCCAAGGATGCAACCGAAGCCAATACGAACATTTTCCATGACAATCACCGAACTTCCAAACCAGCAATTTGCTCCGACTTCAATCACGGCATCCGGCTTCACTTCGCGGAGGGCCACCGGAGTAAATGGCGAACTGAAGTCGTGGCCGGCGCCGATAAAGTGGCAATCCGGCCCGGTGAGACAGTAATCTCCGATAGTGATGTGCGCGCCGGCACTGAAAAAATTGCGACGGGCAATGAAACAGTTATCGCCAATCGTGACCGCGGGTTCGGCGCCATCGCGTTGGTTGACATTGATCCAGGTATTCTCACCGATCACCGTGTGATGCCCAATGCGGACGCGTTGCCAGCCGAGCACTTGCACGGTCTCGTCGATGTAACAGTGATCGCCGACATTGCGCTGGCGAAAGTGATTCGCCTCGCGCAACTCACGGCGTCGATTCCACCACCGGGTCGCACGTCGCACATATTGGCTGGTCATCGATCCAGGCATTCTCTGCTCAACGCGATTTCCGTGAGGTGAAGGTGCGAAACAATCCGCTGAGCAATCCACCGCGATGATCCGCCTTCCGGCCCGGACGGGTAAAGTAATCGCGATTGATATCGTACCGCGCGAGGACGTGCTGGTGCGCGTCGGTGAAGCGCTTCTTGCGGACTTCGAGAAATTCCGCGTCGGACATTTTGGGGAAGTTGTTCGCGGCTTTGCTCACCCAGAACTTGCCGATGGCGAGATGATCAATGTCCATCTGGGCAAAAGATTCGACGGCGTCCCGCGGGGTTTCGACAATCGCTTCGCCGTTGATATTGAAGCTGGTGTTGATGACCACTGGCGTCCCGGTGCGTCGTTCAACGGCTTCGATCGTCGCATAGAAGTCCGGATTTTCCTGGCGAGAGACCGTCTGCACTCGGGACGTGCCGTCGGCATGGACCGCCGCCGGAATTTTTTCGTGAGCGATCGGCCGCGCCGGCGCGATCAACAGCATGAAAGGCGCCTCGACATCGATGTCGAAATATTCCGCGACCTTCTCCAGGAGACATGCGGGCGCAAATGGGCGGAACATCTCGCGGTGTTTGATCCGCTCGTTCAAGACATCCTTCATCTCGGCTCGGGCGGGGTTGGCGAGAATGGAACGATTGCCCAGTGCGCGCGGTCCAAACTCGGAGCGGCCGTGAAAGCGGGCGACGATTTCGTGAGCGGCGAGCGCTTCCGCGATCCGTTCATGAATGTCAGCCGGTTCCTCGAAGACGAGATTCATTCTTTGCAGCTCGGTGCGAATTTCCTCGTCGTTGGAAGCGCCGCCGAAGAATGGCATCCCTAGTTTCCTCGACTTGAGGCCACCGTGTTCAAAGATCCGCTGCCAGGCCGCGCCGACAGCCGTGCCATCGTCGCCCGCCGCAGGGAAGGTATGAAGTTGCGCACAGCCCGAGCGGCGGCGAATGGCTTCATTCATCAAGCCGTTCAAAGCCACGCCACCGCTGAGACAAAGATTTTTCTCCCCGGTCTCGGCCAGGGCCAATCGTGCAAACTCCACCCCGACCTCCTCAAAGACTTTTTGAACGGAGGCCGCGAGATCGAAATGCTCCTGGGCCAGAGGCAGGTGTTTCAAGCGGCGCGATGCCAATGACGCCAGTTTCCCGGTGAAATAATACCAGTAATGTCCGGTCGGAAACTCCTGCCGGGCGTAGAGATCCGATTTCTGGAATCGCACCACCGGACCTTTTTCGAAGCCGACGATTTCTCGCAGCGCATCGTAGAAGCGCGGCTTTCCGTAAGCGGCCATGCCCATCACCTTGAATTCGTCACCTAACTTGAAGCCGAGATAGTTAGTAACACCGAAATACAACATCCCGAGGCTGAAAGGCCAGGGCGTCTCAGCCACCAGGCGAATCCCATCCGGAGTCGCTCGATACACGCAGGTGGTTTGCGATTCGCCTTGTCCGTCCCAAGTAATCACGCACGATCTTTCAAATCCCGAGGAATAAAAAGTCGAGGCCGCGTGACAAAGATGGTGATTTACATGCCGGACGGGAATCCCCGGCAGTAGCGAACCGACAATTTCACCGATGCGCCGATATTTCACAGACCAGTTGTAGTACCAACTGATTCGCAGACACAGTTGCTCGTGCAGTTCGGCAGGCACGTGGTGGGCCACCAACCAGCTTCGGACTTGCTCGTCGGCAAAACTCGATGGCTGGAAGTAATCCGCGAAGACGATCATTTCGCGGAGCACTTCGATGAGTTCGTCCGTCTTCTTCGAATCCTGGAGAATGGCTTCAATCTCGCGACGCAACGTTCCGGTCGAAAATTCCTCCGGTCGATAGTTAATGGCCGCCTCCACGATTTCCAATCCGTGGTCGGAAGCATATCGACGCGCAGCCTGGATGCATCCGTAAGGGAAATGCCAGCTATGCTTGAGGTTCCGGAGTCGCTCTTCCGCAATGGCATAGTGGATGTCTCCGGTCTCCACGCACACGAGTGCGCTGGCAGCGTCATGCCCAAGGGCGCCGACGCCGAGTATTGCTTCCTTTTTCATATTTGCGTCTGCTCCAACACCGTGCGGCTTCCGTGGCGTTGACCGGTTCCGTTCGCGGCGTTGCTCATCGCGAGGCGGCGGTAGCGAATGGCCACCAACGGGTCGTGATCGATCAAGGCCGTCAGCAAATCCTCATTTTCCGGGCTGGCCCAAATCTCAGCAGGGGACATTTTCACCCATTGCGAGTAATCCACCGGCGCCGGCGTGAACCGGGTTCTCAATTCGAGACAGCACTCTGCGAGATAGTAAGTAATGCAGGCCCTGCGCCGGCTATCCTCGGTAACTTTCAGGTTGCCAGCCAGTGCTTCCGACAATGCCGCGAAATATTCCAGCGCACTCGCGGGATTCCAGGTAAATCCGCAGTCTTTGTAATAACATTCCGTGCCAAGAATGACCGGCCTCCCAAGCATCGTGGCTTCGATCCCGACACGCGATGTGAATGGTAGGACGACTTTGGCCGCGTGGATAAGATCGTAAGTATTCACTTGCTCCTCCGCGGAGATGAAGGTCGCACGCTGGCCCAACTGCGGGAATCGAGTCAGTAACTCGCGAAAATCATCCGTGCCGCGAAAGGCCGGTAATTTCTCACAGGGATGCTGCCGGATCGCCAGGGTAACATCGGGATGTTTTTCCAGCCAGGCGAGCAACTGCGAAAGCCAGTCCTCAACGCTGGAGAAAAGCCGTCGCCGGCAAAGCGCGGCGGAATCCCAACGCAAGTTGAGCGGCACCAGAATGTCCCATCCCTTCCCGCCAGGCGACGCCGAAGCAGCAATGGGTTGAAGACGGTATTCGTCGTCTCCACGCATCCGTTCGTCGAGTTTCTCACGCGCCTCGATTTCCACGTGCGCCGGAAGATTTCCGTCCGTTTCTGTGGATTCAATCACCGTTTGCGCAGTTGCCGTCACGTCCGGGAAATGCGCCGCGATCCCATTGCTGGCAATAAACAGCGACCCTGGTCCGCTGTCGAAAGTCACGGTCCGCAAACCCTGTTCCTGGGCGACGGCATTATAAACGCCACTGATAGCCCACACGCCACCAGGAACAAACAGCCAATCGAATCGATGGCGGCGGAATAAGTCGGCGACCCTTTCGACATGCGCACGTAGCTGGGCGCGCAATTCCGGCCGTTCCGCCAGCCATGCCTGGACACCGCCTTCGCCGCGACACGCCTGCACGGCGTTTTCTGTGAGCAGTTCTTCAAAGAACGCCGGTTCCTTTTCCCAACTCGGGACTTCGTTGGAAGGCTCCACGACGGCGAACTCATCGCGCAGTCGGAGCACGAGGTCCTCGAGCAAACTCACTTCCCATGCATTGGAAGCACTGTTGAACAGGCTGGTCTCGTCCCAGATGAGAGTCACTTTCTCTCCGCGGGCGGCAAACTGCCGGGCGCATTCCAAGCTGTAAAGCGGGACCGCTGTTTGCAGCCAGGGGAGGATGAGAACTCCCACCCCACCACCGCCGGAGCTTTCCTGCCGTGGTTTTCCAGGAAAGGTATTCAAGCGTTCCTTGAACGAATCAATGGTAACCTGGAAATGATGCTTCCGCCGTTTGACGAGCCCCGTGCGTTGCAGCGCTTTCCAGAAAAATTCTCGAGCGTGATTCATGATACTTGCCGTCCCTCGATCACAAATAGCTGCGGAGTAACCCGATGACGCGAGTTTGTTGCGCTTCGGTGAGTCCCACGGAACACGGCAGACTGAGGGCATCCCGATAAAGCCGCGCAGCTACTCCGGAATCGATAACTTGAGAACCGGCATGCGATGGCGATAAGTGAAGCGGTTGCCAGAGGGGGCGCGTCTGGACTCCGTCGCGGCCGAACTTTGCGAGCAGTGCACGGCTATCCATACCGAATTTATCCGCGGACAAAAGGACCGTGTACATCCAATAAGTGGAAAAGGCCCAATCCGCCGCACGCATTGGCTCCAGGCCTGGAATGCCGGTCAATTCCTGGCGATAGCGCTCGGCGATTCTGCGCTTGGCCGCGACATACTCATCGAGCAACTCCGTCTGGGCGCAACCCATTGCGGCCTGGATATTGGTCAGTCGATAGTTATAGCCGATGTTTTTGTGGATGTATTCCACCGGGTCGTCTTTCGCCTGTGTCGTCAGATACTTCGCGCGTTTCGCCCACTCCGGGTTATCCGTTACGATCATTCCGCCGCCGCCGGTGGTCAGCAGCTTGTTTCCGTTGAAACTAAAGCACGCAAAGTCGCCAAACTTGCCCACGGGACGATCGCTATAGGTAGCGCCTAGACTCTCGGTGGCGTCTTCGATCACGGCAAGACCAAACTCCCGGGAAAGAGCCATCAATGGTTCGATATCGACGGGATGTCCCAGGACATGCACGGGCAGCAGGGCTTTCACTCGCCGGCCATTCCGGCGGTCGCGCAATTCGCCATTCACCCGTTGACATTCGTTCTCGAGAAAATGACGCACCAAGGCGTTATCCCACTGCCAGTATTCGGGTTCGGCATCGATGAAAACCGGCCATGCCCCTGCATAGCGAATGGCATTGGCCGGAGCAACGAACGTGAGAGTGGAGACGAGCACCTCGTCGTCCCGTTCCACGCCAGCAAGGAGAAGAGCGACGTGCAAGGCGGCAGTTCCGTTGACCGTGGCCACAGCGTACGCCGTCCCCACTCGCTCCGCGACCATTCGTTCGAAACGGTCCACATAACTGCCCACCGAGGAAACCCAGCCTGTGTCGAGGCAATCTTTGACATAGGTCCATTCGTTTCCACGAATTTCCGGCACGCAAAGCGGAATGAAACCGTCGGGTGCGGGTGCGCCCGGTTCGGGGGATTTCAACTGTGGTTGATCGGTCTTCACCAGGACTTCCCGTCCAAGTTCAAGCGGTGGCAAGTTGCGGGCGGTACCATGCGAAGGTCTTTTCCAACCCCGCGTCGAGACTAACGCGCGGCGCATAGCCGAGGAGTTCGCGGGCCCGCGAGATATCCGGGCAACGGCGCTGGATGGGGTCGTGCGCCGCGACCTCCGTTTTAATCTCAGCGGGGATTCCTGCGCAGGTTAGGACGCGCTTAGCCAGTTCCCCAATGGTAACTTCCTCTTCGTCGTTGCCGATATTGATGGTCATCCCGTTGGCGCGTTCGCTTTCCATGGCAGCAATCGTCGCGGTCACCGCATCGCTGACATAGCAAAATGCGCGGCTGTGATTTGCCGAATAGACGACGAGCGGATTCTGTCCGTGCAGGGCTCTTTGAAAAAGCTCGGGAATCACGTGCTCCAAGCCCATCCGGGGACCATAGACGTTATGATAGCGCACAATGCTAAACGGCTTTCCCGTCGTCGCGCAGGCATGAGTGATGGCCAGTTCGCCGAAGATTTTGCTTCCGGCGTAGGAACTGCGTGGATTGGCGAGATCGGTCAAGGCCAGGGGAACGCCTTCGGGAGTCGGGATCGGCAACACATGGAATTGCTGGGTCCATCCGTAGGCTTCGCTCGTCGAGGAAAAGAGTAGTTTTTCCGCGCCTCCCTGGCAGAACCATTCCACCAAATGCAATGTCGTCAGGGCATTGATGCGGATGACGTCCCACGGACGCTTCATGACATTCTTCACGCCAATGATAGCCGCTAGGTGATAGACTTGGTCGAAGCCCGACCCCAGAGTGCCGAAGGTTCGCGGATCGGAGAGGTCGGCAGAAATCAGCGTAACATTCGGGCGCGCGAGCAGCACCGCGAGGTCTTTGTCATTTCGCCCACGGACGAAGTTATCGACCAAGGTCAATTTGTTCGCGGGATCGGCACTCAATTCCATGGCGAGATGCCAGCCGATAAACCCGGCTGCGCCGGTGATCAGGATTTTACTCATCGTTGAGAATCATAGCCGAGCTTCTTCCAATGCCCCTTTCCCACTCCGAGAAGGCGATGCCCTCGGCTGTGCAACGCCGCAGCCTTGGCATCGTCGAGGACATTATTGGCATCGACGATCAGGAGGGGCTTGGGAAAACTTTCCAACGAGAGATCGCGATAAGCCGCGTGCGGAACCACCAAAACCACCGCATCGGCTTCGCGCAACGCACTGGGAAGATCTTCGACGAGCTTGGCCTCGGGATACTCCGGCCAGAATTGCAAACATGGATCGTGAGCGTGCCAGCGCACGCCGGCGGCGCCGAGTGCTTCCACGAAAACATCCGTCGGCGAATTGCGCGTGTCGGCCACGTCCGGCAGATACGAAATACCGCAGACGAGGACTCGCCTCCCGCGGAGTTCTCCACCACAGAGTTCATTCAATAAATCGAGCGTGTGCAGCGGCATGCGATAATTGATCTGCAATGCCTGCATGGTCACTTCGAGCACGTGATCCATCTTAAAAAGGTGCGTGGCCGACCACTGGGCGAGAAGGGAATCCTTGGTGAGGCAATATCCGCCGACCCCGAAACCGGGATAGCGCATATTGTCGTGGGTGCCTTTGCGCACGCGGATCGAGTCCACGATTTCCCACAGATTCACGCCCGCGCGTTCCGCGAGCAAAGTCCATTCATGGATGAAGGCGATGTTAGCCGCGCGGTAGGAGTTTTCGAGAATCTTGGCCATCTCGGACGCAATGGGATTTTCCAGTTCGCGCAATGGGAAGTCTTTCGTATCAATGAAAGAAGCGAGGAACTCACGAGCCCGTTCGGCTGACGCTTGATCGATGCCGGAGAACGTGCGCCAGAATTGACGGATGGAAGCGATGTAACGCGGGCCGGGCATGACCCGCTCATAGGCGTGGGCGAGGAGCACCGGCGTGGAAATCTGACGCGCGGAACGCTCCTCACGCAGGACCGGCAAAATGACGCGTTCGCATGTTCCGAAGGGCACCGTCGTCTCGACGAGAACGAGCGCATCGGCACGCATGCCACGGCCAACGGCGCGGATGGCGGACTCGAGACCAGCGAGGTTGATCTGGATCTCGCCCACGGATTCTACGGCACGATCGATAACATCGAGATGCACGTCGACGATGATCGCTTCGGCCAAAGCATAGGCCTTTTCGGAAGCAGTGGCGCAAAGGTTGCGCGTCTGTTGCACGGCCTGCGAAACGAGTTGGTCGAACTCTGCATCGGGCGAGGCGATCGGGGCGTAACCCGTATTGATTTTGCCGATTTTCCAAAAGGACGCCGGTGTCGGCAGATCTACGCCGATGACAAAATACAAGGGATTGCCGCTGCCATCCCGCGCCGCGGCAATGACGGCCGCGACTGCGGCGCCGACAAAGCCAAGGCCCTGGACGACGACTACGCGCCGGCCCTCGGCGCGTTTCTCGATTTCCGCGAATTGAGCGGCGATTTCCGCCGGCGATGGCACCGGGAATTCGGCGCCGTCGGGAGCCCGCGAAACGGCCACTTTAGGATCGATCGAATTCGCCACTTTTAACGTCTTGCTGGGCGCGCTCGTAATCGGCGAGCCGCCCAATATCCAACCAGTATTCCATGATGGGGAAACTAACTACGGTGCGCCCCGCCGCGACCAACTGCTCGATTAAGTCGGTCATGTCGAAGCGTTCCGCAGAAGGAATGAATTCCTGGAGTGCAGGTTGCAGCAGATAGACACCCGCGTTGACAAAAAACCGATAGACCGGCTTTTCGTTCACGCGCACGACCTTGGTATCCTGAGTTTCAACCACGCCGTACGGGACCTGGAAATCGTACTCACGAACGCCCACGGTGAGATCGGCCTTGTGGTCGTTGTGGAAATGCAGCATCGCCCGGACATCGACCTTCGTGAGGATGTCGCCATTGATAATCAAGATCGGTTCTCCGCCTTGTTCGATGAGCCGCAGCGCGCCCGCGGTGCCCAGTGGACGTTCCTCCGGGACGTAATTCATTTCCACGCCGAAGCGCGTGCCGTCTCCGAAATGATCGCGAATCTTTTCCGGTTCGAAATGGGTGGTGACATTGACCCGCCGAATGCCGGCCTCGCGAAGTTGGGCAATCATCAACTCCATCAGCGGCTGATCACCCACGGGGAGCATCGGTTTCGGGGTGCTTTCGGTGAGGGGGAGTAATCGCTTTCCATATCCGCCGGCCATGATCACGGCTTGCGTGAGCACTTCCCGCGGCACGAGTTGATCCGCAGTGACCAAGTCGATGACGTGTCCTTCCGCGTCCACCACCGGCATATGGCGGACACCGCGCTGATTCATCGTCAGCAAGATCTCGTCGGGAGGGGTGCTTTCCCGCACCGTAGTTGGTATGGAATACTCCGATTCGGTCTTGCGTCGGAGGATCTCGCTCAATGGATCACCAAGGCTTAAGCCTGCCAAAAGTCCGCGACGAAGATCGCCATCCGTGATCGTGCTGAGCAACCGAAAGTTGTCGTCGACGGCGAGAACCACCCCGCGCGCCGTGCGATCGAGCACTTCCATCGCCTGTTGCAGACTCGCCCCGGAGTGGAGGGCAAGCGCGCGAATGGATTTTTCGACAATCATGGATGAAACAACTTCGTCGCCGTCAAAGCGTAGTTTTCCAACGGCGAAGCGCAAGGGGCGCCATCATGGGTTTGGAGAGATACATCTGGGCGCACAGTTTCAGTCCGGTGAATATTTGAAACGAATCCCAGCAATCTCGACATATGCTCCGGGCGCTCCGGGAAAAGTGGTGGCGCGCACCCGTCGCCGGACCTCGGAAAAATCCATGTCCGGTTCAATTCTGCAAAGAGCATTCAGCTGCGAGCGGCGATAGGGCTTTCGTGTCCATTTCTCATCGGACTCCGGAAGCGATTGGCCGAGAGCCAGCCGGCCAAAGATGTCATAACTTAGGGCCAGGATTTCCGCGTAGCAGCGTTGGGTTAGTGAGTAAACGCTATCGGATGGAAGGAGCGGAAAACGCCGGACAGCGATGATCGATCCTGTATCCACAGTCGGATCCATATGGTGGCAGGTAACACCAAAGACTTTCTCCTCACGATAGATTGCGAAATTGGTGCAGCCGATGCCGGGATAATCCGGAGGCCCCGGATGAAAATTGATCGCGGCAACCGAGGCTTGTTTGAGGACCGGAGAAGGAATAATCCACGGAGATAGATAGGAGACTATCATATCTCCGCGCCAATCTTGAACTTCGCTGGGCAAAGGATCGCCGCGGCGTCCGAGAACAGCCGTCACCTCGGGAAAGGTTTGCGCAAGGTAGGCGCGGGCCTGCTCGCCGCACGGATCGTTCTGCTTGCCGACAAATAGAACCGAACGAATCGTCACTTGCTGATCGGGCACTCCCAGTTCAAAGCGTGAGGAAGCATTTTTCAACGTCCGATAAGCCGTCAGCGACACGGATGTCACTGGGGCTCGGATAGAGGTGCTTGTGAGTGAGAAATGTGGCGTCGTAGACGAGCCGGGTTTTTCCCTCCTTCAGCCGGCTCCCGAGATGATAGCAGCGCGATGTGTCGATATAGAAGACTTTGCCCTTTTTACCATAGACCTGGCAGGCTTCATCCGCCAGGCCGGCGGCGGCCATCTGCTCATCTGTCACCCGCCTCGGAAAGAAGGTATTCGGCACTTTCCTGGAAGGTCCTACAGGCATATAGGTAAACGGACCATCTTCGACCGCCGTAACATCGGTGATATACACCCAGAAGCGGAGAGTGCGACAATCCGAATAGTCGAGGTGCCAGAGTTGCGAATTGATCCATTCCTTCGCATCGCGCCCCCGTGAGAGCAGCAGATTGGCGCTGCAAAGGTACGGCACGGTGTTATTGAAATAAGCGCAAGCGAGCTTTTGCACAGCTGGCTGAAGAGCAAAGCGAACGTAAATGCTTCCGAGTTGCAGATCCTCCGGCTGGCTAATGGTGGAAAAGAACTCGTGGATCTTCGTGGCCTCCTCGTGTCCGGCGAGCCGGGCCTCGGAAGCCTGGATCAACTCAGCAAGCAACTGCGGATCGATTTCATCGCCGGCCTCCGCGAAGCCTTTGGTTTCCAAATCCGAAAGACGCTGTTGCAAATTAGCCGGAAGATTCGAGGCGATCTCTCCACCGAGCTTGGTACGCAGGCGGGTCGCACCGGGATTGGAAAGCTCCAACGTGACTTTGCGCATGTACCGCAAGGGACTTCCGGGCCCATAATATTTGGACCGCAACTTATTTATAGAATGTCGGATGTTCATACTTTGGCGGGGCTCCTGATCCGGACTCAGACAATCTCGCGCACAAGCACGAAGGCCTCGGCGTAGTCGATGGCAATCGTCGCACCACGGAACCGCGCGAGTGCGCGGATGGCTCCCGGCCCACGTGGCAGCGGGTCCGCGTGCAATTCCGTCGCGTAGAGATTCATGATTTCAATCTTGCGATCGATATAAGGACTAATGTCGATGAAGACATTCGGAGCGAAGAGACGCTGGAGCTGGGCCGGGGCAGCATCCGTCGAGGAAAGCGTCTCATAGCTGAGCACGCGTCGAACGCCCTGTTTGTTCATGTAAAAGGGCTTCAGCACAGACATTGTAGCAGTGAAGATCGCGAAGTGGTCCGTGTGAACGTCGCCACCATGGACGAGATAGACGATCTCCGGCCGCCAACGCTCAACATGCGGGCGAATTCCTTCGATCATGTCCCCGAGGGGCAGCGCATCGAGTCTGCCACTAGGCAAGCCGAGTTTCTGAAACTCGCGGATGCCGTAGGCCTTCGCCACGTTCCCCACCTCCACTGCCTTGGCGGCAATCGTCGTCTTGTTCCAGATAGGTTCGTGCGTCTGTGTGGCAACCAGCCAATAAACATCGTCGCCCGCGGCAACGTGCCTCAGCATGGTGCCACCGCAACCGAGGGTTTCATCGTCGGGGTGGACGGATATGACCAGGACGTTCATTTAGTAAGGCATCATTTTCAGGAGCAACTCGTGCTTCAATTCCGCGGTGGTAAGAATATCCGCAATCCGCGGCGAAGCATGGCCGTCCCCGTAGCAACTCGTTCCCGCGCGAACGATTTCGAGATACTTTTGATCTTCGAGCGCGCGGCGGCAGGCAGTAGCGACTTCCGCTGCCGAAAAATTCACCCGCAAGACGTTGTCGCTGCGTTCGCGCAAATCCTGGCGCGGTCCCACCAAAATGGCCGGAATCTGCAGAAAACTGGATTCAATGACGAGCGAGGAGGAGTTACCGACAATCGCCGAGCATCGCCGGTAAAGTGAAACGAAACGATCGCGAGAGAGATTATGGTGTACGTGCAGGTGAGAATGTTTCGCCTTGGTCGCGTCGATCGCCGTGCGAATCCCCACGTTTCCGGGATCAATATTGGGATAACTACAGAGCACCGGGAATCCCATCGAAAGAACGCCCTCGAGTAACTCGGTCATTTCCTCCACGTCGTGTCCCGCGTCTGCAAACATCGTCGACGGATGCTGGATCACGAGAAAGAACGGCTGGTCGGGATCAAAGCCAAACTCCGCGGCCAACTGCGCGGACGGCACGTCCGGGGTCGTCCGCAATCGATCCAGTCCCGGTGCACCGCACGCCCAAACATAAGCGGGATCCTCACCCATCTTGATCAAGCGCTCCCGGTGCCTTTCGTTGGCTGGAAAGTGGAAATGCGCGAGCTTGGAAATGGCAGGGCGCATGACCTCGTCGATCTCGGAGGCGATGCAGCGATCTCCTCCGTGAATATGGGCGACGTGGATGCGCAGGAAATTGGCGACAATGGCCGCGGCCAAATGTTCTTCGCGATCACCGGCCACAAAGACAATGTGCGGACGATTCGCTGCCAGTTGTCGTGTGAGTGCCTCAGCGAGATGAGCGAAGGAAAGGGAGCGTCCGACCCAGGACTCCGATGCCACGAGCGTTTCGAGCCGGCCCACGATCGTCACGCCGTCCTCCTCAATCTGCCGGACAGCCAGGCCGTGAAAGGGGGACATTTGGCCGGAACCTGCGATCACTCCCACTTCAACTTGCCCGCGCGCACGCAGCTCGGCGATGACAGGGGCCATCAAATCGTAGTCCGACCGTGCGGCAGTGAAAAAGTGAATGCGACGACGTTGCTCCATATTCTGACTGGCGACCGGACTAACTGATGACTCCATGCCGTCCGTCACCGGGGTAAATTGCGAAAGAATTCATGTAACACCGGAAAGGCTTCGTGGGTCGAATAAAGGAGACTCTCGGTGGCGCCGGTCTGGCCAACAACGGCGATCCCACGTTCGACGAGGGTCGTCACGGCCGGGATAAACCAAGCGTTCTCGTAGGAGATATCTTCGTAGTCCACCCATTGGGTGATGCCATTCACAGCCATCGGTGCTCGCTTTTGAATTTTCAGGCGGTCGCCGATCGGATAATGACAAAGGTAAAGGAACGAACTCGTGTCCCAAGGGGCACCGAGCATGAGCACCTTTCCGTTCAAATCCTTTAGCCGGCCCAACGGAGATTTGGGTCCAAACCGGAAGGGCAGCGGATGCTTGCCGACTAACTCCAGCGCGCGCGGGCCGATAGCCGCAAAAGAAGATTGTGGATGTGGGCTGCGCACAACCCCGGGGTATCGGCGGAAATATTCTGGGATCGCTCCCATCCCTCGCGTGGGAGTCAAGGTTGGATCGTATGGCGGCGTCTCCGCACGAATTTGTGGAATCAGTTCGGAGGGAACTGGAGGAAAACGCCATTCCGCGGGGTCGGAAAGGTCTCCGGAATAGGCCGGCATCATGATTGTCCCCTCGGAGCCAACGGCATCCAAGAGTGCCTCGATCACTGTCCGCACACCGCCGATCACCAACCCGAGGCGTTTGAGCGATGAATGAACGCACAGGATATCTCCGGAGCGAACTCCCAATTGCTCCAAATCCCGGCGCAAGCCGCTCCGCGTCATAATGTTTTTCGCCACCTCCTGCATAAGTTCCAACTTCGGACCTCAATCCAACATCAAGCCGGTCTTGGTCTCGATGAGCGGCCGGCGATACAGCGTGTAGGAGATATCGTTCGGCAGATAGTCGTGGCGCAGAACCACCCAGGGTGTGATCGCGAGGGTAACAGTGAGGACCTCTTCCGGATTGAAGAACTGCGCCTCCGGGCCGAACTTCTGATATCGGTCCGTCAGGATCGTGGTATGTGCGGCGACGGAACAAAGTTCGAACTTCCGCCGGGTCATGGCCGTCAGGAGATCGAGCTTGTTCGGCACCTTGAAGCTGTGGATGCCAAAGGAGACGGCGAAATCGAAGGACCGTCCCGGTTCCCATTCGAGGATGTTGCGCTCCTCGAAATTGGCTTGAGGAAAACGTTCCCTGCTCCGCCGGATCATTTCCGGGGCGATGTCGACACCGAGATAGTCACACTTAATTCCCCGAGCTTGCAGATGCGCCCAAAAGTCACCCACGCCGCAGCCGACATCGAGAATCGATTTGCCCTGCAAATCGTGATTTAGAATGAAGGTCTCGAAGCGCATCCGCTGCGCGCGCAGACTGGCATCCACCCGAGCACAATCGGTGGTCCCTTCTAGAGCCATCGTGCTCCAGTGCGTGCTCAGGCGGGAAATGCTTTCCTGGATTTCGGGAGATTCAGACATAGCGGACGATTTTATGGGTGGCTGGCCGCGGTCAGACGACCGGCATGCATGATTTCCCGGGCTTTGGGACCCACATTGAGCAGTAAGTCGAGTGTCGAAAGATCCGGCACAAAATCCGTCGAGCGCGCCGCCTGGGGATAAGGTTGATTTTGGTAACTCTGATATCTCAGCGCAATGCCGTTCTCCGCGAATCGTTCCGGGTCCTGATAGGCTCGCGCACCCGTGCCGGAAAAATACTCCGTGGCTCCGACGGCGCGGCACACGTCGATGACCAGATCGTTTTTCGTCCCGCTCACAGCCAACTCGGAAGCGCGCACACGGCGGCAGCGGATGTCGAGACGTTCGAATAACCAATCAGTCACCGCGACATTGAGATCGGCCAGGGACGGCCAATCATGCTCGAGCAATGTGCGCAGAGAGTCATCGAACAAAGCAGCGAACGGTGCACGGCGATATTCCTGCTCGATCGTGCGAATGTGCTTCTTCGGCCATTGCCGGTCGGCGATCGGCGTCTCGCGAATGCTTCGGTCGAGACTCGCCCGCACCGGCACCGTCAACCACTTGGCCCCTTGGGCCGTCAAAATCTGATTTCGATTTTGAACCCCATTCTTTTGAAACTGCACGTTGTCGAGATAGACAAAGACGTCGCACTGATCGGCCTTGTCGAAGAAGGGCAACCACGGAAGGTACTGCGGCTGGTGAATGGCAACGATCACGCGGTAAAGTCTTTCTCTTGCACGACGGCGCCCTCCGTCACGGCTGCTGTGACGCGACGTCCGATCAAGGAGCGCAATTGCCCTGGCGGCATTCCCGTCGCCGGACGCAGGGCAATCAAATCGCCAGCAGCGACCGTTTCACCCGCCTGGAGTGTCCGCCGCCAGTGCAGGCTCTTGCGGGCCACGGTGATATTCACGATTTCGCCGCCGCGCGCCACTTTTACCCCATCGCCGAGGGCCTGCTCCGTCTCGCGGATCGCCGAGACCATTTGCCCCAGTTCGGCAGGTTCCAGCGAAGCGCGGTGATCGGGACCGGGCAGCGCCCGGTCCATCGTCAGATGCTTTTCAATGATCTGTGCGCCACGCGCCACCGCCGCGATCGGAATATGAATTCCGAGGGTGTGGTCGGAAAAACCGACGGGCACCTTGAAACCAGCCGTCAACGTGTCCATCGCGCGCAGATTCACGTCGAGAGGATTTGTGGGGTAATCGGTCACGCAATGCAGGATGATGACGGAATCCCCACCGGCGCCCGAGATGGCGGCCAGCGCCTCCGCGACTTCCGCGAGATCGGCCATACCGGTGGAAAAAATGATCGGGCGTCCGGTGCGCGCGAGGTGTTCCAGAAATGGCAGATTGGTCACATCGCCGGAACTCGTCTTGAAAGCGGGCACGTTGAGGCTGGCCAGCAGATCGGCACTTTGCTCATCGAATGGCGTCGAGAGAAAGATGAGTCCCCGCTCCGCAGCGTGCGCCATAAGTTCGTGATGCATTCCGGGGGTTAACTCCAGCCGAGAGAGCATCTCGAGTTGTGAGCCAGTGGTGCCGGTATTTTGCACCTGGTATTCGGCTTTGCTGGCCGCCGGACTGACCAAGCGTTCTGCAACGAAAGTCTGAAACTTCACGGCATCGGCGCCGCCATCCGCCGCGGCGTCCACCAAGCGGTGTGCCAGGGCCATGTCGCCATTATGATTTACTCCCGCTTCCGCGATAATGAACGCCGGCTGTCCCGGCCCGACTTTCCGATTCTGAATCTGAACGCACGATTGGAACTGGGTTTGCGATGTCATCAGCAAGGGTGAGTAAGTGAAACTGGAGTAATCAATCTCTGAACGAAGCCGCAGGCCGGCCCGCTTGGGCGCGCTGCAGGAGAAACTCGGCAATCGCAAAATCCTCCTCCGTGTCGATGTCGATGGAGCGCGACGCCGGCACCTCGACGGCTTTGATGCGCCCCGTGAAAAAACTCGGGGCAGACAAAATGTAGTCGATCCCGGCCACATCGGCGACGGTCGTGATATCGAAAATCGGCGGAGCATCCTGGCGGCGCGAAGGACCATCCCGCTGAGCGAGAACGATGCGCGCGTATCCATCAGGATCGACGCGCACCATGTTGAAATACGGATTGCGCTGCGCTTCCCGCACGGCGAGGACGGCATCGACCGTGGCCGGATCGAAAGCTTGAATGACGGCGTCGACGTCTTCCACGCGACGCAGCGGGGAAGTGGCCGGAACACTGACCAGGGCCGCGACGCCCTCACCGTCCGACTCCGATCGCAAGAATTGCGCGGCATGTTTCCAGGACAACCATTCCGGTGACCGATCTGTAGCCAATTCCGCGGGGCGCATGAACGGTACTTCCGCGCCAAACTCGCGCGCCACCGCCGCAATCTCCTCGTCATCCGTGGAGACGATCACCCGGTCAATCAAGGTGGACGCCCGCGCCACGTCGATGGCATGGCCGATCAAAGGCTTGCCGCCGAGTGGCCGGATATTTTTGCGCGGCACTCCCTTGGAGCCGCCGCGGGCAAAAATGCAGGCCACCATTTTCATCGTTCAGCGCAGTGCGGACAAGTTTTCGAAGACTTTATTGAACGCGGCGACAATGTCGGCGAGATCCTGCTCGGTGAGGCTGGCATGACATTGCCCAAAGGTAATGACTTCATCGAAGTGCATTTTTTCCGTCACCGGGCAGATACCCCGTTCGTAACTCACCTGTCCGGTATAACCCGGATAAGTGAAGGGAAATCCATCGCGGCCAAAGGCAATCCGACGCTGATACATGGGTTCGAGATAAAGTGGGCGCACATACCCCTGCCCGACCGGAATTCCTTCGGCCTGGAGCGCGGCACAGACGCGATCTCGAGGCACCCCTGTCACTGAGGCATCGTAGCGCATGACATACACGTAATAGCCGTGTCGCGCTTCGGGGCGAACCATCGGCAGGCGCAATCCCGGCAAGCCCGCGAGGTGTTCGGTCAGGTAATCGGCGCAGGCGATCCGTTTGACGAGCAACCCTTCGAGCTTCTTGAGCTGTTCGCTCGCAATCGCGGCTTCGATTTCCGTCATCCGATAATTCTGGCCGATCATGTTGACAATGTCCTCGACCCCTTTCTTTGCCACCACGGTCTCTGCGTGATTGCGAATCAATTGCAACCGCTCCGCGAAATCGTCGCAATCGGTCGCAACCACGCCCCCTTCGCCGGAATGAATCGTTTTATGATAGTTGAGACTGAAGACACCCATGTGCGCCAGGGTGCCTGCATAGCGACCACGATAGATGGCGCCCGGCGCCTGGGCAGCATCCTCGATCACCACCAGATTATGTTCCGCAGCCAGGGCCATGATTTCGTCCATGTCGGCCGGATGACCGAAGATATCGACCACCACGATGGCTTTCGTGCGGGACGTCAAACAGCGACGGATCGTCTCTGCGCTGATACAAAAGGTATCAGGATCGATGTCCGCAAAGACCGGGATGGCGCCAAACACGACCGCAGCCGTCGCAGAAGCAATCATCGTGTACGGAGAAACGATCACTTCATCGCCCGGACCAACCCCGGCCGCGCCGACCGCGGCGTAAAGACCGGAGGTCGCGGAATTGACACTGACCGCATGTTTCACCCGAAAGTAACTCTCCCATTCACGCTCCAGCTTTTGCACGCGCGGCCCTCCGAAGAAATCGGGAGACCAGGTGCCCAGGAATTTTGACAGCACGCCTCCATCGAGCACTTCGACGACGGCGCGTTTTTCCTCTTCGCCGAGGGTGACGTAATCGGGAAGAGGATTCGAGCGTACTGGGGTGCCGCCTTGGATTGCGAGTAAGTTCATGGGCACAGACTTTAGCGAAATTCGAGATACTTCGTGGCGAGAATGCCGCTGCCCGGCAACAGGCAAGGGATGCCGTTCAGCACGGGATACACGACCAGACAATCTGCGCAAAAATAATTGCCGCGGTGCGAGACCAGCGATTGATGGCAGCGGGGGCAGCCATAGGACGGCGCGGTTGAACCATCCGCACCCGGCTTTTCGATCACCAGAACGCTGACCTGGATCGACGGACGAACATCGGCGCCGAGCAAGCGATGCTCCACCACTTTGTAACCCAGCCGTTTCGCCGTGCCCACCAGATCCCGGCAGTAGCCATGCTCTTCGATGCGCCGCTTCGTCTCCTCACCGCCAAGCTCGTAATCGAGTTCAAAAAGGAGAAGCCACCGGCGCGTCACTCGATAAAGTTCCCGCATCGCTTCTTCTTCCCGACCGTGATTGGGATTCACCGCCTGGGCGGTAAAGACCACATCGAAGGTGTTATCTGCAAACGGCATGGCGAGAAGGTCCCCCATCGAAAGCGAAGGATGAAACCCGTCGTGTCGCGCGGCATATTCCAGGCCGGTGGCAATCCGCGACCAAGCCAGATCGAATCCATAGATATGCGGAGGGGAGACCGGCATTTTGGTCATCACGTCGCACAACGTCTTCGCTTCTCCGACTCCGGCCTCCAGCAGCGAGGTCCCTCCATACTGGCTCAGCGTTCGGGCAATGGCGGAGGTATAGGCGTCGTATCTTGCCACATACTCCGGGTCGGCCACTTCACCGCTGGTGCAGCCGCTCTGCAAATCGTAGGAAATCTGGATCGCCTCGGAGGAGTTCAGCGAAGTCCCCTCGAGTTCGCGGAAATACCGCATGATATTCGTCCCCTGATCATAAAGTTCCCGAATGCCCTTCAAATTCCGCGGCGCATTGGGAGTCGTTTGCCCGCTATTCGCACCGGTCTCTTTCGGAGTTTGCTCCTGGTTGTGTCCTGGCATGTTGTCTGAATCACCTTCCATGGGCGTTTTCTTCAATTGAAACGGGGTTTAGGAATGCGTGGAGATGGCATGCGTCGGCAAAAGTGAAATTACCAATTCGGTAACTCGCTTCGCGGCGTTCCCATCCACGCGGAAATGCTCGAGATTCTCCGTCGCGCGCCGCCGGGCGCTCGCGTCGAGAAGCAATTCGCGAATGGTCGGAGCGATTTCCCGATCGGAATACACCGCGCGGCTGAAGCCGAGGCGGTTGGTCGGCAGCGGATCGGTCCCGTTCAATCCCGGTTGCAAACTCACGACCACACAACCGAGATAGCAAGCTTCGATCAGCAGGGCGGTGTTCATGCCCACGACCAAATCCGCCGTGGCCACTGTCTCGCGCGCATCGCCGTTCATAGTCACGCGAACGCGCACAGTCTCGCTTCGAAGATGATCGAAGCTCCTGGCGTCCTCCCGTGGATGCGGTCGAATAACCAGCGTGATACGGCGTTGATCATTGGCCACAGCTTCCTCCAAGGCATGCAAGAGCTGTGCTGCCACGGAGCGTTCGTCAAAGCCTCGGTATTGCGGCAGCGATGAGTCCGAGCCAGCGAAAGCGGAGAATGGTTGCGAAGCGAAAACGACCAGCAGTTCGCCTTCCTGCACACCTAATTTCCGCCTTACCGCCTGTCGCTTTTCCGGCGTGAATGCGGCGTGCCACGTCGCCAGATCATCGAATGCCGGCTGACCGGTAACGACCAACTGCTGCGGCTCGAAGCCTTCCGCAATCATCTCGTCGCGAGCCTGGCCATCCATCACCGCAATGTGATCGGGCACGCAATTCAATGAATCGTCGGAAGATGAAAAGCGCGGGCGATAGTTCGACCAAAAATCGAGGACGGAAACCGACGGGATGCCTTGCAGCCGCGCCGCACCGATGAAACGCTTCTCGAGATCCAGCCCGTTCAAGGAGGTGCTCGTCAGGACCAAGTGAGCGTCCGCAGGGAGGGACACTTCCGCCTGCTCATCCAGTGGCTGGAACGAGAGGCCGCACTTCTGCCACACGGCACAAGCGTGACGATAGGCGCGGGCATCGATCCGCACTCGTTGGGTGGCACGCAAAGCGTCAATCACTGGAGCAAGAGCGCCGGCTCCGCCGGGGTCACCGCCGACGGCGACGATCAGTGGCGAGGAAGCGCTTTCAGACATTTTTTTGTAAGTCGATCGGTCGGCCGAGTCGCGCCGAATCGCGGACGGCACGCGCCACCCGCACCGCCGCCACGCCGTCATCCGCTGAGCAGCGCGGGACATTGCCATTCTTCACGCAAGCGATCAAGTCCTCAACCGCATGCAATACCGTGTCGCTATTGCGCGCCGGCCAGACGTCGCCGGCCTCAAAAACTCGATAGCCCGAAAAGGTGCGACTCTCGTTGAGATGAAACTTGGCAAATTGGCCGGCAGGTTCCACCACCCGCACGCGCCCCTTCGTGCCCAAAACATCCATTTCGAAAAGCGTCCCGGCGCTGGCGTTAAAGGCCTGGAGATGGCCGGTCGCACCATTTTCAAACCGCAGAATCGCATCCAACGTCGGATCGGGATTGGTCTCACCCAGCATGTCGAATCCAGTAACTTCGGAAATCTCACCGACCATCCAGCGCGCCAAGTCGAACCAATGAGACCCGTTGTGCAAGGTGCCTTTGGTGTAGAAACCTCCCACGGTGACAATTTTGCCCAATCCGCCGCCGCGAATCCACTCGCGCAGTTCCGCGTGGCCCGTCGAGTAACGCCGGCTGTAATTGACCGCCAGGGCCACGCCACGGGCGCGAGCCATCTCCGCGAGTTCTTCCGCTTCGGCGGCCTCCAGGGCCAGGGGCTTTTCCGCGAGAACGCCGCGGACCGATGGAGACGACAGCGCGGCTTTCACACCTTCGAAATGCATGGCGTCGGGTGTGCAAATGCTGATCACTTCCGGGGCGGACTGGGAGAGCAATTCCCTGGCATCGGTATAGCGCCCCGTCACCTTCCATCGCTCACCGGCTCGAGTCAGCTTTTCCGGATCGGTATCGCAGATAGCCACTAACTCTGTATCCGGGCAGGCCCGATAGGCGGCGGCGTGGTTATAGATACCCACTGGTGTGTCTGTGCGAAATTCGCTGCCGATCCACCCGCATCCGAGCAAGGCCGCGCGCAATGTCATCCCCGTGCGCGCTTTTGCACGATGTGCCGGTTGAGTTCCAGCAGTTCAGGCCGGCGCCGACAAAGCTCGACCACGTCGTGGAAGGTAAATGTCGGATTGATCGGCAGGAGCACTTCAAAAAGAGCTTCGATGAGCGCGTAATCTTCCGCGGTGTCGAGCGTCACACGAATGTCATTATGCTTCTCCGCCTCTTCCATGATCACTGTGTGCAATCGGTAGCGCTCGGGGTGCTCGTAAATGTAAAGTGAGACGTGTTCCCGATCCGCGGGATCCTGGGTGAGCTTGGAAACCTCCGCGAGAACGGCGGTGGCAAAGGCTTGCACGCTGAGCCCGAGCGGCAGCGGGCGTCCGATGACGTTGCTGACATAGTCATACTGGCCCGTGCGATGGCTCTCGACCACCGCATCCACCATCTCCGGATCAAGCATGGGACAATCCCCCGTGATTTCCACGATGACATCAGCTTGTGCGCTTTGCGCCGATAACAGCACTCGCTCGAGCACGTCCTCTTCGCTGCCCCGAAAGCAGCCGACTCCCAGCTTCGCCGCAAGACGCTCGATGACTGCGTCCGCCGGATGCGTCGTCGTGGCGATGACGATACCATCGAGAGTCTTGGCACGGCCCAAGCGTTCGATCAGGAGCTGCAAGGCAGGTTTGCCGAGAATCGGCAGCATCACCTTGCCCGGCAACCGGCTGGAATTCATCCGGGCCTCGATGGTGGCAATCGTTCTCATCTTCAATCGATCCGTCCGAGTTATCTCCGCAGACTAAACGGACTTTTTCTCGAGCAGAAACCAGGTGATGTCATCCGCCGGGAAATTGGCGTCGCCATGGTAGATGAACCCGTAGTCGCGCAGCTTCAGATCGGGAAATTGTTTCAACATTTCTCCCGCAAAGTCCCTCTTGAATAGCCGCTCGTCGTGGCCGCGATAGGGGATGCTCACCGGTGTCGGATTGTAATATTCAGCCACGCAAACGTAACGTCCACTGGCTTCGTAAAGAACCCGGTAAGCCTCCGCGAGTTTCTCGGGTTGAAGATGGATCAGCACGCCCTTGATCAAGACAAAATCGGCCAGCGATTGCGGCTTGAATTCCAACAGCGATTGATGATGGACCGTCAACCCCGGCAGTTTCCGCAATTCCGCCACCGCCGTTTCGTTGATCTCGACCGCGGAGAATTGGGCCGTCGGCAGCAGTTGCTGGAGGGCGCGCAGGTTCATCCCGATGTTGGAACCGAATTCGATCACCGAGCGGATCTTCTCCGCTCGGGCGAGCACCTGGGAGAAGAGCGCAAGATTGCTGGTGAGTAACTCCTGTTCTTTATTTCGGGCGACGTAGTGGTCGCCAAATTCGCCGGCCCAAAAGGCTTCTTGTTCGGTTGCGTAGGGATTCATAGCAGGTGATTCCATTGAAGGGGCGTGCCGCGCGGAATGGCGCAAGCAGCTTTGCGCGTCAACACTTGATCCAGATAGCGCGGGTGTAAACCATGTCCTGGTCGGATCGAGCGGATGTTATTCGATGTGAGACTTTCACCAGGCACGATATCGGCCACCGCAAAGAGCGAACGGCGAAATACGCGGCTGGCTGCTTCCCGCTCGCTCACGCCATAGTGGACCCGCCCGAGGGCTCGCTCCGTCACGCGTAACTGAGTCACCAGAGTTTTGAACTCCTCGGGCTCGAGCGAGAAGGCGCTATCCGGCCCACCCGCTGCGCGGGAAATGGTGAGGTGTTTCTCGACGATGGATGCACCCAGTGTCACTGCCGCGATCGCGATCGCCGGGCTCAAGGTATGATCGGAAAGTCCCGCGACCACCCCGAAAGCCTGGGCAAGATGAGGAATGGTGCGCAGGTTCATCTCCTCCGGTTCAGCGGGATAACCGCTCGTGCACTTGAGCAGCGCGATCTGCGTGGCGCCGGCGCCGCGCGCTGTATCCACCGCTTCCTCGATTTCCGAGAGTGTGGCCATGCCGGTGGAGATGATCATCGGACGCCCAGTCGCGGCGACTCGCCGGATGAGCGGCACGTCGATCATCTCAAATGAAGCTATCTTGTAAGCTGGCGGATTTAAGCCTTCCAGGAAATCGACCGCGGTATCATCGAACGGCGACGAAAAGCAGTGCATCCCCAGTGCAGCCGCGTGCTGCATGAGCTTAGGCTGCCACTCCCAGGGCGTGTATGCCTCGCGATAGAGTTCGTGGAGTTTACGGCCATTCCAGATAGTGCCCTTGATGCGAAAGGGTTCGGCATCGGAATCGATGGTAATCGTATCGGGGGTATATGTCTGGAGCTTCACCGCGTCCGCACCCGCCGTCTTGGCTGCATCTATAATGCGGATCGCTTCGTCGAAATTCTGGCCGTGGTTCGCGGAGACCTCCGCAATCACATAAGTCGGCGCACCCGGCCCAATGCGGCGACCGGCAATGCTAATCTCGTTCATGGAGAGGACAGTCCACACGATGGAGAATGTATTTGGCCGCGGCTTCCCCCGCTTCGAGAGTATCTTCCGCGTGCACGAAACCGGCCCGCGAAAAAGCCCGCTGGGACGCCGCGTTACCGGACTTAATGAAAGCCACGACCCGCTCAACCGGGGTTGACCGGAAAATCTCACGACTGGCGCGCCTGAGGATGGCGCTGCCATAGCGGCGACCCCGCAATTTCGTGCTGACGCTCACGGAAATCACGGCTTCGCTGTCATCCAATTCGAAGCGCACCTGGGCCACCGGTTCATCTTCCAACTCGGCGATATAGATGTGCGTCGTGGAAGAAGAGACTTTCGTCGCAAACCATCGCCGGTGGTCTTCCCACGAAATTGGATCACTCCGAAACGATGCCTGGCGTACGACGGGATCATTGGCCCATTCCCAGATCAGCTTCTCGTCTTCCTTACGAACGGATCGAAGATGGAAGAGTTTGCTCTTGAGCTCGGTGACTACCCGCATGGCACCGCAGCCATCGACGAGGCGCCGGCCCGCCGCCGACATCGCCCGCCGCGCGTCTTCATTTCCCGCGACAGAGCGCAGGGTCTCGATGAAGGAACCCGCATCGAATCTCCCAGCCAGGCCGAGATTGATGGCCGCACCAGCCGCAGCGAGGCCGCGGGCGATCGGAAGTTGATTGTCATTCAATGGCAACACGAGCGCCGGCAGACCGACGGCACACATTTCCCAACAGACACTCCCGCTGGCACTCACCCCAATGTCGGCCCAGGCCAGCAGCCGCGCCATTTCCCGCGTCGCACGCTCGATGCGCGCCCGACAAGGCAGCCGCGCAAGCTGCCCGGCGAGACTTTCGGCGTGAGGATTGCAGGCGCCTATGACGACGATCAGTTCGCCATCGGCCGGCAGAGGAGAGTTCGGCGCGGCGAGCACTTCCAGGAGTTTGCCGGTCCAGTTCTCCGGATCGCCACCTCCCAGCGTCAGCAAAAACTTTCGCGCTTGTGCGGGAATCTCGCGCGCGGCTTCACCGCACGCGCAAAACTCCTGACGAAGCAAAGCATAGCGCGGTCCGTCCAGACAGTTGTCCTCCGGAGTGGCTCCCATCAACCATGGACGCAAGACGAGGCTGGCAGCCGCGTGATTTCCCCGACCTTCGTCATCAAAAATGAGCAGTCGTGTGCCGCTCTCCTCCACCTGCTGAAGATAGCCGGCATCGCAAGCGTACGAATCGACCACCGTCCAGCAAACTCCGTGAGCCACTGCTTGATCGGCTGTGGTTAGCGCGTCGGCGTGGCTGCCTGGCGTGTGCGGCTGTGACTGCACTGGGAATTGCTGTTCGCGCAGTTCCTCGACCATCGACTTCGGCGCATCGTGCGACAGAAACACCGCGCGTCCACCGTCGGCTTGCCAGGCCTGAGCGAGAGCCAGGCAACGCATCATGTGTCCGCTCCCGATTCCCGCGCTCATGTCGGCGCGGACCATCAAGACAGGCTCGGTCGTGAGCAAACGGGAAGCCATTCGACGTTCCGCAGGTTGAGCGCAACCGATGCTCATGAGTGTTGATTCGAGGGCATCTTCTGCTGGACGTGGTGATTGATCTCCATCCACTCGGGATGCGCGTCGACCAAGGCGAGCGTTTCCCGCCAGGAGAAATCGCTGTGCCCAAAGTGATCGTAGATCTTCTCGATCAAGGCCAAATCCTCCGGAGTATCCACGGTCCAGCGATGCTGCGAATAGTCCTCCGGCGCGGTCAGGCCGGCGAGATGGAATCGATCGGGATGCTGATAGATAAACGCCGTGACGTGCTCCCGGCTCCACGAATCCGCGGCCTCGGCATGGCAACGCTCCAGGACATCCCGGCGAATGAGTTCCGCATCCAGTCCGCGCGGAAAAGTGCGCTGCGGAAGTATGTTCGCCAGATAGTCTGTCTTCGGTTGTTGCGCGAGGAATTCGGTAACAACTTCATCGAGAACATCCGGATCGATCACCGGACAATCGGACGTGATCCGCATAATGGCATCCGCGGAAAAGGCGTGGGCAGCCTGAACATAACGATCGAGCACATCCATTTCCGATCCGCGATAAATTGGCCACTGCCGCTCGGCGCAGATAGCGGCAAGGTCATCGTCGGATGCCGCCGTCGTCGTCGCCACAGCCACTTCGTGGATCTTTTTCGCCCGGCGCACACGCTCCATCACGCGAGCGAGCATGGGTTCACCGGCCAGGGGCAGCAGCACCTTCCCGGGCAATCGTGTGCTGCCCAGGCGCGCCTGAATGATCGCGACAACTCTCACGCAGTGACTTTGGTTACCGCTGCGATGACATCGTCGATGTCGCCATCGCTCATCCGGGGGAATATCGGCAGGGAAACAATCTGCTGATAGGCCGCTTCCGCCGCCGGACATTGCCCTTCGGTGCCGCCGAAATTCTCCCGATAGAACGGATGCAGATGGACGGGCAGGTAATGCACATTCGCGCCAATCCCTTCCGCTCTGAGCCGGCGCAGGATCGCGGCCCGATCCAAATGGGATGCCAGCCGCACGACATAGAGATGATAGCCATGGGAAACACCTTCCCGCGTTTTCAGAGATTGAACGCAAGGATGCCCGGCAAAGGCGCGATCATAACGCGCCGCTATCTCCTGACGACGGCGCAGCCATAAGGGGAGTTTGCGCAACTGCGAAAGCCCGAGCGCACATTGGATATCTGTAAGTCGCAGGTTATATCCCAGGGCGGTCATCTCGTAGTAAAATGCGCCTCGTTTCTCCCGCTCCCGGAAATCGGTGGTGATCCCGTGGTTCCGGAAGACGCGCATCCGCGCGGCTAACTCCGGATCGTTGGTGGTAATCATCCCGCCCTCACCAGTCGTGAGCGGTTTCACCGGGTGCAGGCTAAAGGTGCTCAAATCCGCCAGCGATCCCACCGGATTTTTCCCGAAAGCTCCACCGAGCGCGTGGCAGGCATCGGCTACCAGAGCGAGGCCATGCTCGCCACAAATCGCCCGGAGCGCTTCGTAATTACAGGGCTGCCCAGCGTAATCCACCGCCGCGATCGCGCGTGTGCGTGGCGTGATCCGCCGGCGAACCGACTCCGGGTCGATGAGGAGCGTCTCCGGCTCGACATCCGCAAAGACCGGCGTGCCGCCCTGGTAGACGACGGAGTTGGACGTGGCCACAAAGGTAATCGCCGGAACGATGACTTCGTCACCCGGACCGATCTCGAGCGCAGCCATGGCGGCATGGAGCGCCGCCGTGCCATTGGTCACGGCGACGGCATGAGCCACACCGGTGAAGCCGGCAAATGCGCGCTCGAACTCCTCGATCTTCGGACCGGTCGTCAGCCAATCTGAGCGCAGCACTTCGACGACGGCAGCAATGTCGTCGTCGTCCACCCATTGCTTGCCATAGGGCAGGAGCGTGGTGCGCACGGGCGATTCCGCGGGATTAGCCATGATGAAACTGTTGAAACTTTCCTTCGGCGACTAAACTGCGATCCCGGCGAAGGATTTCAATTCGTCGACCGTCAGCCAGTGCGTGTTGGAATCGCTGGCATAACGGTAGCCGTCGGCCAGGCCTTTGCTCTTCTGCCACGCGGCTTCGTTCCACCACGGATGAGCGGGCGGGACGACAAACATGTCGTCGAGTTCAATCGCCGTCCGGGCCTCGTCCTCACTGAGGAGCACTTCGTGTAACTTCTCACCGGGGCGAATGCCGATGTTTTCGACGGCACATCCGGGCGCGATCGCCGTCGCGAGGTCGAGAATGTTCATGCTTGGGATTTTGGGAACAAAGATCTCGCCGCCATGCATGCGCTCGATACAGCCGATGACGAAACGCACGCCCTGATCGAGGGTGATCCAGAAACGAGTCATGCGCGGATCCGTGACCGTGACTTTGCCGCTGACCTTCTGTTTCTCGAACAAAGGAATTACGCTCCCGCGACTCCCGACCACGTTACCGTAACGCACGCAACTGAATTGCGTGGCGACGTCACCGGAATAGGCGTTGCCCTGGATGAAGAGCTTCTCGGCGCAAAGCTTGGTCGCGCCGTAAAGATTCACCGGGTTGACCGCCTTGTCGGTGCTGAGCGCGAGCACTTGCTTGACGCCTTGATCGATGGCCGCCTCGATAACGTTGGTCGCTCCGACGATGTTCGTCTTGATGGCCTCGATGGGGTTGTATTCGCAGGCGGGCACTTGCTTCAGCGCGGCGGCATGAACGACTACATCCACCTTGTGAAAGGCGCGCTCGAGGCGCTCGCGATCCCGCACATCGCCAATGAAGTAACGTACCGGTGAATCCGCGCCATCGGGAAAAATCTGCCGCATATCATGCTGCTTCAGTTCGTCTCGGCTGAAGACAATGAGCTTTTTCGGCCGGAATTCGGAGAGCATGATCTCTACAAATTTCCGACCGAAGGACCCGGTGCCTCCGGTGACAAGGACAGTTTTATCGTTCCAGTTCATGCGGCTTACTTTCTCAGACATACAGGTTGGGAGAGGTGGGAAATGACTAATGTCGAATGTCGAATGACTGGATTTCCTCCAATTGAGACTCAATCATTCTTTGCGAGGGATGACTTGATGGTGCGGGCTACTTGCTGGCCGAGGAACTCGTAGCCTTCAGGATTGTAATGTGCGTCCTGCGGGTTGCGCATTTTCTCCACGACTGGAGTGATGGCGCCAAAGAGATCGTCCGTTGGGATTTGGTGCTTGTGCATCACGTCGGACGCGGCGGCATTCCGCTCGACGATCGCCTCGGGCATCGTCGGGCCGTCGGTCGTATCCGCCGGAATGGGCGTGGTGCTGGCCCAGATGATTTTCGCTCCGGTCGCGACCAGTCGCGTGGTGATTTCATCCAGGCGCTGCTCGTAATCCGCAATCGGCGTTCTCCGATCGTGAATGCCAAAGTTGAAATGGATCACGTCCCATTTCCCATCATCCAACCAAACGGACAGCTTTTTCACACCATTTTCCGTGGTGCCACAATTCTCCGGCGCCCGATGGACATTGGCAATGCCGGCGAGCGCCCGGCGCACGGGAAGTGTGTAACCACACGAAATGGAGTCACCGATGAGTAACACTCGTGGAAGCTTCGGATCATCCTTTGTGTAGTCGTATTCTGTTTCCTGCCCGGCCACTTTGGCTCTCTCGTAGATCAGCCGATTGGTTTTGCCGAGATTGTGCTCGAGGATCGTTTCCCAAGCTTGCTGCTCCGGCGAAAGTGTCGCTTTCCAAGCCGCAAAATCTTTGTCGAGTTCCGCACTGGGCGAGGCAGGGGTAGTCGCGCCATCGGCGGCAATGACCGAAAAGCCGAGCACACCACAGAGGGCGAAGGCCAGCGTAAGATGGATCAATCGTGGCACGATCATTCGGACACCTCGGGAGACTTCTCGCCACGTTTGCGCACGGCACGCGCGGGAACTCCCACGCAAACGCTATCCTCGGGCATGTTCTTGGTGACGACGGCGCCGGCGCCGAGCACGGAATTCGGTCCGATCTCGACGCCGTCCACAATGATCACGCCCGCCCCGATCCAGACGTTGTCGTGGATGACGATCCCCTTGCTGCTGTGACCCTGGTCATTCGGGCTGCGCGTCGGATCGTCGAAGCTATGGTTGCCACTGATCATGCTTACATTGACTCCGGTGCGGACATTGTCGCCGATCTGCAATCCGCCGGTAAAACCATAGAGGATATCAAAGGAGTGAATCGTGCAGAGGCGGCCGATCTTGATGGAACCGTTGAAACCGGCGACGAGCTTCGCGTAGGGCATGATGAGCGTGCGTTCACCGATATCGATCGACGAACCTTCATCCATGCAGTTCAGCCAGGCGTGCTCGCGGACAGAGGCCCCCGAGCGGATGTGAATGTTTTTGCGATGTCCTTCGATCTTGGCCCGGAAGGATACATGGCCGTCGCGATCGATGGTGGGGCGTCCAGGCAGGATATCATTCAATACTTTCCAGGCCCGCGGTTTGCACCACCACCAGACCCGCATGAGCTCGTAGCGGTAGTGGGCCCATCCCTTCATTTCGCAGCGGTCTTCTGGGGATGTTCGCGGAAATAGTGGTCGTAGTATTTCTTCATCCCCGCTTCGCGCGTCGGATCCTCCGGAAACATCAAGTGGTCATATCCATTTGGTTTGGAGGTATGAACTTCGTAATTGGGATCGTCGAAGAAGGAGAGCGGGAGCGGATTTGCCGGAGTGCCGTAATGATCGCCGACGTAGTAGTAATTCATGTAGACATACTCGGCGATGTCTTCGGGATCAGCAGAGCAAGTCAACCGATCGGCCCGCTGGATCAGGTCGGCATACTCTTCGACCGTCGTCGGATGATAGTTAAAGGGATAGGCGATGTGCGGGTTATCGGCGGCGTTGACCACCGGGACGCCGAGTCGCGCGAATTCGTGTCCAGCCGTGCCATACATCGTGAACATCGCGCTGATCCCCTCGTCGACGATCTGGAGATTGGAAACGGTCGGCGGCATCAGCTTGATCTTGGGAAAGCGCGCGAGCAATTCTTCTGTGACCGCGACGTTGCGCCGATTGAGTGAGCCGCGCGCGGGGTCCCAAGTCGCGGGGTGCGGTTTCACATACCAGTCAAACTCGGTTTCCGAAGCTTTCTCGAAGAGGAAGAGCATCCACTCGTAAAAGTCCGGAAAGAGCATCCAGCGGTAATAATGCGGCGAATCGAAGAAATCGTGCATCAGAACGACGATGCGCGGCCGGCCGTTCTCAGGGAAAACCTTTTCAGTTTTTACCCCAAACGGACTGACTTGCATATTGGTCATCTTGTCGATGTGACCGCTGAGCCTTCGGTCCAGATGCTGGCGGCCGATCTCGCGGCAGCGGACTTGTTCCTCCTCGGGCATGCTGCGGAAGAGCTTCCGGTAGTGATGAAACTCCCAGCGGAACGGAAAGTCATGATAGCCGGTTTCCGGCTCCTCGAGCATGCGGTAAACGAAGTGCTGCGATCCAAAGCAGACGAAATAGACGGGCACCTTTTCGCGCATCAGGACTCGCGTCAGAATTCCGCATTCGTGATAGCTATAATCATCGGTGATGAGGGCCTCGACACGCTTCACTTTGCGATAATTGGCGAGCGCGCGATAGATGAAGACGGACTCGAAGATGAGGCGGCGCAGCCTGGGATCGTCCAGCTTGACGGTGGGCTCCTCGAACCAGCGGAGATAACTGTCGTAAACCAGATCGCCGATCTTCAATCCGTCGATGCGCAATTCGAGCAAATCCCATTTGGATTTCAGGGAATGGAAAATCTCGTCGGCCTGTTTCTCCAATTCGGGGCGATCCGGCTCCGCCCAGGAGGCGTCCAACCCGAGGCGCGCGCCGAACGATTCATAGACGCGCCGTACCCGGGCGTCTTTTCCACCAAAGATAGCGTAGGTCTCGATGCCGGAACCCGTCCGCCGCGCCAAATAGTTGGCAGTATGGGCGTTGCAAAACATCGATATTTTGTGCGCCCAATAACTCATCAGGACGACCGAGTCGTATTTGACCTTCGGATCCCACGGCCATTTTTTCCGGCAATAAGCCATGAACCGGCGTGCGGATGAATCCGCATCCCATTTCCTAACGAGGCGTTTGACGCGCTGTTGAGCGCGTTGAACGAGTCCGGTCATGTTCAGAGTAGAGGCTTTTGCAGGGAAGCCATTGGTTTCACGGGGGGAATTGGGACCAATAGGCCTAATGGAAATTCTCCCGCGAGGCCGCCAAGATGTTAGCGGCAGATCACCAGCTTTTGAGCGTCGCTTACAGGGGTGGTGATTTTCACGAAGTTATCTGCGTCCGCGGATTTCATGAACGGGAAGATGGCAACCACGCGTCTCTGCCCTTCCTTGCATCGGCTGCCCATGTGATAGCATTTGTAGGTATTCACGAGGAAGACGGAGAGCTTCGGTCCGAGGATGGGGTGAACATCGGGATTGAGGCCGGCAGCCTCGATCTGCTCGTCCTCGATGCGGCCATGGAAGAAACTATTCGTCACCTTCTTCGATGCCGGGATGGGAAGGATGGTGAGCGGGCCCTGGTCGACCGTCGGCACGTCGGTGAGATATACCCAGAGGGCAATGGCGTCGTCGCCGACATCAGTGTAATCGAGATGCCATTGCTGGGAGGCGCGTTGTTTCTTTTTCTCGATTTTGAAATAACGGGATTCCTGGACGCTGATGGGATACAGAAATGGGACCGAACCGAAATGGGCGGAGACGATCTGCATGACGCTTTCATGCAGGGCGAAGCGAAGCAGGACGTTGTCGGTGGTGTAATCTTCCGGCTTGGTCAGCGGGAAGAAGAACGGATGCGACGCGGCGGATTTCGCCGACTCGCTCCGGGTGCCGATCATCTCGTCGCAGTGCTTTCCCAACTCGGCGAGCAATTGCGGATCGACCAAATCCGAAATGTAGGCGAAGCCTTGTTCCCGAAACTCCTTGAGACGGGCGGCCATCTCCGGCTTGAGATCACGGGTGATCGCTTGCGCGGTCCTCTTTCGTTCCAAGACGTTTTTGAGATTGCGCGCCTTGAAGGAAATGCGGCGCACGTGCCGCAAGGGACTGCCGTAACCTCCCCATTTTTTGAAATAAGACTCCACTCCATAGTGAACCTTGCCCAGAGGGTAACCCATCCGGCGATGCAGGTCCTTGGCGAGTTGAACGGGTGACGTGGTCATAGTTGGTTAGATCAGTCTGGGGTTCTGTCGTCCCTGCGGGACTAAAGAACTTTTGAGTAACTCTAGGAAACAGGCTGTGAGGATTTCGTCACCGTGGCTTCCAACGGAATCGGTTCGCCGGCTTCGAAGGTTGTTTCGGCATCCAATCGCCAATCTCCTTCGACGAGGCAAAGTCCTTCATGCGTGCTGGGACTGCGTCCCGTGCCGAAGAAATCGCCCCCCTCGACGTGCAGATCGATGGCCGCGTCCAACTGGTCGATCACCACCGAGCCGTGCGCCTGGGTGCGGATCATATAGTCGAGACGATAGGACCCGACCGGCAACGGCAACTTGCGCAGACGGCAAACCAACGCGCCGGATTCCGGCAGCGACTCCCCAAACTGATCGCCGGTGAAGAGATTCCCATGGCGGAACAGGGAGATATCGAATTGGTTCTTTACCGTGACGTAAATCTTCAAATCCGGCCACGGATGATTGGTGTGATTTTCGAAGTGAAAGAAGATGTCCAAATCCTGGCCGCTCGCCGCAGTCTGGGTCCGGGCGCCGTTGGCCGCCCGCAATTCGACGGCAACCACGCGGATATCGCCGCTCCCTTTTCGATCGGTGCGATTGCGGAGGCTCCCGGTGAAATGCCCGAAGCTATTCGCGTAGAATCCCAAGGCTTCCGTCTGGGTCCCATCGAAAACGATGCGCCCGCTGTCCAGGACCACGCCGCGGGTGCAGAGATTTTCCACGGCGGCGGCCTGGTGGCTGACAAAGAGGATGGTGCGGCCTTCCTTGGCGACTTCGCTCACTTTGCCGAGACATTTCTTTTGGAAAGCCGCGTCACCGACGGCGAGTACTTCATCGATGATGAGGATTTCCGGCTCGATGTGAGCGGCGACGGCAAAGGCGAGGCGCACCATCATGCCACTCGAATAGCGCTTCACCGGAGTATCGATGAACTTTTCCACTCCGGAAAAATCCACGATCGCGTCGAACTTCTTGTCGATCTCTTCCTTGGTCATGCCAAGGATAGTCGCGTTCATGTAGACATTTTCGCGCCCGGTGAGCTCGGCATGAAAACCGGTCCCGACTTCCAGAAGGCTGGCGACCCGGCCCTTGATCATGGCGCGTCCTTCGGTGGGCGCGGTGATCTTCGAGAGAATCTTGAGCATCGTCGATTTTCCCGAACCGTTGCGTCCGATGATGCCCAGGACTTCGCCGTCGCGGATTTCCAGATCGATGTTCCGCAGCGCCCAAATCTCCTTGGCCGTCGGAACGTCGGTCTTGGCGGCAGGACCACCGACGAGCGCGAGCGAATCCTCCTTCCGCCAGAGCCGCGCCCAGAATCGCTGCATGTCTTCATAGAGCATGCGGCGATTGATGTCGCCCAACCGGTAACGCTTTCCGAGATTCTCGAGACGGATAACTACGGACATTGGGGAAGGTCGAGGGTTGAGAGCCGCCGGTGGTTTGTCGTGACTCAGCCCCTAACTCGCGCTCTCAGGATAGGTTTTCGCAAGGGATTGCCCGGGGCTGAAAACCGCCATGTTAGACGGTATCCATGAAGGTTTTCTCCGCCCGGTGGAACATGACCAGGCCGACGAAGAGGAGGATGGCGGTGACGGTGGCACTAATGGCCAGTTGCCAGATTTCGACAAGGCCGCCGCCGAGGAAGGAGAAGCGGAGCGCTTCGATGATCGGAACCATCGGATTGAGGATGAGAATCCAGCGTAGGTTCGGGGAAATCTGTGAGAGGGGATAAACGACGCAGCTGGCATACATCCAAAGCTGGGTGCCAAAGGTGATCATGTAAGCGAGATCGCGGAAGCGAGTGGTGAGTGAACAAACGATGCAACCGATGCCGAGGCCGAGCGCGGCCATTTGCACGAGAAGGATGGGAAGGATGACGACGCGCCAGTTGGGATCGACGTTGTGCGCGCCGTGCAGCCAATAGAAACAGAAGAAGATCAGGAACACTCCGAACTGAATGGCGAAGGTGAGGAGATTGGTCAGGATCATGGACAGCGGCACGACCAGACGCGGGAAGTAGACTTTGCCGAAAACGCCGGCATTACTCGTAAAGGTCAGCGCCGCTTTATTGAGGCACGTGGCGAAATAGTTCCACGCGGTGACCCCGAGCATGAAGAAAAGGAAGTCGGGCTGCCCGTTGGTCGAAACCCGGCCGATGCGGCCGAAAACGATGGTAAAGATGAACGTCGTAAGGATCGGCGGGATGACGAACCAGAGCGGACCCAGGATGGTCTGCTTGTAACTCGCCACGAAATCGCGGCGGAAAAAGCGGAAGACGAGATCCCGGTATCGCCACAGCTCGCCGAAGCGAAAGTCGAACCAGCCGCGATTGGGAGTGAGGACCTCCGTCCACTGAGTGAGGTCTTCGTTAGAGGTAGTTTTTGCGTTCACGAATCAAGCCAAGCTGCCGCCCTTGGTCGTTCGCTGGATTTTTCGTCCTGCGAGACCTTCCAAGCGCCGATCCTGCGGCGGATATTTCATATTTTTCCTGTCCCACGGTGCGGCCACAAAGCCGCGTCGCGGCATCAGATGATCACGGCAGCTTCCTTGAAGACTGCCGTGAGACTGAGGTCCACCTCAGTCGCTCCCCCTAAAACTTCGAGCAAGACTTTCACCCGTTCGCGCGCGGGCAGCAACCGCTTCACAATGCCGTTCTGTCCGCGAAACGGTCCCTCGACGATTTCCACGTCATCGCCCTCGGCAATCGTGAAAGGCACCGTCTTGAGTTCCGCGTCCGCCATGTAAGTCCGCAAGTCCTCGACAATGTGACCAGGCAACTCCGGCACGTCGTCGCCAAAGCGCACGATGCCACTCACCCCCTGGCACGACCGGACCCGGGCCTGCCAGCTTTCCAAGGCAAACCGGGCAAAGAGATAATTCGGGAAAAGCGCCTCCGTAAACCAGACCAAACCGCGGCGCGTGGACCGTTGAATTCTCACCCGCGGACAGTAAACCTCCACGTCGTGGTGCAGACGCAAGTGCGCCGCGGCGATATGCTCGTGTTTCGGCCGCGAACGGAGGCAGTACCACTTCGCCTCGAGAGACGGCGACTCCGTGAAAAGTCCGGGCAGGACGAGCGATCCGGGCCGGACGGGCGTAAGTTCCGTGGGCATCAGGAGACGAGGAATTTCAGAAGCCAGGGGAGCATGGCCTGCCCTTTCTCGTGCCAATGACGCAGCCGGGCAAGCCGGTTCTCGGCAATCTCGCGATTTTCCGAGGGAAACTTGCTGAGCAACTTTTCCATACGATCCAGGCGCCGGAGGCCATTGTCGAGATGCGGCTGCACTTCGCCTTTGATGAAGTTTGTCGCAAAATGGCTCAGGTCCATTTCGGCGATATAGTGATCTCGCCGGTCCCCGGCGACGTAGACGGTCTTCACGGCGCCAAAGGAACGGAGCAGCTTCAATCCCTGGCTCGCCGAGCCCTTGCTCATCTTCAGCCGATCCATGAGTGCTTCCATGGGCATGGCCACTGGCGAAACGAAGAGAAGGCCGTAAAGTTCGCCGACCGATTTGGGCATGCCGAGCAGCCGAATGAGGGAAATAAAGAGATCGATCGCCTCGACTTCGAGCTCGGAAAGCAGAGGCGCGGCCTCGGTGGAGGCGGGAGCCTGCTCGAGGGAATCGAGATCGGTGTGGGCCGCAGGGGCGTAATCAGCGGGCATGGGGAGGATAAAAGGGCCAATCGGATCATTCTGTCCAGAAAAAAATGAACAGATCGGGAGAAATGGTGCTCTCATCGCATTCCCCTCTTGCCCATTCCCTTTCACCCCCCTTTAATTCCGCCCTTTCTTCCGGCCCTGATGATTTCGGTTACCGTTCCAGTCTACAATGAAGCGGAAGCACTCCCGGTGCTCGCCGAGCGGGTCACTGCCGTTCTCGGCCAGCTTGGCAAACCTTGGGAACTGATCTTCATCAACGATGGCAGCCAGGACGGCAGCGAAGAAGTGCTCGACCGGCTGGCCGAAGGCAATCCGTCGATCAAGGTCGTCCATTTTCGGCGGAATTATGGCCAAACCGCGGCGATGATGGCCGGTTTCGACTTCGCGCAGGGCGAGGTGATCATCCCCATGGATGGCGACCTCCAGAACGACCCGAGCGATATCCCCAATCTGCTCGCCAAGCTCGACGAAGGGTTCGACGTTTGTTCCGGCTGGCGCAAAGATCGGCAGGACAACGCCCTGCAGCGAAATCTCCCGAGCATCATGGCCAACCGGCTGATTTCATTCGTCTCCGGGGTGGAATTGCACGACTTCGGCTGCTCCCTGAAGGCCTACCGGGCGGAAGTGATCAAGTCCGTCCGCCTTTACGGGGAAATGCACCGGTTCCTTCCCATCTATGCCCGGTGGCATGGCGCCAAGATCACGGAAGTGACGGTCAATCACTACGCCCGGACCACGGGCAAATCGAAATACGGGCTGGAGCGGGTGGTTAAGGTGCTCTGCGACCTGATTGTCGTAAAGTTCCTCGATAGCTACGCGGAGAAGCCGATGTACGTCTTCGGGGCGGTCGGCCTCATTTCCTTGTTCGTGAGCTTTCTCGCCGGTGCGGCGGCGCTCTACTACAAATTCTGGGGCCACAAGTCCTTCATTGAAACGCCCCTGCCGCTGCTCTGCGTGATGAGTTCCCTGACCGGGATCATGTGTTTCCTCATGGGCCTCCTCGCGGAAATGATCATGCGGACTTTCTACGAGAGCCAGGGCAAGAAGGTCTACACGGTGCGGGTGATGCGGAATATGGGGGAATGAAAATGACGAATGTCGAATGACGAAGGAATATCGAAATCCGAATCAATGGCGCGACGCCGATCCGGGAATCCGGATTTGTCATTACGAGTTAGGCATTCCTTCGTCCTTCGTCATTAGTCATTCGTCATTTTCCAAATGTGCGGGATAGCGGGTTTTGCCGGCACGGGCGATCGCGCCGTGCTCCAGCGGATGACGGACGCCATCCGTCACCGCGGTCCGGATGACGACGGATACTGGGTGGAGGAAGCCACCGGGGTTCACCTGGGGTTTCGCCGGCTTTCCATCGTCGACCTCAGCGGCGGCGCCCAGCCGATGTGGACCGAGGACGGCGCCATCGGAGTGACTTTCAACGGCGAAATCTACAATCACGCCGAACTCCGCGCGGAATTGAAGGCGGCCGGCCATCGGTTCCTCACCGACCATAGCGACACCGAAGTCCTGCTGCATGGCTACCGGCAATGGGGCGACAATTTCGTCGAGCGCCTCAACGGCATGTGGGCCTTCGTCATTTACGATCGTCCGCGGAAGCGGCTCTTCGGCTCGCGCGATCGGTTTGGGAAAAAGCCGTTCTATTATTTCCACGAGGGCGGCACCCTGGGCTGGGCGAGCGAACTCCCGGCGCTGTTGGGGCATCCGCAATGCCCGCGCGACCTCTCGGCGCTTTCGCTGAAGAAGTACTTCGCCTACGCCTACATTCCGGCGCCGCGCTCCATCTATGAGCGCGTCTGGAAACTGCCGGGAGGCCATTCGTTTTCGTATGACTTGGGCAGCCGGGAGTTGAAGACCTGGCGCTATTGGGAGTTCGTCCTGGTCAACGAGGGCAAGGAGAAATGCGAGCGTCTCCTGGCCGATGGGAAAATCCCGCGCATCGTCACTCGAACGGTCGATGAATGGTGCGAAGAAATCCGCGCGACGCTCGAGCGGGCGGTGCAGCGACGACTCATGTCCGACGTGCCCCTGGGCGTGTTCTTGAGCGGCGGGATCGATAGCTCGGCCGTGGCCGCGCTCGCCGCCAAACACGTTCCCGCCGGGCAACTGAACACCTTCGCCATTGGCTTTAACGAACGCAGTTTCGACGAGAGCGCGCACGCCCGTTTCGTCGCGGAACGGATCGGCACGAAACATCGCGAGGAGATTCTCGATCTCGACACATCCGTCGCGCTGCTCCCGGAAATCATCTCGCGCCTGGACGAACCGCTGGGCGACGGCTCGCTGCTCCCGACCTATTTGCTTTCGCGATTCACGCGCCAGCACGTGACCGTGGCTCTCGGCGGTGATGGCGGCGACGAACTTTTCGCCGGCTACGACCCCTTCCGCGCGCTGCGAAAGGCCGAGCTCTATTCGCAATGGATGCCCCATCCCTTGCATGAGGCCATTCGCTTGGTCGCGGCGCGCCTGCCCGTCTCCCACGAAAACCTGAGCCTCGATTTCAAGATCAAGCGCACCCTCATGGGCTTGAGCTACCGGCCGGCACTTTGGAATCCCGTATGGATGAGCGCGCTCGAACCGCGCGACCTTGCGCAGCTTTTCCGTGAACCCACCAATCCGGAGGAAATCTACAGCGAGGCCATCGAGGCGTGGGACCGCTGCGCCCAGCCCGACACGGTCGACCGCGCGCTGCAATTCTGGACGAATCTTTATCTCCAGGACGGCATTCTCGCCAAAGTCGACCGCGCCAGCATGATGAACTCGCTCGAAGCGCGGTCGCCATTTCTGGACATCGAATTCGTCGATCTCGCCCGGCGGATTCCGTGGCAGCTCAAACTCCACGACGGCCAGACGAAATGGATCTTGAAAAAAGCCCTCGCTCCCCTGCTCCCGCCGGAAATCATTCAGCGTCCAAAGAAGGGTTTCGGCATGCCTATCGGCCGCTGGCTGCGGGAAGGCCGCTTCGAATTCGACCACGCCCGCACCTTCCCGCATCTCGACGTCGCTTTCGCCGAGCAAAAACACGCCGCGCATATGTCCGGGAGAAGCGACGAGCGGCTTTTCTTGTGGAGTTACTGGTTGCTCTCGCAGTGGATGAAGAGATGAACCTGGGCAGGGAGTTTCGAGTTCCGGGTTTCGGGTTTCGAGTTCTCCGCAGCGACACGCGCACTGAGCACTGAGCACTGAGCACTGAGCACCCCATCAATTGGATGTTGGATGTTGGGCGTTGGATGTTGGATGTTTCTCCCTTTCCTCAATGCGCATCCTCGTCCTCTGCTATGAATACCCGCCGACTGGCGGCGGGGGCGGGCGCGTCGCGCAAAGCATCGCCCAACAGATGGCGGTGCGAGGTCACGAGGTGCGCATCCAAACCGCGGCGCTCGGCTGGAAATCGACCCGCGAGCAAATCGAGGGCGTCGATATTCACCGGACGGGCAGCGGGCGGCGTGTTCCCGACACCTGCACCGTGCCGGAAATGGGTCTCTACTGCCTGAGCAGTTTTCTCCCGACACTGCACCACATTCGCCAATGGAAACCCGACGTCATCCACGCGCATTTCGCCATGCCCACGGGGATGCTCGCCTGGGCGGTGCACGGCATCACCGACGTCCCCTATGTGCTCACGGCGCACCTTGGCGACGTCCCGGGTGGTGTGCCGGAGCAGACCGACAACCTTTTCAAACTCATCGGCCCAATCGCCCGCCAGGTCTGGAAAAAAGCGGCCGCAGCGACGGCGGTGAGTTCGTTCGTCCAGGAACTCGCGGAGATTGCCTACCACCGCCCGGTGGAGCGGATTCTCAACGGCATCGATCTCCGCGGCGCGCCCGCGTCGCCTAGCGTCGTCCGGCCCATTCGCCATTTCCTTTTTGTCGGCCGGTTCAACCCGCAAAAAAACCTGCCGTTCCTGATCCAGACCCTCGCGCACCTCACGGAAAAGAACTGGCGCGCCACCATCGTGGGCGACGGCCCCGACCGCGCTGCCGCCGAAGGTCTCATCGAGCAACACGGTCTCGGAGATCGCGTGACCCTTCCCGGATGGCTTCCCGCTGGAAAAGTCGCGGAGATCATGGGCGATGCGGACATCCTCTGTCTTCCTTCATTGAGCGAAGGCCTGCCCGTCGCCGCGGTGGAAGCGCTCAAGCATGGGCTGGCCATCGCCGCCAGCGACATTCCCGGCGTGCGCGACGTGGTCGAAGATGGGGTGAATGGCTTCGCTGTGCCGCTCGACGATTCCTACGCACAAGCTTTGGACCGGTTACTGCAAAGCAACGAACTGCTCCAGGCGATGAAAACTGCGAGCTTCACCAAGGCCCGCGCGTTCGACGTCAGCCTGATTGCCAATCAGTACGAGGCTATCCTCCAAACAGTCGTTTCCAAAGACTGCGGCGGGGCAATTCCGTAGGCGGATTTTGAATTGAGGCCGCAGCCGCAGCGGGAAGTTCGGGAGGCTTCCCTTTTTCGTTTCCCGCGGCGTCGACCTCCGGCGCCACGCCAAAATCCCTGACGATGAGCGCAATCTCACCAGCGGCATTGCGTCCCGCATAGCTGGCGTACAGCCCATCACCCCAGCCGGAGGAGAAGGCCACGAGATTGCCCGGTCCGAAAGGCATGTCGCACCAGTCCCAAGTGTTGACAGAATTCTTTTCCATCTCCGCGAGGATCGTCTCGTAAGCCAGGTCGTCGCCGCGCAGGTGCTTTTCCACAACTTGGGCCGCCTCCCGATCCACGAAGCAGCCCACTCCTGCATCGACCGGGTAGCCGTAAATGTGGCCTGGCTTCAATGCGCCAAGGTCTTGTTCGCCGGACGTCAGCATCTCCCATTTCACCGGCAAATCCGGACGGAATCGCACCGTCGCGTAAGCCACCCGCTGGTCCGTTCCACGCGTCGCGATGCTCAGCACCACCGGGAATTTTCCTCGCGGAAGCTCCACGTTGAACGGCTCCGTTTCGGGATTCACCAGTGGATCGCAGGCGACCAGTTTTCCACTCGTGAGGATCAAGTCGCCGATGGGACGATGGCGGATCGTCATCTTCTCGAACTGAAGTTCGTCGCGAAGCGCGTTCGCAAGATAGCTGTCCGGAAACGGGAGACTCATAAAGGATGGCTGAAGTGACGGCGGCGAACTTTTCCAACCCGTAACGAACGCGATTGGCCACGGCAATCATCAACGGTCCCAAATCCCTCAGGTCGCGTACAACTCGGTCAACTTCGCCCGGATTTCTTCGTCGGCGCTGACGTTCTGCCGCCGCACGTTCTCGACCAGCCGAGTGAACGTCGCCGGCTCGGCCAGGCGCTCGAGAGCGGCGGCCAATTGTTCCGGCGAGCGCGGTTCGACGAGGAAACCATTTACGTCGTCCGTAATCACTTCCGCCAATGCACCGACGCGCGTAGAGATCACCGGCCGCTCGAAAGCAAACGCCAGAAACGCCACCCCACTTTGCGAGGCAGCGACGTATGGCAGGGCAGCGACGTGCGCCTGGTTGAATACCATGGGCAATTCCTCATCGGCGATGAAACGCTGAATGACGCGGATGTTCGGGGTTTGAAAAACCTCCGGCGGCAGATCGCCCTCGCCGGCGATGAGCAGCGAAAACTTCGCCGGATCGAGCAAGCGAAACGCGGCGAGCAGATAGTCGAGCCCTTTGTAGGGCAGCAACCGGCCAAAGAAGAGGGCCGTAAATGGTCCGTCCTTCGGCGGCGATTGCCGGTTGCGTCCCCAAAGATTGAAATTGATGAGCGGCAGCACGTGCGCCTTGCCCCGGAGCCAAGGCGGCAGTTGCTCCCGGATGACCGGCGAATGGACAATCACTTTGCGGATGAAGAGAAAGATCAGCAGCAGGTGCAGCCGCATGAACATCCGCTTGGCCAGCGATTCGCCCTCGTGCGGCACGGCGTCGTGCAGCGTGATCACGGAATTGAAGAGCGCGAAGAGAGGGAAAAGAGGGAGCAAGACGGGCAATTCGCTGTTCAGATGGACGGCCCGCGGACGCAATTGGAGGATCGTCCGCGCGATTCGCCACAGGTCGCCCAAATGCCTGGGGCGCATCGGGTCGAGATGCACGCGCAGCCCTTCGACCGGTTGATCGCTCTCGTAGTTGCGGATGTAGAAGAGACGGCAGCCTGGAGCAAGCGCGTGGACGAGTGCTTCGGAATAGTGCTTCATCCCTCCCTGCGCCCAGAGGTTGATATAGATCACGGACGAGGTGGACACGGAAGGACTGGACTCTGTGGGCATGAGCCGCGCACCCTACTCTCCCTCGCGCCAGGCACGCAATCGTCACGAGATTCTGCTCGCAAGGGTTCGATACTTCGTGATTTTTCCCGCCACCCCACATTCATGTCCCGTTACGACCTCCTCCGCAGCCAGCTCGCCGCTCAGCCCCGTCGCTGGCTGATCACCGGTGTCGCTGGGTTTATCGGGTCGCATCTGCTGGAGACGCTGCTCACCCTCGATCAGGAAGTCGTGGGATTGGACAATTTCGCCTCCGGATCGAAGCCAAATCTGGGCGACGTGCGGGCGCGTGTGAGCGAATCGCAATGGGCCCGCTTCGCCTTTCACGAAGGATCGGTCGCCGATTCCGAGACCTGCCAGACGGCCTGCGCGGGCGCGGATTACGTGTTGCACCAGGCGGGTTTCGTCTCGGTGCCGCGTTCGTTGGAAAATCCGCTCGAGTGCCACGAGACGAATGTCACCGGCACCTTGCAAATCCTGCTCGCCGCGCAAAAAGCGGGAGTCCGACGCGTGATCTACGCGAGCAGCAGCGCCGTCTATGGGGACGACCCTCGCCTGCCGAAAACGGAATCCATGATCGGCCGCCCCCTGTCGCCCTACGGTGCTTCCAAATGGATGGCCGAGATCTATGCGCGACTTTTCCAGACGCAGCTCAATACGATCGGATTGCGCTATTTCAATATTTTCGGCCCGCGCCAGGACCCAGCCGGCGGCTACGCCGCAGTCATCCCGAGATGGATTGGCCAACTCATTCGGGGCGAAACGTGCACGATTCACGGCGACGGGACGATGACGCGCGATTTCTGCCCGGTGGCGGATGTGGTGCAAGCGAACCTGCTGGCGGCCGCCAGTGAAGGGCAAGGGGCCAGTGTTTTCAATGTGGCCCTGGGGAGCAGCACCAATCTTCTCCAGTTGCACGCGCTGCTCTCGGAAGCGGCCGTTTCCCTCGGCCTTCCCACACCCCAGCCCGCGGGCCATGGACCGGTCCGGCCAGGAGATATCGAGCATTCGGCGGCCGACATTTCCGCGGTCCGGAAGATCCTGGGATTTGAGCCCACCCCGGACCTGGCGCCGGCACTCCGGGAGACCATGCGCTGGTACGCCCGCCAGGGCCCAAAGGCGCCATGACCGCCGTTCGCACGGCAAATCCCGTCATCACATTTCAACACACCATCCCTTGACAGCGGCACGAACCGCGGAGTTAATAAGCGTTGAACGCTCCCCTTCCAGCTTCGACCTTCGCGCCTACCATGAACATTCGACGCCTTTCCTTCTTCGCTTTCGCCGTGGCCATCGGTGTTTCCACGTTTGGTCTGCTCTGGTTGCCGAAAACGATGGCGGCGGCGGCGCAGTATTGCAACCAAAATGCCAATGTCACGATGTGCTACAAGGGCAGCACGGTGAACAACGTAGTTCCGGTGATTCAAAAGGAATACCTGGCGAACGGCGGGACGTGTGGACCGTGCTCGACCACCCAGGTGAAGCTGTAGTTCGTTTCTCTGTCGCCGGAATCTTCCGGGCGTTGAATTTCCAGGCCGGTGATGGGCTCCGCCAGGCCTGACGTTGCATGAGTTTGCTCCTGTTCATTCTCGTAGCGCTGGCGGTCGCAGTAACCCAGTATCTGTTGGGCGGAGCGGATGTCGCGCTCTGCCTGCCGGCCTATGCGCTTCTCGCGCTGGCGGCATTCTTGAGCTGGTGGCCGAGGCGGCGGACGCCGATTCCACGGGGACATGCGGAATGTCTCGGAGCCGCCGTCGTTCTGGCGGGTTACATTTGCATCCGGGCCCTGTTGTCGCCGGAGCGATACCTCGCCAAGGACGACCTCTACCTGGCACTTGGGGCGTTGACGCTCTACTCCCTCGTCGCACTCAACCTGACGTCCTCCAAATGGCGTGGGGCCTTGGTGACCTTCCTCCTGGCTTTAGCCACGGTGAACTGCGCCATCGGCGTTGTGCAGTATTTCACCCATCACGCGCAAACCCCGCTCCAGATCATCCCGTTGCCGGAATACATCCCCCGAATCGGCGGGTTCTACGGCTATCCCAATCATCTGGCGGGATTTCTGGAGATCACCCTGATGCTGGGACTTTCCATGGCGTTTTGGAGCCGCTGGCCCGTTTGGGGGAAGCTTCTCTGTGCCTACATCTGCCTGATGTGCCTGGCCGCCATCGTGGCTACCGGCAGCCGCAGCGGCTACATCGCGTGCACGTTGGGACTGCTCGTCTTTTCTCTCTTGAGCTTGGTCCTGGTCGGGAAGCTTGCTCCCGGCCGGATCATCGGATTTTTCTTCGCCGGCCTCATTCTCCTGGCAGCGGCGGGGTTGGGGGCGAAAATGCTCGTCGCGAAAAACTTCCAGCTTCACTGGCGCGCGGAAAAGACGTTGACGATCGATGTCACGCGGGTGCGGCTTTGGCAGGCCGCGTGGCAACAATTCCGGCTGCATCCGGCCATCGGCACAGGCAGTGGCACGTATTCCATTTACGGGCGGCAATTTCGGAGCCCAGCGCTCCAGACCGATCCCGTTCACGCCCATAGCGATTACTTTGAGCTTCTCGCCGAGTACGGGATCGTTGGACTCATCGCGGCCGTCATTTTTCTGGAGACCCATCTGCGCACCGGTTGGACGTCATTTCGGAGGCGGCTCTCGGATCGCGGCGGCACCGGCATGAACAGCAATTCCCTGGCCTTGAATGTCGGGGCCCTGGCCGCGACCGCCGCCTGCCTTGTCCACTGCATGCTCGATTTCACCCTGCACAACGGGGCCAACGTCCTGGTGATGGCGTTCGTTTTCGCCCTCCTCGGCAGCCCGGGAGCAGGGCCGGAAGCCGCACACACGGAAGAGGAATCCGGAAGCGATTTTCCGGCGTTCCTGCGGCTCGCTCTGCCCGTTCTCGGCGTCATCATCACCTTGGGAGTTTTGCCATCCGCCCCCGCGGAATATTATGCCGAACGGGCGCGAATCCTCCTCACCGACTGGCACGTGCTGACGGAACCGGAAGTGGCCCAGCGGCTGCAGTCTCTCGCCCAGCGCGGTTTGAACTTCGCCCCGCGCAATCCGGAACTCTATTTCTACCTCGGACGCGCCTGTTCCAGCCTGGCCGACCTCTCGACCGACCCGTCGGCGAAAGAGGAGTATCGCAACCAGGCGATTGCTGCATTCGACAAAGCGGTCGAATTTGCCCCCCGCGACGAGAATTACATTCTCTTGAAAGCGGATGAACTCGACGCGGCGAAGCGTTTCGCCGAAGCCGATCCGCTGTTCGACCGCGCGCTCGAACTTGATCCCAAATCGAGCAACGTCATCAACGCCCTGGCGAGGCATCTGGAACGGCAAGGGAAGTTGGACGCGGCCATCGGGAAGTACCGCGAAGCGATGCGCCTGGGAGGGGGAATGGTCGCACAACTGGGTCTCGAGCGGATTGCCGAGGAGCAAAAGGCCAAAGGACCGGGTGCAGCGCCCGAACCAGAATCGCCCCGCCCCAACTAAGCGCCTTTTCCAACAGGCCGGTTGTGGAGCAGGGTTTGAATTCTCTGGAGAAGCTGTTCGTAGTTGAGTGGCCCGTCGACCCGCCGCCCGTTCAAGAAAACCGCGGGCGCTCCCGGGAGATCGAGCGCCGTCGCTTCGCGCAGGTCCGCTTCCACTTGCTGGCGGGGAGGGGCGGAACGCAGACAAGCCGTAAACCGGGCTTGATCCAGTCCGAGCGAGGCGGCCAGGGCAATCAACCTGCCTTCCTCGAGATCGCCGCCTTCGGCAAAAAGCTTGTCGTGATATTCCCAAAACGCTCCCTGTTCACCGGCGCACTCCGCAGCGACCGCGGCCGGAAAAGCGCGAGGGTGAACATCGAGCGGAAAATTGCGGAAGACGATGGCGACGTCCTGAGGAAACTCCGAGTGGACTCGGTGCAACACCGGAGCCAATTGGCGGCAGAAGCCGCACTGAAAATCCGAATACACCACCAGTTGGACCGGGGCATCGGCTGGACCCAAACGGTGCGCCTTGGAGAGATCAGCGAGCCAGAGGCCTTTCGGCGATGGATTACCGACGGAAGCCGAGAGAAAAAAGAACGCCAACGGGAGAACCGCGAAGAACCCCAGACTGAGCGCCCCCCCGGGCGAAGAACCGGCATTTTCCGACGCCCCCATCGACCGGGCGCGAACCGCGGCCGGGAGCAACACCAGAACGACGCCAGCCGACGCCGTGCAAAGCGGACAAAACGCATGCAGCAGGCCGAATTGGACAACCATCAACCCCACGGAAAAGGTCGCGCCGGCAATGACGGCCCAAAGAATGGCGTCGAGTAAGAACACGCGGCCGCGGCAAGGGGGCGTGGCGTAGGCCGCCAGCCAAAGAATCAGGAGCACGAGATAAAATGTCGCGCCAATCCACGGGAGAGGAATTCCCCGGATGTCGGCAAACCGGCTGCCCAAAATCGCCTCGCAGCCGCCCTGAGCCGGACACAGGAATGAATGGCCGATCCACTCGTGCTGGAGAAGCAGAAGGCAGATCCAAAGGCCACACCAAGCCAAGGCGGCGCCAAATCTGATGGACCGGGGAACGGAAGGGCGGGAAAGCGGCGGACGATCTGGCACGGAAGGCCCCATGGAAGGATTGGGTAGCGCACCGATCCACGCAGAAAACCCCACCCGTGTCGCGCAAAAGTTTCCACCGTGGCCACAGGGTGTTGGCCGATGAGGCGATTTCCTTGAATGTGACAATTTCGTGGAGGGCCCTTTTAAAAGCTTGCCTCTCTCTAGCGTCCCAGCATAAACCCGCTTCCCAAGCACCCTTCTGCCCACGTCCTTTCTGAAACACCGGAAAGCCCTTCCGATGCCTCACAAAGAGCGAGACCCAAGGGTTACCACTGATTTTTTTGCGCACGCAAATTCTAAAAATTCAAGAACTGTCCAATTCTTGCTCTCCACGCAACTGTTCCCGTTTTAAGTGATGAAAGCTGCCAAACGCCCCCCGATCCTCAAATCCTCCATTGCTGCGTTGGTCACCCTGTTAGCCTGCAGTGCCATGCCCGCCAAGGCGCAGACACTGGTTTGGACCGGTTCCTCCAGCAACCTTTGGGAAGACAATGGCAACTGGATTCCCAATCTGACGCCGAATACGGCCAACAACCCGGTCCTGATCTTCACCGGGTCCAAGAACACGACGAGCGACAACAACAATTTCGGTGGCACGCTCGTCCAGTCGATCGTGTTCGATCAAGGCGCCGCGGCCTTCAGGCTGGTCGATCAACCAGTTTTCCTGTTCGGCGGTAGCTCGATCGTGAATGAATCGAGATTCCTCCAGACGCTCAGTTTCACTGATGGGGGATTGGGCGGTATTGGTATTTTCGATTTCAACGGCGCAACCAGTTCGATCAATGCGGCCACCGCGCCGATCCTGATCAACTCGAACATCGCTTTTGACTCGCCGTCGACGCTCGTCTTCAGCGGCCCTTACAATGTCACCGTCACCGGAAGCATTTACAACACCGGCGCTCCCACTTTCACTACCATCACGGAAGTGAATGGCCCGGGGATGGTCACGTTGACCGGAGTGAGCACGGATCCGGGAATGATGGTCGTCAACGGAGGCACATTGAATGTCACCGGCACCACGGGCAACCAAGTGACGATGATCAATTACGGTGGCAATTTGACGGGCACCGGCAGGATCGGTGGCGATGTCTACAACGCCGGTAACGTCGTTCCCGGCAATGGAGCGGCGGGCACACCGGGCACACTGGCCGTCCGAGGCAACTATATCCAAACCAACAACGGTGTGCTCACCATTCTGGTCGACGGAAGCAGGAAGGGCGATTACGGCTCCCTCGCGGTCGGTGGACAGGCCGACCTCAGCGGCAAGCTGCGCATCCTCAATGTCGGCAATTCCCCGCGCCTGCGAGTCGGACAGGAAATGGCCATCATCACGACCTCTGGCGGAGTGAGTGGAAGGTTTGACACGTCCAAGCTTCCGGTCGCGGAGAAAGTGATTTATAAATCCAAAGAGGTGGACTTGGAACTGAGCCCATTTTCGACCGTCGCCGGCTTGACGGCCAACGAGCAGGCGGTGGGGCGGGGAGTGGACAGTGCCTCGCTGCACGGTCGCGCCAGTAACATCGTCAATCTTCTGGCCAACGATAACCTCCCGAACCTGCGCTCGGACCTCGACCGGCTCTCGCCGGAGGAATTGACCTCGATCTACACCGTCGGCGTCGCCCTGGCCAATGTGCAGGCGATGAATTTGCAGCGCCGCATGGATGACATTCGGTTTGGTTCCCATGGCTTCACCGCTTCCGGATTTGCCACGGCGGGCGATGGTCCGCTTTACAGCGGTAACGCCGGTTCCGCAGGCCCTAGCGGCAACGATGGCAAGGACAGCAAGGAAATGAAGGAAGTTGTTCCCAGCGAGGATCGCTGGGGCGTGTTCGTCACGGGGATCGGCGATTGGGTTAATGTGAACGGCAACGACAATGCGGGCGGTTACCAAACCACTTCGGGAGGCGTGACCGTCGGCGGCGACTATAAGTTGACCTCGAACTTCGCGGTCGGTCTCGATGCCGGTTATGTCGGAACAGCCACAGACCTGAGCAACCACGGCCGTGTCTGGGTGAATGGCGGCAAACTCGGACTTTACTCCACCTATTTCACGGGCGGCTTCTACATCGACACGGCGGCCACCGGCGGCTTGAACAGCTACAGCACGCGGCGCTCGGCGCTCGCTGGCGATGCCCGCGGCGACACCGACGGCGGTGAAGTGAACATCCTCTTCGCCACCGGTTACGATTGGAAGATCGGCAACATGACCATTGGGCCGACCGGAAGCTTCCAATACACCTATGTCGGGCTCGACAGCTACAATGAGCATGGCTCGATGGCGCCTCTCAGTTTCCCGGGCCAAAACCAGGATTCCTTGCGCACGGCCTTTGGCATGCGGGCGACCTGCGATTGGAAATTGGGCGGAGTCGTGATCAAGCCGGAACTGCGCGCCGCCTGGCAGCATGAGTACGGCGACAACACTTACGCGATCGATTCGAGCTTCGACGGCGGCGCCGATAGCTTCCAGGTCACCGGCCCGCGAATCGGCCGCGACAGTCTCCTCCTCGGCGCTGGCTTTGCCATTCTCTGGAATGAGCGCACCTCGACCTACCTCTACTACGACGGCGAACTCGCTCGCACGCGCTACGAGGAGAATACCGTCTCGGGCGGCGTCCGGGTCTCGTTCTAAGCGTTTCGAGAACTACTTCGCGGCGAGAATACGCTCGACGTATTTCGCCAGGAGATCGAATTCCAGGTTCACGCTGTCGCCCGTTTTGCGGCTGCGCAAGTTCGTCATTTCCAGCGTGTGCGGAATGATCCAGACGACAAAGCTCTTTTCCCGCAGTTCGGCCACCGTGAGACTGATGCCGTCGATGGCGATCGAGCCCTTGAAGGCAACGTAGCGCGCAAATTCAGCCGGCAGAGCGATCTCCAGCCGATGGTCCGCTTTGACCAGCTCGAAGCCGAGCACCTCCGCCGCGGTATCGATGTGGCCCTGGACAAAATGGCCGCCCAAGCGCGCGTGTGCCGCCAGGGCGCGTTCGAGATTCACCGAGGCTCCGGGGCCGAGCGCGCCGAGATTCGTGCGGGCCAGCGTTTCGTCGAGCAGATCGAAAGCCAGGGCGTCGCCTTCGTGCGCGGCCACCGTCAGGCAACAGCCGTTCACGGCGATGCTGTCTCCGAGCCGGACATCCTGCGAAATCGTGGCGGCATGCAAACGCAGACGAGCCCCGCCCTCGCCCCGCTCCAGAGCCAGAATTTTGCCCGTTTCTTCGACCAATCCGGTGAACATAGGCGGGAAAAATAGCCGCGCCTTCAGTGGAACGGCGAGATAAAGACGCGCATGACGTTCACGCGGCCGCCGGGAAAATACCAGCGCGGCTCGTACTCGAAGCTGCGCTCGCTGGCGCGATAGAAGACCCAGGCCGGCTGGTCGGGATAATTCGAATCGTAGACGTCGAAGGACAGGTTGCCCTGCGGCTCGCGATGCACCGCGTAGACGACCACAACGTGATTCATGTGCGGGAAGCGGGCGATGTAGATGGCGCGCAATTGGCCCCGGTCCACGGAGTCGGCGAGCCATTTCGCCGCCTCGGCCTGCCCCCAGCGCAAATGCCCCAGGGCCATCCGCCAATTGCCCACCCGCAAGTAGCTAGGCAACCAATTGCCGAGGTCTTCCTTGAGCAAGCCTTCATAGGCCACGGAAAAGCTGTGGAGATTCGCGTATCCGGGAATGACAATCTTTTCCGCAGGGCCCCCACTCCAGACCGGGATCCGGCAGATTTCCTTGATTCGACGATGATACTCCTCCCGCGACACGCGCGGCAGACCCGGCTCGAAGCGCGCGAATTGATGAAACTGAATCACCGCCCGCGCCAGCACGAAGCAGCGATGCGAGAAGCTCACCGGCGTCGTCCGGCGAGTGATGTGCAAACGCCCTTGTTCGTCGACGCCATATTGGAAATACGTGTCGTTGGAAAAGGCAAAGGTATCGCGATGCAAATCGAAATCCGTCGCGGCACGCGCCCACGCCGCGGCGCACAACCAGAGGAGAAGAAAGGAAAGACAGAATTTCACGGGGCGCACACGACTCAGCGCAAGGGTGCACCGTTGTCAACTTTGCATCGCGCCACGAGAAGGAAATGAGGGGCCGCGGATCAACGAATCCCAGAAAATGCAACACCCGGCCCCGCGCGAAAACGCCGGTAGCAGCAGGATCTGGAGTTGACCATTCGCGTTTCTCCAGCCACACGGACCGTGATGCCTTCCAAAAGTCTCATCCTCCGGCTTTTCGGTCGGGTATTGCGGTGGTTGCTTCCGTGCGCCCTCTTCGCCGGCTGCCAGCGAGCGGCACCTCCGCCCGCGCCGGCGCGACCGGCGGTCGCCGATTTGCACTTTCCCGTCGCGGTGATTTTCGGAAAGGCAACCGTGGTGACGTTCAAGGATGCCGAGGACCTTGGCTCCATGTGGATGGGGAATTTCCTCAGCGTGGACGGGCCACCACCGTTGATCGACTCGAGTTTCGCCATCTATCGCCTCTCCAAACTGGCTTCAACGCACAGCGGGCTTTGGATGATGGTCCATCCCACCGGCGTGACTCCTGTGACCTTCGAGCTCGAGCATGCGCCGGAATCAGGCATCGAGCCGGCCCGTGCCCTGTTGCTGGCCTACCTCGATCAACGCACCTCGCTGTCGGATCTGGAGCAGAAGCGGAAGAAACTCGCGTCGAAGAAGACACTGCCGGAGATGCTGGCGATCGTGCAGGAATCACTTCAATGAAGGCGTAGTGTCGTTGGTCGTCTGACTCCGGCCGGAGATCGCCCGACTTCAACAACGGACGTTCCTCCCAAGACGCGACAGTTGCTCGACGCCAACCAGGGAGCGGTGGTAAATAAAACCCCTCCTCGCCGTCCCCGGCGAGACGCACCCCTCCCGCTCCGATCTCCGATCTCCGATCTCCGATCTCCGATCTTCCATCTCCGATCTCCGATCTCCGATCTCCGACCCCCATGAAACTCGCTCCCCTCCTCCTCTCCAGCTTCGCTCTCCTCGTCTCCACATCGTTCGCCCAGGAATCAAACCTCAAGATCGAGCGCGACATTCCCTACGTCGAGTCCGGCGACCCGCTGCAAAAGCTGGACATCTACGCACCGCCGGAAGCGAAAGGCCTCCCCGTCGTCGTGTGGATTCACGGAGGTGGCTGGCAGGCGGGTGACAAAGCTGGAGTGAAAGAAAAACCCACTGCCTTCGCCAAAAAGGGCTTCGTCTTTGTCTCCGTGAATTATCGCCTCGAGCCCAAAGTGAAAATGGACGAGCTCGTGCGCGACGTGGCGAAATCCGTGGGCTGGGTTCACGCCCACATCGCCGAACACGGCGGCGATCCGCAGCGCCTGTTCATCATGGGTCACTCCGCCGGAGCACAACTCGCCGCGCTGCTCTCCACCGACGAACGCTATTTCCAGGAATTGGGCTTCGGGCTGCACGTCGTCAAAGGCTGCGTGCCCGTCGACGGCGACACCTATGACGTGCCCGCAATGATCGTCTCGGAGCAAAACCTCCGCCGAGCGCATGGATTCGCCGAACCCAAATTCGGGCATCCCGAAGAGTTCGGAACCCTGGAACAGCAAAAGGATTTCTCCGCGGTCAACCACGTGACGAAAGGAAAGAACATCCCCCCGTTCCTAATTCTGCACGTGGCCGCCAATCCCATGACGACGATGCAAGCGCAGGAATTAGGGCGGGTGCTGAAGACCGAGGGAATCGGAGAGAAAGTCTTTGGAGCAATCAACACCAGTCACGGCAAACTCAACGACGACCTCGGCGTCGAAGGCGATCCGGCGACCAAGGAGCTATTTGAGTTCGTAGATCGGTGCCTGAAGCCGTGAGACGCCTTTGGACTGCGCGGACATGTCGACATGTCCGCGATTTCCCTCCAGGCGACATGTCGCCGCACTCCAAAGAGACCCGCTACGACCCGAGCGCGAGTTCGTTTAAGGCCGGAGCTTCCATCCCGTGGCCGGCGACGTGGCGGGCTTCGATGCAGTCGGCGAGGAATTGGGCGTCGCGCGCAATACCGGAGAAACGGCCCGAACCCCAGGTATACAGCCAGGGCAGACCAAGAAAATAGATGCCGGGGACGGTGGTCACACCGCGCTGGTGCACAGGGTAGCCCTTTCCGTCAAAGAGCGGGACTTCGATCCAGGAGTAATCGGTGCGAAAACCGGCGCTCCAGATGACGCTGGTGATGCCCGCTTCGACGCAATCGATTTCCGACGGCGGGTTTTCGGGTTTCCATACCGGGACGTAACGCGGCTCGGTGGGAGCCTCGATGCCTTTCTCGGCGATGAATTTGTCGATGGTGTTTTTGATGCCGTCGGCGACGTTGTCGGCCTTGTCGAGATTCTCGGCGAGGTCATCGGCGAAGGAAATCCTGGTGCCCTGCACGTCTTTCAAGCGGCCGTGAAGTTGCATGCCCTCCACCGCGAATTTGCGAAGATCGATGTCACGCCCGCCGTCGCGGCCCGTGACGTAGTGATTGGCCTTCGCCCGCACGCGCTCCTTGACCGGGTGCTCGTGGACGGGCATGTCGTAGTAACCGAGGTCAGCCAGCCAATCGACCACGTCCCGGCCGCGATAGCACCGGGCCGTCCGCGGCGCGCCACCGACGCAGAGATGGGTTTTGCGGCCGGCGAGATGGAGATCCTCGGCGATCTGGCATCCGGATTGGCCGGAGCCGACGACGAGGACGGCGCCGGGCGGAAGGGCGGCGGGATTGGTGTATGCGGAGGAATGGAGTTGCTTCACGTCGGACGCGAATTTTTCGGCCATGCGCGGGATGGTGGCGATCTGGTATCCGCCGGTGGCGACGACGACCTGGTCGGCGGTGAAGTTACGGTAGCTTGTTTCGATTTCGAACGGGCGGTCGCCGCTGCGGGCGAGACGCTTGACGGTGGTGCCTTCCATCACGGGCGGGCTGAAGGATTTCACATAGGCTTCGATATACTCGATGATCTGCTTCTTGAGCATGAAACCGTTGGGATCGGGGCCGGCATACGGGAAGCCAGGGAGCTGGCATTGCCAGTTTGGAGTGACTAGGCAGAAGGTGTCCCAACGCTGGGTGCGCCAGGCCTCGGCGATGCGACTTTTCTCGAAGACGATGTGATCGATCCCGCGTTGCTTGAGGCACCAACTGACGGCGAGGCCGGCCTGGCCGCCGCCGATGACGATGACGGGATAGTGAACTGCCGTCTGCGAGGAAGACGGCGAAGAGTCGGTGGTGGATTTGCGTTCAGACATGGATGATTTGGACGATGCCGTCCGGGTCGTAGTGGCGGATGAATTGCTCGATTTCAGCGAGCTGGGAAGCAGCGGAGCTGCAGGAAAATCCGAATTTGGCGCGGACGCGCTCGCTGGCCTCGGCGAGGGCCTGGCGGCTGCGAGTGAGAAACTCGCGCACGGGCATTTCTTCGCCTTCGGCGAAGTAATCACGAACGACGCTGGAAGGGGAGTAACATTGCCGGGTAACTCCATCGGGTAACTTGATGGTGAAGAGAACTTCGGGCATGGAAATCGGGTTCGCGTTTGTGGGTCTATCGAGTGGAGAAACATCCAACATCTCCCTCGCCAAACTCGGGTCGGCTTCGCCGCAACATCCAAAATCCAGTTGGCTCTACAGCGTGGAGAAACGCCGAGACCGTTAGTTATGGATTTCGGCGCGAGCGTTATCTTTGGTATGTTTCGTGGACAACAAATTCAGGCGGCGCAGGCGGTTTGCTTTTGCTTTTCGAAACTAGAGAGAGAACTACAGGCGGCGCATTTGGTGCAGCCGGCTTTGACCGTGTCGGAGGTCATGCCGCTGAGGGTGAGCCACTCGCCGACCGGCGCGAGGACGGCGCGCAGGAAGTCGGCGTCGGGTGGGCGATGACCGGCGAGCGGAGTACCACTCACGGGTACGAACGGAACGATGAAGGGATAAACGCCGAGATCGATGAGTGTGCGCGCGGCTTCATGCAGGCTCTCGACAGTGTCCCCGAGCCCGGCAAGAAGATAGGTGCTAACTTGTGCACGGCCAAAGACTTTGACGGCCGCCGCGAAAGCTTCGAGATAGAAGGCGCGCGGGACCTCGGCTTTGCCAGGCATGATCCGGCGGCGAACGTCTTCGTCCCAGGCCTCGAGATGCATGCCCAGGGCGTCGACGCCGGCGCGATGCATCACCGCAAACCAACCGAAATCGCCGGGAGGTTCGCATTGGGCCTGAATGGGCAGGCCGGTGGCTGCTTTGATCGCCCCCGCGCATTCCGCGAGAACTTCCGCGCCACGGTCGGCGGAAGGCGGAGTGCCAGTGGTGAGGACCACGTTGCGAACACCGTCGAACTGCTGCGCGGCGGAAGCGACTTCCGCAAGCTGATCGGGCGTCTTGCGGGCGATGGTCCGGCCACCCTTCAGCGATTCACCGATGGCACAGAACTGGCACTTGGTGGCGCTGTTGCCGTAACGGATGCAGGTTTGGAGAACCGTCGTGGCCAGAGTGTCGCGCGAGTGCAGTTGGGCAATCTTCCAATACGGAATGCCATCGCTCGTGCTGAGGGTGTAAAAGTGCGGCGAGGGCGGGAAGGAAATTTCGCAAACCACCTCGCCTCCACTGCGCAGAATGGACACGCCACGGCGGTCGGGCGTGGTGGCCACATAAGGCGACGCGCAGGCGACACGCGTATGCACCGGCACCATGATGGTGGTGCCGAGCACGGTGACAGCCTTGTGATCGGTCGGCCCCGCGCCGCCGCGACGGCTGGCGGCGCCGGCATCTGGATCAGCCAGACGCAGACCATGGGTTTGCAACTCAGAGAGCAGAAACTGCTTCTTCGTCAGGAGCGCTGATTGGAAGTCCAGCATAAGATGGTTCGATGTCTTCGGCTCCCTTGCTGCGCACCTGGGCGCGGCGAGTGCGGTCGATGTGAAGGGTGAAGATGTCGGGTCGCGCGTAGTGACCGGCCGAATCCATCATGCGCTTGCGCTTGATGATGAGCGCTGGATCGAGTTCGGCGATGGCCATCCCCTCACCTTCGGTAATCGGTGGGCAGAGCGGCACGCCTTCAGGCGAAATGATCGCCGCGAAGCAGCCACCGCGCAGGGCGCGCTGCATTTTGTCATCGGGCGTGATGGCCTTGATCTGGTCATCGGTGAGCCAGCCCGTGGAATTGACGACGAAGCAGCCGGATTCCAGGGCGTGATGGCGGATGGTGACTTCGATTTGATCGGCGAAGATTTGTCCGACCATGGAGCCCGGGAATTGAGCGCAATGGATTTCCTCCCGCTCTTCCATCAGCGAAAAGCGGGCGAGCGGATTGTAATGTTCCCAGCAGGCCAGCGCGCCGATGCGGCCCACGGCGCTGTCCACGGCGCGGAAGCCGCTCCCATCGCCCTGGCCCCAGACCATGCGCTCGTGATACGTGGGCGTGATCTTCCGACGCTTGAGCAGCAGCGAGCCATCGGCGTCGAACACGAGTTGGGCGTTGTAAATAGTACCCCCTTCCCGCTCGTTGACGCCGATGACCACCACCATGCCGTGCTGTGCCGCGGCCTTGGATAATTGTTCGGTCACCGGACCCGGCACCTGGACGGCAAATTCATAGAGCCGCATGTGATCCTTCCCGGAGGCGACCGGCGGAAGGACGAAAGAGAAGTATGGATAGTAGGGGAGAAACGTCTCGGGAAAGACGGACAACTCCACACCCTGGGCGGCAGCACGATCGATGGCGTCGCAAACGCGATCGACCGTGCCCATACTGCTGTTCAAGTCGGGTGCGATTTGCACCGCGGCGGCTCTAATCCGCTTCATGTTATGTTACAAAGTCCAGGTATCGATAATCGTCGCTCCCGCCTTCTTGTGCATGAGGATGCAGTCAAGAACGTCGAGCGGATTGATCGGGATGATGCCTGGCATGAAAGCCTTCTCCGTTTGGCCGTAGAGGGCCTGGGTGGAGAAACGGCAGCCATAGACCTTGCCGCCTTCCTCGATGAATTTGGCAATCCGTTGATTGACGAAGAGGTGCCCCGGAAAGGCTTCATCGCCGAGCGTCGGAAAACCGCGCTGGAAGCCGAGCGTCACGCCCGGTCCGTAGAGCAGGATGGAAGTCTCGTACCCTTTGCGCAGGAGGCGCGTGGCGACGAGGGTGTTGACGATGCCGATGGAACCTTCGAAGGCGACGGTATGAAAGGTGACGAGGGCTTTTTCGCCCGGATCGGCTTTGACGTCGGGAAAAACTTTCTCCTCATAATCCACGAGGAAATCGCCGGGCTTGTTCATTTCTCTTTCGACTTTAGGCATACAATTTTTGGCTGTTGGTGTTGGTGATTGGTGAAGCGATGCTTCGATTGATGCCGCTATGACTTAGCATGGTCCGAACCCAATTCCGCGGACTGGAGTTGCAGCGAGGGGTTTATTGCGCATATCGTTGCGCGCCAGAGAACGGCACCGCGCGAATCCTTTATCCATGCGGGTTTGCGGTGCACATATTTGCTCCCATGAAACAAATTCAGACAGTGCGAATGGCGGAAATCGCCCAACAACTGGGAGTCGCTTCATCGACCATTTCGCGCGCGTTGCGCAGCGATCCGCGCATCAGCGCAGCATTGCGGGAGCGCGTGCAAGCGGTGGCAAATAAACTCGGTTACGCACCGAATCCGCTGGTCAGTGCGCTGATGGCGAACCGGCGGCGGCGCGGAGGCGCTGGCGCGGTGGACGTGATCGCGCTGGTCACCAATTACAGTGGACGAGAGGACTGGCGGAAAAAGGATGTATGCCGCTGGGAATACGAAGGTATTCAACGACGGGCGCGCGAGCTGGGCTTTCGCATCGAGGTTTTCGCGCTGGGCGATTATCGGGGCGACATGACGCGGCTGGCGGCCACGTTGCGGGCGCGAGCGATTCGTGGCGTCCTGCTCGGATTTTCACGTGAGGAAGGCCCCGGCGTGGCCTTCCACTGCGAGGGATTCTGTGTCGCCGGCTTGAGCGCCTACTTTCCTGAGGTCGCGGCAGACCGGGCGAACTTCCACGGCTTCTTCAATGTGCGACTCGCGCTCGATCAGATGCATCGCCTGGGTTATCGCCGACCTGCGTTGATCGTGCCGGAATTGAATAATCGGGTGTCGAACAATTTGTGGTCTGGGGCGTTTCTCGACTGGCAGCGCAAGCTGCCGCGACGCGATCTCTGCGAACCATTCATTCCCGGGGAGAACGTGACCGCAGCGGAATTCAGCGACTGGTTGTATCGCAATGCGCCGGACTCGCTGCTGGTCTACAAACTCCCGGTGCGCACGTTGCTGGCCAAGCGGAGCGTGCGCGTCCCCGACGACATCGGACTGGCCTATCTCTATCGCACATCGGACGAGATGGGTGATGCCGCGGGCATTGACGGAAACCTGGATTTTGTCGGAGCCGCAGCGCTGGACCTGGTGGTGGAGCGACTCTACACAAACAATACTGGCACCAGCGAACACCCGAAGGAAGTGCTGATCAAGGGGACGTGGCATGAGGGAGAGACGCTGCCGCCGAAAGCTTCAATGGCGCCCGTGCCGTCCCGTAACCGAGGATCAGCGAAGGCGAAGCGGTGATCCGGCCAACAGATGCGCAGGCGATGTCATGCGAGGTAAAATGGGAGATGACGGACGCGGTGTTTTCCGGAGCGACGCTCAGCAAATAGCCGAAGCTGGGAAAAGCGATGAGCCAGCGGGTGAACTCCGCGTCGATCGGTCGTGGAAGCTGATCCAGCCAAAGTTCCGCGCCGACGCGTGAACATTCCAGGAGCATGGCGAGCGTGCCGACAATGCCGCCATTGCTGATGTCCTTTCCCGCACCGCACCAACCGTTTTCCGCGAGTTGCGGGAGCAGCGCGAGGTCCGCCTGGAGACGTTCCGCGGGCGCGCCCACGCTGGCATTCCAGAATGGTTTGTCGCCGCGCCAGTTCCCGCTCAAATCAACCGCGACGAGGAGATCATCGCCGGGGTGGGCATCGAAGCTGGTGATGAGTTTGCGAGCTTTGCCGAGGACGGCGGCGGCGAGAAATGCGGCGTCACTTTGGTGCACCGTGGTGTGGCCGCCGACGACGGGCACACCGTAGGCACGCGAGGCGGCCGTAATCCCTTCCCAGATGGACGTGGAGCGATCGACGCCGGGAGTCCAGAGGACATCGACAATGGCCAGCGGACGCCCGCCCATGGCAGCGACATCGCTGAGGTTGACCATGACTGCAGAGTAACCGGCGAACCAAGGATCGGAGGCGACGAAGGAGGCGAGCATGCCCTCGGCGGCGAAGAGGAGCCAACCGTCGCCGTCCGGAATGGCCGCGCAGTCGTCACCGACACGGATGTTTCCAGAAAGCGCGGCGGCGGGAGCGTAGGCGTGGTGGATCGTCGCCTTGTCGGCGACGGAGGGATGATTCGCGAGAAAATCGACAAGCCGCGCAAGAATCTCGGCGTCTTCAATCATCCGCGAATTAAAACACGCACTCGGCGGGGCGGTAGTAGTCGAGGTCGGCGCGCATTTTCACGTGCCGGAGGCCAAAGAGATCGAGCTCTTCCAAGGGTTTCCAATGGAGCCGCTGAAAGAACCTGGCGTTTTGGTGCTGCACGGTGGCGAGAAATTCCTGGCAACCAAGGGCATGCGCGGTCGAAACCGCTTTGTAGATGAGACCCGCCCCGAGAGCGCCAAGGCCGCGATACACCGGTTGATGATTGCGCAGCGCCACGCCGGGGCTGATTTTTTTGACGCTGCGAAAATCCGCGGCCACGCCGAGGCGCGAGCCGTACCAGACGCCCGGTTGGCGTTCGTCGATGCGGACGACGCCGACCACCGAGTCTTCCATGCCGGCGATCAGAGCTTCGCAAACGATGGGGATGGCGCGAGCTTCATGTTCGTCGCGGTCGGTGTGATGGAAGAGGTGTTGCTCCTCGCAGAAGATGGCTTTGCGCAAGGCCCAGTAGCCGGCCAGGGCGTCCTGAGTCCGGGCGATGCGGAAGATGAAATCCTGCGGCGTAAAATGATGGTAGGTGTCGAACAGCATAGATCGGAATGGACGTCGAATGACTCCGGCGTGCGCCAGCAGTGGTTGTGCCAAACGGTCGACTGGAGCGCGGCGGGAACCAGAGGAAATTCGCGCACATCGTTGCGCAAAGTTTGGAGTGCAGGGACATGTCGACATGTCCGCGCTTTCCGCCGGGCGACATGTCGGGCCGGCCGGGACGGGTGTAGCACTCCGAAGGGAGCTGGTTTGCTTGACGAATCAGGCCGGGCTTGCGCTGCTTGAGGGATGAAAGCCCACACGGATACTTTTCAGATTTCGACCCGCGGAAAAGGAACCTATGAGATCACTGACGAAGTGGCTCGTGTGGTGCGCGCGAGCGGAGTGACGGTCGGGACGGCGACGGTCTTCGTCCAGCACACCAGCGCGAGCCTCATCATTTACGAAAACGCTGATCCCTCGGCACGCACCGATCTCCATGCCTTCTTCGAGCGGTTGGTGCCGGAGGATCAGGATTATTTTGTGCACACCGACGAGGGCCCGGACGATATGCCCTCGCATTTGCGGATGGTGCTCACGCGAACCAGCGAGGTGGTGCCGGTGGCGCAGGGGCACATGCAACTTGGAACCTGGCAGGGCATTTTCCTCTTCGAACATCGGCGCGCGCCGCACCGGCGAAATGTGGTGGTTTCGGTGGTGGGTGTGGGAAATGACGAATGACGAACGAGCGGCTGAGCCGAGGCTTTGCGAGACGCCCTTGGCGCAACGGGGGTAAATGCCGTTCCTACTTCCCGGCGGCGACGGCGACGAAGGTGCCTTCGAAATACGCGGCGGGTTCGCCCTCGTTTTCGAGAATGGTCTTCAAGATGATACGGGCCTTGCCTTTGTGGGCGAAATCTCGGCGGAAACGTTCCAGGTCCGCTTCGTCGGGAACATGGCAGACCGCGCGCAAGTTGCCGCGCACCGGCCGCTTGTAATGCATGTGGCTCTCGCGAATGACGATGTGGGCCTGCGGACGCCGCAGAATCCACCAGAGTAAGCCGTAGCCGCAAAGCGTGGCCAGGGCGTGCTGGCTGCCGCCAAAGGCCGTGCCCAGATGATTGCTGTTCAACTCGAGCGGGGCGGTGAGGACGAGATGCGCGTCGTCGCATTCGGCGACATGAACGCCCATGGCCGCGGTGACGGGGATGCGTTCGTGGAGAAAAGCTTCGAGATCCTGGGCAGTATTCATTTTTTACTTTCCGCGATGGCGGCGTAGAGAGCGTCGATTAGACGCAATGATTTCACGCCGGGCAAGACGCCGGGTTCCATCTGGTTCATCACGTAAGCAAAAGAGATCCGATTTTCGGGGTCGGCAAAGGCGTGGCTGCCACCGGCGCCAGGATGGCCGAAAGCCCGGAGGGACGGGCCAAAATTGGTGCGCAGTTTGTGCCCCGCCGCGTCCACGGGATCACGCATGTAACCGGCGGAAAAGGCGGTCTCGAGGAGAAGGACTCGATCCGGCCCCTGGGTGAGCGTCCTCGTCATCCAATCCATGGTTTGCGGTTCGAACCAGCACCGGCCTTCCAAGGCGCCGCCTTCGGCCAGCATGGCGTAGAATTTGGCGAGGCCACGAGCTGTGCCCACGCCGCCAAACGCGCCAAACGAGGCCGCACGCGCTTCGGGAGCATTCATCGAGGCGACGCTGTGGAGCCCGCGCGGTGAAGCGAAGGCGCGCGAGGTGAGCGAGGATGGAGTCAGGAAAGCCGTGTAGAAGGTGTCGCCCTTGGGCGGAGAAGTCTTCGCGGGAAAAATCGACGCCGGCTCCATGACGCGCTCGGGAGGCAGACCGATCCAGACCTCGAGGCCGAGAGGCTCGGCAAATTCTTCGCACCAATAGTTCCGAAGGGTGCGTCCACCGGTAATCCGGCGCAGCGTTTCGTCGATGAGAAAACCAAAGGTGCGCGGGTGATAGCCGTGGCCCTGACCGAGCGGCCACAAGGGCGGCGATGCCGCGAGCGCCGCCGTCACGGCGTCGTGGTCCATGACCGGAGCCGGAGCCGACAAAGCGGCCAGGCCGGCCTGATGGGAGAGCATTTCAGCGATCGTGACGCGTTCTTTCCCCGCCTGGGCAAAATCCGGCCAGAGCGCAGCCACCGGCGTGGTCAGTTCAATTTCGTTCTCCTGGCAGGCGTGGAGCAGGCAAGCGGCGGCCAATCCCTTGGTGGCCGACCAGAAAAGCACCATGGTATCCTTCGTCCACGGATGTTCTTCCTGCCGGTCCTTGAATCCCCCCGCCAGAGAGACAATCTCCTGACCCTTGTGCCAGACACTGACCGAAGCACCCAACTCCCCGAACTGGGAGAAGTTTTCCGCGAAAAGCTGGGAAAGATGCGATTGGATGACGTTTAACAAGCTGATCGTTATTCGTTGAGATGTCGTTCTTGGACTAAGGCGCGGGTCTGACAAACGTCAAGACCATGAGAATTACGCGGTTGGGCGCGGCAGAGGTTGCGTCCTGCAAAGCAAAGACGGTGCGAAGGCGAAGATATTCAGATGCATCGGACCGGCCGCTCCGCCAGAAGAGACGGTCCCACGGAATATCAGGAACGGCGCGCCTCGCAGGAAATTCGGACCCGGTGCGGGCAGATGCGCCGCGCGCCTTGCGGAAAAGCGGCCGCTTCCGGGGCAGTCGATTTTAGCCGCGACGAGAGGCGCCGAGGAGTTCCTCTTCGCCGATGCCATGGAGAGCGAAGAGGCGGATGATGGTTTCTTCGATGAGATTGTTCGGGCAACTCGCGCCGGCGGTGACACCGACGGTGATCGGAAGCTCGGGCAGCCAGTTTTCCGAGGCGATCTCCTGCCGGGCATGCTGATCGAAATGGACGATGCGCTGGCGCGATTCGAGCCGGCTGGCGTTGCGGACGAAATAGGTCGGCAGCTTCGCTTCACCCATCTCCGCGAGGTGCGAGGTGTTCGAACTGTTGTAGCCGCCGATGACCAGTAGCAGGTCCATGGGCGACCCGAGCATGTCCTTGAGCGCATCCTGCCGTTCCTGCGTCGCGCCGCAGATGGTATCGAAGAAGCGGAAATTCTGCCGGGCCGGTTCGGCGCCGTCGCGATCGCGAATGGCGGCTTCCACGCGGCGCTGCACTTCCTCTGTTTCACCCCGCATCATTGTCGTTTGATTGGCCACACCCACGCGCCGCAGATGCAGGTCGGGATCAAAGCCGTCGCTGTACGCGCCGCGGAATTTCTCGAGGAAAGCCACCTTGTCGCCACCGCGGCGAATGTAATCGCAGACATAGTCGGTATCGGCGAGCGTGAGAACCACGAGATAGTGGCCTTTTCCACCGAGGACCGCGCGGGAAGCCGTGGCTTTGGTTTCCTCGTGAGAAGCTTTCCCGTGGATGATGGAAGTAACGTCGTCGGTGGCGTTCTGACGAACACGCTTCCAGACGCTCATCACGTCCCCACAAGTCGTATCGACGATCTGGCAACCGATCTCCTTGATCCGCGCCTCGGTCGTGCGGTCGGTGCCGAAGGCCGGGACGATGACCACATCCTGCGCGTGCAAGTCGCGGAGCATCGCCTCCTTGTCCGCACCGAGCAGGTTCTTGATGCCCAGCGTCACGATCTGCTCGTTGACCTCGGGATTATGAATGATTTCACCGAGGATGAAGAGGCGCCGATCGTGAAAGACTTTGGCCGCAGCGTAAGCGAGATTGATGGCCCGCTCGACGCCGTAGCAAAAACCAAACTGTTTCGCGAGGCGAACGGTGATGCCGCCACAACTCAAGGTGCCGCCGCCGGCCCGCAATTTTTCGACGATTTCACTCCGGTAATGGGACTCGACCTGGGCCTGGACCGCCGCCATGACGTCGGGCGTGCGCAGATTGACACGTCCGGGTTTGGAGGATTCGGGCGAGGAGGACGGTTCCATTCGGCGGCTCTTAATCTTAATCTTACTCTTAATCTTAATCTGTCGGCCCTGAAGAGGGATTAAGATTAAGAGTAAGATTAAGATTACGAGTAAGATCATTTAGTTCGGGCGGTCGACGAGGAGAGGCTCGGGCGGAGAGCTGAAGGCGCGCGAGGAGATGAGGATGGCCGGGGCCGGATCGGGATCGGCGTAGTCCTGCGGGCGCTTCAGATTCTTCCCGATGGTGGCGTCTTCCGGCTGGCTCTGGGCGATATTGACCGGAGTGCCGACCTTGGCGAGGGCGTAGAATTTCGGGGCCACATTGTGGTGCAGACGGATGCAACCGTGCGTCCGGGGAATGGGCCACACGGCGCCTTCGTGGAAGCCGTAGCCGGGGGTGAATTCAGACCACCAAGCCATGGGGAAACCGACATAATGGCCGCTGGCTGCCTCGGCTTTGGAGGGATGAATGCTGTCGCCGTTGACGGAGAAGCCATACTCGCCGGAGCGCTTGTCGGGGATTTTGTTCGTGATGCGATAGCTGCCGGTGGGCGTCGCATGATCGGGCTTGCCGATGGCGCAGGCGGTGATGAGCAACGGAGTCTCCCCTTCCATGACGTAAACCGCTCGGTTCGAGAGCGAAACCTTGATGCGAACGTTCGCCGGGTTCTTCGGCTTGTAGGCGACGACGTTGTAGGGAGAACGGCCAACCGGCCCGTTCGCACAACCGGAAAGGAGTGCCACAGTGGCCACACAGGTGAGAATGAGGAAGCTTTTCATCGAAGCGCTATGCAAGGATGCGCGGGCGGGTTTGTCAAATGCGGAGGGGCGGGAGGAAGTGATCAGTAATCAGTTTTCTCAGTAATCAGTATTTCCGCTGCCGGATTAGTTCCCGAAGAGGGCACTGATTACTGGCTACCGATTACTGATTACTCGGCTCCGTCGGCGCGAGCGATCGGAGCAGTTTCTCGAACTTCGGCGACTCGCGAGCGTAGAAGGGGTACGGCCGGGTCGCGTCCTTCGGGCGATACCGAAAATACTTGTAGGGCCAGAGCCACAGTTCGGGGCGCTTCTCGAGGAGCGGTTCGAAGGCGTCCCAGCATTGCTGGGCGATTTGCTGAAGGCTGGCGTCCGGGGAGAATTCCAGGCCCGGGTAGGCCGTGACCCGGCAGGTGCCATCGGCGAAGGGCTCCGTTTCGACGGGAACCGCGAGGGCGTTGGCGCGCTGGGCAAGCACAGCGTGCAGCACCGGCACCGACATTTTCAGCCCGAAGCCCTCGATGATCGTCGCGGCTTGCGAGGGGTAAATATGCAGGTCGACGAGAATCCCGGTGCTGCCACCGCGCTTCACCACCTTGAGCATGCGGAGCAGCGAATTCTCCTGCGGAATCATGGTGTGGCCGGAGATTTCGCGCAGCTCGCGAAAGATGGCGTCGAGGCGCGGGTTTTTGAAATTCTCGGTGACGACGGTGTTCTGAATTCCGTTGTGGCCCGCGGCGATGTTGGCCAGTTCCCAATTGCCCTGGTGGACCATCATGAAAACAATGCCGCGCTTCTCCCGCCGGGCCTGTTCGCGGACCTCCTCGAAGCCGGTGTCGCGGGCATATTGCCGGTGCAGGGAAGCCGGGAGATTGCGCGCCCAAAAAAGGTCGAGCATCGTCTTGGCGAAATTGCGGTAGGACAGGCGGGCGATCCACTGGCGCTGGTACGGCGTGTATCGATCGCCGAAAACGCACTCCAGATTGGCCAGGGCCACGGCGCGGCCGCGGGCATCGAGATACCAGGCGAGATCGCCAACCAGCAGGCCGAGTTTCACGCAACGCTGCCGGCTGAGGTGGGGCAACCACCAGGCCAGGAAACGGCAGCCCAGTTCCTCGAGCCGGTAACGGAAGCGTTTCCAGCGGGAAAGGGCGGCCGCGGCTTCAACGGGTTTGTGGGGCGCCGGCGACGTCTCGCTGGCGCTTGTCTCTGGTTTCTGGTTTCTGGTTCTCAATGGCGCGGCTCAACCCTGAAGTGAGAAACGCCAAACCAAAAACCAAAAATTCATGGAAACTGATTCCCTTCTGACGCTGATCCGCTCGGTCCTCGCGCAGCCGACGGCGCCCTTCAACGAGGAGGCGGTGCGGGCGGAGATCCTCATGCAACTGGCGCAATGCCCGCATGTGCAGGCCACGCAGGACGAATTTGGAAATGTCATCGCGCACTACCAGCGCGGGACAGCGGCTCCCCGTTACGCCTTTGCCGCGCATATGGATCATCCCGGTTTCGTCGGGGGTGAGTTTCTCGGCGGCGTCCCCGAGGAGTATCGCGCGAAGAAACCGCCGACGCGCGATTTTGGGGCGTTTGCCATGTGGGACTTGCCGGCGTTTGAAGTGAAAGAAGGGCGCATTCATTCCCGCGCGTGCGACGACTTGGTGGGCTGCGCGGCAATCCTCGCGCTCTTTCACGAACTGGAAGCGACCGGCGCGGAGGCCAGCGTGCTCGGGCTTTTCACGCGAGCCGAGGAAGTCGGATTTGTCGGCGCCATCAAGCTGGCGAAAACGGGACGGATCGATCCCGCGGTAACGGTGGTCTCGCTCGAATGCAGTTCCGAGCGAAGCCCCGGCGCCGGGCGGATGGGCGAAGGCGTGATCGTTCGCGTCGGCGACAAAACCTCGATCTTCGACGACGCGGCGACGCGAGCACTCACGTCACTCGCCGCGGAGAACCACATAGCCCATCAGCGTTGCTTGATGAGCGGCGGGACGTGCGAAGCCACGGCGTATCAGCTCTATGGCTACCGCTGCGCGGCGCTCTGCGTGGCCCTCGGCAATTATCACAACTGCGGACCGGAGACGACGATCGCCCCCGAGTTTGTCTCGGTCGACGATGTGCAGGGATTGGTCCGGCTGCTCGTGGCCGCATCGACAGCGGCGGCGAGCGCAGATCCGATAATCGCGCTACGCGAGAAACTGGAGAAGCGGCTGGAAGAATACCGGCAATATCTTTAGAGAGGTTTTAACAGGTCGCGCGTAGCGCCTTCGGGGAGCGCGCTCGTCCCGAGTGCTGGTTTCGGCGTCTCGCCGAAACGAACTTCCCGAACGGTGCTGTTCGGAGGGAAATTTGTTGTCTTGGAAAGTCCGCAAAGGCGAGACGCCTGTGCCAGCACTCGGGACGAGTGCGCTCCCCGGAGGCGCTGCGCGCGACCCGATATCCGGCTACAGATTTATTAAAATGCGCTAGCAAAATGCATTCTCTCTGAAACCAAATTGGTTTCAATTTTCATGCCACGAAAATGATAATTGGACTCCGCAATACCACAAATCCGATTTCGGTTGCGGGCACCCATTCCATCCACTAGAAATTACGTAGTTCTTTGCCAGCTTAATGGTCCGGTCTCATTGGCCGGTCAACGGGGGAACCAACCACGGTCGCGCGTGAAAAACTTGTCGCGCGACTCCGGGGCGAACGGCGCTTGCGGCGCCGGGGGCACTTGATAGCCCAAGCCCGACAGCTAACTCCGTCAGCAGCAATCAAGAGGCAGATGGAACGTCTCCGATTTCCGATTTGTGACAGCGGAAAGCGCGTGGCGGTCTGAATGCTCTCGCAGAACGTCATCGCGCTGCGGTTTTCGCAAAAGCGGCGGCGCACAAAGTTAGAAAGCAAATCCTATGGACGGCATTCAACAGCTGTTCTCGATCGTGTTGCACCTCGCGGAAGCGGTTCTCGCGGTGGTGCTAGTCGCCGTGTTTATCGGAGTGCGGTACATTCCGCATCGGCGCGTTGGTATTCTCGAAAGACTGTGGTCTCCACGCGGGTCGCTCGGGCAGGGGCGGATCATTGCCCTGGCGGGCGAAGCGGGTTACCAGGCCCGTGTCCTCCGCGGCGGCCTGCACATTGGCTATCCCTTCTGGATGTACACCGTGCACACCGTGCCGCTGGTGACCATCGCCGAAGGCCGGATCGGTTACGTCTACGCGCGTGACGGGCATCCGCTCGCCGCGACGCAGACCCTCGGCTCGGCCGTGGAATGCAACGGCTTCCAGGACCCGGTGGCCTTCCTCACCAACAACGGCCAGCGCGGACGCCAGCGCGCCATCCTGCGTGAAGGCGTCTACGCCATCAATACGGCGCTCTTTGTCGTCATCACCGAGCAGGGCATCCATGCCGGTCCGGTGGGCCGTCAGGAGCGCGAACAATGCGCCTCGTGGCAGCAGGAATTGGAAGTGGCACGTGGGTTCATGCCAGTACTCGTGGGCTCCGCGTTCTACACGCAGCGCACGGGCGACGTGGCGATGCAGACCGATGCGAGCAAGCTCTCGCCGCACGATCTCATCGGCATCGTGACGATCACCGATGGTCCGACGCTCGATCCGGGCGAATTCATTGCGCCGCTGGTCGGCACCGGCAACAGCCACAATTATTTCCAGGACGTCGAGGCGTTCCTGTCGATGGGTGGCCGCCGCGGCAAGCAGTTACAAGTGCTCACGGACGGCACGTATTTCATCAACCGCTGGTTTGCCACGGTGGAGTTGCAACCGAAGACGCTCATCCCGATCGGCTTTGTCGGCGTGGTCATCAGCTATTACGGCTCGAGTGGTGAGGACGTAACCGGCCCAGGATTCCGCTACGGCGAACAAGTCGAGTCGGGACGCCGCGGTGTCTGGCGCGACGCCTTGCCGCCGGGCAAATACGCCCTGAATCCGTATGCCTTGAAAGTGGAGGTCGTGCCGACGGTGAACTTCGTGCTCCGGTGGATCACCGGCCAGTCGGAAGCGCACCGCTACGACGAAGACTTGATGAGCATTCCGTTGATTACCGCGGACGGTTATGAGCCGCTGCTGCCCTTGTCGCTCGTGCTGCATATCGACTATGCGAAAGCGCCGCGCGTGGTCCAACGCTTCGGCGATGTGCGCCGGTTGATCACGCAGACGCTGGACCCGATCCTCACCGCCTACTTCCGCGACGTCGCGCAGTCTTCGAACATGCTCGACTTGCTGACGCATCGCGAAGAAATCCAGCGCCGCGCCACCGAGGAACTCGGCCGCCGATTCCAGGAATTCGACATCAACTGTGTCGCGGTGCTGATCGGCCGGCCGGAAACGGCACAATTGAAGCCGGGTCAGGAAGACCCGATCGACCGGCTCTTCGACCAGTTGCGCCAACGGCGTCTGGCAGAAGAGCAGAAAGCGACCTTTGCCAAGCAACAGGAAGCGGCGGCGCAACTCAAACAGCTCAATCACGCGCAGGCCGAAGCCGAGCGGCAGACGCAACTGACCCAAACGCGCGTGGAAATCGAAATCGCCGGCAACCGTGGTTCGGCGCAACTCGCCGAAGCCGAACGTCTGGCCAAGCGCGACATCGCGCAGGCGGAAGGCCGGGCGCGGGCGACCGAGCTCGAAGGCCAGGGTGAAGCGGCCAAGGTCGCGCAGATCGGCCAGGCCGAAGCGAACGTCAGCCGCCAGAAGGTCCTAGCCTTTACCGACCCGCGCCTCTATGCCTTGAGCCTGGTGGCGGAACAACTGGTGCACAGCGAACAACCGCTGGTCCCGGAGCGGGTCGTGCTCTTCGGCCAGAATGGCGACGGAAAAGGGAGCGCCGAAACCGGGCTCTTCCAATCGATCCTCCAGGTGCTCACCACCTGGCAGAATATCGGCGACGATGGCGGTTTGACCAAAACCACGATCATCACGCCGACGACCGAAACGAAGATCGAACGGCCCAGTTAAACTCACGAACCACGAACCGCGGCGTCCAATCCGCCGCGGTTCGCACTTGGTTTCTGGTTTGAGGTTTCTCGTTTCTGGTTCTCCGAATTGGAGTTCCTCTTTTTGTTTGAACTGGGATTCGGTTCGCGCGTCCAACTAGCGGTTTGGCAGTAGCCAACCAGAAACGAGAAACCTTAAACCAGAAATGGCGGCCTCTCCGCCGGTATTTTTTTGAAAGAACCTGCGCCCGCGTTTCGTATTTGCCGGTGATGCCTACACTGACTCCCACCATCGTGCCCCGGCGTTCGTTTCGACGCCTCTGGGGCACTTTCCTCATTCTCTCCGTCATCGCCTTTCTCCTGGTCAACGGCGCGGCGTACCTCGCCGCCCGGAGTATGACGCACTACGTGGAAAACGTGGGGCGGCCCCATTTCCATGTGCCGATGACGCCCTGGGACAAGACCCGGTTTTTCCTCGGAACACTAGCCTTACCCCGTCCGGAAAACCATGCCACGCCGGCGGACCGGCGGCTCGAATACGAGACGGTGCACTTCCCCGGGGCGCACCGTTTGCAGATCGAGGCCTGGCGCATTCCCGGGAAAGAAGGGCAGCCGGTGGTCCTGCTCTTCCCCGGTTACTGTGCGAGCAAGGAGTCGCTGCTCGGCTACGCCCGGGAATTTCATGGCTTGGGCTATGAGGCCTGGCTCGTGGATTTTCACGGTACGGGCGGTTCGCAAGGGAACACCACCACCATCGGATGGGAAGAAGCCGACGACGTGGCGGCGGCTGGCCGGGAAGCGGCCCGGCTGCGACCTGGGGCGCCGCAATTGTATTTCGGAATGTCGCTGGGAGCGGCGGCGATCCTGCGGGCGGAACATCTTCGCTCCATCACACCGGCAGCGTTGATTCTCGAAAGCCCGTACGACCGGCTGCTGACCACCGTCGACCATCGCTTCAGCGCGCTGGGGATTCCCGCATTTCCCCTGGCCAATCTCCTCGTCTTTTGGGGCGGCGAACAATTGGGCTTCGACGGGTTCGCCATGAACCCCGTGGATTATGCGCGGGACGTGCGCTGCCCCACGCTGCTCTTTGCGGGTGAAAAGGATTTCCGGGTGGGGGTGCCAAACGCCCGCGCCATCGCGCAAGCGCTGGGATCACACGGGACCTTTGAACTGCTCGCCGGCCAGGGCCATGCGTCTTATCTGACCCGCACGCCGGACGAGTGGCGGCAGAGCGTGCACAGCTTCCTGGGGACGAATCTTGGGCCCCTGCGGTAGGAGCAGGAAGTAATCAGGCATCAGTTTCCAGTCATCAGTAGACGACTGCGAAGATCTCAGCGGCGGCGACCGCAGCTATTTTTGCGCGGTGAGAGTCGTGAGGGCGGCTTGCTCGGTTTTGGCAAGCTGCAAGGCGGTTTCATACCCCCGGACTTCGGCATTATAGGCGTCGGCTGCGTCGTCATCGCCCTTGCGCAAGTACCCACGCTCGTGCTTGAGGCGGTCGTACCAATCCGCCAGACGCTGGAATTCCTGCCGGTTCGCTAGGATTCGCTCGTCGCGAGTCTGGACTTTCGGCGCAAGCGCCATGTGGGCGATGGCGGCGGCCACTGCGGGTGACGGCGGGGCTGTCGGCGGGGGCGCAGCGCGCGTCGGCTCTGGGGAAGGCGCCGGGGTAGTCGGTGGCGCGACCGTGGGTTTGCCGGGGGTTCCGGCGTTCGAGGTGACGCCGTCAGCTCCCACGGTCGCGGCCACCAGTTTGTCCGGGGTGGAAAGATGAAAATCCGTGTCGCCGGCACTTTCCTGAACGGCGCCCGGCTTGCCGAAATCCTTCAACGAGCGGAGCGCGCGGAGATTGCCGCCATCGAGGAAAAAGAGCAGCAGGAACACCACGGCGGCGCGGCGCCAGAGCGGTGTGGAGCGGGCAAGGTCGGGATACTCCGAGCGGAAGTAGAGAGGGCCAAAGGGCACGAGCAGCACAGCGCAGAGCCAGCCCATCCCGGCGCCAAGGGCCTTCCTCAGCAAAAGGAACCGTCCCACGACGAAACAAAGCCCGGCGCCGGCAAGAAGTGCGGTGGCAGGAACGACGGGCATCAACACTTGTTTAGCACAAACGATGCCCTTGAAACGGAGAGAAGTCTGTAGGCCGATGGAGACCAGTTCCCACACGCCCGAACGAAACGACCCTCCGCGTGAAGCGACCGCGCCTTGCTTTCGTCCAGGGCCGGCGAAATGATCCCGACACTCACTCCCCTATGCGCTTCCATCATTTGTTCGCCGCCGGCTTTGTCTCTCTCGCTATCACCGCGTCCGCTCTCGCGGAAAGCCCGGCGACGAAGATCGTGGTCATTGGCGATTCGACGGTTTGCGAGTATCCGGACGACTCGCCAAATCGCGGATGGGGGCATTACCTCGGCGACTATTTTCGCGACTCGGTGAAAATCGTGAACCTCGCGGCAAGTGGGCGGAGCACGAAGACTTTCATCAAGGAAGGCCGCTGGACAAAGGCGCTGGCCGAGAAACCGCAATATGTGCTCATCCAGTTCGGTCACAACGATTCGCACGCCAAGGAAAAACCGGAGGCGACGGATGCAGCGACGGACTACCGCGAATATCTACGGCAGTACGTGAAGGAAGCCCGCGAGATTGGGGCAAAACCCGTGTTCGTCACGCCGATGTGCCGGCGAACTTTTACCGCTGACGGAAAGCTCGAGGACAATCTGGCGCCATACGCGGATGCGATGAAAGCGGTCGCCGCAGAGCTGAAAGTGCCGGTCGTGGATCTGCACGAAACGAGCAGCGAACTCTACCTCAAGCTCGGCCCGGAGAAATGCCTCGACCTGGCGAACAAGCCCGGCGACGCCACGCACTTCAACGAAAAGGGCGCCAAGGCGATGGCGGAATTGGTGATGAGCAAGCTGCCTGAAGCGGTGCCGGAATTGCAGAACCTGTTGAAGAAATGATCATTCCTCTGAATCGAGAACAAACTAAGCGGGTCATTGCACTGCTAAAGAATCCGCCAACGCCGAATGCGGCACTACTGGCGGCAAAGGCGCTGCACCAAAGGCTAGTTCGCGGCGAATCCGGCTACTCTGGCGGCGCCTCAATCCGAGGAAAGAGCGGTGTGGGCTGGCCGAGTTGATGCCCATCGAGCAGGCCGCCCCATTGAGCATCTTCCAAGCGGAAGCGGGCGTCATTGCCGCTCAGATCCATTTTCCAATTGAGTTGATCGAAGATGCCGTGCGCGGCTTTGGGCAGCACGGGTGAGATGAGAATGGCGAGGATGCGGAGGGACTCGGCCAGTTGATATAGGACGGCGTCGAGTTCGTCGGCTTGCGAAGGATCCTTGGCAAGCGCCCACGGACGCATTTCATCGATATACTGATTGCAAACTGTAGCGATTCCGAGCGCGATTTGGCACGCAACGCTGGGTTGGTAATCCGTCATCGCGGTAAAGTATTCTATTCCGGAAAAAGTCGGAGATAGCCTGCTTACGTCTCGTGGAAGAGTTGCGAGGTCAATCGCACGCGTGAGTTTCCCTGTTCGATACTTCGCAGCCATATTCAACGTGCGGTTCAACAGATTTCCCAAGCTATTCGCCAAGTCGGTATTAAAGCGCTGCACAAGCCGCTCCTCGCTGAAGTCTGCATCCTTTCCCGTAGCGATATCGCTCATCAAATAATAGCGAACGGCCTCCGCGCCGTATTTGTCGGCGAGCACGTCGGGATCGACGACGTTGCCGAGAGTCTTGCTCATTTTTTCGCTCTCGCCGCTCTTGCTGCGGATATTCCACCAACCGTGAACGAGAAGCGTGGGGATTTCCTCGTCGGTGAAGCCCAAGGCTTTGAGCATGATCGGCCAGTAGACGCCGTGCGCGGGAATGAGAATGTCCTTGCCGATGACGTGAAGAATGCCACGCCAATGATGGAGAAAAGCCTCCGGTGGCCGGGTAGGCGCGGGATCGTAGCCGGGGGCGAAGCTGATGTAGTTCACCAACGCGTCGAACCAGACAAAGGTCACGTACTGCGGATCGAAGGGAACTTCGATGCCCCAGGAGAGGCGCGATTTCGGCCGCGTAATGCACAGATCGCCTTCGAGCCGTTCGACGGCGTTGCGCAATTCGGCGACGCGAAAGTCGGGGATGACGAGCGGCCGGCCCGCGGCACTGCGGGCATCGATCAAATTGAGCAGCCACTGTTTTTGTTCGAGCAAACGGAAGAAGTAATTCTCCTCCTCGCGGAATTCGACCGGTTGCCACTCCGGACCGAATTCCCCGTCTTCACCGCGTTCCTTGTCGGTCAGGAATTGTTCCTGGCGCACGCTGTAATAACCACCCTGGCTTTTCTTGTAGATGAAGCGGCTCTGGCCGTCCGGACCTTTGTCGTCGCAGAGCCGCTGGAGGATGGCGCGGACGCATTCTTTGTGCGAAGGCGCGGTCGTGGCGGCCCAGCTATCGTAGCGGACGTTCAGCTTCTCCCAAAGCGCGACAAACTTGGCGGTGACGCCATCGACGAATTGCTGCGGCGGAATGCCTTGTTTCTCCGCGGATTGCTGGACTTTCTGGCCGTGCTGGTCGACGCCGGTGAGAAAGAAAACGTCGTCACCCTTGAGTCGGTGATAACGCGCGAGAACATCGGCCAGCACCTTTTCGTAGGCGTGCCCGATGTGCGGCGCTCCATTGGTGTAGTCGATGGCAGTGGTAATGAAGAAAGGGTCGGCCATTAGGGAAGCCAGTTTAGATGATCGGTGGAACGTCGCAGTGGGTGTGCCAGAAACGCAAAACTTCAGCCACGCGACTGGTTTCGTCGAGACGATAGAGAATGCGATAGCTGCGTTTGAAAACGACTATTTCGCGCACCCCGGGAACGTCGATATCGCGTGGGTGCCGGCCGGCGCGCGCTGTCGCAGGGGCGGAAAGTGAGTTCTCCGCCGTTGTCAGCAAATCACGAAAGTATTTCGTGCCTCTCGCCGTTTCGCCGCGCGAGATCCAATACTCCCTGATTTCGTACAAGTCCCGTTCGGCCTCGTAAGAGAAAACTACGCGGAACCCTCTGCCTGGCATCGTGCATCGAAACGAGAGCGTATTTCGTCGGCCGTGAAAACATCGCCGCGTTCGACCGAGCGCATGGCCTCCATCACGGCTCGATTCAAGCGGGCACGCTCGTAAAGGGCGAGCAATTCCGGAGTGCCGTCGGGCAACGTATCAATCCACTGATGGATGGTCTGCTTCACAGTCATCCCTGGACGGTAGCATGCGAACAGGAGAGCGCACAGACGCAATTTGCCGGCTCGACGCAATCTGCAATAATCCCGGGCGGTTCTAGCTTGTGGCCTGAGCGGCGGGCGGCTGCGAGCCGCCGAGAGAGCTGAGCAGACCGCCAATCAAACTTTGGACCTGGCCTTGCGGCGGAATCTGGCCGTTCGGCGTCGCGTGATTGACCAGTTGCGGCAGGACTTGGGCGATGAGCGAAGAGGCCGTATTGAGGTCGACGCCGTGCTGGGCGGCGAATTGCTCGACGTACTGGTTACCGAGGACCTGCTGGACCTGGTCGGGAGTGATTGGCAGATTCGTCCCGTTGCCAACCCAGGACTGCATGAGGTGGCCAAGACCTTGTTGTTCAAACTGCTGGGCGAGGCCGGCCAGGCCATTGCCGGAACTATGATCGGTGATGAGCGTCGTGGCGAGGGACGCCAGCATTTGCGTTTTATTGCCACCACCGAGAACGGAGCCGAGGATAGAATCAAAGAGACCCATGGGATTTAAAGGGGACGAAACGGAAGTATCGCGATCGGTGAAGGGAGGTCAATGGCGGAACCCGAAGGGTTACTTGTCCTTCCGCGTAAGAACCGTGACCCGGCCGTTGGTTTCAAGGACGGCGGTGTGCACATCGCAGATCGCCGAGCAATCGCACTCGCGAAGGGCGGCCATCAAATCGTGCTGCGTGAGGCCGGCGCGCTCCAGGGCGTGCGGGCGCAGTTTGCCATTGTGGATGAGGATTTCCGCCTCGCCATCGATGAGCTTTTCGAGCTTGCGATTGTGGCGGGTGACCCAGCCGACGAGGGCGGAAAGCACAATGAGGGTGGCGGCGAGGATCGCCCCGGCCGTGATCGAGTTGTCGCCTCCGTTCATGGAATTCTGCACGGCATTGCTGATGAGCAGAAAGAGGACGAGATCGAAAGGTGTCATCTGTCCGACCTGGCGCTTCCCAGAGATGCGGATGAAGAAGAGGACCATGAAGTAGACGACGGCGGCGCGGAGGATGAAGTGCCACCACACACCGCCGTTGAAGGTCCAGAGATTGCCGGCGCCAGAGTCCATAGATCAGTCCTTTTTGATTTTTCCGCCCCAACCGAGAATGCGGGCTTTGCCGCTGGCAGATTCGGCTTCCTTGATCATGCCGGCGCGCACGTAGAAGAGGGAGAGGCTCGACCAGGCGAGCTGTTCGTTGGGGCGCAGATCCACCGCTTTCAAGCCGGCCTCGATGGCCTCGGGGTAACGGCCCAACTTCATGAGCGCCATCCCCAAGGCGTGCCAGCCATCGAAAAAGTCCGGGGCGAGTTCGGTGCAACGGCGGTACTTTTCGACCGCGGCATCCAGATCGCCGAGAGCGAGATCGCCATTGGCATCGTCGAAAAGCTCGTCGACCTCGGGGGAGACACTCATTTTTTAGAGCCCTTGGTGCGCAGAGCGAAACAAATGCAACCGATTCCACCGGCGAGAAAAACTCCGCCGAAAAATACTCCGCCCAGATTGGGCTCCGCCGAACGGAGGCTCCACAAGCTTCCCATAATCGTCATCAGGCCAATCAAGGAAAGGCCAAGGCCCATGCCCCAGTAGAGTCTTGTCATGAGCGTGGCCATCTTCAAACTCCGGCGCCGCAAATCATCGATCAATTCGACTTCCGATTCGCACCGGTTGCGACAGCCCATGGAGGCGCCGACTTCCGCCGAGCAATCGTGGCAAATGCCGCGTCCACAGGCCTTGCAGACGGCCACGGCAGCCACGTCGCCATGGAAGTAGCAGTACATTTGCCGTTTCGCCGCGGACTAGCTGTTGCTGTAGTTGACCTTCACCTGGGCAGCCGCCCGGCGCAGCTTGAGCCACTCCTGGAAAAGCGAGTATTGCTGCATCCGGACAAGGTTATCCACGACCTCAGGCTTTTCCTGTTTGAATTCCTTTTCGTCGACCGGCAGGCGCTTGGAAACATAGATGAGCACGCTCCCGTCCGCGGTCGGCTCCGGGGCGCTCACTTCACCCACCGCCATGTCGCTGGCGATGTGGACGATTTCACCGGCATCGGGCGTATCCGTATTCGGGCTCTTGAGGGAAAAGGCGGGGAAATCCTCGGGCTTCACGCCTTGGGCACTGGCGGCTTCCGTGAAGCTCTTGCCGGCTTTCAGGTCGGCCGCGATTTTATTGCGGACATCCGTGGCCTTGAGATTGAGCGCTTCCTGGGCGCGCTCGTGCTTGAGGGTGTCGGTCAGGTTCGCCTTGGCTTCCTCGTAAGTCAGCGGGCGCGTGGGATTGATCTTCTCGAGCTGGAGCACGTAATAGCCCTGTCCCCCCTGCCCGCCATCGATCACGTCGCTATTGGGCTCTTTTTGGGTCAGCTTGAAGGCGGCAGCGGCCACTTCCCGGGAACCGCCCAGCGCCTCCGGTGGCGTGTTGATGGAAAAGTCCGGCGTCTCCTCGACCTTGAAACCGTCTTTGGCGGCGAGCTCGTCGAATTTCGTATTCTTGTCGGTCATGGCGACGGCAAATTCCTCGGCCTTCTTTTGCAGGTCCGTGAGCGCCTCCGCCCGAGCCTTTCCGACCAGCGGCTTGTCGGTCTTCGGCAGGATGAAAGCGACGTACTTGATCTTGCGAGTTTCGTCGGTGTTGAGCGTGCTCTTTTTCTCTTCGTAGAGCTTCTTCACGTCTGCTTCCGGCACTTGGGCGGTAGCGAGGAAGTCGGAAAGTTTGAAGCGCACCACCGAGGCTTCGGTCTTTTGGCAAACCTGCGTCACGGTATCGCGAATCTCCGCCTCCGACGGCGCAGCCGTGGACCCAAGGAGCGCCTTGATCCGCTTCACGCGGAGGCTGTCGGCAATGACATCGCTCAAATCATCCGTGGTAAAACCGCGCGGGTAGAGCAAGAGCTGTGAGATGATACCGAATTTGGTCGGGTCGTAGGCGCCATTGGTCTGGAAAGTCCGGATGGACTGAATCGCGGCGAGAATCTCGTCTTCGGTCGGTTCGATGCCGAGACGTTCCGCTTCGTGTTTGAGAACGATGGTATTGTAAATGTAGTTTTCCCGGCTTTCCTGGCGGCTCACAGAGAGCAGTTGCAGCAAATCGGCGATATCCTCGTTGTCCCGATCGTAGGCCAGGATCGCCTGGCAGAGATCGGATTTCCGCCCGATGCGCTGCAATTGCGCCAGGCTCATGCTGCGGCCATAAATGGTGGCGGCAGTGCGGCCGGGACCGCCCTTGTCGAGGAAGTCGGTATGCGAATAAAAGCCGACAAAGCCGATGATGGTAACCACGGAAACCGCGACCATGATCGTTTGCTGGTAGCGGCGAAAAATTTGATAGAACATGGGTCAGAAAAGTTTCTCAGTTGCTTTCGGGCGGGCACATTACTAGCTTCCAGCCCCGCAAAGCGCATGAAGCTACGTGCCCCCCTCACACTCCAGCAACTATTTTTTACCACCGGCCGCGCCATCGCCGCAATCCTCCTGGCCCAAGGGCTCAATCTGGCGGTCCGAGCCCAGGACGTGATCATTACGAACACCGGCGAATCGCGCAATGTGAAGGTCCTCGGGGTGTCGCCTTCCGGCCAGACGCTCGATTTCCTCGTCGGACAGGGCCAACTGGGCCTGCCGCTGACCATGGTGAAGGAAGTCCGCATGCCCGCTCCCCCGGAGTACGGCCAGGCCATCGCCGCCTACCAGGCGAAGGATTTTGGCAAGGCGCTCGGCCTCGTCAAAGGGGTCGTGGCCAAATTCAAGGGCATGCCATCCCCTTGGGCGCAACAGATGACCGGGATGCTCGGCGAGCTCTATATTGCCATGGACGACATTCCAAAGGCGGAGGCCGCCTACGACGAATTCAACCGGCTTTACCGGAATGCCGGGTCGCTTCAGTCGGAGGTAGGCCTTTCCCGAATCGCCGTGGCGAAGAAGGATTTCCAGACGGCCGGGCAGAAAGTCGCGCCCATCACCGAAGCCGCGCTGAAGGAAAAAACGGTCAACCCGGCCAATGCCATCGCCTACAGCCAGGCCTTCCTGGTGAGCGGCGAGGTCAAGGAAGCCTCCGGAAATCTCCCGGGAGCGCTCGAAGATTATTTACGCACGGTCACTTTATTCTATTATGACCGCATCGCCGTTTCCACCGCCCAGGAACGAGCTGATGCCCTCCGCGCTGCACACCCCGGTGTGACTGTGCCCTAACGTTTTCCCCGAAATCTATGATCCACCCCCGCCTCCGCCGTTACCTCCCGCTATTCCTTTGCCTGGCCGGATTGCTTCTGACGATCGCCACGGGCTATGCCCAGGATGACGCCGAAGCCGCCGCCGGTCCGCACAATCAGAGCATTTTCCAAACGATCAAGGAGGGCGGCCCGCTGATCATGGTGATCTGGTGCGCCATCGTGGCCACCTCCGTGACCATGGTGACCTTCATCATCCAGAATGTGCTTTCGCTGCGAAAGGCCAAGCTGGCGCCGCCGCCGCTGATCAACGCGCTGCAGCAGACCATCGCCGCGGGGAACTATCAGGAAGCTTGGGAAACGTGCAACGCGAACAGGAATTACCTGGCGAATGTACTCAAGGCCGGGCTGACCCGCATCGGACGCGGCAAGGAAGCCGTGGAAGACGCCGTGGCCGAACACGGCTTGCGCGAAGCCACGATGCTGCGCACCCGCAACAGCTATCTTTCGGTGATCGGGGTGGTGAGCCCGATGATCGGACTGCTCGGCACGGTCATCGGGATGATCGGGGCCTTCGCGGTCATGGGCAGTAGTGGCATCAGCGATCCGCGAGCACTGTCGGGAAAGATCGGCGAAGTCTTGCTGGCGACGGCGAGCGGCCTCTTCATCGCCATCCCCGCGTTCGTTTCCTACTACGTCTTCCGCAACGTCTCGCAGATGTGCATCGTGCATGCGGACGACGTGGTGAACTCGCTCTTGATCGATATTCCCTTTGACGAACTCGAAGGGGTGCAGATCGGCGTGGCCTTCAACTCCGGAGCGGCCGTCGGTGGCGCGGCGGATGTGCGCAAAGTTTCCATGAGTCTGACCACCGCTTGCCCGGTGTGCAGCGGCGCCGTCACAGCGGGCGTGAATCCGTGCCCGCACTGCGGCGCCACGCTCGACTGGCAGTCCTAAGGCCATGTCCCATCGCGCCAAACACGCCAAAGAGAACCGCACGAAAACCCGGCTTCCTCCCGAGGAAGATCCGGAGTTTCAGATCGCGCCGATGATCGACATTCTCCTCGTGCTGCTGGTTTTCTTTATGTCCATCGCCTCGACGGAAGTGTTGCAGGTGAACAAGGGAGTGACGCTGCCGGTGGCCAAGGACGCCAAGCCTGCGGAAAAAGCCAAGGGCCAGACGATCATCAACGTGATGTGGGCGAAGCTGAACAATGCCGGTTCGCTGGAAGTGGACAGCCAAAAATTTTCCCAACCCGACCAGATGCTGGCGCTGCTCAAGGGCAAAGCGCAGGCCAATCCGGATATGCGCATCCTCATCCGCGCGGACCGGGATGTGCGCTACGAGTACCTCAAGCAGGTCATGGTCACGGCCGGCCAGGCGGGCGTCGGCAAAGTGACTTTCTCCGTGGTCGACAAGGATGCGGGCGGTGCCAACTGATTCTTATGAATAACGAAAGGACCCTTCCATGGCCGGTAGCGTAGGTTCAGAAGACGGCGATATCGGTTTCCAAATCGCGCCGATGGTCGACGTGGTTTTTGTCTTGATGCTCTTTTTCATGGCCAGCGCCGGGTCGCAGGTCGTGGAAAATGAATTGAACATCAGCCTGCCCAGCGGCGCGGTGGCGAAAGCCGGCGGGGAAAAGACGCCGATCATCATCGATATTTCACCCGATGGCCAGGTGGTGGCCAACAATCAATCGTTCGGCACGCCCACGGACAAATCGCTCAACACCTTGCGCGACTGGCTCAAAGCGACACAGAGCTTCGGCGGCGAGGACCCCGTCATCATCCGGCCCAATTCCGAGACCCGGCACGAACGGATCATCGACGTGCTCAACGCCTGCGCGGCCGCCGGAATCAAGAACCTCACCTTTTCGTAGCTGGCCTGCGGCACGCCGGGATTCCATACGTCCTGTGAGAATCTTGCGGAGGATCATCGGTTTTTGGATCGTGCTGGTTTGCGCGGGAATATGCGCGGCGGAAGATTTTACCGGAACCGGATTTTCGCCAGAGCCAGTGCCGAGTGAGCACGACGTCCTGGTCAAGGTGACCTGGTCGGCGCCGGAGAACCGCGGGACGATCGAGATCGATGGGCAGGCGTTCGTCGCACCGAAAGATATCCTTGAAACGTTGCGCGCCAAGGTCGCGGCCGATCCGGAGACGCGCGTGATCTTCCGTCCAGGCACTGGTGTGCCGCTGGAATTCGGAAAGAAAATCGTGGCCGCGTTTCACCAAGCTGGCATTGCCAAACTAGCGTTCTCTTCGCGCGATATCCTGCTGCCCGTGGCAACACCGTCGAAGGATCACGTGCACGCTGACCCGCCGGGTGAAAAGCTGGACATTCGCGTCACCTGGTCTGCGCAAGAGCAGACGGGAAGCGTCGAGATCGAGGGGCGGAAATTCGCGAAAGGCGACGAGATCGTGGAATTCCTGGCTGCCAAGGCCAAGGAGCATCCTGGCCTGCGAGTTTTGATTCGGGCGGATCGCAATGTGCGTTACGAATATCTCAAGCAGGTAATGTTGGCGGCGGGGAAGGCGGGTGTGGAAAAAGTGACTTTCGCCGTAGTCGACAACGGCACGCCGGTTCCGGCGGCGAAACCATGAAGCTGAAATGAGCACTGCGTTTTCCTCCGGCCATCAGCTTAAGGCATCTCCCGAAAGTAATTTCCGTTTCGCCCGAAGAGCCTCCGCGAAGCGATCGAAAAAAAGCATGTCATTCTGAGTGCGGAGCGGAGCGGAGCCGAAAGCCGAGCGAAGCGAGACGCCTATGGGACTGTGGGGCAAACCTCCAATATCTGCGGGGCGGCGGTGTGGAGCGCAGGTCATCAAAGCGGAAATTACTTTCGAGAGATGCTTTAAGAAATGAAGCGCGCCGTCGCCTTCCCCTCCTCGGTCCGGCGACGGCGGCTTCTCCTCCGCCGTCCACCTCGGCGGAACTCCCAAGATTCAAGGAACCAGGCTCACAGGGATTTGACGCGAATCCAGGTCTCCGCGTGTTGACCAGTCGCGGGATCGCGGACGACAAGGCGATGGACGCCCTCGCTGATCACTGCGTAAGTCCGGCCATCGCTCTGGCGAAAGGTGAGCGAATCGCTTTCCCAAACGGCATGAGCAGAACCGCTCGCCTCCACGGGCACCCAGCGGCTGGAGGGCAGATCGGGGTCGACGAGAAATGTCGTCCCGGCCACCGGTGATTCCAGGCGCAGCGTCTTGTCAGCCTCGCAAAGCGCCTGCGTGGCGATCCGATTTTCGCCGCTGTCCATCCAGGCGCGATATTCGGGGCCAAGTTTCACCCGGCCGTCGGCGTCATAGTCGCCCGGCGATTCCGTCGGCGGCAGATGGTCGCGAAGGAATCTCTCGCGCACGGCGTCGGGCCGGGTGCGCGTGAGCAGTTTTCCCGTCAGTGGATGGACTTCGCGCTCCACGATGTCTCCAGGTATCGGATACCACGTCGTGCCGAAGGACGTGTGCAAGTGCTCCATCACCGCATGCATGATCGGCGCCGCGCCGGTCACACCGGACACTTCGCGCATGGGTGCGCCGTCGAAATTGCCGACCCACACACCCACGGTGAATTCCGGAGTGAATCCCATGGCCCAGTTATCACGGAAATCGGTGCTCGTGCCTGTCTTGCAAGCGACCGGGAACTCGAAACGCAACGCGGAGTTCATCCCGAAGCCGAGGAGGCGCGCGGAATTGTCGCTGAGCATGTCCGCGATCAACCAGGCCGAATCGTGAGTTTGCGGAGTGAAGGCCGTGGGCGGGATCGGCGCGGCCTCCGGTTGTGCGCCGGCGACCGGATCGAGCAAGACACGGTACGGCTTCCATTCGCCGAGCCGGGCCAGCGCGGCGTAGGCATTCGTCAATTCGATCAAGCGCGTCTCGGCGTTGCCGATGGTCAACCCGAGCCCGTAGTGCTCCGCGGGCTGATCGAGCGTGGTCATGCCCCAGGCGCGCAGCCGATCCTGCAAGGTGGCGGCGCCACCGATCGAGTGGAGGACTTTGACCGCGGGAATGTTCAGCGAATTGGCCAGCGCGAGCCGATAGCGCAGTGGTCCGTAGCACCGCTTGTTGTAATTCTCCGGGCGATAGACGCCATCGGTGGTCATGAACACCGCGGGCACATCGGCAACGATCGTCGCCGGCGTGGCCCCGCGCTCCAGGGCGAGCAAATAGGTGAACGGCTTGAACGTCGAACCCGCCGATCGGCGGGCGAGCGCCCCATTCACCTGGCCGGTACCGGGCGCGAAATAATTCTCCGAGCCGACGAGGGCAACGACGTCGCCGGACCGGTTGTCGATGACGACAACGGCGGCGTCCTTCACATTTTTGCCATGCAGCGAGGCAAGGCGCTCGTGCACGGTATCCTCGACGAAACGATTCAGGTTGAGATCGAGCGTGGTCGTGACGGCCGACGAAGTTCCTGCCGGAAGATTTTGCAGGACGAAATCAACGAAATGTGGAGCGCGAAAGAGCCGCTGGCGCGGTTGCAGGCGGAGCTGCTCCTGCGAGGCGAGAGTGAATTGTTCGGTGGTCAGCCAGCCGTCATCGCGCATCCGCTGGAGGACAATGAACTCGCGACGTTTGGCGCGATCGAAACCCGTGTGTGGATTCAGCCTCGTGGGATTTTTCGGAAGCCCGGCGAGGAACGCCGCTTCGGCGTCGCTCAGATCGGTGAGCGGTTTGCCGAAATAGTAATCCGCGGCCGAGGCCACCCCGATGTTCAGGTTGCCAAAATCGAGCCGGTTCAAATAGGCCGCGAGGATCTGTTGCTTGGTCCAGATCTGTTCGAGGCGCAACGCGCGGGCCGCTTCCAGGAGTTTCGTCGCCAGCGTGCGCGGACGCGGATCGGAGATTTTGACCAACTGCTGGGTGATCGTCGAAGCACCGGAAGTCACGTGCCGATGCCGCAAGTTATCGAAGGTGGCGCGCATCAGCGCGACGACATCGACGCCGCGATGATCGAAGAAACGCTTGTCCTCCGCGGCGAGCATGGCGTGAACGAGATTCGGCGGCACTTCGGACAACCGCACGGCCCGCGAGAAGCGCGCGTCGGTGCGCCTTTCACGGAGGGGCGTTCCGTGACGGTCCGTGAATTCCAGGCTTTGCGCCGAGGGCTGGAATAAAGCCGGCGGCAGGGGCACGCATTTCACCGCGATCCAGGCGGCGGCGAAAAGCACCAGCGTGAAGCCGCCGACCCAGCGCGCCGATCTTTTCAGCCAGCGCAGACTCCGGTGCGGCGCCGGTCGAGGAGTGGAGTTGGGCGGATTCATTTCAACGGCAGGCTGGTCAACTGCAAGGTCTCCGTGAGCCCGAACCGTTCGGGATGGTACATCTCCTCGATCTTCGCCGCTGGCGCAGTGGCCGTGCCGGCGGCGCGCACCCGTGCGAGGTAGCGGATGGTGTAATCGCCCGGCGCCAGATCATCGGCGAAGAACAGCGCGCGATCGTCGCGCAACTCCTGGTGATCGCTCATCCAGTCGATCCCCAATCGCTGCCCAGCCATGGTCTCCTGCGATTTGAAAGCCGGATTGATCGCTTCAAATATCGCCGGCAACGGATCGTCGACGACCACGTAATGCGCGCGACTGTGGGCCGCGATGTCCAGCGTGATGAGAACGCGATCCCCGACATGCGGGTCCTTCAATTCGCTGAGCGTTCCGTCGTCCTCCACTTTGGCATAGCGCCGGCGAATCGAGTAGCCCTGGTCCTGCCGCGGCTGCGCGAGACTCTTCGGCCGCGCCTCGATGATCACTTGGGCGAAGGCGGATTTTCTTTCCGGATTCTCCAGCGCCAGCGATGGGGCGGTGACATCATCGTTGAACGTGAAATCCAGATCCTTGATGGGCGATTGCGCATCGACGCCGATCGGTTCTGCTTTTCCATTCCAGCTCAAGGTGCCGGACACCTTCAGGCCCGGCTTCTCCGCGCGCCGGAAGTAGTCGCCGAGCGCGAGCAAGGACCAGCAATTCCCCTGCGTGGTGATCCAGTGGCCGGACTGCCGATAGCCCATGAGCTGCGCCACCAGCCGACCGGTATTCGGCGAGTCGGATTGATAGCGCGACCAGGCGAGCAGGCGCATGGCGGTGTCGCGCGTCCGCGACCAGAACCAATCGTCCTCCGGCGAGAGCGGTTCCTGTTTTGGATCAAGCAGGTCGGCGATCATCGAAGCCGATCCTTTGCTCTCCGCGACCGCGAGAGCGAGCAGCGCACGGTTTTCCGAACTCAATTCGTCGCGGTGCTTGAAAAGCACTTCGTAATAAGCGGGCTCGGCGCGGCCCGCGACGGCGAGTGTGTAGAGCGCGAGGCAGCGATCGGAAGGCCCGCCGCCGGAGTAGTGCTGGTCGAAGCCATCGTTGCCCGCGCCACGCAATTGCTCGCTGAGGTAATTGCAGACCCGGTTGAACGCTTCCTCCGGCACCGGGAAGCCGGCGCTCTTCGCCATGGCAAGTCCGAGGCCGCCGTAGGCGCTGCCCCAGAACATCGGCTGTTCGCCTCCCGGCCAGTAGGACAAACCACCGGAACTGGTCTGCATGGACAACAACCGGTCGACGCCATGGCGCACGGCGTCGGCGATCTCGGCGTCGCTCTTGCGCAGCGACGGCAGGATGGCGCGGAAATCGCGCATCGCGACCCAGGGCAGCGTGCTCGAAGTGGTCTGCTCCACGCAGCCGTAGGGATAGTGCAGAACGTGATCGAGCGATTCCCCGAGTTCAATGATGCGCGAGTTGGTGAAACTGACGTGGACCACGCCAGTGCCTTCGAGCAACTCCGGATTCACGCCCGCCAGTAGATTGGTTTCACGCTCGCGAATCTCCGTGAGGACGATCCCGCGCCGCAGCGGTACGGGGTAGCCGACATTCAGCGTCGTCTGCACCGCATCCCGATAGTGCACGTCGCTGCCGGAGAAATCCGCGCTCCATTTCCAGACCGCCGAACCGACTTCGCTGAAGACGACGGGCATGTCCACCGCCAGCGTCCCATGCGCGGGCAACGAAACGTGCCGGCTCTCCACCGGCTTGGCCACGGTGTGATCGAACGCAACGTGCAAATCCACTTCGCCTTCCGCATCGGTGAGATTGTGCAGGACGGCGCGCAGCGTGATCTGGTCGCCGACATTGGCGAACCGCGGCAGCGACGGCTCGATCATCACCGGCTTGTTGACTTCGAAAGCAGAATCGGCGCTGCCGAACTGGTCGCGCGCAGTTTGCACGACCGCCATGACGCGGTAGCGGGTGAGGCTGTCGGGCGCCGTGAATTTGGCGGAAATGCGCCCCTCGGCATTGGTCCGCAGGCTGCTGTTCCAGAGCGCGCAGGCGACGAAATTCTTCCGGAAGAGATCGTTCTCATCCTCGCCTCCGCCACCGATGAGATAGCCTTTGTTGCCGAAGGAGCGTTCCTCCGGATCTTCGGGAAGAAGCGTCGGCAGGGTCAATCCGGTGGTGACGGCGAGCGCGCGTTCCTGGTTGAAGAAGGTCAGAGGATCAGGCGTTTCGTAACCCATGAGACTGAGCACGCCTTCATCGACGGCGTAAAGCGTGACCTCGGCATTGGCCACGGGATGACCGTTGAAATCGAGAACTTGCGCACCGACGCTCACGAGATCGCCCGGGCGATAACTGGTGGCATCGGGTTTCACATAGACGGTCAGCTTCGAATCGGGCCGCGTGACTTTGAGTTTGCAGTAGCCCACGCGATACTCGGGCGATTTGAATTTCCTCGGGCTGTCGTTGGCGCCGCGCACGAGCGTGACCGACACGAAGACATTCGGCGCGTCGGCTTCCTCGAGCGGCACTTCGACGACCGGGGCGTTCCCCTGGAGCTGAGTGACAAACGAACGCAGAACGTGCTCGCGTTCCACCGTGACCAGCGCTTCGCCGGAGATCGGCGTCTTCACGAGCACCCGCGCGGTCTCGCCGCTGAGATACTCCTCTTTGTCCGGCGCAATCTCGATCTGGTACGGGTTGCGATAATCCCAGCCGGTTTCCCCCTCGCCGAAAACATTGAACGCCGTGGTGGTGACGACATCGTGGTTCGTGGCGTCTTTGCTCACAGCTTCGAGCAAGTACTGACCCGGCTCGCCGGCGCGGAGCGTCGCGCCCGCTTCGTCCAGCGTCAGAACCCACTTCCCTGCGGCGTTCTTCACCGAGCGCGTCTTGATCCGCGTTTCGGAGACGACTTGGAATTCGGGCTGGTTGCGATACTCGACTCCGCCGCCGGCCGTCTCGACCCGGTTGTTCTGCCACTCGATGCGCGTAAGACGGACGGTGGCTTCGACCGGTTCCGGCGTGGGTGTGCCGTCGGTGCGCACGGCGACGACGTCCACGGGCAGCGTATCGCCTTCGTGAACGACGCCGCGCAATTGGCGAATGCCCAGGTAAAAGTCGGAACTGTCGATCGTGAAATCCGCAGACTGCGAGACCGTTTGCTGATCCACATCGGTGATCTCGCAGAGCAAATGCGCGGAGCGCGGCTGCGGAGCCTTGTGGTTGAGAGGCACCATGGTCGCGACCTTCGCGTTGCCGTGGGCATCGAGCTCGGCTTTGCCTTGATCGGAGAATTGGGCGTTGCGATCGAGTTTTTCGCTCAGGTCGCTGTCTCGTACGGCATCGCAGAAATCGAAGGCTTCAAATCCGGCAGGCGCGAATTCGGCATCGTTGGCCTGGAGCGACCAGGTCATCTGCGCCTGCGAGAGAGCCTTGCCCATATAGTACTGCGCGGTGATCGGCAGCTCGAGTTTGGCTTCGCCGACCGCACGCGGCCGGGCCGGAATGATGATCTCGAAAGCGTTGGGCGTGTATTCCTGGACTTGGAATTCATTCGTCGCGAGCGCCTCGGCATCCACGCCTTCATCGGCCATGTGGAGTTCCAGGCGATAGGAGCCGAGACCGCTCGTGGGCAGCTTGAAATCCTCGGCAAACGAACCGACATCCGAGAAGGTGATCGCGCGATCGAAGAGCCGGCGGTCCTGTGGATCGACGAGGCGAACGCTGCCCTTGGCGCCCTCCGAGGTGTGCGGATGGTTCTCGCGCCAATCGCGAATGATCCCCTTGAGGTGCACAGTGTCGCCCGGCTTGTAGACGGAGCGCTCGGTGAAGAGCAACGCCTGGCGCGCATCCGCGCCGATGTCATCGTCGTAATAGGTTTCGCGAATGCCGAGCCGGCGCAGCGAAATCGATTCCTGGTAATTCCGAAAATCCACAAGGTGCGCGTCGGCATGGTTGGTCGCGATCAGCCAGGCGGCTTCATTCGGAGTCTTCAGGCGCGCGACGCCCTGGGCATCCGTCTTCGCTTCATCGAGCTGCCCTCCTTTTTCGGTCACGGCCCGCACGCTCGCGCCGGCCACGGGCTGGCCGCCGGCGAGTGAGAAGACGTGGACAAACGTCTCACCCTTTGACTGCTTCCAGACCACGCCGAGATCGGTGACTTGCACGATGGCTTGCACGCCAGGATGGTCAACCCGAGTGTTCGAAGTCACTTCCTCCGCGGTCAGTAAGACTGCGCCCGTTTTGTTCGGGCCGAGAATTTCATTCCAATCCAAGGCGAGCTCGTGAGTCTGATCGGCTTCCAGCGTGCCATCGAGCTGGCGCTGCCAGATGGTCTGGCCGGGCAAGGAATCGAGATCCATCTTCCGGAAGGGCTCGTCGCCGGCGCGATGCGCATTCCAATTCTGCGGATATATGTATTCGCGATAGGCCTCCAGGGCGAGCGGCGCGGCGTCGGGAGTGAGCAAGCGGGCGCTCACGCGGATCTTCGGAACATTCACCGCGAGCAGATGAAACTGCCGGCTGCCGGTACTGAGCTGGTGGGTGGCAAATTCCTCGAAATACAACCGCGGCGGCACCTCGCTGAACTGGAGCGTTTTGCTGAACTCTTGATCGAGGGTGAAGAGTTGCGCTGACGGCAGCCCCGTGCGAACCGCGACTTTGTAGTCGGTGTTCAACGCGAATTCACCGGACAGGACGAGGCTGGCACCCTCGATCTTGATCGTGAGATTCTTGGGAGACGGATCGACGATGACCCAGCGGGCCAGATCCTCGGCCGAAATGTCCTTCGCGATGACCTTGGAAAAGGCGACGGTAATCCGCCGGCCGGCATTGATGATGTTCGAAGCGTCCGCCTTGGTGACAACGAAGGGAAGGACCGTGCCGACGGTGATCTCGGCGGGATCCAGCAAGCGCAGCACGCTCTCGCTCGCGGGCAGTCCGTCCTTGATCGTCAGCCGCCAATCTCCCGGTGAAAGCGGCTTCGACGGAGTGACGATGAGAAGATTCCCGCCGGCTCCGCGCGTCGCCCGGCCGTTCAGATCGGTGGGCAGCTTTTGCTTCTCATAAAAGCGTTCGCTCCACGTCCGCGTGGAATGATCGCGACTGCGCCACTCCGGGAAATAGGCATCGCTTTGGTTTGTCGGATCGGGCCGGCGAACTTGCGCCGCCACCGTGTTGCCAGCGGTGTTTTGGTAAACGATGAAAGCGCCTACAGCCGCCGGGTCCACGTCGGCATTGAAGAGCAACACCGAGCGTGGCGTGGCCGAAACGTCGTTCCGATTGTACCCATCCCGCGTGAGCCAGCCTTCGAGTTCCATGGGCGGCGTTTTGATGGTTTCGTGAAAATCCGCGGTCAGCGGGAGGCCGTCGGCTTTCTTCAAATCGGGAGACAGCGTGACGACGTAATTCGTGCTCAACGCCAATGGTTCCTCGGGCCGGAAGGAGCCGCTGCGCTGGCTCAACCAGACGAAGTTGCCCTTGAGCGCCGGACGGAAGACGACCGGCGATTGCTCCGCCGTGGACCCGACTTTATCCGGAAGCACCATGGCATCCTCGAAGCGCACTTCAAACGTGCTGGTGGGTTCAATTTTTTGTCCGGCGACAAGGCGGACCAAGGTAGAATCCGCCAAGGCGGATGAGAGAAGCAAGGCAGCGGCGGCCGTAGCGGCCAGGATGGAACGCAGATTCATAGAAATTCGGGCTTGAGGGGAATACGGACGGCTCCCGCGCGACCTTGCAGAATTCTGCAGAATTTTTTTGCCGATTTTTGAACGGCAGATGAACGCGGACGCGTCGCATGACGCGCACCCCGGCTTGCTCGCCCTATCTACGAACTCGCGATTCTTAGTCCCCCAAACTCCTCACCGCACCGAACCGCACAATAAACTTCGGCGACATCAGACCTTCCTGCGGCGTCTTGCTCGCCTCTTTGCACCAGTCCTCCGCACTTTCCAGAAACTGCCCGTCGAAGCTGACCGGCGTCCCGTCCTTCATTGCCTTGAGCTGGCGGTAGAGGTCGGACTTCTCATCGATCAATGTCCCCGCCGCGGCGTCCGAAATCGGATTTCCCCACGTCTGCAACACGATCGTCGGATCCGGCAGCGCGATGACCACCGACGCTTTTCCACCGGCCACCGTTTCCACCTTCCGCAGCGTCCCTGTCCATGCCGTAATCGTTCGCACCCCGGGCAGCGCATTCGATATCGCCCGCGCCCGTTCGCCGCGCAGATACGCGATCTGCTTTTCATCACTCGGCGAGTTCTTTTCGTACTGCGAGACAGAATCGATGAACCACTTTTCGTAGGGCGGCGGTGGCGGCGGCGGACGCACACCTGCCGTCCCCTTCGCTGCCGTTCCACTCGGCGTCGCCGCTGGCCGTGACACCACTTCTTCGGCCACCTTCGCCTTGCGTCCAAAGATCCGATGAAACACGCACCCGCCAATCAGCAGGAACAATAGGATCAAAATAATCGCAATGACCTTGGAGCGGACGTTGGATTTCGAGGATTCGGACGGATTCATGTCAGCAAATCGATGGCGCGCCCTGCATCTATCTGACTCTTTCGTCGACCGCAAGACCACCCACCGCACTGCACGTTCCGATGTTCGGACCGGGCGCAAAGAGGTCTGAGAATCGAAATCGCGTTTTGAATCCTATTTCGGCAACGGCGCCGCTTCGCCTTTCTCGCCAGGCTTGAGGAACCAACCGCTGGCGCCGGGGTCGGTTTTGAAAAAGTTCAGGAGAAGCGTGGTGGTCTTGTTTGTTCCCGATTCGTTGGGGTGCAGGTGGTCGGCGCGGACGTCGTTCACGGTCCAGACGAGGCCGTCGGATTTGCGCGGGATGTTTCCTTGCGCCCAGAGGTACGGGCCCCAGAGGAGCAGCGGCGCTTTTACTTCGCCGCGCGCGGGGTCGTAGTTCAATTGCGGGTCGCCCTTGATCTGGCTTTGGATGACCCAGCGCGTGCCGAAACCGGATTCGTAGGCGTATGGCTCGGGGCTGCCGCTCTCGCGTCCGGACCATCCGCCGAAGGTGCGGCTGGAGAGATAGGCGATGCGCAGATTGGGATAGTCATGCCGGGCGATTTCCAAAACGTCGGTGACGTCGGCCTGAAGGGCGCGGGCGTGCGCGGGGAATTCGCCGAGTGGCTTCGGATTGGCTTCGACGTGTTTCAGCCAGACGACCTGCACTTGCTTCGCCGACAGGCCCGCGGTCTCGATCCGTTTGCCGAGGGTCGGCCAGGTGTCTTTGTCCAGACCGGTGCTCTTGCGGTTGTGCTTGGGCATCCCGAGCACGTCCATTTCCTTGTCGAGACGTTCCTGTTCCGCCAGCGGGAAGAGATCGTCGCCATCCCAGGCCCACATCGCCGCGGAACGTCCGCCGATGCAGCCATTCACGATGACGACAGCGGCGGCTTTTTGCGGGTCGGCATCGGCGGTGCGTTTGAAGGCCTCCGACTCGATCGAAGGATTGGAGAAGCCAATGGTGATGAGGCCGATCTTGCCGTCGCTCGCGGGTTTCCCCTCGGCATCGAGCGGAACGATCTTCGCCGCTTCCTGCAAATAAGCCGCCCGATGCGCTTCCGGCGGGTCATTGTGTCCGCCCCCGTAAAGTCCGCCATCTTCGCCCTTGTAGGGCGCGGTCATTTCCGTGATTGGGATGAGCGCGCTCCAGTCGGCGGTGTTCACCGGGATCGCCGCCGGGGTCGCCCCGCTGCGACCGACCTGGTTCCGCTTTTGCAATTCCTCGCGCACCCGCTGCAGATAAGCCTGCTCGTCCGGGGTGAGCGTCTCGCCCGCTTTGAATTTGCTCATCACCGCCTTGGCTCGTTCGACATCGAACGGTTCATCGGCCTGGGTGCGAAGGGTTGGCAGAACCGTCAGGGCGAAAAGACCGAGTAGCACAACGAGCAACGTCGGAAGGAAACGGGAGGTGTTCATGGGGTGGTTCGGTGGAAACCCCGGATTTCGTCCCAAGATGCGGAGAACTGACGCCACTCAGCACGGAAGGGAGAAGCGGCAGCATGCGTTGCTCCCTCCTTCCACCTACTCGCTGAGGAGGAAGCGGAAGTCGTCGAGTTGCAGGGCGCGGGTGAAGTTTTCTTCGCCGAGGATGTCCGCGGCCAGGGCGCTTTTGCTGCGTTGCAATTTCCGGATTTTCTCCTCGATGCTGTCCTTGACGAGCAGCCGGTAGGCGATGACGTGGCTGGTCTGGCCGATCCGGTGGGTGCGGTCGATGGCCTGGTTTTCGACCGCCGGATTCCACCACGGATCGTAGAGGACGACGTAGCTGGCGGCGGTGAGGTTCAGCCCGAAACCGCCGGCCCGGAGGGAAATGAGGAAGACGGCGGCGCCTTCGCTCTGCTGGAAATTCTGGACGAGCGCGCCGCGATCCTCGGTCTCGCCGGTGAGGAGAAAATGCGGCCACTCGCGGCGTTCGATCTCCGCACGAATGAGGCCGAGCATTTGGACGAACTGCGAAAAGACGAGGACCTTGTGGCCTTCGGCGATGATCGGTTCGAGCAGATCGAAAAGCGCGGTGAGCTTGGCGCTTTCGGCGTTGGCCACCTTGTCGGTGACCAGCGCCGGGTGACAGCAAATCTGCCGAAGGCGCAGGAGCGAGGTCAGGATGCTAAAACGGTTTTTGTCCAGTTCGCGGCTCGTCTGGATATTGAGCAAGGCGGCGCGCGCCCGTTTCAATTCCGCGCGATAGAGCGTCGCCTGCGCGCCTTCGAGCTCGCACACCAGGTCCTCCTCGCTGCGCTCCGGCAAATCCTGGGCGACCTCGCCTTTCGTTCGGCGAAGCACGAACGGGCGCACCCGTGCGGCCAGCCGGGTGCGGGCAAAGGGATCGCTGCGCTGGTCGAAGGATTTGGCAAAGGTGGTGCGTTTGCCGAGGACGCCCGGCATGGCGAAACCCATGATGCTCCAAAGATCGAGCAGACGATTTTCGATGGGTGTGCCACTCAGGGCCAGACGGTGGTCGGCGCGTAACGCCCAGGCAGCACCGGCCGTCTGCGAATCCGGATTTTTGATGTATTGCGCTTCGTCGAGGATGACGACATGCCAGGTCGCGGAAGTGAGCGCCGCTTCGAGGCCGCGGAGCTGGGCGTAATTGAGGACAACGAGATCCGCCTCGCCGCGCGCATACTTCAGCGCCTCGACCGAGGCTCCTCGCGGCAGCACGTGGACGCGCAAGCCGGGGGCAAATTTGGCGGCTTCCGAGAACCAGTTATCGGTCACGCTCTTGGGGCAGACGACGAGGCTGGGCGCACTGGCGAAATCCGGCTGCGTGCGCAGCCAGAGCAGCCAGGCGAGCGCCTGGACGGTTTTTCCCAGGCCCATGTCGTCGGCGAGGATGCCGCCGAAATGGTTGGTCGAGAGATAGGCAAGAAAGTGAAAGCCATCGCGCTGATAGGGGCGCAGCTCGGCGCTCAGACCGGCGGGTAAATCCGGAGTGACGCGGGTCTGAATGTCGCGAGCGCGGCGCTCGATGGCCAGCGCTTGCGGTTCGGGCAGCAGGCGGCGGGCGGCCTGTTTCCCGGCGAGCTGGAGAGCGTGGAGACGCTGCGGTTCGCTGGAAAAATCGCGGGCGTTCAGACCGAGATCGGCGAGCTGTTTTTCATCGTCCTCGCTGAGTTGAAACTGCAAGCGGCGCCAGCCTTTCCCGGCGAGCCGCACGAACCCGCCCTGGGCGTCGAGCAGGAGCCGGATCTCCTGCGGCGTGAGCGTGGTGTCGGCCACATCGAGCGCCACGCGTAGGTCGAACCAATCGATGCCCGCTTCCTCGACTTCCAGTTTGACGTGCGCCTGCACAGGCGCGCCGCGCAACGAATCGAGCAGCGGATCGAGTTCGAGGACCACGTTTTCGGGGACGGTGGCCAGCCACTCGACAAATTGGGCGGGGAAGTTCTTTGCCACCTGGCGCTGCCATTTCTGCAAGATGTTGTCCCAGTTCAGCCGCAGCGCTTCGATCAAATCCGGCACAAAGCGGAGCGCACTCCGCTCATACCGGGTGAGAATTCCGGATTCGTCCGGCGGGAGCGTCAGCGTGGTCCATCCTTCGCGGTGATATTGCGCGAGAATCGCCGCGTCCTGTCCCTCGGCGCGCACATCCACTTTCAGCGACTCGCCGCCGCCGTAGAGGTTCGACTCCTGGAGCGCGCATCGGAAGACCGGGCGCACCCGGACGGTGCGCGCGCGCCCGGCGATGCGTGGCGGCGGCTCGACGCGGAGCCGCTCGAGGAGCGCGAGTCCATCGCTCGTCTCGACCGCTTCAGCGGGAATCTTGACGGCGCCGTCGCTCAGCACAAGCCGACCGAGAGGTGGCCCCTCAAAAATGGTGGTGCTCGTGACGTAGAGCGAGGGCGAGCCGTCGATCATTGTCAAAGCCGGCGGCGGCGCCGTGCCATCCGGCAACACCAGCGCGAACTGGTAATCGATCTTTTCCCCGCCCACGGTGTCGAGACGCCATTGCAGCTTGTCGGCCGCCCTCGCCAGGGGCCTTCCGTCCAGCCCGACGACGCTCTCCTCGAAGCCCGGAAGCCGCAGGAGTTGATTCAAGATTCGGGCGGTGTCTGGCTCCTTGTAGTCGCGGGACGGGCGGCTGTCGTAGCCGGTGTGAAAGACGCGCCAAATTGGGAGCGACCGCTCATCGAGCGGGATCTGGCCTTGATGGGCTCCGGCGGTGAGTTGCGCAAAGGCGTTGGCTTTGATCGCGGAGAAATCCTTGGAGCCGGTTTTGCGCCATTCCAGTTGCGCGCCCTTGTCTGTCAACCGCACCCGCAGTTGCGCCAGTTCCACCGGGTCGGCTTCGGTCCGTTCGGCAGCGGTGTGCAGCCAGTTACGCCACGTCTCCACCTGCTGGTTGCGCTCCCACGAGGCCGTGAGCTCATCGACCTCGGCCCAGGTCGCCGCATCGATCAGTGCCGGCGGATAGCTGAGTTTGTTCCGCCGCAGGTAGGCCGCGATGTAGAGCCAGGTTTCCCAGGGAGTGCGCGGCTCTGTCGGCCAGACCTCCACCGTATTCCAGCCCCACGTAGAGCGTTTGCCGGTGATTGGCTCCAGCAGCGCCTCGGCGACAAACCCGGCCCGGCGGTGCCACTGGAAAAGTTTGTCCACGGCCTCCGCGGCGCGCTTCTCCGGGCCGCTCAGCTTCCGTCCGAGCCGGTCGGCAAAGAGCACCGCGACGTTGGTCTCCGCGGGACGCTCGACTTTGGCGCGCCCTTCCACCGCGGGCGGCACTGATGCCGGATTCTCCGGCGTGGGCGCCGGCGCTCCGGCTTCCTCCAGAAGCGCGATGGCTTGGAACACGGCGGCGCAACAATGCTTGCAGTCCAGGTAGACAGGGCACGTGCACTCACCGTCCCAGCCGTCGTTCGCATAGCGTAGTTTCACACGATACTTCTTCGTGCCGACGACCTCCGCCCGAAAGGCGACCCCGCGCTTGTACGGTTCGATATTCGTCACCTTGCCTTTTTCAAAATATTTCTGGCCCCGCGCGCGCGTCCGCTCGTCCAGCGAGTGCAGAAAATTCTGGAAGGCGTCGATTTGTTCCTGGGTTAATTCGGTCAAAGAAAGCACGAGAGAGGGCGTGGAGAGTTGGGCGAGTCGGGCGTCCACCCAAGCTTTTTATGAAGCGTCACCTGTAGGGAAAAGCAAATCGCCAATCGGTCCGGACCGGATGGGTGGTCCGGGCCGGACGGGTGATGAGAAATGATGACTTTTCGGGAAATCCGCGGGGTTTTACTCTGGAGGGCGAAGGCGCTTTGATGACGGTGGCTTGCGAACAAAGGACGCGAGCTCTTCGGCAGCTTTGGGCCGGGGCGGGTGGGCGGAGGAACATCCAACATCTCCCTCGGTCCGGGCCGGACGGGCGAATACCTCGGGCCGGCTTCGCCGCAACATCCAACATCCAACGCCCAATGGGGCTCCGCACCGTAGGGACCGGGCTGCGGTTGGGCATTTCTTTGAAATTCGACGTCGTGATTCATGGATCGCGTCGTTGGGACTTTGGACGCGAAAGGCAAGAACAATTTCTCGCCCGGCACGGGCTTGTGATGCCCCGACGGCCTCACCCTTCAGACTCCTTGGAAAACGTCCGGGCCCCCGGCTCAATCCTTGCGGAATTCTTCGGTGACTTCGGCGAGGAGGAAGCCGAATTTGCGGATGGTGTCGCGGTTGATCATGGTGCGTCCGTCCGGCTGAAGATACATGTGCTGGGTCATGCGGACGTTGTAGAGCGGGTGACCGGGCTTGGTGGCGAGGGTGAAGCTCCAGATGAAGGCATTGCCACGCGATTCGCCACGGGCGACACCGACGAGATCGTTGGCCGTGGCTTCGAAATGATGCGCGTCCAGCCGGCGCATCCGCCAACTGCGGTGCTGGCGCGGACGTTTGCTGAAATAAAGGTCCTGCTCCATGCGCAGTTCCCCGTGGAACATGCGTCCCGAGCATTCGGTCTTGATGATTTCGGTAGCGGCGCCACCGCTATTTTCAAAGACGCCCCAGGAACGGACGTGGCCGGTGAAGAAAACCATCGGGTCGAAGACAGGCGCCGGATCGGCGACGGTGGGGGATGGGTTTTCGGCGGTGGCGTGGCTCAGCGGGAGGAGGGCGAGGACGACGGCGGAGAGAAGGAGGCGAGGAAGAAGCATGGTACCCGGATTCGGCGGGCGGATGGGTGGCGGTTCGGCCTAACTGTTGATTTCGAGGATTCCATCACTACGGTTGCCGCATGATCCTCGAACGCTTCCCAGCATTGCTCGCCTTGTCCGAAGCCGAGATGCTGCAACTTGCCGAAGAACTCTACGGAGTTGCGCTGAAGGATCTCCCAGGCCTCACCGAGGATGAGATCCACGCTGAACTGGAACGCAGCATGGACGAATATCGCAGCGATCCCGGTTCCGCGAGCGATTGGCAGCAATTGAAAGCGCGGGTGCTGGCACGGCGACGCACTTGAGGAATTTTCTGAAGATGTCGACAGCCACCCCACCGTGAAATGCAATTTTCCGCAGCTCGCGTTCGAAAGCCGCACTTTGTGAGCGAGGCAGAATTACCCTTTTGACCGCTAACCGATGTGCTGTTGGCAGGTCCCGACTAAGTATGCGAACGTCGGTGAATCAGAAAATGGTCGATGTATTTTCGATTTCCGAGCGTTCCGCAGTTATGTCCTCGATTCGTTCGCGCGGAAACAAAAATACTGAGTTGAGACTGATTGCGATTCTCCGAGCCAACAGCATCAACGGATGGAGGCGGCACTCTCCACTGCCAGGCAAGCCCGACTTTGTCTTTCGAAAGGAGCGCGTAGCCGTGTTTGTCGATGGCTGCTTCTGGCATGGGTGCCCACAACATTGTCGCATGCCTGCTAGCAACTTAGCCTACTGGACTCGAAAGATTGGACGAAACTGCACTAGAGATCGCGCTACCTCTCGCATTCTCAGAGCCAAAGGGTGGAAGGTGCTTCGAATATGGGAACATTCTTTGCGTGAACCATCGAAGGTGCTCGCGCGGATTCAGAAGACCTTGAGGCGAACTATCGGAGTTGCAAAAAACGGCTGACCACGCCAAAAAGAGACAATGGAACTTCCGAACGAGCCGACGTGGGAAAACACTGTGGCCGAATATTTTGCTGGCATCGGGCTGATGAGGCTAGGTTTTGATCAGGCGGGATGGCGCACCGTTTTCGCTAACGACATCGACGAGAAGAAACAAGAGATGTATGTGCATCACTTTGGCCCATCGCCCGAATTCGTCTTGGGCGACGTCCATGCGCTCGACGAAGCCGAAGTCCCCTCAACAATCCTGGCGACCGCATCCTTCCCTTGTAATGACCTGTCGCTTGCCGGCGCGCGTAGGGGCCTCGCTGGAGAGCATTCCTCTGCGTTCTGGGGCTTTATCCGTATTTTGGACGAGATGGGCAAACGCCGTCCTCCATTGATCCTTTTGGAGAACGTCACAGGCTTCCTGACCTCCCATGGCGGCGCAGATTTCCACGAGGCTCTTGTCGCGCTAAACTCACTTGGCTATTGCGTTGACGCGTTCATAATTGACGCTTCGCGGTTCGTGCCGCAAAGCCGACAGCGTCTTTTCGTGGTCGGTCAGCGAAACACGACGCCCCATAGCGCTGAGACGCCGAGCCTCTTTGAAAGCGAACTGCGCCCGGCAGCCCTGGCGGACTTCATTCTTTGGCATCCAGACATTCAATGGAGATTGCGCGAATTGCCGGTTCTTCCGCACCGAACGACCGAACTTGCGGACATCATTGAAAATATTTCGCCAAATTCTGCCGCGTGGTGGAGTCGCGAGCGCTGCGACTACCTACTCAATCAGATGAGCCCGAAGCATCGCGCGCAAGCCGACGCAATGATCGATTCATCCAAGCGTTCTTATGCCACAGTATTTAGACGTGTACGTGCGACAGGCTCTATGGCCGAACTACGAACCGATGGCATAGCTGGGTGCTTGCGCACGCCTCGTGGCGGGAGCGGCCGGCAGATTCTCTTCATAGCCGGGAAAGGTCAATTCGCGGTTCGCCTACTTACAGCCCGCGAATGCGCCCGACTAATGGGGGCAGATGATTTTCGACTCGATGTGCCTCTTAACCAAGCGCTCTTTGGATTTGGTGACGCCGTTTGTGTTCCAGTCATACGCTGGATAGCAGAGAATTACCTAACGCCAGTCGCCGCTACCCTCCATGCCCAAGCAAAAGAAGTCGGCTGCCAGCGCCGCACCATCCACTACGGAACCGCCCGAAAAGCTCGCAAGCGCCCCTAAAGCGCCAGAGGGCCAACCCGCAGACGTCGCTGCGATTCGACGGGAAATCAAAACCTTTCTACAGACGAAGGACGGCAAAGGTCGCCGCATCGGCACATGCCAATTCGGTGTCTACGCTTTCTACGACTACGACGGTGAACCTATTTACATCGGCCAGACATTCGAGGGGCTAGGGAAGCGCATTGGCCGACATCTTACGAATCAGCGAACCGACGCAGTGGCCATGAACGTACTTGATCCGTTCGAGGTAGCCGAAATCCGCGTATGGCCGCTCGACCTCGGCCATCTTCCGAAGGATGAGGCCAAGGCCGAACTCGACCGTGCGGAATACACACTATTTCTTGAGGTCATCAAAGAGTCCTCTTTCAACGCCGTCCTCAACGAAAAAGCGCCTCGCAAGACCGCACTCATCAAGTTGCCGCAGCCGTACGTGGGGCGGATCATCCCCGAGGACATTTTCCCCGAGCGAAAACACCCCGACGTGCGCATTGCCCGGCGAGCCAGCACCATTGCCGCGCTCGCCCGTGTCATAAGTGAACGAAAAGTGACCAAACACCTTCGCACAACTCTTCTGACTCAAGCCCGGCGACTGGAACACCTTGCGAAGGAACGACTAGCAGAATTCGAAGGGACCGCCGATGACGACGAGGAGGATCTTGAAAGCAAGGATTGAATCGCCGAAGGCGTTATAGCTATCGGCGTCTGACAGGAGCGAAGCTTTGTTTATTTGGAAGCTACGGCTGCGCGAGTTCTCCGAGCACTTGGAGGATGGCTTCGCGAATCTTGGGCTCCGCGCCGACTTCGAGATAGCTGGTCCGCGACCGCCAGGTTTCGTAGCCGCCGAGGGGGTGTTGGTCGGGGGGCGGGAGGTAGCCGTACCAGCCGTTGGCCAGGGAGATGGTGAACATCGGTTTGATGGGGCTGTCTTTTTTCAGGGCCAGGCCGGAGCTGGCGAAGACTTCATTGGGCCAGCCGGCGATGGCGAGGTCGCCGATGCGGAAGGCGGTGATGGGCATGGTGATGGTGTCGGGATATTGCGCGAGGAGGATTTGTTCGCGGGCGTAGATTTCGGGCAGGGTCTTGAGGGCGAGCGGGGGACGGCCGGCGACGATGGCTTTGGCTTTTTCCACGTCTTCGGCGGTGGGTTTGCGCGTGGCGATGGTGAGTTCGCGGGTGGCGGCGCAGAGGATGACGTTGTCGTGCCACTCGATGCCGGAATTGAGGACGCGCAAGATTTCGTTGGCGGCTTCGTCGGCGACTTTGCGGATCTGGGCGTAGGGTTCCTTGAGACGGGTGTTGGGGACGCGAAAGTTATTGTTGTTGATGTCGCCGCTGGTGCCATTGCTCATGATACCGACGAAGGGCGGGTCCTGGCGGTCGGCGCCCATGAGGAGCTGGATGCGGTCGGCGAAGGCGCCGAAATAGTCGGCGGACAGATCGGCGGAACCGACGCCGCCGACATAGTGCAGGGAGTAATTGGCGAGGAGGGCGAGGGGTTTGCCGGCGGCAGTCTGGACGGCGAGGAAGGAGAGTTCGGGATCGGTGGAATCGGCGGGCTCGAGGAGATCGGGGCTGGCGATGGGGGGATTCATTTTCGCGAGGTCATTGCCGCCGAAGGGGTTGGGCGCTTTGGCCCCTTCCTTCAAGCGCCAGCGGCGGCAGAAGACTTCCTGCGGGAGGCTGCCGCTGCCCCAGGCGACGCGGGCGGGGACGAAGTTGTGCATGGCGCGGCGGACGGCGTCGGCGATATAGCGGGGCAGGGCGGCGCGATAGGATGGGCTGGCGTCACAGAGATAGACGTCGGCGACGGCGCCGCAGGAGTGCGAGTGCGTGGCGGACATCATGACATTCTCCGGCGGGAGCTCGACCTCGGTTTTGAGGAGGGCGCGGGCGGCGTCGAAGACTTCGCGCGGGATGAGGCAATTATCGACGACGACGAAGGCGAGAGTGGTCTTACCGTCGGTCAGGGCGAGAGCGCGGGCGTGGAGTTCGTCGTGGACATTCTCGGCGATGATGGGGCGCATGTTGCCGTTGATCGGCGTGCCGAGAGGCGGGGTGATGACGACGGCGGCGGCGCCGGCGCGGAGGGGGTCGGCGTGGGTCGGGGCGGTGATGGCGAGGGTGAGGAGGGTGAGCGCGAGGAGGAGGGGTTTCATGGGGGGCGGGGCGGGGCGGAGACAATCGGACTGTCGGACAATCAGACAATCAGAGTGCTGGGGGTGTGCTTAGGTGCGGGTGGGATCGGGCGCGGGCGGAAGGGCGGAGGAACATCCAACATCCAACATCCAACACTCAACATCCAATGGCCTCCCGCAGACATTCCTAAAGCGGTGCAGCCCCTCGGCGGGCTCGGGGCCTTGAGCTTGTCGAAACGGCAGCACCGCACTCCAAAACGCAAGCGCGCCTGCTCGTGTTTTTTCGAATTCGTGAACAGAACCTAGCGCGCCAGCCTGGCATCGCTCGCCAGCGGAGTTTCTGATTGTCTCCTCGTCTGGTTGTCTCACTGTCTATCCCTCACCCCCCAGTTATGAAAACTTTCCGAGTATTGCTCCTGCTTGCACTCGCCAGTATCGCCTGCCGCGCCGCCGCCGCGGCGGAGAAGAAGCGGCCGAATATCCTCTTCATCCTCGCGGATGACGAGAGTTACAAGACGGTGCATTGCTATCCGGAATCGTGGGCCTGGGTGAAGACGCCGAATATCGATGCGCTGGCGGCGAGCGGGGTGCGGTTTCAGGGGGCGTATCTCGGCTCGTGGTGCATGCCTTCGCGCGCCGCGCTGCTCACGGGGCATTGGCCACATGGAATCGAATCGATGCGCATGGCGGGGAAATATCCGGATAGCACTTATGATCCGGAGCAATGTCCGTTTTGGCCAAAGGTCTTCCGCGAGCATGGGTACCAGACGGCGCAGATCGGCAAGTGGCACACGGGCGAGGATTCCGGCTGGAACCGTGATTGGGATTATCAGCGGGTGTGGGATCGGCCGAAGCATCCGGAGAATGCGGGCGCTTATTACACGGACGAGATCATTGGCACGAATGGGGTCGAGGAGAAGATACCGGGTTATCCGGCGGATAACTATAACCAATGGGCGGTGGAATACATTCGCGGGGCGCATCGCGATCCGGACAAGCCTTGGTATCTGTGGCTATGCTATGGTAACATTCACGGGCCTTCGATTCCGCCGGCTCGGGACAAGGGTCTCTACAAGGATGCGCCGGTGCCGGAGCCGGCGGATATCTTGCCGCCGCGGCCGGGCAAGCCGGATTACCTGAACAAGACGCAGGCCTGGGAGCGCGCGAGCGATGGGCGGATCGTCGCCGCGGGCAGCGGGGAAAAGCTCGGCGGGGATTCGGGCGATGGGGATGAAGGGAGCAAGAAGGCGAAAGGCAAAGGGAAGAAGGTTTTCGATGAGTGGGTGCGGCAGGTGAATGAATGCATGCCGGTGGTGGATCAGGGCGTGGGACAGATGATCGCGGCGCTGCGCGAGACGGGGCAGCTCGATAATACGCTGGTCGTTTATTCCGCGGACCAGGGTTTCGCCATGGGCGAGCATGGCTGCCGGATGAAGGTGGCGCCTTACGATGCGAATTACCGCTCGCCGTTCATTGTCTCGATGCCGGGGACGGTGGCGCAAGGCAAGCCGTGTCCGCAAGTGGTGAGCAGCGTGGACTTGATCGCGACGTTTTTTGCGTTCGCCGGGATCGAGCATCCATGGAAATTGCACGGTCGGGATTTCACCGTGCTGCTCCGCGATCCGTCGGCGGCGTGGCCTTACCCGTGTCTCTACGAGCATACGGGGGAGAGTTATGGGAGTGACGTGGCGAAGATTCTGAAAAACAAGCCGCAGAAGGCGGAGCATCAACACGTGCCGTGGTACGATGCGGTGATCGTGGATGGGTGGAAGTATATCCATTACCTCCGCGCGGGCGAGATCGAGGAGCTCTATGATCTGCGCAAAGATCCGGAGGAGCTAAAGAATCTCGCGGAAGCGCCGGAGCAGAAAGAGCGCATGGGGAAAATGCGAGCGGCATTGCTGGAGGAGTTACACCGCACGGATGCGAGTTATGCGGATTCGCTGGGGCTGGGGAAGTGAAGCGGGAAACGCGCGGTCTTTAACTGCAAAGGCACAGCGCGGCGAAGCCGCAGCCAGGAGGGGCTGCCCACGAAACACGCGAAAGAACAGGCTCGGAAGAATTGGACCACGGATTACGCGGATTTCACGGATTAAAACCTCCGCTGCGAAATCAATCCGTGCCATCCGTGCAATCCGTGGTCCCTTTTTTCTCCACCTCACGAACCTGCGCGATTCTTCCAGATAGCAGTGCAGAGCGGCGAAGCCGTAGCTGAAAGTAAAGGCGGCATCCCTGCCGCTTCCCCGGGGAGTCCCGACTGGACGGGCAGAAGAGGCTGGGAAGCCTCTCCTACTTCCAGCGCCATCCCCCACCCCTTCCTCATCCTACCCGAACCCAAGCACGACCCCGGACGTCTGATTGTCTGATTGACCGCGCCCAACACCACCACGCCTTCCCGGATGATCGCCTTCTGCGACGAAAGCGGAGCATCCAAATCATCCCTGCCCGCGCGCAGATAGTCCGGCCGCTGAATCCGCGGAAAGAACATCCTCCGGAGAAAACCCAATTCTTTCGGCGCAGTCCCATATCGCATAGATCGCACAGTCTATCGCCCCCGCTCTCGGGTTCCAGCTTCCGCTCGTCAAAAACCAACCGCCCCTCTCCGAGTGAAACGAAGCGCTATTAACTAACGGGAAATGCTCGCGATTTTCGCGAAGCGCCCGGACTACACCTCAGAGGCTATCTTGAGTGACGGCGCAGCAGAACCCGGAAGTGGTAGGTCAGGGCTTACGAGTTGACTCATAGTCCATGGACGATAAGTCGTTTCCAGGGGATTTTTGGCGCATGGCTAATCCGCACCTATCCCGAAAATTCCTGACCTTTCACAAGATCGGGGAGAATCGGGGAAGCCCTCGCTTATGGTTGGAATCGCAGCGCCTTTCAACGCTGGGATTCGCAATCGGTACCTCATTTAGCGTCGAGACCTTCGCTCAACGCGTCTGTCTGCGCCCCACTCCAAGGGGAACACACCAAGTGTCCAAGAAGCGCGCAGCCGGCGGGGTGCGCCCCATCATCGATGTCGCAAATCGAGTGCTCCTCGCGCCACTCGCGAAATGGAATGAAATCAAGATTTCGGGTTCCCGTCGGCTGATCGAAATCTCTCCGTCCGTTCGAGCTTTCACAATTCGCCGCCAGCTTACTGCTCCGCCGCCGTGGCGCACCTTGGAGGTATTCTCGGGCGGTGGAACGCTTTCCGCGGCGATCAGCCAACTCCCCGATTTCAAGCTGATAGCTGGCGTCGAAATCGAGCCGCGCTTCGCCGACGTTTGGCAGGCTACACATTCCGACGCATTACTGGTCCAAGCGGACGTCCGGCGCATTCATCCTTCCGAATATCCGGCTCATGAGGTGCTTGTTGCCGCGATTCCGTGCACAAGTCACTCCATGCTCGGCCGCGCCAAGAAGTCTCTGCGCGAGAAACCCGAACTTGGCGACACAGGTGACCTCTTCTTGTGTATCGCGGCACTTGTCGCCACATATCTGCCATTAGCCTGCGTCTTCGAAAATGTTCCCTCGTTCGGAACATCATTGGCCGGAATGACGCTTGCTCATCACCTCCAGCAACTCGGCTATCATGTCACGCAGGCGAACCTGGACCCGTTCCGCCAATGGAACGAACCTCAAGACCGGAAACGCTGGCTGATGGTCGCGACGCTTTCGCCCGGCTTCCAGTTAAGCCCGCCAAACATCGCCTTCGACGGTAACTTGGTATCTGTCATTGACGCCCCAAACGAACAGGACCGGCACGACGCCGGACGAATCGCTGGCAGCATCGAGGCGCTGCGTCGTCATCGCGAGCGTCATCGTGCCCTCGGTCACGGCTTCGGCTTCTCCATGATCAATCGGAAATCAAGACGCGTGCCGACGATTGTCCGCTCGTACCACAAGATTAACGTGGGCCCATTCGTTGAGACAGAATTCGGTCCCCGCCTCTTACGCAAACACGAAGTCGAAAAGCTGATGGGATGCGAAATCGATTGTCAGCACTATGCCACAGCGATCGAAATTCTCGGGCAAGGCGTTCAAACCCGAGTCTTCAAAAGCATCCTGATGCAACTAAGTAAGTTTCTTTGCTGTTACCGACCTACGATTTCTTGAAGACGCTCGCCCGATGCTCAGCAAGGAATGACAGGTCCGGCAGTACCGCGTCATCGGGTATCTGCAGCGGCTGCCCGGCGTATTGGCCGAAATTTGATACTATTGCAGCTTGCGATAGCTCTGAATTGAGGCGGGGCGAAAGCTCCAACCGAAGCTGCTCATCAAACGTGATGAGGCGGCGATCAAAGGCTGCGTCGTGAAGTCTCGATAACGAAATTCCATTCCGCACATTCCAACGCTCGGCGGGGTGAGTGCCCCAAGGCAGGATATGGGAGGCAATTAAAAGTTCACGGATCGCGAGACCGGTGACTCCGCAACGGCCGCCGAAATTGTTTAACACCGCGTCCCTAAAGTACTCCTGCCCACGTCGCTGTTTCACATTGGCCATCACCTCTGATGGTCCAGTCGGAGGGTGCTTGCGAACCCGGATGCCTTCCTTTGGAAGCACTTCGAGGTCCGATTCTTCGCCAGCTCCAAAGAGCTGACGTAATGCGCCTTCGCTCGCGGGAACCGCTTCGTTAAGATCCGCGTGGAACTCCTCCCATATTTGCCGATCCAGCGAACTTGCTCCGGGCAAGCCTTTGATGCCCCGGAGCTTTAAGGCGGGATCCAAGGAGGCCAAATTGCAGAGCTTCATGGCTAGGCTATTGGCTCCTCGGTCGAGTTTCTTGGCTAACGTAACAATGACTGGATTGCGCGAATGAAGCTGCCCGAACGTCAGCTTGTGATAGAGATTGAGCGCTACGAGGAGTTCGTGACGCGTCCATTTCTTTCCGGAGGGCATGCCTCTTAACTAACTGCTGTGTTTACCCGCGCCAACGGAAAAGGCCTCGGGGCAGGCGGCATCTCCGCCGCCCTATTCGGCCGCGCAAACATCGCCCGAACACTGAGGACCGAGAATGAACCCAATTTGTTCTTGCCTTTCATTCCGCAAGTCCCAACGAAACTGATCGTGAAAAGCATTCCATCCGAGGCGATTGACGCGGGAGCGTCAAAGCCGCACCGCCCGGTTCCACCCCACGGTGGCCCCGAGCCAAGGCTTTGCGAGAGGCCCATGGCACCCCTCGACGGGATCGGGGACTTTCGTTTCGGCGCGCTTCGCTGGCTCGAGGCCCTGAGCCTGTCGGAGGGGAGCTGGCCGAAGTGGGAATGTGGTCAAATCCGCTCCGATGCCTGTCATCCATCGCCGTTTTTCTTCAGAGTAAACCCCGCGATTTTCCGAAAAAAGTCATCATTTCTCAACATCGATGCGGAACGTCGCCCTGGGCCTGTCGACGGGCTCTCTTCGCCGGCCGTGCCCCGCTTTGCGTCGGCGACCTGGAGGGCGCCGCTCCCAGGCTCCGCGCCTTGCGGCGGAGCCGCCAATCATCGCGGTCCACGGGCCGCTGCTCTCAACTTACGCCCGGCCGGCCCGGACCAACTCTCAACCATCAACTTTCCTACCCGCCCAACCGCAAAGACGTTCTCAACATCACCGCAAGCACGTCCAATCGCCCTAAGCTTTACCTGCGGACGTTGAACGCCTTTTGATCGCTTTCCATGTGGATCGTCAGACTCGCCCTTAACCGGCCTTATACCTTCATCGTCCTCGCCCTTCTAATCTTCATCATCAGTCCGGTGATGATCGAGCGGACGCCGACGGACATTTTTCCGAGCATCGATATTCCGGTGGTCTCGGTGGCGTGGCAGTATTCGGGGCTGAATGCGGAGGAACTCGAAGGCCGGTTGACGACCGCTTACGAAAAGGCGCTGACCGCGCTGGTCGACAACATCGAGCACATCGAGTCGACGACCTACAGCGGCTCCGCCGTGGTGAAAATTTATCTGCAGCCGAATGCCAGCCTCGACACGGCGAATGCGCAGGTCGGCGCGGCCTCGGAGTTCATGTTGCGGTCGTTGCCGGCCGGGACGTTGCCGCCGGAAATCATCAACTTCAGCGCGTCGAGTGTGCCCGTCCTGCAGCTCGGGCTTTCGGGTTCAGGACTGTCCGAGCAGCAGTTGAACGACGCCTCGCAAAACTACGTCCGGCCGCAGCTCATCACCGTGCCCGGCGCGGTGGTGCCGAATCCTTACGGCGGCAAGCAGCGCCAGGTGATGATCAACATGGACCAGCGGATGATGCAGGAGAAGGGCGTGTCGGCCACGGACGTGCTCACCGCGGTGAACGCGCAGAACGTGGTGGTGCCCTCCGGCATCGTGAAGATCGGGTCGCGGGAATACGACGTGCGGACGAATGCCGCGGCGCGCAGCCTGGCGGAAATCAGCGACATCCCAATCAAGCAAGTGGGCACGACGACCATTTTCGTGCGGGACGTGGCGGTAGTGAGCGACGGCTTCGCCCTACAGACGAATATCGTGCGCCAGGACGGGCATCGGAGCGTGCTGGTGAGCATCCTGAAGAACGGCAAGGCCTCGACCCTGGATGTGGTCGCCGGGGTGCGCAAGATGCTCCCGCGCATCGCGGCGATCGTGCCGGAAGGATTGAAGATGACGATGCTCTCGGATCAGTCGCTGTTCGTCCGGGCGGCGATCAGTTCGGTGATTCGCGAAGCGGTCATCGCCGCGGCGCTGACCGGGATGATGATCCTGCTCTTCCTCGGGAGCTGGCGGAGCACGGTGATCATCGCCACGTCGATTCCACTCTCCATCCTCACGTCGATCATCGTCCTGAGCCTGATGCACCAGACGATCAACATCATGACGCTGGGCGGCCTGGCGCTGGCCGTGGGCATCCTGGTGGATGACGCCACGGTGGAAGTGGAAAACATCCACCGCAACCTGGCGATGGGAAAGGAGCTGACGACGGCGATCCTCGACGGCGCCCAGCAGATCGCGGTGCCGGCCTTTGTCGCCACGCTTTGTATCTGCATCGTCTTCCTGCCCATGTTCATGCTCGGGGGCGTGGCCCGCTACCTCTTCGTCCCGCTGGCCGAGGCGGTGGTCTTCGCCATGCTCGCCTCCTATCTTCTCTCGCGCACGCTCGTGCCGACGCTGGCCATGTATCTGCTCAAGACGCACCAGCATGAGGAGCCGAGCACCAATCTCCTCGGGCGGATGCAGCAGACCTTCGAGAATGGGTTTGCCCGCGTGCACCGCTTTTACAGCGGCATCCTGGAGTATCTCGTTTCGGTGCGGAAAACTTTCGTGCTCGTCTTTCTCCTCGCTTGCGGCGCGGTCGCGTTGCTCGTGCCGTGGCTGGGCGAGGACTTCTTTCCCAGCGCCGACAGCGGCGAGTTTCTCCTCCATGTGCGCGGCAGCACCGGCCTGCGCATCGAGGAAATGGCGCGGCTTTGCGATCTGGTGGAGAATACCATTCGCAAGGAGGTTCCCGGAGACGAGATCGCCAGCATCCTCGATAACATCGGCCTGCCCTACAGCCCGATGAATACGATGCACATGACCTCCGGCGCCATCGGGGCCAATGATGCCGACATTCTCGTTTCGCTGCGCGAGGGGCATCGCCCGACTCCCGACTATGTGCGCAGCCTGCGCAAGCGGCTCAACCAGGATTATCCCGCGACGACCTTTTATTTTCTGCCCGCGGATATCGTCACCCAGATCCTCAACTTCGGCATTCCGGCGCCGATGGATATCCAGATCGAAGGGAAAGACGTGAAGGTGAGCCACGGCATCGCGACAAAGATGATGGGCGAGTTGCGCTTGATCCCGGGCCTGGTCGATTTGCGCGTCCAGCAACCGCTCGACTACCCGACGCTCGACGTCGCGGTGAACCGGGCGAAGGCGCTCCAGGGCGGATTCACCGAGCAGACCATCGCCAGCAACGTGCTCAATACTTTGAGCGGCAGCATGCAGGTGACGCCGATGTTCTTCCTCAACCAAAAGAACGGCGTGAACTACAACCTCGTCGCGCAGGTGCCCCCCTACCGCATGCAATCGCTGGGCGATATCGAGAACATCCCGCTGCGCGCACCGAACGGCCAGCATTCCGAGATTCTCGGCGACCTCGCGACGCTCCATCGCGCCACGGAGATGGAAGCCGTGACCCAGTACAACATTCGCCGGACGGTGGATATTTACGGTTCGGCGCAGGATCGGGACTTGGGCGCGGTCAGTCGTGATGTCGAGAAAGTGTTGAGCAAATACAGTCCGCAACCCGGTTTCCTGCGCAGCGCCGCCGATTCCGTCGGTCTCGGTCCGTGGCTCGACCGTCATGGCTGGCTGAAAATGCCGCCATCGACCCTCCCTCGCGGGACCTTCATCACCGTGCGCGGACAGGTGAATACGATGCGCAATTCCTACTTCGGTCTGCTCGCCGGCCTGGGCTTTGCCATCCTCCTCCTCTACATGCTCATCGTGGTGAACTTCCAGTCGTGGCTCGATCCGTTCATCATCATCATGGCGCTGCCGGCCGCGCTCTCGGGCATCGTCCTGGCGCTGCTCCTGACGCACACGACGATCAGCGTGCCCGCGCTCATGGGCGCGATCATGTGCATGGGCGTGGCCACGGCAAACAGCATCCTCGTGATCTCTTTCGCCAAGGAGCATTACCAGGAAAATGGCAATCCCATCGCCGCGGCCATCGAAGCGGGGCGGACGCGTTTCCGCCCGGTGATCATGACCGCGCTGGCCATGATGATCGGCATGGTGCCGATGGCCCTGGGCCTCGGCGAAGGCGGCGAGCAGAATGCCCCGCTCGGCCGTGCGGTCATCGGCGGACTGCTCTGCGCCACCGTGGCCACGTTGATCTTTGTCCCTGCCGTATTTAGCATACTTTATGGCCGGGCTCGCAAACATGCCTGAAATCTCTTATGTCCCGAATCGTTGACATCCCGCCGATGCCCCCGAGTAATGAACCCGACACCGTCCCGCATGAGCGCCCTGCAAATCCGGGCGGTGGTCCTCAGCATCCGGAAAAGAGTGGAAAATCCGGATTGGTTGTTTTCTCCTTGATCGTCGTGGCGGTGGTCGCCGTCGCCGTAGTGCAGTCGTTGTACAGCCGCGTAAAAGCCGCCGCCGAACTGAAACGCAGCACGCTCGAAGACACCGCGCTGCCCTTCAACGTGGTGCATCCGTCCGCCGTCCTGACCTCCGGCGAAATCAGCCTGCCGGGCAGCGCCCAAGCCTACATGGATACGGCGATCTACGCGCGCACCAATGGCTATCTCAAGACCTGGAACGTGGACATCGGCGCTCACGTGAAGCAGGGCGACATTCTCGCCGAAATCGAGACGCCCGAAGTCGACCGCCAGCTCGAACAGGCGCGCGGTGATTTGCAAAACGCCCAGGCGAACTTGAGCCTGGCCGAGATCACCGAGAAACGCTCGCAGGACCTTTTCAAGAACAAGACCATCTCCTCGCAGGAACGGGACACCGCCGTGAGCGATCTCGCCGCGAAGCGCGCGCTGGTCACGTCCGGCGAGGCCAACGTCCGCCGGCTCGAACAGCTCAAGGCCTTCGAAAAAGTCACCGCGCCTTTCGACGGCGTCATCACCGCGCGCAGCACCGATATCGGCGCCTTGATCCAGGCCAGCGGGTCCAAGGAGCTTTTCCATCTCGAGGACAATCACATCCTGCGCGTGTACTTCTCCGTGCCGGAAGTCTATGCCTCCACGATCAAGCACGGTGACGAAGTGCAGATCACATTCGACTCCTTCCCGAATGAGAAATTCACCGGAAAACTGGTCCGTGATTCGGAGTCGATCGATCCCCTCTCCCACACACTGAATGTGGAAGCTGACGTGGAAAATTCCTCGGGAAAATTGTTCCCGGGCGGCTATGCCACCGTGCACTTGAAAATCCCCGGCACCGAGGGCGCGGTGACGATTCCCGCGAATACCCTGCTCTTCCGCTCGGAAGGCACGCAAGTCGCGGTGATTCGCAATGGCCATGTGGAGTTGGTGAAGATCGAGATCGGGCATGACTTCGGAAACACCCTCGAAGTGACCAACGGGCTCACTCCCGCCGATGCGGTGATTCTCGATCCGCCGGATTCGCTGGCCGAAGGCACCCCGGCGCGGATTCCGGATGTGGCGAAGGACGCGGCGAAGCCGGGAGCGTGAAGGGGAAGTTGATTGTTGAGAGTTGAGGGTTGAGAGCCACGTGGAGTATGCGGGGCCGACACGCAGAAAGGGACCATCCCTCACTGCGGCATTGCCGCCCCACGCCCCGCCCAATTAGATAGAGCCCTGTGCCTGAACAGCCATCTCTTTACGTATTGCCCGTCGCCGCCCGCACGACGCACGATCCCATCGCGATCGCTCTCGCCGAGGACATCGGCCGGGGTGACATCACCTCACGCTATTTCGTCGGCCTCGAACGCCGCACGGCGCGAATCTTCGCCAAGGAGCCGTCGGTCGCGGCCGGCGTGGAAGTCGCCGCGGAAGTCTTCCAACGCGTCGACCCGCAGATCGGGCTGACGATCGCCGCGGCCTCCGGCAGCCGCCTGTCAAAATGGCAGACGGTGATCGAAGTCTCCGGCGCGGTGCGCTCCATTCTCACGGCGGAACGTGTGGCGCTGAATTTTCTCCAGCAGCTTTCGGGAGTGGCGACGCTCACGCGGCGCTATGTGGATGCGGTCGCCGGGACCAAGGCGCGCATTCTCGATACGCGCAAGACGACTCCGGGCTTGCGTGCCCTGGAAAAGGCGGCGGTGCTGGCGGGTGGCGGCCAGAATCACCGGTTTGGTTTGTACGACATGGTGCTGGTGAAGGACAATCACCTCGCCGCGGATACGGAATTGCAACATCTCCAGGAAGCCATTCGCAACTGCCGTGCGGAAAATCCCAGCATCCGGATCGAAGTGGAAGCCGACTCGATCGAACAGGTGCGGCGGTTTCTCACGCTGATGGGGATCGACGTCATCCTGCTCGATAACATGTCCACCGCCGACATGACCGAAGCCGTTCGCCTGGCCGATGGACGCGTGCAATTGGAAGCGAGCGGCGGGGTCAATCTCGAAACGGTGGCGAAGATCGCCGCGACGGGGGTGGATTACATCTCGGTGGGAGCACTCACGCACTCGGCTCCGGCCATCGATTTCTCGCTCGAGCTCACATGATGAGCCTGGATGCGCGCCTTCTGACGGCCTTGCGCGCATCGCAGGTCCATCTGCCGGCCACCGACCTGGCGGCGCAAGTGGAGGCGCCGCTCCCGCTCGTCGAGGCGCGCCTCAAGGATTTGCGGAGCGCCGGATTCGTGCTCGAAGAACGACCGGGGCTGGGCTTCCGTCTCGTCCATTCGCCGGACCGATTGATGGCGGATGATCTGCACTCGCGGCTTGGAGCGAGCGAATTGGTGCGGGAGATCGTGGTGTTTGCGGAGACCGGTTCGACGAACGACCTGGCGATGCAACGTGGCCGCCAGGGCGCCGATGGCGGCGTGGTGATCTTCGCCGAACGGCAAAATGCCGGGCGCGGCCGATTTGGCCGGGCGTGGGCGTCCGCGCCGTATCGCGGGCTGTGGCTGTCGCTGCTCGTGCGTCCGGGACTGCCGATTGCCCTCTGGCCGCGACTAACGACGTGGGCCGCGGTCTCGTTGGCCGTGACGATTGAGAATTCGCTCGGCATCGCCGGGGGAATCAAATGGCCCAACGACATTTATCTCCACGGGAAGAAAGTGGCCGGAATTCTCGCTGAAAGCGGCGTCGACACAGCGGGACAGCCTTTCGCGGTGGTCGGCATCGGAGTGAACGTGAATCACGATCTGCACGATTTTCCTCCCGAACTCCAGGGCAAAGCCTCTTCGCTGCGGATGGCGATCGGTCGCGATGTCGACCGGCCGGCGTTTGCGGCAAATCTCTTGCGGGAAATGGACGCGCGGCTGGGGCAGGCGGCGTCGGCGTTCCCGGAGATCATCGCCGAAGCATCGCGCCGCAGTTTGCTTCTCGGACATTGGGTGCAACTGCAGTACGGCCGCACGATGCTGGAGGGCCGCGCTGAATCCCTGGATGCGGATGGGCACCTGCTGCTTCGAGGAGCCGACGCCACGCTCACCCGGTTGACGGCGGGGGAAGTGAGCGTCGTGCCGACCTGATGTCGAATTCCGCCCACGCGTCGGAAGCGACCCGTGCGAATCTAGGGGATGGGTTCGCGGCGCGCGGTGGGTAATTCTACGCAAAACCTGTTTTAAAAACATCATCCACCAAGCATAGTTGCTGCTTATCTAGCTTCGGCCCATGCAGATCGAACATTCGGATTTTCAGGATCAACTGGTGCGCGGTCTGGCGCACCGGATGAACAACATTCTGACCTTATTCAACGGCTATGTCGGTCTGTTGCTGGACAACAAGAAGCTCGATCGCGAAACGCGCGAAGGGCTGACCAAGATCAAGGACGGTGCGCGGGCCGCTTCGGAGCTGATGGATCGGACGCATTCGCTGGTCCGGCCTTCGACGGTGGTCTGGCGCGAGATCAAGCTGCACGACTTCATTTATATGCTGCGGCCGTCGTTCGACGCCTTGTGCGGACCGGAGACGAAGTTGACGATCGATTGCCCGGATCAACTGCCGGCGATCTGGGGCGATGGCACGCGTGTGCGATCCGCAATCTTTGAAATCGTGCGCAACGCCATCGAAGCCGTGGAGCCCAAAGGGCAGGTCAAGCTCACGGTCAGCGTCGCGCCCAAACCGCCGGGAACGCCGGCCCGCCAGGCCATCCAATGGATTTCCATTTCGGTGACCGATGACGGCCCGGGCGTCCCGGAAGAAATCCGCGAACGAATCCTGCAGCCGTTCTTTTCCACGAAGAAAAAGCTTAACGCCACCGGGTTGGGCCTGACCGTGGCCACCGGCTTCGTCCAGCAAATGGGCGGAGTGCTCCGCTACGAGAGTGAGCCGGGAAAGACGACGTTTCAGATGCTGCTGCCCTCGCGGACGGAAGAGGGGTAGGTGGCGTCACCAAAGCGCGTAGAATTCGGTAGGTAGACGTGGCAGCCTTCGGCTGCCAATGACCACCAAACAAGTGCTCGAAACTGTGGTCTCGATGCCGCGCGCAGAATGGATGAAAATCCAAGCGGGCATCGCGGAGATGATTGTCGCGAAGTTCTCGGATGAGGAAGCTGCCGACATTCAGCAGGCGCTCACCGAAGCGGCGGCGGAGTTTGCGCGCGGGGAAGGAATTGAGAGCGACGAAATGCGCAGGCGCTTCGGGGTGTAATGCGCTACCGGGTCGGCTATCTTGAGGCAAGTCAGCCCTCAACCGACGTGGGAAAAGCCGGTATGAGCTTTGACGATAAGACGGGACCTTCCGCAGCGAAAAAGCTCAACTTCCCCTCTTTGGAAACGATCCAAACCTCCTTGCAGCCAGCCCCAAACAGGGCTGCGCGCTTTCTTTGGAATTCGGCATCGGTGTTGCCTTCCGATTCCACTTCGATGCAGATTTCCGGCGCCGGGGAGGCGTACTTTTGGTTTCGCAAACGGGCGAAGGCGGAACTCCAGGCGACGTCCACCTCAAACAGCCCATCCGCAGTGAGGACGGCAAGTTCCACGAATGGTTGTCCGGAAGGGGCGAGTTGAGCCAGCAGGACGGACAAGCGCGCCTGGTACCAACCATGGTAATTAAAAGTCGGCGACATGATAACTCGACCATCGGGAAGAACGTCACAAGTAAATCCAGGATGGGAAAACCCCGGCGTCGTGCAAAGTCTCTCCCACGTTTCCGTCATGAGATTCTCCGTGGTGGTCACGAGTGGAAGAATAGTGGAGCACCCGGGCGATGACAAGAGCGGGCCCTCTTCAAAAATCCCAATCTTCCGCCCAGCGATCCCATTCGATCAGCGCGATTTGCCCGATGACGGATTCTTCGATCGGCATGGCGTAGTTGTTTTGAAACCAGACGATCGCCACGTGCGACCAGCCACGTTTCGGGTCCTTCGCGCCGTAATCGCTTTCCAAAAGTGCATGGCAGGTGACGTCTGGGATCATGACTGGCGGCCCCTGCCCGCGGTCGCGTTCCCAGGCAATCGGCGTTTCCGGGGGCTCGATCAGACAAGGATCCATGCCCCAACGCTTTTTTGCCACTTCCACACTCCCCGCGATCAGCCTCTCGTTGAGGGACTTGGTTGGAGGAGTAAAAATCTGAGCGTAATAGGGGACCGTCGGGGATTGATGAAGCTCGATGATGGAAACCGTGCGACCGACCTTCAGGGCAATTTTCGGAGGTGTGAAACCGAGTGGATAGGGCATGGGAACGGAAGATCACAGAAGCTGATAGGCATCCACATCGACCGTCACGAACACGTCCTCCGGGAAGGTGAGTTTGTCGAGCACCGCGCGAAGATGGCGGCTCAAGCGCTGGATCGAACGCGTGCGGAGCATGAGATGAAAGCGATAGCTACCGTGGGATTTCTCCAGGGGAGCGGGGGCAGGCTCGCTGAGATTCGTGCCCGGCGGGAGTTCCTCCTTTAACCGCCGGTGCAAGGTTTGCGCGGAAAACTCGGCGCGCTGCTGGTGCGTCGAGCGGACGATGATGAGCGCGAGGTGCGTGAAAGGCGGGTAATCCCATTGCCGGCGGAACTCGATTTCCTGTTCCCAAAAGCCATCGAAATCGTGATGGCGCGCGTGCTGAATGGAAGGACTGAAGGGCGTGAATGACTGGACGAAGACTTCGCCCTCGACATCGCCGCGGCCGGCGCGCCCGGCGACTTGGGTGAGCAATTGGAAAGTCCGTTCGCCGGCGCGGAAATCGGGCAGGTGCAGGCCGAGGTCGGCGTTGATAATGCCGACGAGGGTGACGTTGGGAAAGTGCAGGCCTTTGGCGATCATCTGCGTGCCGACGAGAATATCGATCTTGCCGGTGCGAAAGGCCTGGAGCGTTTCGCGAAAGGCGTCGCGGCGCTGCATGACATCAGCGTCCATGCGCTTGACCACGGCGGTGGGAAAAAGCCGGGCGACGGCGTCTTCCACTTTCTCCGTGCCGGTGCCGCTGTATTTGATTCCCTTGTCGCCGCACTCCGGGCACTTCGCCGGCGCCACCGCCTGATAACCGCAGATGTGGCAGACAATGCGGGCGGCGGCGCGATGAAAGGTCAGCGCGACGGAGCAGTTGGGGCACTCGCAGACGTGGCCGCATTTTTCGCAGATGAGGGAGGTCGAGAATCCGCGCCGGTTGAGAAAAAGGATGGTTTGTTCGCGCTTGGTCAGTCGGTCCTGGATGGCAGTGATGAGCCGCTCGGAGAGGATCGCGCCGAACTTCTTCGACTCCATGCGCAGGTCAATGACGCGAATGAACGGCATTTTTTTGTCGTCGACGCGGCTGCACAGGCGCAGCAGCTCGTATTTGCCGGTCTGCGCGTTGTGAAAACTTTCCAGCGAAGGCGTGGCGCTGCCGAGAACGATCGGGCACTTTTCCATGCTGGCGCGCAACACGGCGACATCGCGTCCATGGTAGCGGGGAGTTTCCTCCTGCTTGTAGGTATTCTCGTGCTCCTCATCGACGACCACCAGGCCGAGGTTTGAGCAAGGAGCGAAGATGGCGGAGCGCGCCCCGATAACGATGCGCGCCCGGCCTTCGCGAATCTTGTGCCATTCGTCGTGGCGCTCGCCTTCGCTGAGATGCGAGTGCAGGACGGCGACTTCGTGGCGCGTGGCGGCGAAGCGGGACTTGAACCGTTCCACGGTCTGGGGCGTGAGCGAGATTTCCGGGACGAGCATGATCGCCGATTGGTCGCGCTCGAGAACGAGCTGAATGGCTTGGAGATAAATCTCGGTCTTGCCGCTGCCGGTCACACCGTGCAGCAGGATCGGTTTGGGAGCGACATCGCCTTTCTGCTCGATGGCGTGGCGGACCCGTTCGAAGACGGCCAATTGTTCGGGATTCATGTCCAGCGGCGCGGCGTGAACAAAGGATTCGTCGCCGAAGGGATCGCGCTCGACTTTCGCCGACTGGGTGAGGATCAGCTCCTTCTTGACGAGGGCCTGGACGACGGCATGTGAAGCATCGCACTTCTCGGCGAGGTCCTTCAACGAAACGGGCTCCGCGGCCTCGCGGAGAAACTCGATGACGCCCGCCTGGAGCGGCGCTTTGCGACGGATTTTCTCGAGCTCCTCTTTGTCAATCTCCCGTGCGAGCCGCGCGAAAAGACGGGTCTGATGGCCGACCTCGGCTTTGCGGATAACGTTGGGCAGAACCGCCTTCATGGCGGCTTCCAACGAGCAGCAATAGTAATCAGCGATCCATTCTCCCAGCCGGAGCAAGAGCGGGCTGAGGATCGGCTCGGCGCTGACCACTTCGGCGATGGGTTTCACGCCCGGGACATCCGTCTCCTCGAGGAGTTCGATGATCGTGGCCAACGCGGTGCGGGTGCGCACGGGGACGCGCACCCGCGACCCAGGTTGCAGCATCGACGCCACACCCGCCGGCAACTCGTAATCAAAAGCCTTGCCGGCGGAGTCATCGACCAGCACACGGGCGTATTTCGGCATGCGCGCAGGATGCGAAGCTGTGCTTTTTTGTCGAAGTATTTTGTCCCGCTCGTATGAGTAGTCGCAGCCCATGGCCCGTTTTCTGAAACATCTGATGTTTGCTGTCCTGCTGGCCATCCCCGCGGCGCTGGGAATCGTCTTGTGGGCGTCGCCGGATCCCACCTACCGCGTGGCGTCGTGGCTGGCCGGATCGCGCTATACGGAATACGACCAGTTGATCAACGATCTTTCCCGCAAGCACGGTGTCGACCCCTTGTTAATCAAGGCGATCACCTGGCGGGAAAGTGCCTTTCAAAACGAAAAGGTGGGCACAAGCGGCGAGCGAGGCTTGATGCAGGTGAGCGAAATCGCGGCGAGCGATTGGGTGAAGGCGATGAAGATCGAGACTTTCGTCCCGACCGACCTTTTCGATCCCAAGACCAATCTCGATGCCGGCTCCTGGTATTTCAAAAAAGCGCTCGACCGCTGGAAGGACAAAGCCGATCCGATTCCTTTCGCCCTGGCGGAATACAATGCCGGACACGCCCGCGTGGAACGCTGGATTGCGGATTCCGGACGCGGCGCGGACGCGACCTCCGCCGACCTGCTCCACGCGATCGATTTTCCCAGCACCCGCAAATATATCGAGGACATCAGCGCGCGGTATCGGTTCTATCAGCAGCACCCGGCGGGGTAGGGCTTACAGGGTCGCTTTTTTGGAGGTAATTTCGGCGTTGACATCCCTTGGATGAGGAGCATCCTCAACCCAGAGCTCCAGCGAATCCCGGAATCTCACCGGTAAAAATCGTTGGAGCTCATTTTTTTTTGCGGAACGTAGCGGCGGCGGGCGTTTGGCCTGACGGAATTTCGTGCGTGCGGTGCGGCGTGCCGTAGGCACATTCACGCGGCCAACCGGCCCCGAAGATCAGAATCCGAATGCAAATGCCCGAAGTCCGCGCACAGCCCTCATCTCCCGCCACCGAGCCCCAGCCGCTCTCGCAAGGAACCATCTGGCTAATGACGGTGACGGTCGGTGTGATCGTGGCCAATATTTATTACATCCAGCCGTTGTTGAAGATCATCGCCGGGAACTTCGGACTCACGGTCGAGCGCGCCGGCGCGCTGGCGATGCTCAGCCAGGTGGGCACCGCGCTGGGCATGCTCTTCTTCGTGCCGCTCGGCGATAAGTTCGAGCGACGCGCGCTCATTCTGTATTTGCTGGTGGGGACTTTTGGAGCGCTGATCGCGATGAGCCTCGCGCCCAACGTCATCTGCCTGGCGGTTGCCGCCTTCGCCCTCGGCTCCTTCTGCGCGAATGTCCATGTGGTCGTGCCGTTTGCCGCGCACCTATCGACTCCGGCGCAACGCGGCCGGGTGGTTGGCACCGTGGTCGCGGGTATCCTCCTGGGTGTGCTCCTGGCGCGCACCTTTAGCGGGGCGGTGGGTGCCTGGCTGGGCTGGCGCGCGGTCTACGCGGTGTCTGCCGGTGCCATCCTCGTTCTCGGCGTGGTCGTGCGGTTTCGACTCCCGACGAGTCACCCCGAGACGGAGATCACCTGGGGGGAACTGATGGCGTCCACGCTCGCCCTCGTTCGCCAGCATGCCTTGCTACGGGAGTCTGCCCTCCTCGGCGCCCTCTTCTTCGCAGGTTTCTCGGCCTTTTGGACGACCCTGGTTTTCCTCCTCGCGGGGCCGCCTTTTCAGTTTGCCAATCCGAGTTCTGCGGCGGGACTTTTTGGGCTGGTCGGCGCTCTGGGGGCCGGCGCCGCGCCCGCCATCGGTCACATCGCGGATCGACGCGGTCCGCGATTCACCGTGCTCATTGCCTTGTGGCTGACCGAAATCTCGTTCCTGTTCATGGGTTTCTTCGGCAAGAGTCTCCTCGGCTTGATCGCCGGCGTGATCCTCATGGATTTGGGAGTGCAATGTGGTCACGTCTCCAATCAAACGCGCATCTACGGTATCGATCCGGCCGCGCGCAGCCGCCTGAATACCGTCTACATGTTCTGCTATTTCGTGGGCGGCGGCCTTGGCTCCCTGGGCGGGGCGATCTGCTGGCATTGGTTCGGTTGGTGGGGCGTCTGCGGCCTGGGCGCGGCGGCCACGGCACTCGCTCTCCTCGTGGAGTTTTTCCACAGCTCGCGGGGCTGAGACGAACGGCAAATCTCCCGGCTCTCCGATGGCGCCGTTACACCCTCATGCCCCAGGCTTCAGGTTTCGGGCAGGAGGAAACTCCGGCAGACCCACTCATCTCGTGACGAGCTTCTTCTTCAACGAAGTCGCACTGGCGTCTTTCTTCACTTCGAGAAATGCCACGTTGGATTGATCGTCGGTAAATCGCGTGAGGCCGACCTTCTTGATCATCGCGTCGGGAACTTTTTTCAGCGGGGTGTAACGCGGATGGTGCGCTTCCTTGTAGGGGTCGTTGCGCTTCGCGTTGTAGCAGCAGATCATTGACCAGCGCGGCTTGTCGGAATCGTTGCGCGCGGAGGCGTGGAGGAGATTGGCGTGAAAGAAAAGGGCGTCACCCGGCTTCATTACGCAATCGATCAATGGGTAACGCTTGAGCGCTTCCGTCACGCGCTCCATATCCGCGCCGGCCTGATCTCCGGAAAGGATATGATCCACGCGGCCCATGGCATGCGAACCCGCGAGCACTTGCAGGCAGCCGTTCTCCTTCGTCGCGGCATCGACGGCGATGGAGACACTGCAGAGATTGGGCGTAAGGACCCCATTCTGATACCAGTAACCGTAGTCCTGATGCCACGCCCAGGCGCCGCCAACCCTGGCGTCCTTCATGATCATTTTCGAATGATAGTGATAGGCCTCGTCGTCGAGTAACTGCTCGACGGCGTCGACTAACTTGTGGCACCGGGCAAACATGCCGTAAATGCCATCGCCGGGATGGTTCCAAAGGGAGAGACGCACCTTGGCGCCGGTGCCGTCGTCGCGGCTGAAGGAATGCTCGTCGAGAACACGATCCTCGTGGGCCGCGCGGCTGAGCAAATCGATTTCCTGGCGATCGAAAAATCTCCGCGCGATGATGAAGCCGTCGCGGTGGTAGGCGGCAATTTGCCGGGGAGTGAGCTTTCCCTTTTTCATGACGTTTTGGGAGGTGAGGCGGGGCGAGGCAGCCCTTTCCATTCATCTCACAGATTCCCGCAATTGGGTAGTTTCAACGACCGTCCGTTCCCGTCGGCGTTCCGTCGCAGTTGCTGGAACGCCGGCCGGACATCGCGAATTGCAGCGAGAGAACACCGTGCAGGAGGTTTCGATCTCCCTTCAACGGTCGCTTTAACTTAGAGGGCGTCTCAAAAGTAAGTGCGCACGGGTCAAGCCGGAGGCTTGCCGGACCGTAGGCGGGGGTAACACCCCCGGAATGCACCCCTAAAAAATAACTCACGCACCCCCCGGCCGGGGTGCCGGAAATTACCCCTGGAAGGCGACTCCGGCACACCCTTCGGGGTGCATCCGTTGTGTGGGTGTCGCCTCCGGGGTTGTAACCCCCGGCTACAGTCCGGCAGCCCTTCGGGCTGGGCCGCAACTTACTTTTTAGACGCCCTCTCAGGCTTTGATGGAGCGGGAGCGGCGACGGCGGAAGCGCTGGAGACCCAGGGCGAGGCCGAGGCTGCCGGCGAGCATGGACATGCTATTCGGCTCTGGAATCGCCATGACGGCGACGTCGTTGCCACCGCTGAAGGTGCCCGCGGTGAAGCTGGCATCGTAGCTGACGGCGAAGAGCTGGCCGTTGGAGTCGACGGTCGTGAACAGTCCGGGGACATTCTGGTCAACGAGGCCCGAATCGTTCGAGAAGGTGCCGGAGACACCCGAGGCCCCGGTGATGAGGAAGAAGATGTGGCCGTCGAGGTTGAACTGCTGGGTGGAATTGTTCCAACTCGGGTTGGTGAACGTGTAACCGTTCACTGCGGTGATATCGAGGCTGACGTTGGTCAGGCTGAGCGTGCCGCCCATAGCGATGCGGTCATACTGGAGCGAGAGTGTGCTGGTGGTATTCGGTCCGCTATTTCCCACGCCGGCACCATCCTGAGTCCCGCCGATCTCGATGCTCAAGTGCGCGGCGTTGGTGTCGGCTCCGGACGAACCGAGCGAGACATCGCCAGTCACATTCAATTGGCCGATCGTGGTCAGACTCGGACCACCCGTGTCGCCGGGGGCGACGATGGCGCCAGTGGTCACGGAGGAGCTGGCGGCGGAGAGGGACGCGATCTGTGAGCTGATGTTGTTGCCGCTGGCCAGGGTCGCTCCGGCGGCGACATTGACGGAGCCAGCGAGCGAACCGCTGACGACGACTTTGCCGGCGTTGACGTTGGTCGGACCCGTATAGGTATTGGCGCCGCTCAAGACGAGCGTACCGGTGCCGGCCTTGTTGAGGCCGTGGCCTGGCCCGGAGATGTCGGTGATCGGGACGGCGATGGTGAGCAACGCCGAGCTGCCGGTCGTGGTGACCGTGCGGTCTGCACCGCCGAGATCGAGGGTGCCTGGGAGGCTGCCCGAATTATCCGTGGTGATGCTGGCGGGAACGGTCGCGCTGTCCGTAATGTCGCCCTGCAGGACCACCTGGCCTGGGCTCGTGTTGTCGGAGGAGATCTGGAGCCCCGGCAGGCCGGTGGAACCTTGGAAGTTCAGGCCGCCGACGGAACCAACATTGAGGATGCCTCCGCCCAGTCCTGAGCCGTCGTCATTCGCCACAGCGATGATGCCGCCAATGTTCAAGGTGCCGAAGTTTGCCGTTGCCCCGGCATTAACGGAGTTGGTACCGCCGAGCACGTTTACCTCGGTGATATTCACAACAACCCCGGGGACATTCGCGCCGACCTCGAGGAGGCCACCGGAAGTAGTGAGATCGAAGAAGGTTTCATTGGCATCCATGGTGACCTGACCGGAGGTCATATCGATGGACACGCTGTGATCCAATTGGTTATTGCCGCCCCACTCCAGCGTGCCGCCGCTGACGACGATGTCGAACACGGAGTCGCTGGCCAAACCGTCGCCGACGACGGCCACTCCGGAGGTCTTTTCCAAGGCAAGAACACCGCTGCTGAGCGTGGTCTGGCCGGAGTAGGTATTTGCGGTCGCGCCTGAGAGAATGACGGCTCCGTTGAACCCTGTTTCAGCGACAACCAGTGCACCAGTGCCGGAGATAGATCCACTCAAAGTCACAGGTCCACTGCCGTCCAGCGTGAGGGTATTTCCGGCGGTATCAATGTCGCCGCTGACCTCCAATTGGCCGCCAGCAGAGTTATTGTTGGTCCAGCTTTGACTGGCGCCAAGGATGACGCCGACGTTGATGAAGTGGTTGACTCCGGCGTTATTGGTATTAACGACGATGCCCGTTCCTGCGGCGTAGTTCCCCAACGCAGCGTTGATGGTGAGAGTGTTCGCCGCGCCGCCGGTGCCGGGGTTGATAAACACGTCCGTGGTGCCGGCCGTGGTGCCGGTGCCGGTAAAGGTGAGGCTGTTGATAGTGAAAGGCGCGTCGAGTGTGGTGAACAGATTCGTGGCGCTGTTCGCGGTAAAGAACACATCAGAGCCGGACCCCGGAACATTGAGGAGATCCGTTCCCGCGGGACCATTGAGCCAGTTCGAGGCATTGGCGCCGGTGAGCGTCGACCAGCTCGTGTTGATCGTCCCGTTCCAGTAGGCTGGAGTCGCGGCGTTACTGGCGACGACCAACTGGAGTGCATTGGCGCCGGTGATGAGAGTATAGCTGCGGCCGCCACCGATCTGCTCCACGGTATTCGTGCCATCCCAAGTGAAGAGCTGGCTGTGGAGCGTGTCTCCAGCCGCATAAGTGAGCAGCGAGTAGGTGCCGTTGGCCAGCGTCGCGGCATTGAGCGCGTTGAGCATGACGAGCGGATTGCCACCCGCGCCCAGAGTGAGGTCATTCACGTTGGCGCTATCGATCGTGGTGGTGACCCCATTGGAGTTGAAGTCGAGGCTCAGGATCGAACCGCTATTCATCGTCAAGCCGTTGGTTCCACTCGTGCTCAGCGTGAGGGCATTGATGCCGTTATCGAGCATGCTGAAGGTGCTGCCCGCACCGATCGAAATGCTGCCGGCAGTGCCGTTGCCGACCGTCGTGTCATTCTGGACGTTCAGCACCGTGGTAGCGCCGGTGATGGAGAGGGCCGTAGCGCCGAGGGTCGGGAGTCCACCGCCGTTGAGTTGCAGGGTGCCGGCCGAGACAATGGTGTTGCCGGTCCAGGTGTTGGTTCCGGTGACAATCAATGTTCCGGTCACGCTCTTTGTGAAGCCCGCGCCGTTGTTGATCTGGCCGACGTTCTCCAGGGTGCCGGTCTGCAATTTCAGCGAGCCGGTGCCCGAGCCGACGGTGGCGGTGGCGCTGCCGATATTGTGGCCGCCCATGTTCAACGTGCCGCCGTTGAGGGTGAGTGAGGTATTCTCTGTGCCGGCACCGTTGGTGTAGGTGAGGTCGCCACCGAGGGTGAGGCTGCCTCCCGTAATGGAGATGGCGCTGTTCACGGTGTCGTTCGCGGTGGACGTGTTGCCCATGGAGATGGCGCCGGCGGTGACAGTGCCTGCGGCGATGTTAATCGCGCTGGTCGCCGCAGTGGCGCTGGTGCTGGCGGAAGTATCCACGCCCATCGTCACCGCACCCAAGCCAACGGTGGGTGCGCCGATGGTGGTGCCGATGTTCACCGTGCCGGATGTCCCGCCCGTGGAACCGGTCCCGGCGACGGTATCGCTGCCCATGTTGAGTGTGGTGATGCCGACGGTCCCGTTGCCGTTGATGTTCAAGGTGGCGGTCGATGCCCCGGTGGAACTGGCGATGTTGACCGAGTTTTGCGCCATGGTGACGGTGCCGAAGGTGGCCGTGCCGCCGCCGATGTTCATCGTGGAGGTGGCGATGGCCGTCGTCTGCGTGGTGCCGCTCCGGTTGCTCATCGTGAGGGTGTTCGCGGAGAGCGTCCCGGTGTCAAAGCTGAACGTGGAGGTGGCGCCTCCCACAGTGCCTGCACTCCGCGCCGATTGCGTGATGGTGTTCATCACCACGTTGGCGGAGTGGCCCGCGAGATTAACGGTGGCCACCATGCTAGCGCCGGTGCCGTCGGCGCCGTTGATGAGGTTCATGACGCCGGTTGTCGTCCCCAGGGTGCTGTCACCATTGAAGTCCAGAATGGAGACCGTTCCGTTGCTGCCGCCAAAATCGAGCGTGCCGTTCGAGCGGCCAGTGCTGGTGCTGGAGATGTTCAGCGTGTTGGCGTTGATGGCGTTGGTTCCGGCGCCCATGTGCATGGCGACGGCGGCATTGCTGACCTGCTCGAGATCGCCGATGCCCACCGTTCCGGCGCTGATCGAGTTGCTCGTGCCGGCCAGGGTCAGAACCGAGTTGGCCGAGCCGGTGCCAGCATTGGTCGAATTGTTGTTGCCCAAGTGGAAGGAACCAGCAGAGCCCATGTTGGCGGTGAAGTTGGCCAGGGCGCTCATGTTGACGATCGCCGTATCGACGTTTGCCGCAGTGGCTCCGCCGATCTGGAAGGTGCCGCCGGTATTGCTGACCACCAGGCTGCCACCGCCGGTGAAGTTGACGTTCGTGACGTCCGTCGTGCCGACGTTGGAACCGAGCGTCACTGGACCATTCACGGTCAAGGTCTTGCCGGTGCCGACGACGATGCTGGCGCTGCCGGTGCCGTTGTTGTCCGTAGCTTGAAGGCCGCCGATCGTCTGGCTGGTGCTGAGGGCGCCGCCATTGGTCGTATCCAGGGTTGCTGTGAGGGCCGCGGTCGTCGAGTTGCCGACAATGACCGCGCTGTTCGGCGACATGGTGTTGTCCACCGTGGTGTTGATACCGCCAGCGACGATGGTCGTCGCGCCGAAGTTGCTGCTGCCGGGGCCGCCCAAGGTCAAGGTGCCCACGCCGACCTTCGTCACGGCCAAGGTGCTGGCGGCAGCGACCGTATGGTTGTCGGCAAATGCGCCGTTGAAGGTGGACCCGAGATTCGTCGTCACGTCCGTGGTCGAGGTGCCGCCGACGAGCAGCGTTTGCGCGGAACCCGCGGAATTCGTGATGAAACCGCCGCCGGCAATCTGCTGGCTGTTCTGGCCGAAGCCGTTGAGGTCGAAGCCGGCGCCGGTGTTGACCGTGAGGAGGCTGCTGTTCGGAACGGCATTGGCCACGCCGTCTTTGAGGAGGCCGCCCGCGACCGTGACACTCGCACCACCGAAGGTGGTATTGGTGTTCGCGCCGGAGAGGGTGAGAATACCGTTGCCGGCTTTGGTGAAGGCGGCATTCCCCGCACCCGCGGTTGACGTAATGACACCGCTAATGGTGGCGGTGACGGCCGCGCTCGGCACGGTAATGGTCGGGCTGCTCGCGCCCAGGTTCATGGCGCCGGAGAGAACCAAATTGTTGGCTGCGGTGACGCCGCCGAAGCTGAAGCTGCCGGTCACGGTCGTCGGATTGGCAATCGTTCGCACCGCGGTATCGCTGAGCACGGACGTGCCCGAGTCAATTTGGAGGGTGCCGGTACCGACAGGGCCATTCGTCACCGTGCCGGTGGTGCTGGCGCCAAAGATGAGCGAACCCTGATTTAAGTCGAACCCGGTGGTGAAGGTATTGGCACCGCTGAGGTCCACGGAACCGGAACCGGACTTGGTGATCATGCCGCCGGCACTCGTGATGAGCACCGGGATGTTCAAGTCATCGGGCGAGAGACCGGTGGTCGTAATGACCGGGGCGACATTGCTCAGTTGCAGCGCGGTGAGAGTGGCGGCCCCGGTGGAGAACACGGGCGTGAGCGCGAGCGAGTCGTTATTCGAGGTGATCGCATTCGCCGCGGTGAGGATCACAGTGCTCGTCGCGGTGGTCGGGGTGCCGAAGGCGAAGGTGGGGTTGCCAGTGCCGCCCTGGTTGTTGAAGTTGACGCTGGCGAAGGTCTGCGTCGGGCCGGTGGTGTAGTTCGGAAGGGTAAACGTTCCGCCACCATTGATGTTGATGTTGCTGGTAGTCGCAATCTGGCCCGGATTGGTGTTCATCGTCACCGCGGCGTTGTTGATCGTAAGGTCACCGGGAATGATGATCGCACCAACGGCGCCATTGAGGTTGAGCGTGCCGGCCTGGACGAAGGTGCCGCCGGTGTAGTTATTGTTCGCGCCCGTGGTCGTGGTCGGTGAACCCAAGGCGAGAGTCGCCCCGCCGGTTTTCACGAGCGATTCCGAACCGGTAATCACGGCGTTGATGTTCGTCGTGTTCTGGTTGATGAAAACGTAGAGATCGGAACCGGGGCTGGTGAGCGTGGCGGTGCTGTCCGCGCCTTGCAGGGTGATGGCCTGGTTGGCGTTGGTGATCCAGCCCACACCCAGGGCTACGCTGGCGCCACTGCTCAGCGTCAGGACTTGCGCCGCCCCCGGCACTGAGCGCCAGGAGTAAGCCGTGACTGCTCCCGTGAGCGTTTCTGCCGTCGAGGCGTCACTGAGATTGGCGGTCGTACCGCTGCCGGTGACAAAGGTGCCCGTGGTAAATCCCGGGGCGACAATGCTCCCCGTGGTCTGACCCATGACGGAGACACCGACGCCGGTGACATAGGTGGCGAAGGTGCTGCCGTCAGCGACGGCCCAACCACCAATCAAGTTGTTGGTGAGGCTGGCCGTCGAGAAGGTGGCGCCATTCAATTGATTGATAACGATGTTACCGTTGGTGTTGAGGCCCTGGCCGCCGGTCGTCGAAACGCCGCTGCTGTTGTTCGTGGTGAAGCCGTTGAAGTTGACGGTGCTGTGATTCGAGGTGCGAATCAGGTTTCCGATGGTGATCAACGCGGTGCTACCTTCATTGGCGAACGGGTCCACGTTGACGTTATTGCCGCCACCGGCAACGGTGAGTGCATTGACGGTCAAGGTGCTGTCGGTCGAGCCGGCGCCGTTGAGGGTCATCGTGCCGCCCAAAAGGGTGACCGGAGTAGTGGCTGAGATGCGCGTCGGGTTCGGCGTACCGCTCGGGTTCAGGCCGAAGTTGTCATTGAGCAGCGTGCCGTAGTCGACGGTGATGGAGGCCGTGTTGAGGATCGAACCGGAGTCACGCAACTGCAGGACGCCGCCGCGAATGATGGTGGGTCCAGAATAAGTGTTCGCGTTGGTGAAGAGGGTCGTGTTGTTGCCGGCGCGAGTGAAGGCGATGTTGTTATTGACCAAATTGGTCCCGATCTGGCCGGAGAACGTGCCGCCAGCGGTCGAGGTCAAGGTGGCGAGACTCAAGCTATTGCTGTTAATGACGTTGCCGCCATTACCGACGAAGGGATTCACCGTGGCCAAGGCGCCGACCGCCTGGTTGTTGCCATCCAGATCGACTGCTGAACCAACTCCATTGATGTTCAACGGCGTAACTGTCGGGTTCGTGGCGTTGGGAACGACTGCGAGGGTATTGTTCCCGGCGGCGAGTTCCAGCGTGCCGCCGTTGACCGTGGTATTGCCGCCCGTGTAGAGGGCGAAATTGTCGAGGATCAGGGTGCCGCCATCGGACTTCATCATGCCCGCCGTGCCGTTGGGATCGAGGTAGGAGGTGACCGTCAGCGAGCCACCGGCAATGACATGAATATTTTCCGTGGTGCCGAGGGTGGTGGCGGCAAGGGAACCGACGCTGATCGTCGCCGCAGTATTGGCCTCGACGAGGATGGCAGTCGCGTTGGACAGGTTCTGGGTCAACAAGGTGCCACCAGGGCCGAAGTTGCCGAAGGCGCTATTGAGACCGGAACCGATCGAACTGGTCGTTCCGCTGAAGGTTAGCGTACTCGCGGGAGTGTTGCTAAAGATCGATTGGGCGTTGGAAACACCCACGTTGTTGGTGGCACCCCACGCCAGGGTCGTGGCGGTGTTGGCCGTCGTCAGATACTCGCCCGGAACGGCCGCGCCGCTATTGCTGACGCCCAGGGCGCGATAGTTATTCGTCGAGCTGTCCTTGACCATGAAGCCGACCCCAGTTCCACCGAGCGTCGGATCGACGATGGTATCCGGACGAACCGACATGGTCGTCGTCCCGTTGAGGCCTCCGCCACCAACCAAGCCGTTCGTGCCAATCGTCAAGAAGGTCGAGCCCGCTGTGCCGGTGGCCGCTCCGGTCAACCCGGTAATGAGGGCTGAACCGGCACTATTCAAGCCACTGAGGGTGGTGATCGCCAAGGTCATTGGATTGCTGGCATTCGGGCTGAGATTAATGACCGCACCACCATTGCTGAAGTTGAGGGTCGCGATGGTCTCAGTGGTGGGCGTGGAAGCGGTTCCGTTGCCAACCAGGGAAAGAGTGCCGCCGTTGAGCGTCAACGCGCCGGCGGTATTCAGGCCGAGACGATTGTTGAGGTTCGTGGTCACGCTGTTGTCGAGCGCGAGCGTGGCGCCCGACTGGATGGTAAACGTTTCGGCGAAAGACGGCGAGGAGGTGCTGGTGAACCAGGCTCCCGCGCCGTTGAAGGAGACCGTGCCGCCTTCCACCGTGAAAGCGCCGTTGGATCCGGTCGAGGCACTCTGGGCCGACGTCATGTTCATGGTGCCCGTGCCAACCTTGGTCAGGAGGACGTTGCTGAGATTGGCATCGTTAAAGCGCTCGATCTGACCGGAGAAGGTGGTGCTGTTGTTGTCGAAACCAACCGTGAGGGTTGCATTGGAACCGCCGTTGGCCGCCGCGCCGCCGCTGTTGAAGACGGTGCCGGAACCGGCCAGCGATCCCCAGGTGGTCGAAGCGCCGGCAAGGTCGAGGCGCGTTCCCGAATCCAGAGTCAAATCGGAGAAGCGGGAGCCGCCGTTGGTCACGCCAATGCGGATGCCACCGTTGCTGACCTCCAACGCGCCGGTGAAGAGTGCCTGCGCACTGAACTGGAGGACGCCTGCGCCGGTTTTAAGGAGGCCGCCGCTGCTGTTGACGATGCCTTGCAAGGCGAGGGCCGCCTGAAGCGGCGCGACATCGTTCGTGCCGTTGGCGTTGATGGTGTCGACGCTGATCGTATTGAGGCTCGTCCCAAAGTCCACCCGGCCCGAGATCAGGTTGGTGGTGCCGACATTGGAAGAAGTCGCCACGATGCCGCTGCTGCCGATGGTCAGGACGCCATTGGCGCCGCCGGCGCCCAGCGTCGCCGTGGTGACGAAGGTGGTGACGGTGGGGTTGCCGGTGCCACCGTCATTGTTGAAGACCAAGCCGGTGATCGTGTTGTTTCCCCAGAGGTTCAAAAGGCCGTCGTTGAGGGTAACGATGTTGCCGAGAGCGATCTGGTTGTTGAAGTTATTTTCCGTGACCGTGCCGCTGGTTCCGGTCGTGCCGCCGTTGATCACCAAGCCATTGGCAGGGTTGGTGGCCAGCGGGATGACCGGCGTGGCGGAGGTATTGGTCAGGTTCAACGTGCCGCCGTTGAGGACCGTGCCACCGGTGTAGCTGTTATTCGGATTGACCAGGGTGATCGCGCCGCCATTCGCGGTGAATACCGCCCGGACGGATGAACCGCCGCCACTGACGTTGTCGATGATGCTCGAATTGATCGTCAGGGTATTGGCGCGATTGTAAACGTAGAGGTCGGTATCGGCGCCGGGCATTGGGCCGCCCGCCGTGAGTTGACCGGGGGACGCGACGGTGCCGATGCTTTCGTTGTTATTCGGTCCGATGAGGCCGCCGCTGGTGATGTTCAGCGTGTCCGTCCCGGTGGTGAAGGTAAGATTGATCGCCGAGCCGGTCATGCTCAAGGCGTTGACGAATGCGCCGCCGTTGGGCACCGCCGTGGTCGCAGTCAGGCGGACGTTCTTGGTCGGGCTGCTGGCCGAGGGAATGGTGTTCGTGAAATCGTACTGCGGTGCACCGGTCTGATTCAGTGCTGCCAGGCCCAGGCCCGGGATATAGGTGGCGAAGTCGTTCTGCACGATCGCCCAAGCGCCGACGATATTGTTGGTCAGGCCGGCTCCGAAGATGACCGGGTCGGTAGCGGCGCCGTTGAGCGTGCCCACGAGGACCCGCGGATTGCTGCCGATCAACCCTGTCGCCGCATTGATGATCAAAGTGGAGTCCGAACCCGCTGCCTGGGAGAGGCTGGTGAGGGTCAGGTCGACAGAGTTGATGCCAGTCCCGCCGTCGGTCGGTGTGATGACGTTGAAACCTTGGGCAACCGTGACAGCGCCCAGAGTTTCCGAGGAAGCCGTTTGCGCCCTGCCGTTGTAGTTCAGGGTTGCGCCGCGCAGAGTGATCGGGGCGGCGTCGTTGATCCGGTTGCTCAGATTGATCTGCTCGCCAGTGCTATTGTCGAGGACGAGCGTGGCGTAGTTCAGGTCGAGGCTGGTTGTATTCGTGAGCGCCGCTTGATCGCGCAGGTCGATGGTCCCGCCGTTGATCAAGGTGGTCCCCATATAGGTCTGGGCGCTCTCAAAGGTCAGCGTGGCCTGTCCGGACCGGGTGAAATTCACGGAGCCGGTGATCGTGCCACCCCAGACGCGGGCGGTGTTGTCGCTATTGACCACCAAGTTGCCTGTGCCAGTGCTACTCGTGATCGTTCCACCAGCGCCGGGAACGCTCGTATTGCCGTTGGCATTGGTATCGGTGAAGAGACCGCCCACTTGCTGCGAGTTGCCGTCCAAGTCGAGTGTGCCGCCGAAGCCGACTTCGAGGAAGTTACCGGCCAGAATGGTGTTCTTGCCGCCATTGAGCACGAGGGTGCCGCCGTTGATGACCAACTGGCCGGACATGGAGTTGGCGCTCATCGTCGTCAGGCCCGGAATCTGCGAGAGCGGGGTGCTCAGGGTGAGCGATCCAGCGCCCGCCTTGACGAGGCTGATATTGGCGTTGGCGACGCCGTTGCCACCGCTGATCACGCTGGTGATGCTGAGATTGGACAGCGTCCAAATATCCAATTGCGACGAGGCGTTGGTCTGGTTGATGACACCACCGGTGATGCTCGTTGAACCGTTGGCCGTGCTGCGGACGAGGATACCGCCGCTACTGAGGCTCAGCGATTGCAGGCTGCCGATGGTCAGGGCTGCGCTGCTATCGAAAGTAATCGAGTTCGGCGCCACGGTCGCGGCGATATTGATCGTGCCCGAGTTCAGGAGCAAGTTTTGGGCGGCGACCACCGAGTTGGTGGTGGCATACTCGCCAGCGGCCAGGGGCCGCAGTCCGGCCGAGGCGGTCGTCGTGGTGGCACCATCTGCGGTGGCAAACGAAATACCGTTGCCGGTGGCCGAAGTATCGACGAGCGCCCAAGGCATGATCGATTTGCTCGCCGTCCCGGTGGTGCCGACCTGGCCATTGGTGAGGAAGCCGACAGTGTCGAGGATGGTGGCCGAACCCGCCGTGGCTGAGGCCGCCAGGGCGGTGCCGCGGAAGAGCACGCTGGCTCCACTGCCGCCGGTGCTTTGGGCGGGTGCGCCGTTGTTGTTGCTCGCGGAGAAGGAGAGGACGGAGTCTCCGGTGCCCGGTGCGGTGACCGTGACGACATCGTAACCGCGGCTGAAGGTGGGCGCTCCCAATGCTTCCGTCACGTTGGTCGTAGCGTTGCCAAACAGATTGAAGCTGCCGCCGACGAGGGTCAACGGACGCCCACCGAGGCGACTGTTGAGCGGCGAAGTCGTGTTGTCGACGGTGAGCGTGGCCCCCGGGTTGACGACGGCGGCGATGGTCGCTCCGCCGGCAAGAGTGCCAGCGCCGTTCAGGGAAAGAGTGCCCCCGAAGATTACGAAATTGTTCGTGAAGACGATGGGATTGGCCGTGGTGATGTTCAGTGTACCGACGCCATATTTGTTGATGCTGTAGAACTGGTTCTGGCCGGTGGTCGTGGCGTTCGACGTCGCGCTGCTATTGAGGTTGATCGTGCCGTCGTCGGTGAAAACGAGCGCCCGCTGGGTGGCCGTGGGGTTGAAGATTCCGCCGTTGATGTTGAGGGTGGTGCCCGCGTCAGCGCCGATATCCGAATCGGCATTCATGGTGATGACTCCGGTCGTGGTATTGGTCCCACCGAAGTTTTCGAGCAAGCCGGTAAACCCGGTAGCGCCGCCGAACGCGATGTTCGTGCCCGTATTGTTGTTGATCGTGATCGGGTTGGCCACGGTGATCCCGCCATTGAGCTGGAGCCCGGTGCCGACCGTCGTCGCCGTGATGATGATGTCGTTGGTGCTCAGACCGGCGGCGGTGCTATTGCTCAGGCGCACGGCGCCGGCGGCGATCTCAATGCCGCCCGTGGCGTTCGACCAGTTCGACGCCGAGTTACTGGCGGCGAGTTCGAGGACGCCGTCGTCGTTCTTGAAGAGCACGTCGGTTGGCGAGGAGAAGGTGAACGCCGTGGACAGCGTGAGCACATTGCCCGCAGTGACTTCGAAGGCGTCGCTGGCTTGATTGAGGGTAAACTTGCGTGCCGTGGTGAAGGTGCCCGCGGCGCGGAACCCGGCCCCGGAAGAGGCATTGACGTCCAGGATGATGGCGTTGTGGCTGTCGCCCAACGCCTGGTCGCTGGTCGCTTCCAGGATGCCCTTGCGGATGTCGATGGTGGCTCCGGCGCCACCGAAATCGTTGGCCGTGCCGACCACCGTCGAGTCGTTCGAGAGGACCAGTGCGCCGAGGCCGGTCTTGACCAAGCCCTGATCGGTGCCGCCGTCGGTCACGTAGCCCGCCAGGGTCAGTCCCTGGACGAGGTTGGATGCAGTGGCGTTGACGACGTTGATCGTGGGCGTCCCGGAGAGCGTGGTCTGGCCGGCGATGAGCAGTCCATAGCCACTGGTGTTCGTGACGACGAACGTGCTGCTGCCGATTTCCAAGGTGGCTTCCGAAAGCGTCTTGTTCAACGCGTTCGGGGAGGCGACGGAATGGTTCACGGTCAACGAAGTGTTGCCGGAGATCGAGATATCCGAGCCCAGGGTAATGGTTTGCGGCGTGCCCAAGGTATTGCCATCGCCGAAAATCTGGAGGCCGCCACTGACTTGCAGGGTGCCGTTGTAATTACCGACGCTGAGAATACCGAGGCCGGACTTATCGATCTCATCGGTCGCCAGGGAGCCGATGACGTTGTTGATCGTCACCGTCATTTGAGGAGCGGTAACCGTGGCAAACCAGACATCCGGAAGGGTGGTATTGCCGTTGAGGGTGAGGCTGTTGGTCCCGTTGAAGGTTGTCGAACCGGTGGTCGTCGTGCCGACCGTCAGGCTGGGGTCGCCGAGGAAGGTGACATTGTTCGCCACGGTCTCCGCCGCGCTCGCCACCATGGAGGCGCCGCTGGCCATCGTCAGGGTGCCCGTGCCGAGAGGGCCGCTGGTCACGGTGGCCCCGAGAGTGCTGGGCGTGCTGCTGGCGGCGAGAATGATGCCGCCGGCATTGACCGTAATGCCGCCGGTGAAGATGCTCTGGCCGCTCAGTTGGAGCATGCCGTTGCCATTCTTGGCGATGCCGCCATCCTGGATCACGGAGCTGATGGTGAGACCGGACTGCCACGGCGCCACATTCACACCGTCAACCGTGATGGGGTTGACCGTGATGGAGAAGGCGCTGGCTCCGCTCAGATCCAGGGTGCCAGTTCCAATGGTGGCGGTGCCGCCGATGTTGGACGGACTGGACGTGATGCTTCCAGTGAGGAAAAGGGTGCCGGTGGGAGTGACCGTGGACGTGCTGCCGCCATTGTTATTGAAGGTCAGGCTCGTCAGGGTGTTGGTCTGATTGGCGAGGGTCAACGTGCCGGGGCCGTTGAGCGTCACCGCCTGGCTGGTAATGGTGCCGTTAAGTTGTTGCACGATCGTTCCGGGGCCGTTGATGGTGATACCACCGGCCGGCAGGACGCCGGTACTGGCGACCTGAAGGTTGCCGTTGGTCCCGCCACCCCAGCCGTCGATCACGGTGCCGCCGCTGTAGGTATTGTTGCCCGCCAGGGTCAACGTGGCGGTGTTGTAGCTGGTAAAGACCAACTCCACCTTGTCGCCCGTCGCTGTGTTGTCCACGATGGCGGAGTTCATGGTGGTGATGCCCGCGCCGGTTTGCTGGATATACAAAGGCGCCACGCCGGTGCCAGTGGCCACCGAGCCACCCGCCGTGATGAAGCCATTGCCGACCGCGCTGCCGATCGAGTTGGCGAACGCGCCGTTTCTGAGAAACCCACCCGAGGTCAAGTTCAGGGTATCGAGACTGTCGGCAAAGGTGATGTTCTGAGCGGCGCTGGGCGTGAAATTCAAGGCGTTCAGCGCATAGGTGCCCGCCGTGCCGACTCCAGCGATGTCGGGAATCACGAACGAAGCGCTCGAAACTTTGACGTTGAGGCTCGCGCCGCCCGCCACCGGGAAGGTGGTGTCATCGTAGTTCGGCGCGCCGGCCGCGCCGAGGCTGGCCAAACCGAGGCCGGGCACGTAGGTGACAAAATCCGCGCCGCCACTGATCAACCAGCCACCACGGTCCCCCACCGCCCCGCTCGTGACGAGGTTGTTGATCACGGTCGGGGCCGTGGTGAACAAGATCCGTCCGGTGCTGCCGAGCGCGCCAGTGGCGCCGTTGATGTTCAACGTCGCCTGGTTCGATTGACTGAGGCTGGCAAAGGTGAGATCCGCCGAATTAACGCCGGTGCCACCATTGGTGGAGCTGATGTTGCTGCCGCCCTGGACCAGACTCAAGGCGCCGAGGGTTTCGCTGGAGGCAAAGTTCACCCGTCCGTCAAACGTGAGCGCGCCGCCGCTCATGGTGATCGGGGCGAGATCGTTGATCCGATTGGTGTAGTTGTAGAGCCCAACAGGGGTAGTGGGAGTGGCCCCGTTGTTGATCGTCAGCGCGGCGTAGTCGATGGTGATGCCGGTGGTATTGAGCAACGTGCCGCTATCCTGGAGAGTCAGGCCACCGCCATTGATCAACGTCGCCCCGTTGTAGGTGTTGGGGTTGACGAGCGTCAACGTGCCAGCGGTGCCGGACTTGTTAAAGTAGATGTTCCCCGTGATCTGACCGCCAAAGGTAGAGCTGCCGGCGGCGTTGGTCGCCAGCACCGCAGTGTTCGTCGGTCCGGTAATGCTATTGGTGATGACACCGCCACCGACGGTCAACCCATTCCCGGCAAGCGCGCTGGAGATCGTGCTCGTATATTGGGAATTCCCCTTCAGGTCGAGGGTGCCGCCATTGACGACCAGCGCCTGGTTGAAGAGCAAGGTATTGGTCCCGCCGGTCAGGTTCATGGTGCCGGCGTCCATCGTGGTCGTGCCGCTGATGTATTCCTGCTGGTTCAAGACGAGCGTGCCGGGCAGGTCCTTGGTCATGCCGGCGGTGCCGGAGAAGCCGGAAGTGACCGTCAGTTCTGTGCCGGAAGCGACGTGGATGATGGATTCCACCGCTCCGAAGGCGACGAGTTGAACATCGAGGCTGTTGGCACTACCCGCCTGATTGAGAATGGCGCCGCTGGTGAGGGTCAAGGTCGTGGGAACGACGCCGTTGACCGAGTCGACCGAGCCCGCGCTGTTAAAGGTCAGGGCGTTGATCGTTTCCGAGATCGGGACGGTGTTGGCGGTTGTGGCCGTGGCCTTGAAGGTGTCCGTGGTCGCGGCGGACGAAATGTCCGTTTGGGCCGAGTAAGCCATGAAAGTCTGGAGACCGGCGGCGGCGGTGTAAGTGGCAAACTCGTTGCCATTCGTGATCACGCGGGCGAGCAAGCCAGTGGTGGCAGGCACGAGGGTGGGCGCGGTGGTGAAAGTGATCTTGTTGTTGGCGGTGCCGAACGTTCCGGTGAGGTTGAGTGTGGAACCGGCGCTTTGCGTCAGACTTGTCCAAGTCAACGTGCTGTTCTGGTTTCCAGCGGTGTCGTCGACATTGATCGTCGATTCGCCGGACTGGAGTGTGAGAGCGCCCGTGGACACTTCGCTCGATGCGGCCGTTCCGTTGACCTTGTAGTTGAAAGTTCCGCCTTCGAGGGTCATGGGGCGGTTGTTCAGGCGATTGGCGGTCGCGGCGCCGACGCCAGTGTCATCGACGGTGAGCGTGCCGGAACTGGCAACGGTGATCAGGCCCGTGGGGCCGACCTTGACGCCCGAACCGCTGATCGTGAAGTTGCCGTTGTAGACGTTGATGGTCGGGGTAAAGACCGTCGAGTTATTGGCCGTCAGGTTCACCGACGTGCCGGTGCCAAGGGTCGAGACTCCAGCTTGCGTGCCGATAATGTTGAAGCTGCTGAAGGCCGGCAACGTCCCTTGCAGATTGACGGTGCCGCCATCGCCGAAGGTGGCGGAGTTCGCCGACGTCCACGTTCCCGTAATATTCAAGGTGGCGCCGACGTCCGCTCCATAGTTGGTTGCGTCACCGCCAGTCTGGGTAATCGAGCCGGACCAGGTATTAGTGCCGGAGACGCTCTCGATCACGCCCCCGCCGTTCAAGCCGTTGAACGCACAATTGGCGCTGATGGTCAGAGCGTTACTGATGGTGACACCACCGCTCAGTTGGACGCCTGCCTGGAAGGTAGTGGGGATGGTGATGGTGGCGGTGCCGAGATTGGTATTCCCCTGGAGGAGAAGTCCGCCCGCGTTCAAGGTAATAGCGCCACTCCAACCGGTGTTACTGACCGTCGATCCAAACGCGAGGATACCATTGTCGTTCTTGACCAAGCTCGCAGTCGCCCCAGCGCCGGAATTGAGGTCAAAAGCACTGTTCAGGGTCAAGGTGTTGCCCTGGGTCACTTCGATCGAGCGGGTGTTGGCGGTGCCGGAAAGCTGAATCTTCTGGCTCATGCCGAAGGTGCCGGTCGCACGGAAGGTCGACGTGGCGGTGGGATTCAACACGATCTCGTTGCCGGTGACGCCCAATTCCAAATTGCTATCCACCGAAATGACGCCCGCGGTCACGGTGATGTTTCCGGAGAAGTTATTGCCCGTATTGGTGAGCACCATCGTGCCGTTGCCGGACTTCGTGAATCCGCCGCCGCTCAGCACGCCAGTCAGGTAGAGGCCCTGGGTGACATTCGAGGCTGTCGCCGTGGCGACCGAATAGGTCGGGGTTCCGCTGAAGGTGATAGCATCGGGATCCTGCAGGCCGTAACCGTTGCTATTGGTCAGAGTGAGACCGAGCGCGATGTTGTTGATGCTCGACGGAGCGAGGATCTTGTTGGCGGCCTGGTTGAGCGGGAACGTCGCGCCGGCATGGGCGACCGTGATATTCGGAATGATTCCCGAATCGAAATTCACCTGACCGAGGCTGATCGTCTGGACGTCGCCGTAACCGTCGCCGTCGTTGAGCAGGGAAATACTGAGCGGGGAACCGAGGCTGCTGACGTTAAAGTTCCCGGTATATCCCGTGGAGTTGAAGATGAGGTTGCCGAGGCCGCTGCGCGTGACCGAGTTGATCGTCCCCATGTTGGCGATCGGCCCGAGGAGGGAAACGGTCAGGTTCGGATTGGCAATGGAGACGACGAGGGTCGTGGGCGAACCAAAGGAGAGCGAACCATCGAGGGTCAGGGTCGCCGCGGTATTGCCGGTGGTGTCAAAGGTGGGTGTTCCATTGGCCCAGGTAATGTTGTTGCCGACGGTGAAGCTGGCGTTGTTGGTCGCCAGGGTCGTGCCGGCGGCCATGGTGACCGGGCCAGTACCGAAGGGGCCGGTGAGCAAAGAGCCCGCTGCGCCGCCGGTCGTCGGGGAGCTGCTGACGCCGACGATGAGGCCGCCGCCGGTGACGGAGACGCCGCCGCCGAAATTGTTGGCGGCGTTCAACAAGAGCAAACCAGAGCCGGTTTTCTTGAGGCCGATGCCGGTCGTCACGGGTTGCGACGAGCCGGTGATGATCGAGGAGATGGTGAGGGTCGGCGAATTGACCGTGTAAGTCGCAGCCGCGGCATCGGGCGTCTGGATGGCGCCGACGTTGATCGTGTCCGTGCCGCTGGCCAGGTTCAGGGTGCCACCACTGATGATCGCGGCAGTGGCGACGTTGTTCGAGGTGGCCGAAATCGGGCTGGACCCGGTCAGCGTCAGGATGCCCACCGGAGCCACGGTCGGGGCTGCGACTCCGCCGTTGTTGTTGAATGACACGTTAGTCAGGGTGTTGTTCCCGACGAGGGTGACAACCGAGCTGCCGTTCAAGGTGATGCCGTTGCGGGGATCGATCTGCCCTTGGTTGGTGTTTTCCACCAACGTCGCGCCGTTGAGGATGATATTCGGGTTCGTCGAGGAGAACGGAATGACGATGTTGCTGGCCAGGCCGCTGGCGCCAGCGCTGCTGAGATCGACGGTAGCCTGGTTGAAGACCGTGCCGCCGGTGTAGGTGTTCGCATTGGTCAGGACGAGGATGCCGGCGCCGGATTTCTCGAATTCGGTCAGGTTTCCAAGGCCATTATTGGCAATGACGGAATTGATGACGACCGCCGGGGTGAAGCTGTAGGTCTGGCCGCTCTGGCTCGTAAGGGCAGGCAGGGCCAGGGTGATGGTCGCGCCGTTGACCGCCGTGACGAAGTCTCCGGTGGGAAGACCGGTGCCGCTGGCCACCATGCCGGGCGTGACCGTGCCTGGAGCAATGGTGATGGGGCCGGTCAAGGTGAGGGTATTGCTCCCACTGACCGTGCCCGTGGAAGTGCCAATGCCGGTGGCCGTGGTGGTATTGGCGTTGTACTCGATGAGTTCGGTGATGCCGCTGGTGGCGGTGCCGCCGGAAGTCAGGACGCCGGGAGTCGTGAGCGTGCCGATCTGGGTGCCAGACTGGTTGTTGGCCCGGAGGAGGCCGCCATAGACCAGGTTAAGCACATCGTTCGAATTCGTGAAAGCGATGTCGTTCTGAATGCCGTTCACCGTGCCCGCGCCGTTGCTGATGCGGAGCATGCCCGTGGTGGCGCCACCGGCCGGCAGGGTCAGGACCTGGTTGGCGCCCGCGGTGACGTTCGTCACCGAGGTCGGACTGAACCCAAAGAGGGTGCCTCCCTGGATGTAACCGCCGGCGTAGCCTTGATAACCGGCGGAATCGAGAGCGCCGACACCCTGGGTGGCGTTGTAGCCGGCGTAGTCGGTGCTGTTGGCGATGGCCCAGGCGCCGAGCGCATTCACGCCGGGGATATTGGCCAAACCACCCGTGACGAGGATGAGGGGGTTGGTTCCTTCAGCGCCCAACGTGCCGCCGCCGCTGACCCAGTTCACGGTGGAACCGGTGTTGCGCGTGAAGCTGCTGAGGATGAGGTCGGAGGTGGCGTAACTGCCGGTAACAAAGGCGCCCGCTTCGATGACGTTGGCGCCTTGGGCGGCCGTGACCGCTCCAAAGATTTGGGAGCTATTCGAGTTGGCCCGGCCGTTGAAATCAATGGTGCCTCCGTTCAAGGTCCACGGGGCGCTCGTATTGATCCGATTATTGTTGTCGATCAAGAGACCCTCTTCGTTATCGATAAAGAACAGGCCGTAGTTGACGTTGAAGGCCGAGGTATTCAACAGGCTCGCGTTATCCCGGAGGATGATATCACCGCCGAGGATGTTCGTCGCGCCACTGTAAGTGTTGGGCGATTCGAAAATCAGGTTGTTGCTGTTCAGCTTGGTGAAGCCCAATCCCGTGCCGCTGATCGTGCCGGAGAAGGTGCCGTTGGCGGCATTGGTGATGAAATTCGCGTTCGGCTGGCTGGAAGTGAGGAACGTGTTGCTCGGAGTGGGAATGGTATTCGGACCTGCGCCCGTGAAGCTGCCGACGAGCTGCGTGCTGCCGTTGAGGTCGAGAGTGGCGCCGTAGTTCAACGTCGTGGTGATGCCCGGGAACAACGTGTTGAGGGCATTCGACATGAGGGTGGTCGTGCCGCCATTGAACGTGTAAGTGCCAAGGCTGACGAACTGCGGCGCATTGATGTTCAAGTTACCCGTCAACCCCTTGGTGAAGCCGGTCGTTTCGGTGATGACGTCACCGGTGAGGTTCAGGGTCGACCCAGCATTCACTTGGAAAATGGCCTCGACGCCAGCAAAGGCGAGCCGGCCGCTCAGGGTATCGGTGCCGCCGGTGACGAGGACGCCGCCGCTGGTCAAGGTGAGGTTGTAATCGGTCAAGGCGCCGACGGTCAGGCCGGTGCCGGAGATTTTCAGCGCGTTGATCGTGACCGCTTGTGTCGTCGTGGGCGCGAAGATGCTGTTCGTCGTGCTCGAGGTCACCTGCACGGTATCGGTCGTGGCCACGCCGGAATTGACGTTCACCGCGTTGTTGTAGCCGCTGAAGGCGGTCACGCCGTTGGAAGTGAGGGTGGCAAAGTCCGCGCCTCCCACGGTGGCGTGGGCATTGATCGCGGTGACTCCGTCGGTGGCGCCAATCAAGGCCACGCCGAAGGTGAGATTTTCACTGCCGATGCCCGCGCCCACTGGGGCGGCGCTCAAAACGATTCCCGTTGAGCTCGCAATGCTGGAGATGGTGGTTCCTGCCGCGATATTCGCCCCGAATACGGCTTGGCCGGCAGCCAACCCGGCCGTGCTGCTGAGGGTAACCGTGGTCGTCGTCGTGCCGGTAGCCGCGAGCGTGACACCTGCGTCCACTTGGTTGGTCGTCGTGCCGATCCCGCCGGTGAAATTCACCGTGCCACCGAGACTGGTGACCATGGTATTGAAATTGAGCTTCGTCGTGCCGCCGTTATTGACCACGTTGACCGTGCTCTGACCGCTGCTGATGGTCAGCGAGCCGGCCTGGCCGGCGGTGCCTTCGGTCGTGCCGCTGGTGTTGCCCAAGAGGTTCAGCGTGCCGGCGCTGAGGTTGACCGGATGGTTACCCAAACGCTGGCCGATGGTCGAGTTGCCTCCCGAAGCGGCAGTGTTGTCCAAAACCACCGCCGCGCCATCGAGCGCCTGGATGTTGGTGGTGCCGCCGAAGGAAAGAGTGGCGCCATTCGCGACGGTGGCATTCGAGTAGCTGAGGACGACAGTGGTGCCGCTGACGGAACTGATGGTCACGCCAGGGGCGATGCCGGGACCCGTCACGGCCATGCCGGCGACCAGGCCTGCACCGCTGGCCACCGTCAGCGTGCCAGTGTCACTGGCCGCGGAGACCGTGGTCTGGGCGCCGAAATTGACCGCCGTGCCCGCGGTCACGGAGGCGGACTGGCTCAAGACGACGTTGCTGCCAGTGATCGAAGCGATGGTGGTACCGGCGGTAATCCCCGTGCCGGAAACGGCCATACCGGCGAAAAGGCCAGCCACGCTGCTGAGGGAGATGGTCGAACTGGCCGTCGTGACGCTGGGATTGCCCTGGGTGACGCTGCCGAGCGACCCGAGCGAGCCGCTCAACGTGGTCGTGCCGCCAAAAAGGTTGGTCGCCCCGTAGTAGTTGTTGCCCGCGTTCAGGTTGAGCGAACCGGAGCCAATGTACTGGAACACGCTATTCTGTCCGGTCGCGCTGGCGAAGTTCAGGATCGAGGAATTGAAATTGTAAACGCCCGTGCCAGCCAGCGTCAAAGTGCGCGCCGTGCTGGTGGAATCCGACAGGTTCACCGGGTTGGTGCTGAAGGTGAGCGAGGCGCCTCCCGAAAGGTTATTCGTGAGGTCGCGGTTGCCTCCGTTGTCCTGGAGGCTGTAGCCGGAGGCGCCGAGGGTGGTGCCGTTACCGGCGAAGGTAATGGAATTCGTGCCGGTGATGACCCCGAAGGCGTTGGTCAATTGCAGACCGGAAACGAGCGCATTCGACCCGGTGAGCGGGACGGCGCTCGAGAGAGTGCCGGCCGGGAAAGCCAGGTTGCCGGTGCCGAAAGCCACCGGCGAGGCAGCGCTGTTCGTCAGGTTGCCTTCACTGAGGGTGGTGCCGGAAATGTAGCTCTGGGTGTAGTTGACGGTGCCGGAGATAGCGGCTGTCGGCGCGACCGAGAGGAGGATCTGGGTCCCGTTGAGGATATTCGAAATCACCGTATTGGGGATGATCCCGGTTCCGGAAACGAGCATGCCCTGGTAGAGGCCGGAGGTGCTGGAAACAGTGAGCGTGGTGTTCCCGCTGGTGCCAGTGGTGGTAAGGGGCGTCGTCGCGACGAGGGGATTCCAGGTGATGTTATTCTGGACGTTGAAGACCAGGCCGATGCCGATATTGGCGGTGCTGTTGCCGCTCTCGAGCGCCGAGTTGAAAACGATGTTGCCACTGCTCGTCAGCGACAGGTTGCGCGTGGTCGTATCGTTGCTGACGAGGGGCGAGTTGATGGTCAGCGTGCCGCCGGCGCCGTTGGGCGAGGTGATCGAGCTGACGATCGTCCACGGGTTGCCGCCACTGAGATTGATCACGCCGGCCCCAGCGCTGGAGCCCAACGTAATCGGATACTGCCCGCCAAACACGTTCGTCGAATTGTTCGAGAAATCAATCGGCTGGCTGATCGTCATTCCCGCCGGGTTGGTCGTGAAAATGCCGCCGCTGGCAAAAAGCAAGGAGCCGAAGTACAGCGGCGTGGGGGTGACGCCGGCATCCGGCGTCGTGATCGCGGCGCTGACGGTGAAGTGGGTCGCGTCAATGATCGTCGAAACCGTAGTACCGAATCCGACGGCCACACCAGCGACGTTCATCCCGGCGACGAGTCCGGCGGTAGTGCCGGAGAGCAGTGTAACGGTCGTGGTGGCGTTATCGATGCCCACCAAGCCGGTCGGCCCAGTGATACCCACCGGTGAACTCGTGCCCACGCCGCCCACCGCCGTGCTGGCCACGCCGAGGAAACCAGACTGGAGTTGGACGCCGCCGCTGAAGGTGTTGGCGCCGGTGAGCACCCAGGTGCCCTGGTCTGCCTTGACGACCTGCAAACCGCCGCCGTTGTCCGTGAGGACGTTAGTGATCGTATTGAGGTCCGTGTTGTAACCGCGCAGGGTCAGATTCTTGACCGCCGGAGCGGAGTTGACGACGTCGGTGAGGATCAGCGCGCCGCTGCCGCTGGACTCGATCGTGGCACTGCTGTTGACATTGATCTGGCGGGCCGCGGTCTCGCCGACGCCGTTGTAGATCAAGTTACCGCCGGTGAGATTCAGGATGCCGGAACCGTCACCGAGGCTGCTGGCCGGAACCGAGCCGCCGCCGATCAGGCCCACGGCGATTTCACCAGCGGTGATCGTGGTGTTGCCCGAATAGGTGTTGGCATTGCCGAGGACGAGCAGGCCGGCGCCGACTTTGTTCAAGCCGCTGCCCGCGCCACCACTGAGGACGCCTGAGAGTGTTGCGAATTCCAGGTTGGAGTTGGTGGTCACGAGCGAATTCTGGAGCACCTGGACCGTGCGCACGGCGCCATTGAGGTTGATCGGATTGACGATGGTGACGTCGGACAAGGCGGTCGAGGATTCCAAATAGAGCGCGCCGTTGCCGTTGCCGATGTCCCCTGAACCGCCGCCCCAGGTGACTTGGGCGGGCGTGACGAGGCCGCCGAAATTGACGACCAACGGAGTGGCCCCGGCCGAGAAACCACCATTGTCGTTCGGCGCCCACTGGACCTGGCCCGCGCCCGAGCCGATGGAGCGGGAGAAGGTGCCGGACATTTCCAACACGGCGTCCTGGCCCAGCGCGGCGTTGTTGCTGAAAAGCAGGTTGCTGTTGGGCGAGAGGTTGGCGACGCTGCCGAAAGTCAGCGAGGCGTTACTGCCCACAGTCACGGGCGCACTGACGAGAATGTGGGTCGGGTCGAGGACGGAAGTGATCGTCGGGCTGCCGGTGATGCCGCCGCCGGAAACGGCCTGTCCAATGACCATGCCGGTCGTGCTGTTGACGGTCAGGGTGGTCGAGCTGACGGCGCCGGAAACCGTGGTCGCGCCGGTGGCCTCGGAATTTGCGTCCTGGGCACGCAAGATACCCTGGTTGATGGTCGTCGAACCGCTGTAGGTGTTGTTGTTGCCGCCGAGAATCCACAGGCCCACCCCGGTCTTGACGACTGAGAGGGTGGAGCTGTCGACGGTGTTGTTGGTCAACAGCAGATTGATCTGGTTGTCCCCGAGGGAGCTGCCCTGCAACTGGAGGATCTTCGCGCCGGCATTGGCGAATCCGATCGCTCCGGTGTTGCTGAAGACGAGGGCCGCGCTGTTGGCCGTCGCAGTGCCGAACTGCTGGTCGCCATAGGTTCCGGACGAATCGATGATCCCGTTACCCGCCATGGTGAAGAGGCGGTCGATGGCCACCGAGGGCGTCTGGGTCGTCGAGAAGACGCTTCCGTTTTCTCCCTGATAGAGGAGCGTGCCACCGTTGAAGACGAGGTTGCCGGCGGCATTCGAGGACTGGCCGATGGAGCTGGGCACGCCGCCGTTGGCCAGGACATTGGCCTGGAGGATCGCGCCGCCGCTGAGAACGGTCGCCCCGGCGGCGATCGTCGCAGTGCCGGAAATCACGGTCGGGCCGGAATAAGTATTGAGCCCGATGAGCGCTTCGGTGCCTAAGGCGCCATTGCGGATGACGGTGACGGTGCCCGAGCCGTCGGAAATGATGCCGGAGAAGGCGCCGCTGCCGGTGCTGGTCGTGGTGCCGAGCTGGATGGCCTGCGAACCGGCGGCGCTGGTCGTGATCGTGCCCGCGCCGTTGATCGGGGCCGAGATCAGGATCGGCAGAGGGGTGCCGCTCGTGTAAGGGGCAACGTTCGCGCCTGCGGCGAAGAGGTCGAGGGTGGCCGGTTGGCGCAACACGTCCACAGTGGCTGCGGCCGGGGCGCCGAGGATCGTAGTATTCGTGCCGGAGGCGCGCAGGGTGCCTTCATCGATGGTCAAAGCTCCCGTGAAGGTATTCTGTCCAGTGAGGATCAGCATGCCGTTGCCGGCCTTGGTCACCGGGCCGGTAGTGTTGGCAAGAACCGAGGAAATGGTCAGTGCGTCGGCCGCAGTCGCGCCGTTGTTGCCGCCAGCGATGATGAGGATTTCGTTAGCTGCCGTGGAAGTGGTGATGGACTGGCCGCTGATCGTCGAAGGTCCGCTGGTGTTATCTTGAAGGATGCCACCCATGGTGCCCGCTGCACTGGCCGTAATCGTCAAGGCACCTGTACCCAAGGTCAAATTGTCGCCGCCGAGGATGCGAATCGTGTTCGCCGCCACGGCCGCCGTGGTCGCGGTGTTGGCACTGACCACGTAGTTTCCGCTCGCGGAACCAGTCGCAGTAGGCAAGGCGGTGGCTGATCCGAGGGCGGCGACGTTGGTGTTGATTGCGGGGGTAGCGACGAAGTCAATCGCGCCGGTCGTCGGATTGGTGATGTAAACACCGCTGAGTACGCCGTTCGACACCGCGGTCGGCACCGCGGCAAACTGGATTCCCGCCAAGCTGGCAGCCGGCTGGAAATCGACGACCGCGCCGGCGGTGCGAGACGTGGTCGCGTAGCTGGCGAAGCTGAGAAGATTATTCTGGCTGCTGCCGCTATCGACTTCGACGACACCAAGGCCCGCGGTCGGGGTGAGCGCGCCCATCGTCTGGGTCAAGGCCCCGGTCATAGGCACAGACGGTGCTTGCAACTCGAAAATACCGCCCGCGTAGTTCGTGCCGAGCAACGGGTCGGCAGCGAAGACGAGGTTTTGCGCCGTTGTGAAGAGGTCGCCCCCGGTGGCGCCGCTGGCCGCAGTCGGCTGGACCTGCAGAAGGCCGCCGGCCACGGTCACCGTGCCGGTGAAGTTCGTGCTCGCCGTGAAGGTAACGGTGGTATTGGCGGCGATGGCCGTGGCGATGTTCGCACTGATCGTAATCGTCGTGCCGTTGATCGCGGTGATGACCGCGCCCGTAGGCACATTGGTGCCGCCGGTGAAGGGCTGACCCACTGCCAGGCCGGTGACGCTGGCCACGACGAAGCTGTTCGTATTGGCCGCCCCGCCGGAAAGGATCGTGGTCGCATCGGCCGCGCCGTAGCTGGCTACGGAAGGGGAGTATTGCCAGGTATCGGGGCCGCTCTTGACCAGGTTGGTGAGATTGGTCCCGGAATTGTTCTGGATCACGCCGAGGATCTCGTTGGTGATCGTCGAGGAGCTGTTGCCGCCGAGGATGAAGTTCTTTGAGCCGGTACCAGAGGCCGCAACACTGTTCGAGATGATCAGCGCCGATGGCGCCGTCCCGGATTGATTGGCCAAAATGCCGCCGAAACCAGTGCTGTTGAGGACGATGGATTTGGAAGTCGTTTCTCCCGCGCCGGTTCCGACGGCGCCGAGATAGTTCAGGATGCCGGCGCTCAACTGGAGCGCGCCCGCCGAGTTCGACGTGTTCAAGGCTCCCATCTGGTTTAACGCCAGCGTGCCGGCACTGACGTTGAAGTTCCCGGTAATTGTGCCGGCAGTCCCCAAGAGGGTGAGTTGTCCCTGGCCGGCCTTGGCGAATACTTGATCGTCTCCCGTGGTTTGGAGGAGGTTTCCGGTCACCACCGTGTCACCGTTGCCCTGGATGGTATAGATCCGGGACGTGGTATCCGATGAGCTCAAGTTGGCGTTGATGGTCATCGTGCCGTTGCTGCTGTTCGTCATGGCCGTGTTCCCACCGGTGGGATACGCGATGGTGCCGCCCACACCGCCGAAGGTGACGCCGTAGCCATCGCCGCCAACAAGGGTAAGAGTCTGGCCCTGCTGGCCGAACTCCAAATTGCCAAAGACGACACTTTGCTCGAGACCGGCTCCGCCGACTGCTCGATCGACCAGGAGGATGCTGCTCGTGGCTACGTCGTAGTTGCGGGTCGAGAAGCTTCCCGGAGCGTCCGTCCGAACTTCGAAGAAGCTGCCGTTGATCGTCAAGGCCGTGGCGTCCGTGGCGTCGCCCAGTTCGCCGCCGTTCGAGACGCGAAAGGTACCCGAACTCGCGTCGATTTTCAGATCACTGACGAAGTTGTTGTTGTAGTTCGTCAGGACGGTGGTGCCGAAGATGAAGCTGGACCCGAACCGGTAAAAGTTGGGCTGGCCGGTGGTGCCGTTCGTCACCAAACCGTTGATGATGTAGTTGCCGTCGCCCGTCATGAGCAGGCTGTTGCCCGCATCGGTACCCAAGTCGATGGTGGAAGTGGGGCTGAACGTGAGGTCACCAATGAGACTGCCGATGCGGGAGCCGGTATTGGCCGAAGTGGCGACGATTCCGGTCACGGTGTTGTTGCCGATGCTTTCGAAAGACAGACCGCCGTTCGAGCTCTGGCCGCGGCCGCCGAAGGTAATGTTGTTCGGGATCGTCATGCCCGAGGGGGTGAGCCCGGAGGGAGCGCCGCCCTGGAAGATGACCGTGCCCCCCGGCAGGCCCGCACCTTCGATACCGTTGACGTAGATCGGGCCGCTACCGAGCGCGCCTGCATTGTTAAAGGCGACGACGCCGTTGTTGATATTGAGCTGGCCGGAAAAGCTGTTCGCGGGATTGCTCAGGACATAGTAGCCGGCACCGGTGATCGTGAGGTTGCCGGAGCCGCTGATCGGTCCACTGATCGTCGAACGGGTGAATTGCTGGGAGAAATTGGTTTCGATGTTCAGGCCGCCGACGGTGAGGGTCGCTCCCGCGGGTTCGGCGCCGGCGGTCAGGACGATGCTACCCGCGCCCGTCAAGGAACCGATGTTGGTGTCAAAGCCGTTGAGATTGAGCGTGGCTCCGGAATCGACGGTGACCGCCGAGGTCACACCCAGCGGCCCGCTACCGACGGATTCCACACCGATGATGTTATTGGCCTGGGTGGCTGTGGCGATGATGCTCGCCGAGCCCGGCTCGAGGGTGCCACCGACGATGGTCGTGGGCCCGCTATAGGTATTGTTCCCGGAAAGGATCACCACGCCGCTGCCATCCTGGGTATAGGCGCCCGCGCTTCCGCCGGCCAGCAAGGTGCCGATGGTGAGGGTGCCGCCGCCCGCTCCGGCGAGCTGGTGAACGATCAACTCCTGGTCGATTTGGCCGCCGGTCAGCGTGGCATTATTGGTCGTGCTCGTCGATGCCATGACGATGGCGCCGCTGGTCAGCGTGAGGACATTCGCGGCTGCGCCCATGTTTACGGTCTGCGGACCGCCCGCTACCGAGGTGTCGAAGGTCAGCGAATCGGCGTTCAGCGGTGAACCGGCCCAGGTCAGCGGATTCGGCGACATGCCGTTGGTGGTGTAATCGGCCGTGGGATCGCTGGAGCTGCCAGTCAGCGTGGTCAGCAAGCCGCTGGAAAGCTGAACGATTTGGCCACCGCTGACCGAGGCCAGGCCGAAAGTGCCGCCACTGCTCTCTACCAAGGCATAGCCGAGGACATTGTTGGCGCCCGTGGGTGCTCCGCTTCCGGTCGGACTGCCGATAACGGCAATTCCGCCAACGGCAATTCCGCCCGCCGGCGAATTGTGATCGTTGAACAAGACGGTCCCGCCGACTCCGCGAGTCCAGAGGCCGCTGGTCAAAGTAAGGGTCGTGCCGGTACCGCTATTGTCGTTGATGGCAATGGTGTTGTTCGTGCCCGCGCCGACGTTGAGCACGCCCAGCGTTTGGGAACTCGTGCCGGTCGTCTTGCCAGTCACGGTCAAAGTGCCGCCATTCAGCGTCAGGGCGGAGGTGGAACCGAGCACGCCCGTCGAATTCACCGTCAGGTCTGCAATCAGGTTGCCGCCATTGATCACGGTCGCCCCGGTGTAGGTACCCGCGCCGGAGATGTCCCAGGTCCCCGTGCCGTTCATGGTCAAGCCGCCCGCACCCGTCTGAATGCCACCGGCGAGAGTGCCGGAGCCGTTGCCTGCCAGGGTGAGATTGAAACCGGAGCCGGTCACCGCGCCGGTCGAACTCAGGTTCAGGGCGGAAGCATTATCAACCGTGATGTTCGAATTCGCCGCCAGGGTGAGCGTGCCCGCGTAGATGTTCGTTCCACTGGCATTGACGAGGGCGGCGGTCTGACCGCTGTAGACCCCCGTGCCGCCCAAGGTGAGGGACTGGCTGCCGAAGTTATTGCCGCTTCCCGCCAGGACCAGCGAGCCATTCGCGCCCACAGTCACTCCGGCTGACCCTCCACCGAGAGCGCCCGCATTGGAAAGAATCAACGCGCCGCCGGTGACATTGGTGGGGCCGGTGTAAAGGTTGGAGCCCTGGAGGAACAGAGCACCAAAGCCGGCCTTGAGGAGACCGCCCGCGCCGTTATTCCCGACGGAGTTGGCAAAGTTCACGGTGTTGCCGTTCGTGTCGAAGACGGCGCTGCCACTCGTGAAAGTCATGGTCTTTCCAGACGGATCGACTCCATAAGCGCTGGCAAAGGCGGTGTTATTGGCAATCCACTGGAGACCGCCGCCGGTGAAGTTGATCGTGGAACCGGTGCCGAGATAGCCGGCGTTGCCGATCTGGATCAAACCGCCATTGATCGTGGTCGCACCGGAGTAGCCATTCTCCGCGAAATTGATCGTGTTGCCGCTGGCCACACCGATCGAAGTCACTGCACTGGAAAGGGTGATCTGGGTTCCACTGATGATGCTGGCGATGGTCGTGCCACCCGGAATGCCCTGGCCCACCACGGCCATGCCCACACCCAAGCCGGTCGTGGACGCAAATCCCAGCGTCGTCGAACCGACTACGCTGGCGGCGTTGGTGGCGACATTCAACACCGAGGTCAAGGTCTGGACGCCCGTTCCCTGCTTGAGCAGGCCGCTCGTGCCGGTCCCGGTGATGGTTCCCGAGAAGTTAGCCGGTTCATTGTTCCCGCCAACGGTCAGCGTCGTGTTGCTTCCGAGCAGCACGTCGCCAGCACCCGTACCGCCGCCGGAGAGAGAGCCGATGGTGATACTATTGCCATTCAAGTTCAGAAGAACGCCCGCAGTGTTGGCCAGGCTGACGGGGTTGCCGGCATCGCCCAGCGCAGAAGTAGAGCCCGCGGTGAGCGTGCCGGTGGTCAGCACGACGGGGCCCACGAAGGTGTTGGTCCCCGAAAAGGTCGTGGCCGTGCCGGCGGTGTTCGCAACCGCGATGCCCCCGGTGCCGGCGATAGCGCCGGCATAGTTCACGGCAATGGCGGCATTGGCGAAGGTGGCGATGGAGCCGTTGTTGAGCTGGATGCCGTGAGTGGCGGCGATGGTGCCCGCGACCGACGACGTCAGCGTACCCGAGTCATTAAAGGTGATCGAATTATTAGCGTTGCCGAGCGGGGTACTGGTGACACCCGTATAACTCAACGTGCCGCCATCAATCACGATGCCGCCAGTGAAGGTATTTGCCCCGGTCAACGTAACGGTGTTTGCTCCGGAAACGACAAGCGTTAGGGCGCCGGTATTATTGACGATGTTGGCGTTAACAACGATGCCCAGGTTATTGCCCGTATTAAGATAAAGGTTTCCGGCCGCGGTCGTCGGCAACTCCAAGGTGCCTATGCCCGCGGTATTACCAATGGTCAGGATGCCAGTGCCGCCGTTCAAGACGCCGAAGGTGCCCAGTGCTTGTGCGGCAGTCATGGTGATGGTGCCCGCGGCGCCGCTATAGCGCAGGGTATTCATCAAATGGGTCGTGCCCGTCGCCGTGTAACCTGCGCTCAGATTATAGTTCTCCGTACTCGTCGAAGGCGTGCCAGTATAAGTCGTGCTGAAGTTGGCGTCACTGGTCACCGCGGTCACGCCCGCTCCTTGCACCCCGAGGGCGTTGGCGGTGCCGCCGGTATTTCCGGTCGCACTGCTGGTGCCGCCGGTAAAGTTATAGGTGGCGTAATCGGTCTGGGCGGTCGCCGAGGTGCCGACGGTCGCCCACGGCCCAAGGATCGTGTTCGTCGTCGTGCCCTGGCCCGTGATGTTGATCTGGTTCGTCGCCGCGCCGAGAGCCGTGCCGCCGGAGAACGACACCACCGCACTGCCGCTCTGCGAGAGCCCACCCAGAGTCAACAACTCCTGCGCGCCGGCATTGGCAGTCGTCGAGACGATATTCAAGCGGCCGCTATTGAGCGACACGCTGCCGATCGTTTGCGCGTAGTTGATGTTGGTATTGACCGTATTGGTGATCGTGATCGTGCCGCCATTCGAGATAATCCCTGCACCGCTGTTCAAGCGGTTCGTCGGCTGATCCGAGAAGGTGAGGGTCGCCCCGTTGGCGACAGTTTGCGCGCTGCTCAAAATAACGTTGGTGCCAATGATGGCCGTGACAGTGGCGCCGGTATTGGTGGCGCCGGGACCGCCCACAAACAGCGTCTGCCCGACGGCGATGCCCGTCGCACTGGCTACGGACAGAGTTGTGGTGGCCGCATCCGCCGCCGCCGCCGTGGTCGAGGTGGTGACGGTGTTGGTCAGCGTGAGGTTGCCGTTGTTCAACGTGAGCCCGGTGGTGCTTCCGAGCAGCGCACTGCTCTGGGCAAGCGCCAGGGTGATGCCGTTGTTGATCGTCGTCGTCCCAGTGAAGCTGCCCGTCCAGGCCGTGGCTACGCCATTGGACGTCAACGTCCCCGCAGTGGCGCCGCCGAAGACGCCGCCGCCCAGGATCAAATTGCCGGAGCCGGCAAATTGCGACGTGATCGTGGCCGCCGTTGCCCCCAGCAACGTGTCGAGCGTGATGGTGTCGTTCGTTGCCCCCAGGGTCAGCGTATTGCCACCCAGGACGTAACTGGTCGTATTGAAGGTGAGCCCGCCGACGGTAATCCCGGTGGAAACATTGACGACGCTGCCAGTCGATCCCCAAAAGACGGCAGTGTCATTGTTCGAATTGTTCCAGGATTGATCAGCAACGCCCGCGGTGCCATTCCACCAAAATGGATCACTCGCATCCCAAATGCCGGCGCCACCGAGACCATTGTTCGATCCCGGCGCAAAGCTGTCGCCCGCGGAGATGCCATCTGGATCCCAATAAACGGTGGAAGATTTCGCCGTGCGCTGGAGGCCAAGCGTGAGTGCGGTGGAGAGCACCAGCCACGATGACAAACGCCGGATAAAGTGTTTTGAGACCTGGCGTTTGCGCGTGTTCGGGGACTTCTTGGACTTGGACATAGCAGGGCGCATAATTACGGATTGGGGGAGGGACGACGGCGGGGGGTGGGCAGAGTGGGGCGGGTGGATGGTGTGGGAACCAAGGCCGCACGTCAAAAATATCTTTAGAATAAATCTTTATTTACGTAAGAGTACTCTCTTGACAAATACAAAACGCCACAATGATTCGTCGCAAATCATCCCGGAAGTGGCCCTGTTTGCCGGGCACATTCAGCGACAAAGCATTGCAGATGAGTAGTTTATATTTACTATAATTACCATGGTTTACGTCGAACCGACAATTTGGTCGCCAAATTTTTACACTGCCCAGAAAATACCCTTATGCGGGAAACTACGGGCGTCCTGCGATCATCGGTTTTGTGCGGTTTTGTTTTTGATCACTACCCAAAGGTGATCCGCGGCCTTGCCCGGAAATGCTGCCGCTGCGTTTCACCGTCATCCGGTAAATGCGTTTTCGCCGGGTTAAATAGCCGATCGCGCTCCGGTCAACGGCGGTACCAGTTCACGCCCGCGAGGATTTTTCCACTTCCGCCAAATCAAGCAACCATGCGGTTTCCACGGCCACTCGGCTCCCTGTCGAGCCATCCTTACACCCGCTCCACGGGAGTAAATCAGGTTTCGGTTTCTCCCCTGGGGAGGGAATGCTAAAAAGGATTCGCCGATGCCGTATCTTACCTCCCAGCAAGCCCTGGATCTCGCCATTCAGCATCATCAAGCCGGACATTTCCCGGAGGCCGAGGCGCTCTACCGGCGGCTGCTTGCCGTCGAACCGGACAATCCGCGCGCCCTGCATCTGCTTGGGACCATCGCGCAACGTGCCGGCTGGATGGAAGATGCGGCGGACTTGATGCGGCGGGCCATTGCCGCCGATCCCACTTCCGCGGCGGCTTGCAACGACTTGGGCAATGTCTTGCTGGATCGCGGACTTTTTTCCGACGCCATCGAAGCCTTCCGACGGGCCGTGGCGATCGATCCCGGGATGGCATTCGCCTACAACAACCTCGGCAATGCCTTGAAATCGAACGGCGAGTTCGAACCGGCGGAGGCCGCCTTCCAGCAGGCTCTCGCGCTCGAACCCGATTTCGCCGAATTTCATAACAACCACGGCGCGGCCTTGCAGGATTGGGGCCGGTGCGGCGAAGCGATCGAGGCATTTCGCAAATCGATCGCGCTCAAGCCCGGCGACCCCGTGTCGCGTAACAACCTCGGGAACGCCCTGATGTCCGTCGGGCAGTTCGACGAGGCCATCCGGGAATTCGAGCAGGCCCTGGCCATGGAACCGAATTTTGCCCTGGCGCATAACAACCTCGGCAATGCGTTCAAGCGGAAGTATCAACTGGATCAGGCGATCGATGCCTATCGCCGGGCGCTCGAACTCGATCCGCATCTCCTTCTTGCCCTCAGCAATCTGGCCGTCGGTTTGCAGAACCGCGGAGAGGTCGATGAAGCCATCGAAGTTCACCGGCGAGCCCTCGCCTCGCCGCAGTGCACGGCTAACATCCACAGCAGTTATCTCGCGGTCCTGCAATATACGCCGAAGACCACGCCGGCGGCTCTCTACGAAGCGCACTGCGAATTCGATCGACGCCACACTGCACCTCTCCGCGAGTCATGGCAGCCGCACGCGAATTTGCGTGACCCTGCGCGCCGGCTCCGCGTGGGATTTGTTTCGCCACACTTCGGCTTCCATCCCGTCGGCTATTTTCTCGTTCGTCTCTTGGAAAATATCGACCGGTCCGAGATGGAAGTCTTTTGCTACGCGAACTCCCCGAGGAACGACGCGATGACAGCGCGCTTGCGAGCTTGCGCGGATCGCTGGGAGGAAGTGACGGGCCTGTTCGACGAACCCCTGGCGCGCAAGATTCGGAGCGATGCAATCGACATTCTGTTCGACCTGGCGGGACACACCGCGGGCAATCGCTTGCCCGTCTTCGCACGCCGGCCCGCGCCGATTCAAATCACCTGGCTCGATTATGTCGGTACGACCGGACTCGCTGCCATGGATTACATTCTCGCCGATCCCCGCCAGATTCCGCCCGAAGCCGAGCGCTACTATCGGGAAAAGGTCCTGCGCATGCCGGAAGATTACATCACTTTCGATGCGCCATCCCAAGAACTGCCCATCGGTCCGCTCCCGGCGATGACGAATGGTTACGTCACTTTCGGTAGCTTCAACATCGCGGAAAAAACCACCCCGGCCGCCATCGCCTTGTGGAGCCGGGTGCTGCGCCGGATTCCCACGTCGCGCATGGTCTTGAGAAATCCCGGTTTCGATTCGCCGGCGGCCCGCACCCGTTTCGGGAAGATGTTTGCCGAGGAAGGCATCGGCCCCGAGCGGGTTTCGATCCTGGGCGGGCTGACACATGGCGAATTGCTCGCCGCTTATGGCGAGGTGGACATGGCGCTGGACACGGTGCCCTATGTCGGGGGGCTGACCACCTGCGAAGCGCTGTGGATGGGCGTGCCGGTCGTGACCTGCGCGGGCGAAACTTTTGCCAGCCGTCACGGTCTCGCGCACCTCACCGCCGCCGGCGCCATGGAAACGATCGCGCGCGACACCGACGACTACGTGAACGTCGCGGTGTCGCTTGCCAACGACCTTCCGCGGCTGGCCGCCTTGCGGGCCGGCCTGCGCGCGCGCGTCGCGGCCCGCCCATTGTGCGACGGCCCGCGCTTCGCACGAAATTTCGGACGCCTGATGCGCGAAGTGTGGCAGCGTTGGGTGCAGGAAGGTGACCCGCTGCAATGCCGACCCTGACCATTCCGCAAGCTTTTGATCTGGCCGTTCGGCATCATCAAGCTGGCGAATTGCATCAAGCCGCGACGCTCTACCGGCAAATCCTGGCCGTTCAGCCGGCTCATATCGAGGCCCTGCATTATCTGGGTGTCATCGCCCTTCAATTGGGGCAATTCGAGCATGCGGTGGATATGATCGGCAGGGCGACCGCGCTCAACCCGGCAGATCCCACGGCTCACGCGAATCTGGGAGAAGCCCTGCGTGCAACCGGGGAGTTTCAGCAAGCCATGGCAAGTTATCGCCGGGCCATTGCGCTCAAACCCGATTACGCCGAGGCCCACAACAACCTCGGCAATGCGCTGCGGGACCACGGGACTCTCGAGGAAGCCATTTCCGAATGCCAGCGCGCCCTCGCCTTGAAACCGGACTTTGCTCAAGCGCACAACAGTTTGGGCCTGGCGCTCGCGGCGCAAGGGCGGCTGGGAGAAGCCATCGCGGCCTATCGCCAGGCACTTCAATACGCTCCGAATTACACGCAGGCGTTGAATAACCTGGGCATCGCTCTCATTGCCGATCACCGCCTGGACGACGCTATCGCGGTGATTGGCCGGGCGATTGAATTGCATCCGGGGGACTGGGAAGCTCAAAAGAATCTTGCCGCCGCGCTGACGGCAAACGGGCAACCCGACAAGGCGGCCGCCGCATGCCAGCGGGCCATGGAAATCAAGGCCGATAACTTTGAGATCTTCAATAATCTGGGCGGAGCGCTTCTCGCAAAAAGAGACTTCGACGGAGCGGCCAAAGCATTTCAACGCGCGATCGAGCTGAATCCTCAATTTGTGCAAGCATGGACAAATCTCGGGAATGCTTTCAATGATCAGGGCCGGCTGGATGAGGCCATCGCCGCTTATCGGCGGGCTTTGGAACTCGATTCGAATTCGGTGGATGCCCGCAATGGGCTCGGAGGTGTTTTCAAGGAACAAGGCCGTATCGAGGAGGCGATCCACGAGTTCCGCGGCGCCATCGAACTGGATGAGCGGGCATCGTTCATTCAGAGCAATCTCATTCTATCTCAGCTCTATCTACCCAGCGATGTCTCCCAGACCGCGGCGGCGGATTTGAATCGATGGAATCTGCTTTTCAGCCGGCCGGTCGAACCTCGTAATCCCCAATATTCCAACAATCGCAATCCGTCGCGCCGGATCCGGATCGGATATGTCTCGCCGGATTTTCGCGATCACGTCGTCGGGAGGAATGTTCGGCCGTTGTTGGCCAATCATTGTCACCAGACATTCGAAGTCTTCTGCTATGCGAATAACTCCTGCACGGATGCGCTTACCGAAGAATTTCGCCACCGGTCGGATCATTGGCGGAATGTCATCGGGCTGTCGGATTCCGCTCTCGCTGAATTGATTCGAAGGGATGGCGTCGACGTGCTGGTGGACCTTAGCCAGCATACCGCGGGCAACCGGCTTCCGATGTTCGCCCACAAGCCGGCGCCGGTGCAAGTGAGCTTCGCCGGCTATCCCGAAAGCAGCGGAGTCGACGCAATCGGATACCGGATCAGCGACCGATGGCTGGAAGCGATGCCGGTGGCAGACTACAAGTCGCAGGATCGTTTGCCGCGGAGCGTCCGTCCTGATCTCGGCATCCTGCATCCGACATCCGGCCTTTTCCTCATCGATAGCTTCTGGTGTTACGACCCTTGCGGAATCGACCTTCCTGTCAATGAGTTACCGGCGAGGGAGTGCGGGCGGATTACTTTCGGCAGCCTTACTAACTTCTGCAAAGTCAACGATCCGGCGCTCCGGCTCTGGGCGCAAATCCTGCGGGCGGCCAAGGACTCACGCCTCGTCCTGCTATGCCGGCCCGGCAGCCATCGACTGAGAGTTACCGAGTTATTGACCCGGGAAGGAATCGAAGCAGCGCGCGTGGATTTCGTCGAACCCTGTGCGCGCAAGTCGTATCTCGAGACTTATCATCGTTTGGATGTGATGCTCGACACGTTCCCCTACGGCGGACATACGACCAGCCTGGATGCGCTGTGGATGGGAGTGCCCATGGTCAGCCTGACCGGGAAGACACCGGTCTCGCGAGCCGGGCTGAGCATCCTCAACAATCTCGGTCTACCCGAACTGATCGCCGATTCCGCCGAAGACTACGTGCGGATCGCGACCGATTTGGCCGGGGATTTGCCTCGGCTCGGCCAACTCCGGGCGACCTTGCGAAGGCGGATGGAGACGTCATTGCTCATGGATGGGCCGCAATTCACGCGGCAGATCGAGGCAGCGTATCGCGCGGTGTGGCAGCACTGGTGCGCAAAGGAATTGCGGTAGGGACAACGCGGGGACGACGGCTTCTCCCAACCGAATGTCGATTCCGCTTTCGCGTAAGGTTCTCGAAGCTCCAAAGAATTGACCCCACCTGGGTCATGCGGGATGATCCCATCCGCCGCCCGTCTCACGCGGCCGCCGAATTCCGACCCGCCAATCCCCTTCGAAAAAGCCGACTCCATGGACAAGCAGCAGATCGATCCGTTTGAACAGAAAAGAAAGGAATCGGGCGTGCTGCCCTGCGATTTCGAGGGTGAGAATGTGCCGATGATTCTTCGGCACGCGGACGTCAAGCGAGCGACCAAGGATTGGCAAAAATTCAGTTCGGATGCGCCCCGGCGGCTTTCTTTTCCGACTGAAGAAGATGTCCGGACGATGCGGCAATTTCCGCTGGAGGTCGATCCCCCCGAGCACGACGAGTCGCGCAAACTCGTCGAGCCATTCTTCGCCCGGCCGAAGCTGCCCGAAGTCATTGCCAAGGTGGAAGCGCTGGCCGGCCGTCTGGTCGCCGAGGCGATCCAGCAGGATTCCATCGAACTGGTCCGGGACTTTGCGGTCATCCTGCAATCGAAGGCGCTGACTTACATGCTCAATGTGCCGCTGGAGGAAGCCGACGTCTGGATTGGCTGGGGCACCCACGTTTTTCGCGATGTCGACCCGGCGGCCAAGGTCGAGCGTGGCCGGCAGTTCGAGACTTATCTGCACAGCCAGTTCGACAAAGCGCTGGCCAATCCGGGCGAGGATCTTTTCAGCTATCTGAACCAGGCGACTTTTCAAGGCCGCCCGATGACGCGAGAAGAGGCGATGGGCATTGTCAATCTAGCCTTTGCCGGCGGACGCGACACCGTCATCAATGCGTTGACGGGATCGCTTGGCTACCTCGGAGGGCATCCGGAAGCGCTGGAGTATTTGCGGCAGGATCCCAAGCGGATCATCCACGCCTGCGAGGAGCTTTTTCGCTACATTTCGCCGCTCACCCATATCGGCCGGGTCTGTCCGGTGGACACCGATGTCATGGGTGTCCCGGTGAAGCCGAAAGGGAAGGTTTCCCTTTGCTGGTCATCGGCCAATTACGACGAGACGGTGTTCGAGGCCCCGCACGAAGTGCGGCTGGATCGGAAGCCGAATGCGCACATGGCGTTCGGATTTGGGATGCACCTCTGCCTCGGAGCCCCGCAGGCGAGACTGGTTCTGCGCAGTTTGATGAAGGCCCTCTGCGAGCAAGTTCAGCGGATCGAGATTCTCAAGGCGGAGGAACATATCGAAGTCGAAGCCGAATATCGCCGGGCGGTGGGCTACGACGCGCTCCAGGCCAAGTTGATTCCGCTGGATCAGAGCGTTCGGTAGCCGCCGGGCACTCCCAGCGGGCTTGCGCCAGTGAATCCGAGAATGTCCTGGTTCCATACCTGGACGGTCGCTTCACGAGAGATTGCGACGCAGCCGGCGTAGCCGCTCGCCGGAGAAAAGTCTTCCACGAGCCACGTTCGGCCGGAACTGGGAATGGTGATTTCGCGAGGCCAGCAAATGCCGTCGGAGCATTGGCTGGCGGTGGAGAAGGATTGCAGCAGTGCGCTGATTCCACATCCTTCAGCTTTGAGGACGGCTTCTTTTCGGACCCAAATGCGATAGAAGGTGAACGGGACATCGGCGGCGGAGACCGACGAAAGGAGAGCGCATTCGTCCGGAGAAAAGACAGAGTCTGCCAGTTCGGCAAAAGGTGGTGGACGCAACTTATCGAAGACTTCCACATCGACACCGACGGGGAATCCCCCGGCCCAGGCCATAGTCACGCAATTGCCGCTGTGCGATACGTTGAACTCCAGGCCAGGCCGCGGCGAACCTGTTTGATCTGCAAGATAAGGCTTTCCAAAAGGTCCCCTGCCGAAGAGCACGGCCCGCGGCTCGATTCCCAAGTATCCCGCGCAGACCTTGCGGACGAGCGTGGCGCCGATGACAAATCGATCCCGGTCCTCGCGGCGAAGAAAGCGGTCGGCGCGCGCTTGCTCTTCCGGCGACAATGCCTGGTAAAAATCGTCAACGCATGTTATCCAAAGATCGCAATGAGCGGTGCAAAGGTTGACCATTGCTGCCGGCTTGTCGTAGCTCACCGCGGGATAAGTTGGAGCCGAACTCATAACAAGGTGATCCTACCAGGAGTTATCGCTTGATTCTCGTCTCGATCCCATGAGTTAGTTAGTTACGTCTCGAGCTAGCTCCACGCTTTTGGGGGGACGCAAGGGAAATGCAGACTCATGTCGACTGAGGATAAACCCTCGTAGTGCGTAGGTGCTATTACCTAGGTAAATATTCGTATATTTTTCCTCTGGCGAATAGATTAACTTAGGAAGTTAAAAAAACGGGAGAAAACTCTTGCGCATTCAAGTCCACTTCGGCAGCCTCCCGAAGGCAGTCAAACCAAACGGAAGCCGAGTCAAGAATAAGAAAGAAACCAAAATGAGCAACTCCACATTGGTCCATATCAAGTATGACCCATCTCATAGCGGACTGAAGCAGTCTGCTAAATCTTTGGCCAGCAAGGCAAAATCATCGAACGTCAAATTCGCGACGTATGTCCCGATCGAAGGCAAGGGAAGCGCCGTGACCGTCATTCTGGATCCGCCGGCGCGCACCGGCGGGGCGGCAGAACGCGCCACCAAGACGGCGAAAGGGACCGGAACCAAAGCATTGGCCAAGGGCCCGAGGCACGGCGTGCACGCCCTGCACGCTCGCACGGCGACGATTACCAGCCACGGAAAAGCCGCTGCGGCCAAGCCCTACGCGCTGGCGTTTGTCGTCTCCTATGATCCCGCCCAGGCGGAAGCAATCCGCGGCTTCGGTCGCGCGCTGAAAAAGCACAATCCTTCCCTGCGCCACCACGTGATCCGGCGCGAAGGTGTCGCCGGCCATGCCATCGTCGTCGTTCCTGTGGATGATCTTGCGGCGTTGGACAAACCCGCGAGCGCTGCCGGTCAGACTCTGGCTGCTCCCCTGAAGAAAGCGTTGAAGTCGGTGTCGGTGATCAAGCTGCGGCGGGTAGCTGGGCTGAGCGCTTAGTATCCGATAGTCCGTTACCACAGACGAATTCGTGGACCCTCCGGGGTCGATTCGGTCTGACAAAGAAATCGTCGTCGGGCTTCGGTTAGCGAAGCCCGATGACGCTTTTTGTCCCGTGGATAAGTCTTCTTGGCCTTCGGATTCGGAACCGGTGATGGGGAAGAGCCATCGAGCATTCGATGAATGATGAGCATGGCAGGAAATCACACTCCAATCGCAATTATCGGTCTCGGTGCCCTCTTGCCTCGCGCCCGAGGGATGGCGGACTTTTGGGGCAACCTGGTGGGGAACGTCGATTGTCTGGAGGAGATTCCCCGCTCGCACTGGGAACTGGAGGATTATTTCGACCCAAATCCGGATGCGCCGGATAAGGTGTACGTGCGCCATGGCGGCTTCATCCCGGAGATGGTTTTCGACCCGGTGGAGTTTGGTTTGCCCCCGCATTCTCTGGAAGTGACCGATACGGCGCAGCTCCTGGCGCTGGGAGTTGCGAAGTCGACACTGGCGGATGCGGGATGTCCTGCCTTGAGCAGCTTCGACCATTCCCGGACCGGGGTGGTGCTGGGGGTCGCGGGGACGACCATGAAGTTGGTGCAGCCTCTTTACCAACGACTCACTTATCCTCTGCTGGAAAAAGTTCTGGAGGCCGGCGGGATCGAACCGTCCCAAATCGCGAAATTATCGGAGGCTTTCCGCCAGGCGTACGTGGGATGGGACGAAAATGCCTTCCCAGGAATCCTCGCCAATGTCGTGGCGGGGCGGGTTTCCAATCGGTTGAACCTGGGGGGCTTGAATTACACAGTGGACGCCGCCTGCGCGAGTTCGCTCTGCGCTTTCCAGGCGGCGATCGGCGCCCTGGAGAGCAAGCAATGCGATCTCATGCTGGCCGGAGGCGTGGATACGGACAACTCGATCGCCGCGTACATGAGTTTTGCCAAGACGCACACCCTGTCCCGCGTGGAACGGGTGCGGCCGTTTGATCGCGCGGCCGACGGGACATTGATTTCCGAAGGCATCGGAATGATGGCGCTGAAGCGGCTCGATGACGCGCTGCGGGATGGAAATCGCATCTACGCGGTGGTGCGCGGATTTGGCGCGGCGAGTGACGGACGCAGCAAGAGCATTTATGCGCCACTGGTGGATGGGCAGGTGCGGGCGATGCGGATGGCCTACGAGAGGGCGGGGATTTCACCGTCGACGGTGAGCCTCGTGGAAGCGCACGCTCCCGGAACTCGCGTGGGAGATGCGACGGAATTCGCGGCACTGCAAAGCGTGTTCGGCGAGGCTGGGACGCGAAGTCAGAGTGTCGCGTTGGGCAGTGTCAAATCGCAGATCGGCCATACCAAGGCGGCGGCAGGAGCAGCCAGTTTGCTCAAGGCGGTTCTGAGCCTGCATCACCAAGTCCTGCCTCCGACGCTGAACATTGAAGAGCCGAATCCGGAATTGGGCATCGAGGATTCCGCATTTTATCTGAACGTCGAAGCGCGGCCCTGGGTGCGTCGTGGAGTGCATCCCCGGCGGGCGGCGGTCAACGCCCTTGGCTTTGGCGGAGCAAATTTTCATGTGCTCCTGGAGGAGGCGCCGGAAGGATCGCCCAAGCCGATCTTTTTCGGCCGTTCGAATTCGCAGGACAGAAAACCGCTGGCATCGAAGCCGGCGGTCAATGGTCACGGACACCTGGAAGAATTCGCCGGGCAGGGCGTCGCGGTATTCGCCGGGCAGGGATCGCAGTTTTTAAATATGGGAAGGGAATTGGCCTTGGAGTCCCGCTATTTTCGCGACCTGTTGGAAGCGATGGACGCCAGATTGGTGTCGCAGGGGCATGAAGCGCTTTCGTCGGTCCTCTACCCTCCACATGCCTTCGACGCTGAGGCGCGGGCGCGGCAGGAGCGCCGCTTGCAAGAGACCCTCTACGCCCAAGCCGGTGTCGGAGTGCTGAGCATGGCGTGTTATCGCTTGCTGCAAGAACGAGGCTTTGTGACCACCGCCGCGATGGGACATAGTTTCGGCGAATTGACGGCGCTATGGTCCGCAGGCGTCTTTTCGGACGCGGTCTTTCTCGATTTGATCTGCGCCCGCGGCGAAGCGCTCACTGCGCCTCCAGGTCATGAGGAAGTCGGCGGGCTCCTTTCCGTGCAAGGGTCGGCCATCGAAGTCGAATCCTGGCTTTCCGCTCATCCCGAGATGGCCCTGGCCAACATGAATGCGCCGAACCAGACGGTCATCGGAGGTCCGATGGCGGCACTCGCCGGGGCCGAGGCGGCCTTGCGGGCCGAAGGGCGCCGGGTGGTTCGATTGAAGGTGGCGGCAGCTTTTCACACGAGCCAAGTCGCGTTTGGCCGGGAGGCTTGGAAGAAGGCGCTGGAAGAGGTGGAGTTCGGCCGGATGGCGCACCCGGTCTACTCCAATACGACGGGGCAACGTTATCCGGAGGACCCTGAATCGATGCGTTCCCTTTTGCGTGGCCATCCCTTCCGTCCGGTGCATTTCCTCGCCGAAGTGGAAAATGTCCACGCCGCCGGTCATCGTTCATTGGTGGAAATCGGACCTCGCAATGTCCTTTCCCAATTGATCGGGACGATTCTGAAAGGAAAGCCTCACCGGTGCGTGCCCACACAGCCGGAAAATGATGGCCGTCCGCCGCTCGAAGCATGTCTACAGGTTTTGGAACTGCAACGATTCGACGACCGCGTTCCCGAGAAGGCGCCGGCGGTTTCTTCAGCGGGCGTGAAGCTCTCCGGCGCGGCGTATCGAAGTCCTGAAACGGAGCGCAACTTCCAGGAAAAGCTGGAAGCGTTGCGCCAGTGCGCTGCTGATCGCGACGTTTCGCCGGCGGCGCCGGGTGCGAGTTCCTCCGGCTTTTGGGAAGAAGCGTTGGAGTGCCACCACCAAGCGGAAATGGGGGCACTCGAAGTTCACGGCAAGTATCTCACGGCCCTGTCGGAACAGACGAGGCTGGCGACCGCGCTTCTGCAAAAAGGGATCGATCCCTCCGTGCACCGCGAACTCGAACGACTCGGCGAGGTCTTCACGCGGCTGACCACTTTCCATGAAGAATTCCTGGAGGGCCAGCGACGGGAGAGCGAGGCTTTGCTGGAGATTCTGCGAGCGGCAGGCACCGGCACGCCGATGCCCGCGAGTGTGTCGCCGGCGAGAGAGCTGCCGGAATTTTCGCCGAGGCCGCAGTCGGCTGGACCGGAAAAAAAGTCGGGAGCTGTCGCGCCCACCATCACCGGTGAAACGCCGATGGCGGACGAAGAGATTTACGAAGCGATTCTGAAAATCGTTTGCGAAAAAACCGGCTATCCCAGGGATGTGATCGAACCGGGAATGTCTCTCGAAGCGGACTTGGGAATCGATTCCATCAAACAAGTGGAAATCTTCTCCGCGGTGCGGCAGCGCTTTCCGATGGCAGCGGGAGGGGAAATGGACGTCCGAACGATCGCGGATATCCGCACCGCCGTAGTCAGCGTGCAGGGGGCGGCCATCCCCACGGTTCAACCCGTGCCACCGACGGACGCAAACGGGAGCGCGATCGAAACGATCCTGGCGATCATTTGCGAAAAGACCGGCTATCCCAGGGACGTGATGCAGCCGGAGATGGACTTGGAAGCGGATCTTGGAATCGATTCGATCAAGCAGGTGGAAATTTTTTCCGCCGTTCGAATGCGCCTGGCGTTGCCGGAGGCCGATTGGTCTTTGGCCGAGATTCGGACGGTCGCCGACATTTTTCGAGTGACACAGGATGTGCCGGTGCCGCGCAAGGAGTGCACCCAAGTTTGCGAGAATTCAGTCACCTTGGAAAAGCCGATTCCGATCACCGTCCCGAGTTTGATCCCGCTTCCACCGTTGACCGACGCACTGGACGACTGGCCTGTGGGCAGTGTGCTCCTGCTCGTTTCTGATGGAGGGCCGGTGGCTCTGGCTCTTGCTTCTTTTCTCACGGCGCGAGGTGTCACCACAGAAATCATTTTGGATCCGACAGTGCCCAGCGATGATGGCGCTCGAGGCCGCAGATTGGCGGCGTGGGACAAGGCCGCTCTGGCGAATGCTTTGCAGGAAATCACCGCACAAGTCGGCCGAATTCGCGGGGTCATTTGCCTTTGGGAAAAACCGGCCACATCTCAAATAGAGCGCGCCGGATTGAGGCAGGCTGTGCTGCTGGCTGGTTTGCTGAAATCACAGGTTCGTCTGCCGGAGCGGGAGACGGCCAGCGGGCTGCTTTTTGCCGTCCGGCTCGATGGCGCGCTGGGACTCTCGGGTGCGGGAACATCACTCCGGGGCGGCATTGCGGGACTCGCGAAAACTCTCAAGCTCGAATGGCCGGACGTTCCCGTGCGCTGGGTGGATATGGGTGTGTCGGGCGCCACCGAGGCCGTCGAAGCCGGGCGCCTGGCGCGGGAGTTTTTCGATAGGGAAAACGCGCCGGTTGAAGTCGCCTATGGGCTGGACGGACGGCTGACCGTGCAGTGGCAGGCGTGCGACGGAGCAAGCGAGCCGCTGCGATTGACGGCAACGGACACGATTCTGGTGACGGGAGGCGGACGAGGCATCACCGCGTCGTGCCTGCTCGGGCTGGTGCGGCGTCAACCATGCCGGGTGATCGTCGTGGGACGCACCCGATTGGAGCCCGCCGCGCCGGAGTTTCAGCCGCTGTTGCGCGATGAGCCGCGATTGAAGGCGGCGATTTCCAAATCACTGAAAGAGTCCAACAAGCCCGCGACTCCGGTGTCCATCGAGAAGGTCTACCGGCATTTGCAGTCCAGCATGGAGATTCGCGAAACTCTCAAGGCGCTGGCGGCGGTGGGCGTTTCGGCCCGGTACGTGGCAGCCGATGCCGGCGACCAGGACGGTCTGCGCGCCGCATTGCGGCCGGTGCTCGACGAATGGGGTCCCGTGACCGGGCTCATCCACGGAGCGGGAGCGCTGGCCGACAAACACATCGAGGATCTCACGGAGCAGGACTTCGAAACGGTCTTCCGGCCGAAGGTCGATGGTCTGGCCCATGTGCTGGCGCTGCTCGATCCCGCCCGGCTCAAGCTCTGCGCCTTGTTCTCATCTTCGGCGTCGGTATTCGGCAATCCTGGCCAGGCGATTTATGCGATGGCCAATGAGGTTTTGAATCAGCAAGCGGCCCAGCTTCGCCGCCAACTGCCGATGGCTCGAGTATTGGCATTTTGCTGGGGGCCTTGGGATGCTGGAATGGTCGGGCCAGAGCGGAAGCGCCGGTTTTCCGAACGCGGCATCCGGGCCATTCCAGTCGAAGATGGCGTCGCCGTATTCCTGGATTTTGCGATGGGGACCAGAAAAGCCACCGGCGCGCAGGTCGTCATTAGCGATCCGATCCTGCCGGAGAAGGCGGAGAAAGTGGGAGAGACGATTGCCCACCGGCGTTTCTCCGTGGCGGACCACCCATTTGTCCACGATCACGTGATTGGCGGCAAACCGGTGCTACCGGCGGCTTGGGCATTGGCGTGGATGGCTCAGTGCGCCGAGGAAGCTGCCGGAGGACTGAAGTTTGTTCGGGCCAACAATTTTCGGCTGCTGAATGGCATCGTCTTCGACAACAGTCTGGCCGGGACACACGAACTGAAGCTGTCAGGTCTTCGACGAGAGGGCGAGCAGGCGAACTGCGAGGCAGTCATCACCAGCCTGGACGCGAACGGGAGGCGGCGAGCCCATTATTCAGCGGAACTCACCCTGGCTCGAGATTACCCACCGGCGCCGCTCGTGATCGCGAACCTGGAATCCTCGCCGACATTCGTGGTGGGCTGGGAATCCTATCGGGACGGCCTGATCCAGTATGGACCCGCGTTTCACGGCGTGGAGGAGTTGATTGCGCTATCCGCCGATCGAGTAGTCACACGTTTGGTGCTGCCGGAGCCTTCGCTCGCGGTGACCGGCCGGCATCCCAACCCGGCTCTGGCGCCGCATGCCTACGATCTCAGCACGCACGGCATTCTCATCTGGCTAGATCATTTTCATAATCTCGCCTGCCTGCCCGCCGAGACCGGGTGCTTTCGTCAATTTCGGCCGGTGCCGCCGGGAGTCTCCGTTTATGCCACGCTGGAGGTTGCTCGTTTCAGCCCGCCCATGGTCGAGTTTTCCTTCAGCATTCACGACGACGCCGGCACGGTCTTCCATCAAGGGACAGGCCTGCGGATGGTCGTCACCGGAGTGAATGCTCGAGCTGTGTCTTCATAAATGCTTTGCCCGCGGGACCCCATCGCCATCGTTGGCACTGCCTGCCTGTTGCCCCAGGCCGAGGACGTGGCTACTTTTTGGGAGCACCTGATCGCGGGGCGCGATCTGATCGTCGAAGCGAATGGCGAGATTCCAGGCTCGCTCATTCGAGCTGGCAAAGGGCGCGCCGATCACGCCTGCTCGAAGATGGGCGGCTGGCGCGATTTCTCGGTCAAGGAGATGTCCGGTTTCGCTTTGCCGGCGGAGTTTTTGGAAAAACTGGACCGTCCCTTCCGCTGGACGATGGAAGCCGGGCGGGAAGCATTGCGCGATGCCGGCGTGTGGCGGGAGAGTCCGGAGACGCGCTCACGCTGCGGGCTGGTCCTGGGTGGGTATTCGTGGTCGTTGACGCATGAGTCGATGAAGCTCTTGCAGCCGCTCTACGACGCGGCCCTGGAAGCGGGGCTGCGCACGCATCCCGACTTCGCCGGGCTCCATCTCTCCGGCCCACCCGCGGATTCCATCCTCCCGGAAAATGCCATGCTGTCCGGCATGGTCGCAGGTCTGGCCGCGCGCGCGCTTTCTTTAGGCGGGCCGCATTACGCCATCGACGCGGCATGCGCCTCGGCGCTTTATTGCCTCAAGCTCGCCGCGCTGCATCTCTGGGAAGGGCAGTGTGATCTCATGCTCGCCGGTGGGATTTCGGCTTTTCATCCTGGATTCGGCCTTCTGGGATTTTCCACCTTGCATGCGATCCCGGATGGCTCGCGCAGCCGGCCATTCGATCGGGAATCCGACGGCCTGGCCCTGGCCGAAGGAGCCGCGGTCTTCGCGCTGAAAAGATTGAGCGACGCCCGGCGGGACGGGAACACCATCCACGCGGTGATCCGCGGGATCGGGCTTTCGAATGATGGCCGGGGCAGGCATTTGCTGGCGCCGAACGCGCGCGGTCAGCAGCGAGCCTACGAACGAGCCTACGCGGAGGCGGGCCTGCCGATTGGCGAAGTTGATTACCTCGAATGCCACGCCACCGGGACCGCCGTGGGAGACAAAATGGAACTCGAGTCACTGGCCACTTTGAGCGGTGCTCGCGCGCTGCCGCTCCTGGGCTCGGTCAAATCGAATATGGGGCACGTGCTGGCGGCGGCGGGTTTGGCGAGCGCTCTGAAAGTCATTGGCGGGATGCGCAGCGGTACCATTCCCGCGACGATCGGGATTCGCGAGGCCGCGACCACGGCTGATGGCTTCGGCGGCGAGCGCATCGTCCGCCAAAACACGGCGTGGCCCGCGACGGATCATCCTCGGCGCGGCGCCGTGAATGCGTTTGGATTTGGCGGGGCGAACGCGCACTTGATTTTGGAACAGCCCGCGGCGGAACCCGAGCCGGCAGTGGACGGCAAACCGCTCGTGAAGGAACCGCTGGCGATCATCGGGATGGACGGAATCTTCGGGGGAGACGAAGGCCTGACCGCTTTGCGCCAACGTGCCATGTCGGGCACGAGCAATGCGCGCGAAGTACCTCCGGGGAGGTGGCGCGGCTTGCAACCGACGGCTGCCGGTGGGCCGAGCGTGGGCGGTTTCGCTGAAGCCTTCGAGGTCGATCCGCTGCGCTATCATCTGCCGCCAGAAACCATCGACCTGCTCAACCCCGCCCAAATCCTGATGCTGCGCGTGGCTGATGGCGCCATTCAGGATGCGGGACTCGAGCCCGGTGGGAGAGTGGGTGTCATCGTCGCGGCGGCCGCAGATCCAGCCTCGCATCGATTGCAAATGCGCTGGGACCTCGGCGAAATCCTCGACCGCGCGCTGAAAGACGCGGGCCGGGTGCTGGAAGCGGACGCCAGGGAATCTTTGCTCGCCGTTTTGCGGGACAGCATCCACCCACCGTCGCAGAGCGACGATTTCCCCGGTTATATTGGCAACCTCTTAGCGAGCAGAATTGCCGCGCTCTGGGATTTTCACGGGCCGGTGTTCACGCTTTCGGCGGAAGAGAATTCCGTGTTCCGAGCGCTGGAACTGGCGCAACTGCTCCTCGCCAGCGGAGAAGCCGATGCCATGGTCATCGGCGCGGTGGACCTCGGCGGCAGCGCGGAGAATTGTCTTTTGAGACGCCTCCAAACTTCGCAAGAGCCGGGTCTCTGCGGGCTTGCACTGGGTCGGGAAGAAATCAGTTGGTCGGTCGGCGAAGGCTCCGGCGCGATCGTGGTACAGCGTGTCGCCACGGCCCGCGAAGAAGGGCGGCGCATTCGTGCGCGGGTGGAATCCGTCGCCGTGGCGAGCGGTTCGCCGGAATTTCATCAGGCGTCCGCCGAAGCGACTTTGGAAAATGCGTTGGAACGGGCCTGCGAGGCGGCGCTCACCGAGGCGAAAATGGTGGCACGGGATATCGGTTGCGTTGAGGCCAACGCAAGCGGACTAACCGAGGAAGATACCGCCGAGGCCCGGGTTCTGGCGCAGATTTTTAGCGGCGCTGGCGACGGAAAAGTAGCCCTGGGCAGCGCCAAAGCGGTGTGGGGACATTGCTATGGCGCAGCCGGAATGGCCGCACTGCTGCGAGCCTCACTCGGCCTCGAAAACCAGAGCTTCTTTCCGACTGCCGGATGGACCGGTCCCCGGCAGGAGTTGATGGCCACGCGCTTTTTCGTTCCGCAGCGCGCCCAACCCTGGTTTGTCTCTCGCGGCGCGCGCCGCGTCACCGCGGTGACCGGGCTGGCGCACGATCGGTCCGCGGCTTGCGTGATTCTCTCGGAAGAACAGCCCGTGGCCACACCGCCCCTTCGAAGCACGGGCGTTGCAGCCTTGCAGATCGTGGCGTTTGCCGTGGCGGACCGGTCCGAGGCGAAAACCGAGTTGTCGAAGTTGCTGGATCGGTTGCGTGGATCGGAAAGCCTGGAAAGTATCTCCAGGCAATCCCTGGAGCGGATCGCCGCCGCACCGGAATCGCCTCTAGCTCTTTGCCTGGTGGCTCGTTCACGGGACGATCTCGCTCGCGAAATCAAAGCGGCAATCACTTACCTGGGAGGTCCACGCGGAACCAAGGTTTGGCGAACTCCGGCGGGCAGTTGTCTTTTCGAGCAGCCACTGGGCCGGAGTGCGCCAGTGACATTTGTCTACCCGGCCATCGACACTCCCTACCCGGGAATGATGGCCGATCTTTTCCAGCTCTTTCCGCAATCGATGGAAACTCTGGCGGCGTCTTTCCGCGATCCCGCCGCCGCTTGCGCCCAGGCTTTTCTTCATCCGCCGACACTCGCTCCATTGACGCCTGCCGACCGGGAGGAAATTGATGCCGGACTGAGGGGTTCGCCAGCCGCCATGCTCCGGGCGGCGATTACTTATTCCACGGTGCTGACGGCGGGGTTGCGTGGAGCCTTCGGGTTGGAGCCCGGGCACGCGTTTGGTTTCAGCCTTGGAGAATCGACGATGCTCTTCGCCCTCGGCATCTGGACACCGAATGACGAATGGATGCTACGGTTGGAAGCCTCCGCCATCTTTGAGAACTATCTTGGCGGGCGGCACGCCTGCACCCGCGAGTTTTTGGGCCTGGAGCCGGACGCGAAGCTGGCTCTCTCTTCCCACGTTCTCCTCACCACGGCGGAGCGGGTGCGGAAAGTCTTGCAGGATCGGCGGGACGTATCCCTGACCCAGATTTCCACGCCGGAGGAAGTGGCAATCTTTGGCACGGAAGAAGGTTGCCGGGAGATTATTGGCGCTTTGCCGTGCGAAAATTTTCGGACCGATCTGGACTTCGCGCTCCATTCGGCGCCGGCGGCGAGCTTTGCCGGAAAGCTGTCCGAGATGCTGCGGGCCCCCGTGACGCCTTCGCGCACCCAGTACCACTTTTCCGCTGGTCCTGCTCCGGAAGATTGGTCTCCAGCATCGATCGCTACTTTGGTCAGCCACGGATTGGTGCACAGCCTGGATTTCCCGGAACTCGTCCATCGCGCGTACGATGCCGGCGCCCGCATCTTCATCGAAATCGGACCGCGGAATACGTGCTCGCGACGGATCGGTGCAATTCTCGGCGCAGCTCCGCACGAAACGCTCGCATTCGATCAGCAACGTGGAGCGTCTGCTCGTGACAGCCTGGCCCGGCTCCTTGCCGCCCTGATTAGTCAGCGGGTGCCGGTGGATCTCACAGCCTGGTTGGCGATGTTGCCGCAGACCCCCGCGAACGACGCGCGCAAGCGGCGCGTGTCTCTTTGTGGACCGTCGATTTCCGAGATGGTCGCGACGAAACTGCGGGCGCTGCCCTCGCTCTCGTCGGACGAAGATTTTGGGCATGAACCCCCAGTAGAGACGAGGAGTCCGACGGTCGTCTTACCGATCGCCAGTTCTTCGAGGATCGGACGGGGCTCGGCTGTTGGTGGCGCGCTGGCGCTGTGGCAGCATGCGTCCCGAAATCGCCTCCACGCCCATCGTTCGGTGCTCGACCAGCACCTGGTGCGGCTTCGCCAGAGAGCTTCGCCCGCGCTGCAAACCCGCGAACAAAAATCCGTGGCTCCCGGCGTGGCACTTTACGACGAAGCGGCTGTGATGGAGTTTGCCGAGGGCCGGGCGGCGCGTGTGTTCGGGAAAGAGTATGCCGCGATCGATGCCCTTCCCCGGAGGGTTCGGCTGCCCAGCCCGCCTTTCCTGGCGATGAGCCGGGTCACGGCGCTGCATGCAATCCCTTTCCGTCTCGAACCGTGCTGGATCGAGACGGAATATGACGTTCCCGATCCGGCGTGGCATGGCGTGGACGGTTACGTCCCCTACATGGCAGCGGACGCCCAGGGGGTGCTTTTCTTGTTGGGCTATATCGGCATCGATCGCCATAATCAGGGCCAGCGCATGTACCGCTGGCTGGATGCGGAGATGCGCTTTTCCGGCCTGGCGTTGCGCGCCGGTCAGACGGTCCGGTATCGCATTGATATTCGGTCGTTCGTGCAGCACCAGGAGACCCTTTTGTTCTTCACGGATTTTTCCTGCCGTGTGGATGGAGATCCGTTTTTGGAAATTCGAAATTGCTGCGCGGGATTTTTTAGCGATGAAGAGTTGAGCCGCGGGCAAGGAATCCGAAGCGGGGAGATGCGCCGAACCGCCAGCACCGCTGCGGGCTTCCAGCCACTCCTGCGCTCCGAAAAGGAGAGCTTCAGCGAAGAAGATCTGGGGCGGTTGCAAGCGGGCAACGCCGCCGCCTGTTTCGGGCCGAATTACGGCGAGATGGCGACCGGAAATCCGTCCCTGCGATTGCCTCCGGGCCCGATGCGAATGATCGACCGGATTCGCCACGCCGCGCTACCGGGCCTCGGCGGAACTCGCGGAGAGATCGTCGCCGAAAAGGATCTCGATCCGGGCGACTGGTACCTGCGGACGCACTTCAAGGATTCTCCCGTATTCGCCGGTCCTTGCATGATGGAAGGCTGTTTCCAACTCCTGCAATTCTACGCCCTCTATCTCGGTCTGGCTCAGCGGCGGGCGGGACTGCATTTCGCGCCTCACGGTGGAATCGAGACCAAGGTCCGCTTTCGCAGCCAGGTTCCCGCGGAGCAGAGCGTCTTCACCATTCAAATGCACGTAACGACGGTAAGCTGCGAACCGTGCCCGGCGATCGTCGCGAATTTCGATCTGGTTCACCACGGCGTGACGATTGGCTGTATCGAAAATCTCGGAATCCGTCTCGTATGACTTCCCGGAAACCAACCGAACGCTATCGCCTGAAGGGCGACTCATCCCTTGGTGCGCTCCTCAATCTCGAAGAGCCGTGTGAGGCCGGGATAGTAGATGGCCAGCTTCACGCGCGACCCGTTTTGAAAAACTCGACGTGGCCGGGAATTCCGGCACTCCCTCCGGAAAATCTCGGCTCGGCCGATTTCCGTCGACGCTTCGGGACGCGCCTTTCCTACATGGCGGGAGCCATGGCCAACGGAATCGCGTCGGAGGAATTGGTGCTGGCGCTGAGCCGAGCTGGAATCCTGGCCAGTTTCGGCGCCGCCGGATTGCCACGGGCACGCATCCAGGAGGCGATTGCCCGCCTCAAAAGAGCCGCACCGGATGGCCCGTTTGCCATCAATCTCATTCATACGCCGGGAGATCCAAACCGCGAGATGGAGGTCGTCCGCGACTGTCTCGATGGTGGAGTCGAAGTGGTGGAAGCCTCCGCTTTTCTGAAGCTCGAGCCGTCGGTGGTTTACTATCGGGCCGCTGGCTTGTCCCAGGACGCCGATGGCGCCGTTCGGTCCCTCACGAGAGTGATTGCGAAATTGTCCCGGCGCGAAGTGGCGGAGCCTTTTCTTCGCCCTGCTCCCCGCGAGATGCTCGATGGATTGGTCGCGACCGGCCACCTGACGGCGTTGCAGGCCCGCCTGGCGGAAAGCGTGCCGGTGGCGGACGCCGTGACCGCGGAGGCCGATTCCGGCGGGCACACCGACCGGCAGCCGCTGGGGGCGCTGCTGCCGATCATCATGCAACTGCGGAACGATCTCCAGGCGCAGTACCGCTTTCCGGAACCGGTCCTCGTCGGTGCAGCCGGCGGGTTGGGGACGCCGGCGGCGCTGGCCGCGGCCTTTGCCATGGGCGCGGATTACGTCGTTACCGGTTCCATTAACCAAGCCAGCGTCGAAGCGGGAACTTCGGCGAAGGTGAAGGAATTGCTGGCCGCCGCTGAATCGACGGATGTGGCCATGGCCCCGGCGGCGGACATGTTCGAGATGGGGGTGCAGGTTCAGGTTCTCAAAAAGGGAATGCTGTTCCCAATGCGAGCGCAGCGGCTCGGGGAGATGTATCGGCAATTCGACGGTCTCGAACACCTGCCGGATGCGGAACGGCAGAGCCTGGAGAAGCAATGCTTCCGAACTGACCTCGAACAGGTCTGGAATGAAGTGCAGGACTATCTGGGCCAGCGTCAACCGATGCTGTTGGCGGAGGCGCGGCTCTCTCCCAAAAAACGCATGGGGGTGGTTTTCCGATGGTATCTCGGGCAAGCATCCAAATGGGCCATTGGAGGACAGGCGGATCGGGTGATGGATTTCCAGGTTTGGTGCGGACCGGCCATGGGAGCCTTCAATAGCTGGGTCGCCGGTTCGAGCTTCGCTCCGCCAGCCGGGCGCGGTGTCGTCCGCATGGCCACGGCGCTGATGCGAGGAGCGGCATTTCTGGCCCGGCTGCAGTTTTTGCGCGCGGCTGGGTTGAGCGTCCCGGCCGAGCTTTATTCCCTGTCGCCAGATGATTTTGTGAAAACGCCGGTAGAGCCGCCGAACGCGCCCAGCACTTCGCCTCCCCCAGTCGATGCGCCGCCGAAGTCGACTCGCGTGAAACGCAGCCCGCGCGAGATCGCCACATTCCTGGCTCGGGAGATCGCCGGACACGTCGCCGTGAATCCGCTGGAAATCGACACGCAGCAGCCCTTCGAAAGCTTCGGTTTGGATTCCGTGAAAGGGATGCTCACCCTCAAACGGCTGGAGACCTGGCTGGGCGGAGAACTCTCCGCCACGTTGCTCTGGAACTATCCCACCATCGAGTTGCTCTCCGAGCGCCTGGCGCGCCTCGATTAAACGAACCGCATCGTGACCAGCACCGACGACCCACTTCTCAGCGCCTATCTGGAATCGCCAGATCCTGATGCCACGCTGCGGGAACAAATGGCGGCCGTGATCGAGGAGCGCCGTCGCGATTCCGCGGTTTGTGTCCCGCGCCAACCCGGGGAACCGCTGCGGCTGTTTTTGGCCGGTTACGCCGGGGCAGGAAATTCGGGTTCCGATATCCGGGTCACTGAGTTGATCCGGCAGGTCGACCATCTTTTTCAAGGCACGGCACGATTTGCCCTCTCGGTTCTCGATACGAGGCTCATGGAGTTCACACCGCCTGGCGTGACTGCTTCCAATCTCACGTTCCTGCCTCGCTACCTGCCCTCCCAGACCGCGCAGTGCGATATCGCCGTGGCTTGCGAAGGCTCCATGTTCAAAAGCAATTTCTCCGATGCCATTTCCCTCGTCATGCTCGGGACGCTGGGGCTGGGTGCGAGCGAGGGAAAGCTGGCTGTGGGTTACGGCGCGGAAGCCGGCGAGATGACGCCGCCGATGGAAAAGTTTGCGCGCGAATATTGCCGCGGCGCCTTGATCACCTGCCGCAATACTTCGTCGCGTCGTCGGGTCGAAAATCTCGGGCTTCGCGCCGCACCGGGGACCGATACGGCGTGGACTTACGAACCGGCGGAGGACGCGATGGCGCAGCGGCTTCTGCGCGAGGCGGGATGGGATGGCTCCGCTCCGATTGTGACGGTCTGCCCCGTCAATCCCTTTTGGTGGCCGGTCCGCCCGGATGCCGTCAAGTATGCCGCCTGGATGAAAGAAAAGCGGCATGATGATCATCACTACGGCTTTTTCTATTTTCATAACGACAGCGCCGAAACTGCCCGGCAAACACGAAGCTATCTCGCGGCCGTGGGCGGAGCGGTCGGTGCGTACGTTCGCGAGACCGGCGCATTTCCGATCATCGTCGGGATGGACAAAGTGGATCGGATGGCCTGTCGTGAGCTGGCGGCCAGCGGAGGTCTAAACGCGCCGATCTTCGCCCGGCCTGAAGTTCCCGCCGCCCATCTCGTGGCGCTTCTCCGGCAGAGCGCGGTTTTGGTCAGTTCGCGTTTTCACGCGCTCGTCTGCGCGATGCCCGCCGGAGTGCCCTCGATCGGCATTTCCTATGATGAACGCATCGAGAATTTGCTGGCCGAAGGAAATGGCCGTGAGTGGGTGCTACGGGTGGATGATCCGCTTTTGGAAGAACAGCTCCTGCAAAGACTGCGCCGGCTGAATGCCGCCGAGGCGGCCGACAATGCCTGCCGTGTCGCGACGGAGAATTTACGCCGCTTGGGGGAGATGACGAAGCTCTTTGCCGACGAAGTCTCCCGCGCGTATCCCGACTGGGAACGACCGGAACTGGGCGCGAACTGGGAGGCTTATCTTCCCCCGCTGGCACCCGCTCTGCGGAATTTGCTGAACACTTATCCCCCGGCAGCCTGAACATGGAATTCGGAATTTTCCTGACGATGCCTTCACCGGCAGCCCAGCCTTCGCGCGAGATTTACGATTTGGGAGTCGAGTTGGTTCTGCGCGCGGAGTCCCTGGGCTTTACCCGCGCGTGGCTGGCGGAGCATCACTTCACGACCTATAGCTACAGCTCGCGACCACTATTGTTTCTGGCTTACCTCGCCGCACGTACGAGCCGGATCCGGCTTGGCACCGCCATCGTTCCGCTGCCGTTGCACCAGCCGCTCCTGGTCGCGGAAGAAGTGGCCACGATCGACATCCTCAGTGGTGGTCGCGTCGACCTGGGACTGGGGAAGGGGTATCAAAAATATCAGTTCGATCGCCTCGGAGTTGAAAAGCGGGACGATGCGGCCAACTTCTTCGAGCCTGCGGACGTCATCCGCCTGGCCTTGCTTGGGGAACCGTTCGTCTTCGAAGGCCAGCACCTTCGCTTGCCTGAGACCCGCATTTTTCCGCAGCCCTTGCAGCAGCCGGTGCCGCTCTGGTGCGTGGTCAATACCCAGCGACCGGAGATGCTTCATTTTGCCATCGAGCGGGGGATGAATCTTTTTACCGGCGTGCTCGAGCCGATCTCGCGCTTGCGCAACGTGCGGAAGGATTTGGGCGATACGCTTTCCCGGGCGAGCCGGATCGGGACGCAGCGCCCGGTCTTTGTCTCCAGAGATCCCAAGGAGATCGAGATCGCCCTTGAAGAGGTCCGCTGGAATGCCCGTGTGAGCGTCAGCCAGCGGCATAATTTTGGGCAGGTAATCGGGGGCCGGGCACTGGCCGAGATTTTGCCGGACGAGCCCACCTCGGAGCAGATTCTCGAGGATTATGTGGTATTTGGCTCGCCGGAGGAATGCGTTCGCCAGCTTCGACGTATTCAGGAAGGAGTGGGTTGCGACTGTTTCAATGCCAGCTTCTGGTTCGGAGCGTTGCCGGCGGATTTAATCCGGCGCTCCATGGATCTCTTCGCCGCTGAGGTCATGCCCGCTTTTTCCTGATTCCATGACTGCATTCCACGAATCCCCTGCGACCCTCGACCGCAACCGCAACGTCTGGTGGTGCCGTCTCATTCTCGAAGAGCTTCGGGCGGGTGGCCTGACCCACGTGGTTCTTTGTCCGGGCGGGCGTTCGTCCGCGATGGCCATGGCGCTGTCCTGTGATCCCGTCATCTCGACGCTGGTGCACACCGACGAGCGGAGTGCGGCCTTTGTCGCCTTGGGGTTGGCCAAAGCGCTTCGCCGCCCGGTGGCAGTCTGCACGACGTCGGGGTCGGCCGTGGCCAATCTTGTGCCGGCCGTGCTGGAGGCCTACCACACCAATCTTCCAGTGATCTTATTGACCTGCGATCGCCCGCGGTCCACACGCGGGTCAGGGGCGCCGCAGACCGCCGATCACGCAGGCTTATGCGGTTCTTCCGTCCAACTCAGCGTAGATTTGGACGAGCCTGGAACGGAGGCCTCGGCGGTGCGGACTTTGCGGAAGCAACTCGCAGAAATCCGCCGCCAGAGCCAGTGGGGACCCGTGCATCTGAATATCCCGCTGCGGGGCGTCTTCACCAGCCTAGATAAGGACGTCGACTGGCACGGCGGACCTGCTGCCGGAGAGGAAGGGCCCGAAGATGTCGCGACTCACGATGCCCATCCCGGCGTCGAAGCGGAGCTTCCGTCCTGGTTTCCCAACCGCCTCGGATTGCGCGGGCTGATCGTCGCGGCGAGCGATTCCGCGCTGAGCGCAGACCAGGCTGGCCGGTTGGCTGACGTCACAGGATTTCCTCTGCTGGCCGATGCCGCCAGCGGTTACCGCCGCCCGCAGTGCTCGTGGAATCTGGTCACCCAAGCGGACGTGATGACGAGCGATCCTTCTTTTCGGGCGGCTCCGGTCGAGATCATCATTCGCCTCGGGCTGGCGCCCGTCTCGCATGCACTGCACCGCTATATGGGAAACCAATCGTGTCCCACGCTGAAGATCGAAGCGCGAAATTCCACGAGCGATTTCCTGAGCCAGAATTTCTTTTCGGTTCGCCCTTCGGAAGCGGCGCTGGAGGCAGTCGCGGGCCGATTTCAGCAGGGGGACAAGAAGTGGCTTCATTTCTGGCAGGAAGGAGACGCGAGGCTGCGCCAGCGCATCGAAAGCCACTTGAGCAACGCCGCCTGGAGCGAATGTCTGGCCGCCCAGATGATCTGCAATGCTCCCGGATACGATTTCCTCCATCTGGCCAATTCGATGTCCGTGCGTCACGGCAACATCTTTTGCACCGGCTCGAACCAGTCGCAGCGCATTTTTGCCAATCGCGGTGTGAACGGGATCGACGGCACGCTGGGAACTTTCTTTGGCGAATTGCTCGGCACGGGTGCCCGCGGACTTTTGCTCGTGGGCGATCTGACGTTCCTCCACGATCTGCCCGCTTTGGAAGCGGTCAAGCATGTTGGGCTGAATGGTACTATCTGCCTGATGGATAACTCCGGCGGCGCGCTCTTCGATCTTCTGGGCTGCGAATCGATCCCGGATTACGAGCGCTTCATGCGCAATCCCCAGTCCGTCGATTTTTCCGCAATCTCGCGGGCTTTCGGCATCAATACCTACGAGTGCGGCGATCGCACGGAATTGGCGGCGGCGTTGAAGCAATGCGCCACGTCTTCCGGCCTGCAATTGATCCACCTGCGAATTCCCGCGCACACCCTGAAAAGCGATGTCCTCGGACTCTTTGCCGCCTGCTTCACTCTTTCCTGACCCCATGACCACTTCGACAGACCAGCATGAACACCGCGAGGCCGTCGCGATCGTCGGGTTGAGTTGCCGCTTTCCTGGGGCGGGCGATCCGGCGGAGTTCTGGCGATTGCTCCAGGAAGGAGGCGATGCGGTCAGGCCGATTCCCACCGCACGCTGGCAGATGACCGGCTCTGAGCCGCAGCAAGTTTGGTCCGCGGGACTGCTCGAAAATATCGAGGCGTTCGATCCGGAGTTCTTCGGAATATCTTTGAACGAGGCCCGGCAAATGGACCCGCAGCAGCGGTTGCTTTTGGAGGTGAGCTGGGAGGCTCTCGAATTCGCAGGCTATAGCCGGGAGGCACTCGCCGGGTCGGCGACCGGAGTCTTTGTGGGCATATCCACGTTCGACTATAGCCGGTTTCGCGTCGCACCGGCGGCCCACAGCGGCACGGGAAACGCGCTGAGCATTTCCGCCAATCGGATTTCGTATTTCCTCGACCTGCGCGGCCCGAGCATGGCCGTGGATACCGCTTGCTCGTCGTCGTTGACGGCGGTCCATCTGGCGGTGGAAAGCCTGCGTCGGCACGAAGTGAACCTGTCCTTGGTGGGAGGAGTGAATGCCATTCTCAGTCCGGAGATCATGGTCGTGCTGGAAGCCGCCGGGATGCTGGCCGCCGATGGACGTTGCAAGACCTTCGATTCCCGGGCGGACGGTTATGTGCGCGGCGAAGGCTGCGGTGTGGTCGTGCTGAAACGACTGGCGGATGCCGAGCGGGACGGCGACCGGGTGCTGGCCGTCATTCGCGGAACGGCCGTCAACCAGGATGGCAAAAGCAATGGCCTGACTGCTCCCAGCGGCCCAGCTCAGGAAGCATTGATTGCGGCGGCGCTCAAAGACGCTGGGTTGACGGCAAGCGATCTCGACTACATCGAGGCGCATGGGACCGGGACTTCGCTGGGTGATCCCATCGAGGCTATGGCTCTCAATGCCGCTCTCGCCGATGGGAAGAGCCGGACGCAACCTTGTCTGATCGGTTCGGTAAAAACGAATATTGGCCACCTGGAGGCAGCGGCCGGGATCGCCGCTTTGATCAAAACGACCCTGGCGTTGCATCACGGAGTCATCCCCGCGTCGCTGCACTATCGCGAGGCCAATCCGCAGATTCCATTTGAACAGATGGCCCTTCGCGTGGCCAACAAAGCGACGCCCTGGCCGAACTCTGGACGCCTTGGTCTGGCCGGAATCAGCAGTTTCGGATTTGGGGGCGCCAATGCCCACGTCATCCTCGAAGCCACTGGTGCCAGCGTGCCGAACGACGTGCCGGCCGCCGCCGATGAGCCCGCTTTGATTGCGATGTCGGCACATTCGGAGCCTGCCTTGCGCGCGCGTCTGCGCGATTTCCAAGCCTGGCTTGGGAGCGAATCTCGGTATTCGTTGGGAGATCTGGGATTCGCCTCGACGGTGCGACGATCGCATTTCAAACACCGCTGGAACATGGTCGCTCCCGATCGGGAAGCCTTGCTCCGGGGCGTAGCATCGACCCTCGAAGGCCGGACCTCGCCGGGAGTGCTGACGGGAGTGCGCCATCCCGGCGGACCTCCTCCGCTGGTCTTCGTTTACTCAGGGCAAGGGGCGGATTCCGCGGGCATGGGGATGGCCCTCTATCTGGGGTTTCCTTCCTTCCGCGCCAAGCTCGAGGAATGCGACGCGGCCGCCCAAGCAGCGGGAGGCCCTTCCCTGCTTCAGGAATTGTTGTCGGCGGAAGATCAGGGCTGCACTCAACCCGCCCAGGTCGCATTGCAAATTTCCTTAACCGCACTGCTGGCGGAGATCGGAATTTTTCCGGACGCCGTGACCGGCCATAGCCTGGGAGAAATCGCGGCCGCTTGGGCTGCGGGAGTTTTTTCGCTCGAAGACACCATGCGGCTCGCGGTGCGAAGGCAGAACGCCATGGCCAGCCAGAGGGGAAACGGGGGCATGGTCTCGGTGCATGCTTCTCCCGAAGCGGTGGCTTCGCTTCTGGGTGCCTGGCATCCCGAAGCGGGAATCGCGGCGATCAACGGCCCGGCGAGCACCGTGGTCTTTTCATCGATGGAAGCCAGAGACCGCGTGATCGCCGACTTCGAGTCCGCGGGTTTGGAATGTCAACGCGTTCGCGCGGACAGCCCCTTCCACAGCCCGCATATGGAGGAGGCTCGGAAAGAACTCGCGCACGGGCTTTCGAGCCTCCAGCCCCAGGCCGAACGAGTTCCGTATTACTCGACGTGGCTCGGACGGCGCGCTTCCGGAGAGCAACTCACGGCCGACTACTGGGGCCGTCAATTGCGCGATCCGGTGAAGTTTGCCGACGCCGTTACCGCGCTCGCCGGGGATTATCCGGGAGCGACGTTTTTGGAAATTGGGGGACATCCGGTCCTCGCCGCCGCGATGGATCAATGTCTCTCCGCGGTGGCGGGAGAATTCCGGATTTTGCCGACATTGCGCCGACAGATGCCGGAGTCGGAATGCCTGCTCCGAACCCTCTCGTATCTTTATGTGGAAGGCCGGACTCTGCGCTGGGATAGAGTTTACACCCGAGCCGTAAATCGGTGGGTCGATTTGCCGCGCTACCCCTGGCAGCACAAGCAATGCTGGGCGATGCCGACGCCCGAGGTGAAAGTTACGCTGCCGCCTCCCGTGGCCGAACCGGAGACGCGGGTCGCGGCGCAGACGGGGCGCAACGACATCCTGCGGGAGTTGAGAATCAGCGTGGCCAATATTCTCGGATCGGCACCCGAAGAGGTCGATACCCATGGCCGCTTCATTGAGATGGGAGCGGACTCGATCCTTTTGGCCATGGCCGCTCAGCGCATTCAGCAGCGGTACGGCGTCCGGATTCGGATCCGCCAGTTTTTCGAAGAGTTGGGGGACATCGAGGCGCTGGCGGATTACCTGGCATCGCACGCCACGATGAACCGGCCATCCACGCCCGCTGCGGCCCCGGAGGCGCCGAAACGCGCGGTGGCCGACGACAGCGTTCAGGCGCTGCTCAATCGACAATTGGATGTGTTGAAGGAGGTAATGAGCCAGCAACTCGCGGTTCTGGGCCATTCCCCGGGGCAACCGAAGCCTGCCGGCCCGACGCCTCCTGTCCTGCCCGCGGCGAAGCCCGAGCGTTTTGGACCGTACCGGCCGCTGGCGCTCGGGCTGTCGAAAAGCCAGGCTGGCTTCAGCGGTCAACAGCAGAAATATCTCGACGCATTAGTCCGCCGCTACACGGCCCGGACACCGACCGCCAAAGCGCATGCCGCCCGGTGGCGCAGGTCCTACGCCGACTGCAGGGCATCGGCGGGCTTCCGGCCCTCCATCAAGGAAATGCTCTATCCGATCGAGGCCGCAAGAGCGGAGGGGGCGAGGATTTGGGATGTCGACGGGAACGAGTATCTCGATATCTCGATGGATTTCGGCGTGAACATTTTCGGCCATAAGGCGCCGTTCATTGAGACGGCCTTGCGCGCGCAGATCGATCGAGGCCTGGCGCTTTCCGCACGGTCGTGTCACGCGGGCGAAGTGGCGGCGCTCCTTTGCGAATTGACCGGCATGGAACGCGCGGTTTTTTGCCAATCCGGCACCGAATCCGTCATGACAGCGATCCGGCTGGCAAGGCTCGCGACTGGACGATCCCGGATTGCGTTTTTCACGGGTTCCTATCATGGGCACTTCGACGGCGTGCTCGCCGTGTCGAGTGGCAGTGCCAATGATTTGACGCCGATTCCCGCGGCGCCCGGAATTGCACCGGAGCTGATTGCCGGGGCTCTCGTGCTGTCGTATGGCGACGAGAAATCCCTGGAAATTCTCCGTCAGCAGGCGCCTTCGCTGGCTGCAGTTCTCGTGGAGCCGATTCAGTCGCGTCACCCCGACCTAGTGCCGGCGGAATTTTTGAAAGAGGTCCGCAAGATCACCGCCGAGACTGGCGCGCTTCTCATTTTCGACGAGATGATCTCGGGGTTCCGCATGCACATGGGCGGGGCGCAAAAGCTCCTGGGGATCGAGGCCGACCTGGCGACCTATGGGAAGGTTCTCGGCGGTGGGCAACCGATCGCCGCTGTGGCGGGCCGGGCGCGCTACATGAATGGCATCGACGGAGGCCTGTGGAACTACGGCGACGGCTCGTTTCCCGAAGCTGAGATCACCTTTTTTGCCGGCACCTTCGCCGGGAATCCTCTGGCGCTGGCCTCAGCCCACGCCGTGCTGCTCGAACTCCGGCGGCGCGGGCACACATTTCAGGAAGAACTGACCGCGCTGACGGCGCGTTTCGCGGAGCGTCTCAACCGCTGGATGGAAACGCAGGAGGTGCCTGTTCGCATCGTCCATTGCGGTTCGCTTTTCCGTTTCGCGTTCAAGGGCAACCTTGACCTGCTCTTCTTTCATCTCATGGAAAAAGGCGTTTTCGTTTGGGAGGGGCGGAACTGTTTTCTCTCCGCCGCTCACACCACTGAGGACGTGGAATTCCTCACGACTTGCATCCAGAAAAGCATCCTCGAAATGCGCCGCGGCGGTTTTCTCCCGGACAAAGCCGAGACCGCACCGGAATCGAAGGCCGAGACGCCCGGCTTCACGGAAGTGCCGACGACGGAGGCGCAGCGGCAGCTCTGGGTTGCGGCTCGCATGGATGATCTGGCGAATCACGCCTACATGGAGAGCCTCGTCTTGCGCGGCCGGGGGCGTCTGGATGCCGAAATTCTCCAGCGCGCCTTCCAGGCCGTCGTCGACCGCCATGAAAGCCTCCGCACCTCCTTCAGCGATGATGGTCGACGCCAGATGATTCACCGGACGGTGACGGTGGATTTTCGGTCCGTCGATGGCAGCGGATTACTCGGGTCGGACCTGGACCGTGCCCGTGAAACGTTTATGGAGGAACTGACGGGGCGGGCGTTCGATTTGCGCGTGGCTCCGCTGGTGCGGCTGGGGGTGTTTCGGCTCACGGCCGATTCGCAACTGATTGTCATCAGCGGGCATCACATCGTCTTCGATGGCTGGTCGCTGAACCTGTTCATCAACGACCTCGCTCACTGCTACACTGCGCAGCTTGGCCAGATCCCCACGCCCGAGCCGCCTGCAGCGCAATTCCGCGATTATGCGGCGTGGCTGGAGCAAAAACTGCAGGATCCCGAAATGGAGGTTTACGAGGCTTTCTGGCGGGAGCTGCTGGCTGGGTCGCTGCCGGATTTAAATCTGCCGCACGACTTGCCGAAACCGGTTCGCTGGAGCTGGCGTGGGGCGCGCGTGAGCACTCGATTGAGCCAATCTCTGCGAGACCGGTTGGCGGCGGTCGGGCGCACTTATCAGGCGACGCTCTTCATGACCCTGCTGGCGGCCTGGCAAACATTCCTGCACCGATTTTCCGGAGAGCGGGATCTGGTCGTCGGCTGCCCCGTCCTCGGACGATCGATGCCGCAAGGCATGGCCATCGTCGGCTACCTCACCCACCTGCTTCCCATCCGCACGCAACTGCTCCCCGGCGAAAGTTTTGCGGCGTTCCTGGAGCGGTCGCGAGGTCTGTGTCTCGATGCTTTCGAGAATCAGGACTACCCGTTCTCCCACATGATCCGGTTGTTCGAGGGTCCCTCGAATCCGGGCGAGCCGGCCTTGATTCGGGCGACGTTCAATTTGGATCGTCCTCGCGAGGGTCCGCGCTTTGGAGGGCTCCAATGCGAGATTCTCACTCCGGAAATCCGGGCGGCGAAATTCGAGCTGAGTTTGAATGTCATGGATCTCGGCGGAGAATTGCTCCTCGAGTTTGATTACAATCGCGATCTGTTTTCCGCGGAGTTGGCGGCGGTCATTCGGGAGAGCTTTGTCGCCTGGTTGCGCCAGATTGCCGAGGAGCCGGCGCGGCCCCAAGCTTCCCTGCGGCTGGAGACGGAACCGGTGCGGACCAGTCCTCCCGCTCGCGTCCTCCCCGCGATCAGCGCGCCAACGGTGGACGCGGCATTTGCCCAGCGCGCCGCCGAATCACCGGAGGCTATCTGCCTCATTGCCGCCCGAGCGTCTGAGCCAGCCGGCGGCGCTCGGCGTCTGACCTATGCCGAATTGCACATGCGGGCCTCCCAGGTGACGGCACGCTTGCACGCCGCCGGTGTGGGATTGGAAGATATTGTCGGCTTGGCGACGAACCGCGGCGAGTGCCGGGTGATCGGCCTGTTGGGGATCCTTCAAGCCGGGGCGGCGGCCTTTCCATTGGAAGCGAGTTACCCGGAGGCCCGTCTCCGGTTCATGCTGGAGGATTGCGGCGCTTCGGTCGTGGTTTGCGATCCGGCCAACGAGGAACATTTCGCCCATCTTGGCTATCGGACCGTGGTCATCGGCTCGGAGGCAAATCAATTTCCGCCCTCCGCTGCGACGCACCACTCGGCCGATCATCTGGCCTGCATCGTTTACACCTCCGGATCCACGGGGACGCCCAAAGGTGTGGCGATGACCCACGCCAATATCCTTTCCCTGTTGAACGCCATGGCGCAACGGCGCGACAACCCACGCGGCGCCGTGCTCCACCACTCGGCGTTTTCGTTCGACGCCGCGATTTGGGAAATCTGGTGGCCGCTGCTCTTCGGGGAACCATTGGTCATTGCACCGCCGGGCGAGCTGGCGTTGGGCGAGCTGGCTCAGTGCCTTCGCGAGTATCAGGTGCGTGACGCCTTTTTCACCACGGGGCTATTCAATCGGCTGGTGGACTTTGAAGGAGAGACTCTCGCGGGGTTGGAGCGGATCATTGTCGGGGGAAGCACCGCCTCCGCCCGGCATTTCGACGCCCTGCTCCAGCGGAACCCGAAGCTTTGCCTGCTCAATGTCTACGGCCCGACCGAATGCACCACCTTCTCCACGTTTCATGCCTGTTCGCCGGTCGATGCGTCCCGCGGCAGAATACCCATCGGCACGCCTCTGGCCGGGTTTCGGGCGGAAGTGTTGGACCCGTTTTTCCAGCCGGTTCCCTTGCACGTCCCCGGGGAGCTTTACCTTGGTGGCACAAGCGTCGCCCGCGGATATGTGAACCGGCCCGCGCTCACTGCCGAGCGATTCCTTCCCGATCCGGCTGCGTCGGAAGCAGGGGCAAGGCTTTACCGTACGGGAGATCGCGTCCGCCGATTGGCCGATGGCACATTGGAATTCCTGGGACGCTTTGACCACCAGGTAAAGGTCAATGGCTTTCGAATCGAGTTGAGCGAAATCGAAGCCGCTCTCCAGGATCATCCGGAGATTGCCCAGTGCCTGGCCTCCGTCTACGAAGCCGGACCCGGCGACCATCGGCTGGCTGTGCATATCGTGGCGAAAGGCGCCGCGCCCGATGGCGGGAAGGTCCGCAAATTCCTCGCTGCCCGCTTGCCGGCCTACATGGTGCCGATGCACGTCGTTGTCCTCCCCACGCTTCCGCTGGACGCCAACGGCAAACCGGACCGTCGGACGCTCGCCGTTCCGGAGCTTGCCGCCAGCCCCAGCGATGCCGGCGCGCAATCGCCTCCGGAGACACCCACAGAAAAGCAACTCGCCATCCTTTGGCGACGGCTCCTCAAACGGGAGGCCATCTACCGGGAGACGGACTTTTTTGCGGCCGGCGGCCATTCGCTGCTCCTTGCCGAACTGGTGGCGGAAGTCGCCAAAGAGCTGGCCGTCCCGGTTTCGCTCCGGGACGTCTACGAGCACCCGACACTGGCGGGATGCGCGCAATTGCTGGACTCCCGACGAGAGGAAGGAACGCTCGCGACCGCCATTCCCCGCGTTTCCCGATCGGCCCGCCGAGGATCCCGGCGGAGCGAAAGTCGCCAACCCGGTCTGTCCGAAGAACCGTGAGCGACACCGCAGAAACTCTCAGCCTATTCCCCGCGTCATCCGCGCAACGCGGCCTTTGGTTCGTTGATCGACTGGAGGGGCCGGGCGCTGTCTACAATATTCCGGTCGTCCTGCGCTGGCTGGGAGAGCTGGACCTGTCCGCATTGCAAGCCGCTTTGGAGGACCTTGTCCAACGCCATGAAGTTTTGCGGATGGCCTTCGTGGAGGAGGACGGCCAGCCACTGCAAGCGGTCCAGGACGAGAGCGCGATCGTCATTCGCCATACCGACCTCACCCACCTCCCGCGGACCGATCGTGAGGAGCACGCCAAACACGAATGCCGGCAGGAAGCGGCGCAGGCTTTCGATCTTGGGCAAGCGCCCCTCTTTCGGGTGCGAGTGCTGCAAATCGATTCCCGCGAGTGCTTTTTGTGCATGGTTTTGCACCATACGATTGCCGACGGATTTTCGCTTTGGGTACTCCTGCGGGATCTGGCGGCTTTCTACAACGCACGGCGGACCGCTGGTGCTGTGAATCTTCCGGAATTGCCCATTCAATTTGGCGATTACGCCTGCTGGGAAGAAGAGTTCCTTGCGGCCGGGGCGCGTCGAGAACGGCTCATCCGATATTGGAAAGAGCGACTTCGAGATTTGCCGACCCTGGCCTTGCCCGCAGACCTGCCGCGGCCGCAAAGATTTACCTGCCGCGGACGCGCGCTTTCCTTCCCTCTCCAGGAAAACCAGGCGGCAGCCTTGGAAGATTTCGCCCGCCAGTGCGAAGTCACTCCGTTTATCGCCTGGCTCGGAGTGTTGCAGGTCTTGCTCTGCGAATGGACGGGCGCGACGGACATTCCGGTCGGCGTGCCCACCGAAATCCGCGATCGCGCGGAGCTTCGCGATCTCATCGGCCTTCTCGTCAATACGCTCGTCGTCCGGGGCCGCATCCAGAGCGCCTCGGATTTCGCCTCGCACCTGCGGTCTTTGCAAACCGCCTTTCGTCAAGATCACGCCCATCGCGAACTTCCGTTTGAAATGCTCGCGCAAGCATTGTCGCCCGTGCGTGATCCGAGCCGGAACGCTTTGTTTCAAGTGATGTTTGCTTTTCAGGTCGAGCCAGAAAACCGGGCCGCCATTTCCGGAGCAAACTGGGAGCAGGTGCAACTCGATCTGGGCGTCGCCCATTTCGATCTGCATTTCGAGATTATTCGCAGCGCGAAGAAGTGCGTGCTGAATATAGAGTTCTGCACCGATCTTTTCCTGCCAGCGACGATCGCGAGGCTCGGTCGGCGATTTGAGGCGTTGATCTCCGAACTGACGACCGCTCCCAGTCGGCTGCTCGGCGACGTCTTGGCGCGTGGATCCGCGGAGAATCCGCCGTCCTTCCGCACGCTTCAAGGGCCCCAGCCAAGTGCAATCCAGGACGAGGCCCCGCTTTCCTATCACCAGCAACGTCTCTGGTTCATCGACCGGTTTGAAACGGGACACGTTTATCCCTCGCATCCGACCTATCACAATCTTCCGATCCTGCTGGACGTTTCGCGCACTCTGAACCCGGCAATTCTGGAGGAAAGCCTTCTGCGTCTTAGTTCGCGCCACCCGGCGTTGAGAACCTGCGTTGCCGTACGCGACGAATCACCATGCCAGGTCATCGTCCCACCGGGTCCCGTTCCCCTGGCACTTTTACCCGAAGCTCTGAACCGGGATGAAGCCGTGGCTCGAGCTTTGGCTTTTGCCTCCCAGCCATTCAGTTTGGAATCAGCTCCGCTCTTGCGCGCAGCGCTGATTCCATTTGGCGTGGAACTGCAAATCCTGGTTCTCGCCGTCCATCATCTGGTTGCCGATAAGCGCTCCCTGGAAATCATCGCTCGAGACCTGGCCGCGAGTTACGAGGCTTTGCGGAATCACGGGGAGCCTTCCTGGCCAGTGATTCCGTTCGGCTATTTGGATTTCACGAATTGGCAACAATCCCTGCCTTCCGCGGTGCTGGAGACTCTGCGCGCTTTTTGGAGTGCGAAGCTCGCCGGCCGCTTGCCAGCTCTCGAATTGCCGACCGATCGTCCGCGGCACGCGGTTCATCTTTATCGCCAGGAGCGGATTACTTTTCTCATCAACCCTGTCCTGCGTCAGCGGCTCGCGCAGTTGGCGTCGTCACTCGAAGTCAGCCTGGAGGCGGTCCTTCTCTCGGGTTTTCGCGTGCTGCTTTTTCGCTACTCGCGTCAGCCGGAAATCATCCTGGGGATCGTAGAACCTTTTCGGGAACACGGAGGCGATCTTGTCGGTCCTTTGGCGAATTTGCTCGTGCTCCGCCAGGAGCTTGCCCCCGCGCCATTCTCAAGCACCGTCGCGGAAACCGCGCGGGAGTTGGCCGCCGTGCGCGGTCACGCGGCATACCCGTTCGATCTTCTCGTTCAGGAACTGAACCCCGAAAAGGATATGAGCCGGACGGCCATGTTCGACGTCCTCTTTCAGTTCGAGGAGGCCCATCCGGAAAATCTTTCGATAGGCGGGTGTGCTGCCCGTTGGATCGAGACCAACCTCGGTTTCGGTAAATACGATCTCAATCTCAGCCTTCGGGATGATCTCGCTCAGATCGAGGGACACCTCGTCTATAATGGCGAACTCTTCGACCGAACGAGCGTGGAGCGAATGCTCGGCCACCTCCTGGTCGTGCTCGAACGAGTGGCTCTCGATGCGGACGTCCCGTTGGGAGGGATTTCGCTGCTCAACGAACAAGAAGCCCGCCAAATCCACCTCTGGAATGACACCGCGGCCAGTTACCCGCGCACGGCGACCATCCACGGGCTGTTTTCCGCGCAAGCCAATCGCCATCCGGATCGGATCGCTGTCAGCGATGGGCCGCGCCGGCTGAGTTACCGCGAAGTGGAGCGGCGCGCCAACCGGCTCGCGTACCGTCTCATTCGGATGGGAGTTACACCGGACCAGTTGGTGGCAGTTTGCCTGGAGCGATCCCCGGATTTAATCGTAGTCCTCCTCGCCGTGCTGAAGGCCGGAGGTGCATATCTCCCGCTGGAGCCCGATCTTCCGGAAGCGCGGCTGAGGTTCATCCTGGACGACGCTGGAGCGAGGATCGTTATCGTCGACCGGCTGCCCTCCAAGATTCCGCTGGATGACAAGAGTGAATGTCTTGCCATCGGCAATGCTTCGGATTGGTTCGCGGAGGAATCCGATGAGCCGCCGAGCCAAGCCGCCGGCGCCGGCCATTTGGCTTATTGCATATACACCTCGGGGTCCACCGGGCGCCCGAAAGGGGTGCTCGTCGAGCACCGCAACGTCGTCCGATTGCTGGTCAACGATCGCCTGAATTTCCATTTTGACGAGACCGACGTCTGGTCCCTTTTTCATTCGCCGTCTTTCGATTTTTCCGTCTGGGAAATGTACGGCGCCCTGCTTTACGGCGGCCGCGTCGTCATCGTGCCGAAGCCCATCGCCCAGAACACGGTACGCTTCCTGGAATTGCTCGTGGAGGAAGGAGTCACGGTTCTCAACCAGACGCCGACCGCGTTCTACCATCTTGCGGATGAAGCACTCCAAAACCGCCCTCGGCTGGCCTTGCGTTATGTGATCTTCGGCGGCGAAGCGTTGAACCCGCTGCGCCTCGGCTGTTTCCACGAAGCCTATCCCGCGACCAGCCTCGTGAATATGTACGGGATCACGGAAACGACCGTGCATGTCACTTACAAGGCACTGAGCGTGGGCGATCTTGCCCAAGGGACGAGTAATGTGGGTCGTCCCATTCCCACGACTACCTGTTACATCCTGGACGAGCAACAGGCTCCCCTGCCGGTCGGTATCCCTGGAGAAATCTATGTCGGCGGGGATGGCGTGGCGAGGGGTTATCTGAATCGTCCCGAGCTTTCGCGGGAAAAGTTTGTGCCCAGTCCATTTCGGGCGGGAGAGCGGCTTTACCGATCGGGAGATGTCGGCAAGTTGCTGCCGAATGGGGAGATCGTCTATCTCGGCCGTCTGGATGCGCAAGTGCAGGTGCGAGGTTTTCGCGTCGAACTCGGCGAGGTGCAAAGCCGGTTGCTGCAGCATCCTGCCGTTCGGGATGCCGTCATCACCGCGCGCCCCCTGAAGGACGGAAGCACGGGCCTTTTCGCTTATGTGGTTCCGACCGGCGGGCTCGACCTCGGGAACCTCCGCGCTTACCTCGGTGAGACACTTCCGGATTACATGATCCCGGCCGTGTTCGTGAAGCTCGACCGCCTGCCGATGACTTCCAACGGCAAGGTCGCCTTGGATGAACTTCCCGACCCCTGGGCTGCGCGCGAAGATGCCGGCCCAACTGGCGAAGCCGCTGCTCCTCAGGAAGAATTCCTCGCCGGGATTTGGGCCGAGGTGCTCGGCTGCGAGACGGTGCGGCCGGAAGATGATTTTTTTGCTTTAGGCGGTTATTCCCTATTAGCCACGCGGCTACTGGCTCGGGTGCAGCACGAAATCGGTCTGCAGGTTCCTCTTCGCTTGCTATTCGAAGCGCCTCGGTTGCGGGATTTTGCCCGGCGAGTGGCGGAACTCGCTCCCGGCTCGGGGGCCGGTGATTCCCAGCCGATCATCTCGTTGAAAAGGGATGCCCCTGCCCAGCCGTCACCCACCCAGGTCCGGTTGTGGTTCATCCAGCAACTAAATCGGGAATCGCGCGCCTATCATTTGTTTGGCGCCGTCCGGCTTCGTGGGGAATCCGATCTCGCGGCCTTGCGGCGCGCTCTCGCCGAGGTTCAGTCGCGTCATCAAAGCTTGCGCGCGAGCTTTCGTGAAATCGACGGCACGCTGGCGATGCCGGTGGCATCCACGGCCTGTGTCCCGCTCTCGCTGATCGACCTTTCCCACTGGCCGGTGGGCGAACGTGAATCGCAGTACCAGCGGGCCGCCCGGGAATTTGCGCGGAAACCTTTCGCCCTGGATCAAGCTCCGCTTCTGCGTGTCCAACTCTTCCATCTGGGAGACGACGATACCCGCCTCGTCGCCGGCATGCATCATGTCATCGCCGATGGCTGGTCCCTGGAAATCTTCCTCAAGGAGATGTCGCTCCTGTACCATGCTTTTCGCAGCGGCCGGCCTTCCCCGCTGCCGGCGTTGCCATTTCAGTTTTGTGATTGGGCCGCCTGGCAGGAAAAGCGTCTCAACGTGCAGCGCCGGGAATTGCTCCTGGCGCACTGGAGCGAGGCGCTCCGTGAAATCCCCGCGCTCGAACTCCCCGTGGATCGGCCGCGCCCTTCCCTGATTGGCGACGACGGTGCGATGCACGGCTTCGTCCTTGGAAAATCCCTGGCGTCGAAGATTGGTGAGTTGGCCAGGGAGCAGAGGGCGTCGCCATTCATGATCGGCATGGCCGCCTTTCAATTACTGCTCGCGCGCTATTCCGGGAAATCGCGCTTTGCGGTGGGGTTTCCGGTCGCCAACCGCGAGCGCATCGAAGCGCAGGAGATCATCGGTTGCCTGGTCAACACGCTGGCGCTGCCGGCGACGATCGATGAAACGGAGACCTTCGCCACTCTCCTCCAGCGCGTTCGAGAAGAGACGCTGGTCGCGCACGCCCACCAGGATTTGCCCTTTGAGGCGCTCGTCGATGCCCTGAAACCCAGCAGAGATCCAAGCACCTATCCGATCTTTCAAGTTCTCTTCAACTTTCAGGAGGCGATCAAGACTCGGGACATCCCCGGTGGATTCCGATTGGACGAGACCGCGATCGACATCGGATCCGCGCAATTCGAACTGGCCCTCTATCTCGAAGAAGACGCGGACGCGCAAATCCGCGGGGTCTTTGTTTATCGCAGCGATCTCCTTCACGAGAGCACGGTCCGCCGGTTTGCGACTCACTATGTCTGCATTCTCGAGCAGGCCGTCCAACGGCCGCACCTGCCGTTGAATCGTTCTTCTCTGCTGACCGGAGAAGAGACGGAGCAACGCCGGGATTGGAATGCCACGGCCATGGCGCGCGGCCCGCAGACCCTTCATGGACTCTTCGAACTCCAGGTCCGGCGCACTCCGGAGCGGACCGCCGTTCAGTTCACGAATCAAAGCATGACCTACGCCGAGCTCGATCGCGCCAGCTCGCGCCTGGCTTCGGCTCTTCGACGCCAGGGCATCGGCCGGGAGTGCATTGTCGGTGTCTGTTTAGAGCGGTCTTTGGAAATGATCGTGGCCCTGCTGGGTATCCTCAAAGCGGGTGCGGCCTATCTTCCTCTCGATCCGGAGCTTCCGGGGGAGCGATTGCGACGCATGCTCGAAATTGCCGGCGCCTCACTGACCATTACCGTTCCCGAACATGCCGATGTCATGCCGGCGGGTGCCGGGCCAGTCATGGTCTTGGATCTGCAAAATCTCGACGCCAACGCCGAGACATCCCAGCCCGTGGACCCGCTGGCGGCTGCCTACGTGCTCTTCACGTCGGGTTCCACGGGAGAACCGAAGGGCGTCGTCATCCCGCATGCCGGCATCGTCAACCGGCTGCTCTGGATGCAGGAGACTTATCAGCTCGGGATGAACGACCGGGTTCTCCAGAAAACTCCATTCACTTTTGACGTCTCTCTCTGGGATTTGTTTTGGCCGCTGATCTCCGGAGCACGGCTGGTCTTTGCCAAGCCCGGCGGTCAGAAAGATCCGGCCTACCTGGTCGAGGTCATCAATGCCTGCCGGATCACGGTCCTGCATTTTGTTCCGTCGATGCTCGAGGTTTTTCTCCAGCATCGCGACGTGTCTTCCTGCCGATCTCTCCGCCACGTCATCTGCAGCGGCGAAGCTCTTTCGCCAGGCACTGTGCAACGATTCTTTCGCCTGGGTCTGCCGGCGCGTCTCCACAATCTCTACGGTCCCACCGAGGCCTCGGTCGACGTTTCCGCGTGGGAGTGTTCGCCGGATTCGGAGGAAACGATCGTCCCCATCGGCCGTCCGATCGCCAACACCCAATTGCATATCCTCGATCGGTATCTGCGACCGGTGCCGGCCGGCATGTCAGGTGAGCTTTACATTGGCGGGATGGGCCTGGCGCGTGGCTATAGCCATCGACCGGGAATGACGGGCGAGGTTTTCATTCCCGATCCGTTCTCGGAACTTCCGGGTCAGCGGCTTTACCGCACAGGCGATCTAGCCCGCTTTCGCGAAGACGGAGCGATCGAGTTTCTGGGACGCGCAGATACGCAAGTGAAGATTCGCGGTTTGCGCATTGAGCTCGGGGAGATCGAACGCGTCCTCGCACAGCAAACCGAAGTCGCGGAAGTGGCGGTCGTCGTCCGCCCCGGCGACCGGCTCACGGCGTACGTCGTTCTCGCTGGGACACACAATGCCGATTGGAAGAGCGTTCTGGCTGGCGTCCTCCAAGCCAGGCTCCCGGCTTACATGATCCCGGCGGATTGGATCTGTCTGGATCGCCTGCCGTTGACGCGACATGGAAAGCTGAATCGCGCCGCACTCCCCGTACCTGCCGAACCGCCACCGCGATGCTCTCCCGGACCGCGCTCCGCGATGGAAAGGCTGATTACCTCGATCTGGGAGGACTTGCTTGGGCGCCGAGAGATTGCGCTCGACCAAAATTTCTTCGACGCGGGCGGGAATTCCCTGCTCTTGATCCAGGTCCATCTGCGGCTGCGCGAGCACGCTCCTGGGCCACTGGAATTGGTGGAACTTTTCCGGCATCCGACCATCGCGTCACTAGCGGCATTTCTTACTCAGCAAACGGCGGAGTCCTCGGAAAGTTTGCCTGACGTTCCGCCGTTGTCCGCAAAACCGGCAGCTCACGATATCGCCATTATCGGGATGGCGGGTCGGTTTCCCAATGCGAAAAACCTCGAGGAGTTTTGGGAAAACCTCGCCGCAGGCCGTCCTGGCATTCGCGTCTTCACACCCGAGGAACTGCTGGCCGCGGGCGTGGAGCCTTCGCTGCTGGATGATCCGCGATTCGTGCCCGCCGGAGGAGCGCTCGATGGAGTGGATCTTTTTGACGCCGACTATTTCGGATACAGTCCGGCGGAAGCGGCGCTTCTCGATCCGCAAGGCCGGGTCTTCATGGAATGTGCCGATGAAGTTCTCCAGGCAGCCGGAATAGATCCGGCACGGGGCATCAACCGGATCGGCGTTTTCGCAGGTTCCAGCCTCAGTAGCTACTTGAGTGCGACGCTGGGGAATACGCAGGAGAGCGAAAGATTCGCGGCCATTCTCGGGGCGGACAAGGATTACCTGGCAACGCGGGTGTCTTACAAATTGGGGCTGCGCGGGCCCAGCATCACCGTGCAAACGGCATGTTCGACCTCTCTCGTGGCCGTTCATCTGGCTTGCCAAAGCCTGCGCCAGGGAGCTTGCGAGATGTCGCTCGCCGGCGGTGTGTCGATCGCGGCGGACCGGAACCCCGGCTACTTCTACGAAGAGGGCGGAATTTTATCGCCGGATGGCCATTGCCGCGCGTTCGATGTTTCCGCCCAAGGCACCGTCCCAGGGCAGGGTTGCGGGATCGTGCTGCTCAAACCGCTCGAACACGCCTTGCGGGATGGCGATCCGATTCTCGCCGTCATCAAAGGCAGTGCCGTGAATAACGACGGCGCTGGAAAGGTCGGGTTCACTGCGCCGAGCGTGCAAGGCCAGGTGGACGTGATCCGGGCCGCGTTGGCAGATGCTGGAGCCGCACCTTCTTCCATCAGCTATATCGAAGCGCATGGTACTGGAACGCCGTTGGGAGACCTTGTCGAGATCTCCGCCCTGAAGACGGTCTTCACCGAAAATTCGAGATGCCGTATCGGCTCGTTGAAATCGACCTTGGGACATCTGGATGCTGCTGCCGGAGTTGCGGGTCTGATTAAGACCGTGCTCTGCTTGCAGCACGGAGCGCTCCCGCCAAGCCTGCACTGCATGCGGCCCAATCCCGCGCTGGATTCTTCCGGCCTGGCGGTCAATACCACGCTGCGAACTTGGGACAATCTCGATGGCCCGCGCCGCGCCGGGGTGAGCGCATTTGGCCTGGGTGGATCGAACGCGCACGTTGTTCTGGAAGCGGCGCCCCGCCGGCCTGCGCCCGCGTTGCCGCCGACTCGCGCGGGTCAACTCATCGTCCTGTCGGCTCATTCGGAGGAAGCCCTGGAATGCTGGTCGAACGTGCTCGCCTCGGCGCTGGCGCAGACCGCGTCGAGCTCGAGCGACTTTGCTTTCGCATTACAAAGCGGCCGTCGACGGTTTGCGTATCGCCGCGCGTTTGTCGCCTCGACGCGGGAACAGTTGCTTGCCGGACTGAACGCCCGAGTTGCCGCCACGCGCCTGCCGGTGGCCGCGGAGGCGCCGCGTGTCGCGTTTCTTTTTCCCGGCCAGGGCGAACAACACGCCGGCATGGGCGCGGCGTGTTATGCTACCGAGCCGGTCTTTCGGGAGACCGTCGATCGCTGCCTCGCTGCTCTCCCGGTGGGATTGCGGGAAGCGGTTTTCCGACTCTACTTTGTCGAAGTTGCGGAGCCGGCGGAAGCGCAGCCCTCGGTTCATCGGACCGACCTTGTCCAACCCGGTCTCTTCATTTTCCAAATCGCCATGGTCCGGCTCTGGCAAAGCTGGGGTGTGCGGCCACAGGCTGTGCTTGGTCATAGTCTGGGCGAATTGGCCGCAGCGGCTGCGGCTGGCGTCCTTTCCGATGAAGCCGGGGCAGCACTCGCCGCGGAACGAGGACGTGTCTGCCAGGAACTGCCGGTGGGTGGAATGCTCGCGGTGAGCTTGGATGAGTGCGATCTCGCGCTTCCTCCGGAGCTGGATTTGGCCGCCGTCAACGGCCCTCGTCTGTGCACCGTCTCCGGCCCGCTCGACGCCCTCACTCAGTGGGCGGCCGACCTGAAATTGCGCCGAATTCCGTGCCTCTTTCTTTCGACCGACCGCGCCTTTCATTCGCGCGCTGTGGAACCCGCAATCCCCCGCTTGGAAGCGGCTTGGGCGAATATTTCGTTTCATTCTCCAATCGTGCCATTTCTCACGATGGACGGCCTGTGGGCTTCACCCGGCGATCTGGAAAGTCCGGCCTACTGGTCCCGGCAACTGCGTCACACCGTCCGCTTTTCCGACAGTCTCGCCCAGCTCGCCAGCGACGATCGCCTCATCCTTTTGGAAATCGGACCGGGGGAATCTCTGGCCCGGATGGCCCGGCGGAGCATCGGCCGGCGAGTGGCCAGCGGTGACTCATCCGCGCATCCCCTGCACGCGGCTGCCGACCTGTGGAAGCTGGGCGTCGAATTGGACTGGAAGGCGCTCCACGGACCGCATCGCCCGGCTCGCATCTCGTTGCCGGCTTATCCGTACCAGCGCCGGCGCCACTGGCATAGTGTCCCGACAGCTTCACCTCGCCGAAGCGCACCGGGATTGTATCGGGCGTCCTGGACCGCGACGGCTCCATTCGGCGTGGCGAACGCCAGTCCTCTCACCGGGCGCGAGTGCCTGCTGCGTGCTGCTGCCAATTGCGTCCGCGCTGCCAGTCTCACGCGAGCTCTGCAAGACGGGGGCGTCAGCGTCATGGCAAAGGCGTCGGCCACGAGTTCGGAAGGGCCACCAACTATTGCCCTGTTCGTCGACGAGCCGTCCGAGCCAGGGTTCTATCGATTGCTGGAATTTGCTCGAGAGCTGGGCCGAATGCAAAAGCCGGTCGAACTCACCGTCCTGACTCAACGCGGCACGGCGCTCACCGGAGGTCCGGTGCCTTCCACCGCGATGCTTTTCCCGCTTGCGCTGGTCATCGCTCAAGAGTATCCGCAAATTCAGACTCAGGTCATTGATACGGGGGATGGAGATATGGAGCCGGGTGTGCTCCTGACCGCATTGGCGCGTCCTGTTGCCGGGCGGCGACTCGCCATCGTCGGCCGGACTCTTTTTGAACGCCGGCTGGTTGAGCTTGCTCCCGGGGATTCCGGCGAGTTCCCGTTTCCAAAAGGCGGAGTTTGTCTTTTGACGGGTGGGTTGGGAAAAATCGGGCGTGCCCTGGCACGGCATCTTGCCCGAACATCACGGGCGCGGCTCTTCCTCTGCGGGCGCTCGCCACTGGATGAGGAAGGCACACGGTTTCTGGTCGAGTTGGCAGAGTCGGGCTCTCAAGCCACATACGATATAGCCGATCTTTGTGCGGAAGGCGCCGCTCGCACCTGGGTCACTAACTGTCTGAACCAGGCTGGCGCAATCCACGGTGTCATTCACGCGGCAGGAATCGCTGGAGAGGAAGCCTGCTTCCCCTTGGAAGAAACCGAAAAGCAACGGTGCGAGGCCGTCTTTGGGCCGAAGATTGCCGGGACCAGCGCACTTCTGGACGCTCTCGATGGTCTTCCGGTGGCTTTCTTCGCGGCATGCTCGTCGCTCTCCACGGAATTGGGTGGTCTCGGGTTCGGAGCGTACGCCGCGGGCAATGCCGCCCTCGATGCACTTATCGAACAAATGTCCCAAACGCGCCCAGACGTCCGCTGGCTCAGTATCGCTTGGGACGGGTGGGATTTTACAAAAGGCAAATCTTCCAATGCCGTCCCCACGTTCACGGCCACCTCCGGCGTAGCGATGTGGGATCGCATCTTGCGTAGCGACCTTTCCGGTCCCGTCGCCGCGGTCGTGGGCAGGCTGGAAGAACGCCTTGATACGTGGGTTCGCCGGATCGCGCGGGCATGTGCGCAACGCGTCACGCGCGCTCGTCACGTCGAAGTCACATCGACCGCCGGCACTCCGACAGAAGAAATACTCAGTGAAATCTGGAAAGAACTTCTCGGAACCGAACGCGTCGGTCTCGATGACGACTTTTTGGAACTCGGCGGGCACTCGCTCCTGGCCACGCAGATGATGGCCCGCATCGCCGCGCGTTTTTCCGTCAAGCTGGGGCTCCGCGATATCCTGGAGGCCCCAACCATCGCGCGGCTGGCTGCGCTAATCGAATCGACCGCGCAGAAGGTCGCGCCAATGGAAGGAGAAAAGAGCGCGCGTGAAGAGGGAGAACTATGATCGTCGAAGATCTTCTTTCGGAGTTGAAAGAGCGGGACATTCAACTTTGGCGCGAAGGCAGCCGGCTGCGCTATAGCGCTCCGGCGGGAGCATTGACGGACGCGCTCCGTGGCGAGATCACCGGCCAACGCGCGAGTTTGCTGGGGCATCTGCCGGATATGCCGGGCCGTCCCGTCATCCTGTCTTTCGCTCAATCGCGGCTTTGGTTTCACGAACAGCTCCTGCCCGGGATATCCGCCTATCACATTCCCGGGGCTGTTCGCATCCGGGGGGATCTCAACGTCGCCGCTTTGCAGAGCAGTCTGAAGGCGGTGCTGGATCGGCATGAAGTGCTCCGAACCGCGTTTCTTCCGACTGCGGAAGACGCCGTGGGTGTGGTCGTAGCCTTGGGCGGGTTACCCTTTGCGATGGAGGATCTCAGCCAGCTTCCACCAGCCTCGAGGGAAGCAGCGGTCGAAGAAAGATTAGCTCAAGAAACCGGCCGGCCTTTTGCCCTGGATAGCCCGCCACTCCTGCGCTCTCTCTTGCTGAAACTGGCCGACGACGAACACATCCTGACCTTCACGCTCCACCACATCGCGGGCGATGGCTGGTCGATTGCGGTCCTGATCGAAGAGATCACGGCCTATTATTGCGCGGCCGTTCGAGGAGAAGCACTGCAGCGCGCCCCACTGCCCCGGCAATATGGCGATTTCGCCCGGCATCAACGGCGACATCTGGAGGGCTCCGCGCGGGATCGATTGACTGCTTTTTGGACGGACTATCTCAAAGAGGCTCCGCCATATTTGGAACTTCCCGACGACTGGCCCCGGCCCGCGGTGGAAAGTTTCGAGGGTGCGGAAATCTCCCAACCACTCGGGGCGATTCTGATCTCCCGCTTGCAGCGCGTCGCGGTAGAAGAACGCACCACGCTCTTCACGGTTTTTGCCGCCGCTTTTGCCGTCCTCCTCCGGCGCTACACTCAAAAAGACGATCTGGTCATCGGGACGCCCCTCTCGGGTCGCGAGACGCTCGAGGATGAAGCGCTGATCGGCCCCTTCGTCAATACACTCCCGATCCGCTGCCGGGTGCGGGACGACCGGACCATCCGCGAGTTCCTGGCTCACTTTCGGGAACAAACGTTGAGCGCCTTCCAGCACGCGACGCTGCCGTTCGAGCAGATCGTGGAGGCAGTGCATCCCCCGCGAGACCTTAGCCGGGCGCCCGTCTATCAGGTCATGTTTAGTTTTCTCAACCAACCGAAGAGAGCCGTGGAATTCCCAGGGTGTGAGGTTCAATTGGTGGACGTTCCCAATTCGACTTCAAAACTCGACCTCACCATGGCCGTGGAAGAGCGGGATGCGGAATTCACGGTGGCCATCGAGTTTCGCACGGGACTATTTGCCGAGGAACGCATTCGCCGCATGCTGGCGCACTACGAAGCTATTCTGCGTACCTTTGCCGATGATCCAGAAAAGCGGCTGGGGGAGATCGACCTACTCTCCCAAGCCGAGGTGGCCTCACTGTTTGCCGGCAATGATACCGGGCGGGAGTTACCTCCCGGTGAATGCCTGCACCATGCGTTTGAAGCGCAAGCGATGCGGCGGCCCGAGGCTGCGGCCTTCTCTCATCGCGACCGTTTTCTCACTTACCAGGATTTGAATTCGCAAGCCGCGCGCGTGGCTGCGCAATTGCAGGCGCATGGCGTCCGGGGGGAGGCGATCGTGGCTGTTTTTCTCCCGCGTGGATTGAACTATCCTATCGCGGTTTTCGGAATCCTCAAAGCCGGCGCGGCTTTTCTACCGTTGGATTATGACCTGCCTGCGGAACGGCTCACTCGTATTTTGAAAGACTCCGGCGCGAGCGCCGTGATCTGCGCGGGCGAAGGTCGATCGCGCCTGCGTTCGATCAACTTACCGTTCATCGATCTCAACGCGCTGGACGATGCGTCCGGGTTCGTTCCGCCGACAGCTCTCTGCGTCCGACGGATTGCCTATGTCATCTACACGTCCGGGTCGACCGGCGGACCAAAAGGCGTCGAGATCACTCATGAAGCGGCGGTGAACTTGTTGCGCTCTCTTCGCGTGCGCCCTGGCTTTTCGAAAGAGGATGTCCTTTTGGCGGTCGCTCCGTTTTCTTTCGATATGTCCATCCCGGACCTTTTCCTTCCGAGTTCGGTGGGGGGCTCGACCGTTTTGCTCGACCGGGAAGAGGCATTGGATGCGGCGAACTTCCAAGCCTTGGTGGATCGGACACACGCCACGGGCCTCCAAGCGACTCCCAGTGCCTGGCGATTGCTGCTCGCCGGAGGGTGGTCCCCGTCACCCGGCTTCCGCATTTTCTGTGGCGGCGAAGCCTTCCCTTCGGACCTCGCGGAGCAACTGACCAGGACGGGCGCCGAAGTTTGGAATTTGTATGGCCCGACGGAGACCACCGTCTGGTCAGCGGCGCATCGCATTTTGCCGGGCGAAGCGCTCGTTTCCGTCGGCAACCCCGTTGATAACACCCAGCTCTATGTGCTCGACGAGGCGCTGCGCCCGGTTCCCGCCGGAATCCGCGGTGAACTCTACATCGGCGGAATCGGGCTGGCTCGCGGGTATCGCAAACGCGCCAGTCTTACCGCTCGGCAGTTCGTGCCGAATCCATTTGCCTCCACGCCGGGACAGCGATTGTACCGGACCGGAGATCTGGCGCGTTATCATTTCGACGGGCGATTGGAGATTCTTGGCCGGTTGGACACGCAGGTGAAAATTCGCGGACATCGCATCGAACTGGGAGAGATTGAATCCCTGCTCCAGGCACATCCACTGGTCGAGCACGCCGCGGTCATCATACTCGATGACGCCCTCGGTGAACCGCAGATCAGTGCTTTCTGGAAGTGCCAGACGGAAGAGTCCGTCGATGCCGCCCAACTCCGGACTTACCTGGCGGAGCGTCTTCCCGCTTACATGGTCCCGGCTCAATTCTCGGCTGTGGAAACGTGGCCTCAAAATGCCAATGGCAAGCTCGATCGCAGTGCCTTGGCCAAACTCGTTGCCAAAGAGAATTCATCGGCTGCGCACGGGATCCCACCCCGGAACGAACGCGAGGCGGCCATGACCGCGCTCTGGAGACAACTGCTGAAAGTGCCGCTTGGTGTTCGCGATAACTTCTTCGCGCAAGGCGGCCATTCTTTGCTTGCTCTGCACTTACTGGCCTGTGTCCGCCGGCAATTTGGAGAAACCATCGCTCTGTCCTCTTTTCTGCAGGAGCCAACCGTCGAAGCAGTTTGTCGAAAACTCGGTCGAGCCGGCCAGACGGCCTCACGCCTTGTCCAGTTATCCACATGCTCCGATGGACCTCCGTTTTTCTTCGTCCCGGGCGCGAGTGGAAACCCTTTTAGCTATGCCGCTCTCTGCCGTTCGGTGGAATCGGTCAGTACTTTCTACGGTTTCCAACCTCCCGAAGATGCATGTTCCATCGAGGAACTCGCGGAGCAATACGTCGCCGCGGTCCTTAAAATCCAACCCGCGGGTCGCATCCGACTGGGTGGACATTCGTTTGGCGCGATCGTCGCCTTCGAAATGTCCCGCCAGTTTCACGCCGTGGGACGCTCCGTTGCTCTCCTCGCCGTTGTGGATATGTCTCCGCCACATCTTCTGCCGGACTTGTGCCGGCTCCGGACGGAATCGGAATGGCTCAGTGACATTGCCGATGCACTCGCCCGCTTTACTGGAAGCGACTCACTCCGGCGGGCGTCCGACCTGACCCGCCTTTCGCCGGCCGCTGCCAGGGAGACGTTTCTTCGTTTGCTGATCGACGCTGCCGTCGTCCCACCCGAAAGTGATCTCGCACTCGTCGACTTACTCCTCAGCCGGTACCAACTTAGCCAGCGCGCTCTGGCCAGTTATCAGACATCCATGGCCGCTTGCCCAGTCACTGTCTTTCGCTGTGCCGACTCCGTCGGGAATCCGAAACTCGCGCCTTATCTAGGGTGGGCGGCCTATGCGCCACTTGGCATTCGGGAGATGACGATACCGGGCGACCATATTACCTTGGTCACAGAACCGCACGTCTCGCATTTCGGGGCTATTCTCAGCGACTTGCTTCGTGCTTCTCCCGTATGAGAATCACCATGCTTACGATTGGGCCCCATGGCGCGGTCGCTCCCCTCGTTACTTTCGGGCGAAAACTTCAGGCGGCAGGTCACGAAGTAAAACTGGGCACGAATGCCAACTACGAAAACCTCGTAACACGGAACGGATTGGCATTCGCAGCAATCGCTCCGGATGCCACCAGGATGGTTAACGCGAAAACCACCGATCAGCAATTCCGCGCGGCCAATCACCCCATCAAATACTATCTCGCGTTGAGAGCGGAAGCGCGCGAAATCAGCGCTGGAGCGATGCGGGTCCTCGATCGCTGCGTTGAAGTGAGTCATGGCGCCGAAGTCCTTCTTTATCATGGCCACCTCTTTGCCGCGGACGCGATCGCCGCGCATCTCAAGATACCGGGCATTCAGGCGTACAACACACCAGTAACTCCCACGCGGGAATTTCCGAGTTATATTGCCTTGCGTCCGTGGGCCGGCCCCTCGACTTACAACCGGATCACTCACACTATCCGGGATTTAGTCACCTGGCTGCCGTACCGCCCGCTGATCAACCGGTGGCGCCGGTCCAGCCTCGGCCTGCCGCCTCTGCCACTCGATGGTCCTTATCGTGACCTGGATCGGCGCAGGGTTCCGCTGCTTTACTCCACCAGCCCGACCATCCTTCCCAAACCCGCGGACTGGGGAGATTGGATTCACCTCGCGGGCCCCTGGCTGGCGGATGATGACCCGGCATGGGTGCCGCCTCCAGAACTCACTCGCTTTCTCGAAGCCGGACCGCCGCCGGTTTCGATTGGCTTCGGAAGCATGAAGTTTGGCGATCCAAAACGGCTGACCCGGATCGTCGTGGAAGCCCTCCAGCAAGCCCGTTTGCGTGCCGTCTTACTGACCGGTTGGAACGCTTTGGACGCCGAGGGTTTACCTGACACCATCTACGCGTGCTCTCAGATTCCGCATCGCTGGCTCTTTTCCCGCGTGGCTGCGGCCGTTCACGGGGGCGGCATCGGCACACTCACCGCGAGTCTTCGCGCGGGATTACCAACGCTTGCCGTTCCTTTCGGGGGAGATAGCACCTTGTGGGGATGGCGTTGTGCGCAAATCGGCGCGGGACCGGCGCCCATCCCAATCCGAAAGCTAACATCGGAAAACCTTGCTTCAGCATTACGGGCTCTTACCACCGATGCTTCCTACCGATATCGGGCGGAACAGGCCGGGGAAAGTATCCGTGCGGAAGAAGAAGCCGATTACTCCATCGATGTCTTTCAAACGGCCCTCCGGCAGGCTTCCACTGGCACGCAGTCCTCATCCTAATTCCAAATATTATGGCATCCTCACTCGAACCCGATTCTGACATGACCTTCGAAGTCGTAGTCAACGACGAAGGTCAGTATTCCCTCTGGCCGTCCTGGCAGGAATCCGTGCCGCCCGGATGGAAAAAGACCGGCTTTAGCGGATCGAAGGAAGCATGTGCCGCGCACATCGACACGGTGTGGTTGGACATGACACCCATTAGTCTCCGCGGGAAAACTCAGCCCGGTGTAAGTCCGCAAGAATAGCGACGGCCGGAAGCCGGCTACGGCGGGCAATACGGCCGCCAATTTTGGGTATTGTTCCCAGCGTCCTTCGAGGGATTTCACCTACAGTGTTTTAGGGGATTCGCCCCATTCCGCGTTCTCGAAAATTTAATACTGGCGCGTAATCCGCACTTGGAGAAACTGGGCCAGCCACTCATGGCCCAAGCGCAGGAAGCCTTTGCCGCCGATTCCGAAGTGATTTGCTTTAGCGCCTCCGCAAAAGCCTCCTTCCGCATGCCTCATCTTGCTTGAGCGCTCAACATTCCGCCAGCCGGATTTTGAAATTGTCCCCCGGCGCCCAACCTCAGGTGACCGTCTCGAAGATCACATTGCAGGACGGATCGAGGCATTTGATATTCACCCCATCCCCACAGCGATGGCCCTGGATGAACATATCGCCGCCAGAACATCTGGGAAATGATGCGTCGCCGCAATTCCATCCTCATGGACGGTGCATTCTCCGTCCATATCGGTGTAGATTAGAAACTGGCGGTTCATCGGTAGATTTCATCGCAGCAATCCATATATTGCGCTTCTGTGATTTTAGCTTTTGTCCACCGTTTATTGCCAATTCACGGCGCGATTTTAAATTGAGCCAGTACCCAAATGCCTTCCGATTTCCAGCGAGATTCAAATACCCTGAACAGCGGGGGATGTCGGGGTGATGTTCTCCCGAGATGAAATCAGATACGCTCCAAGCTTGGCAGCGTCGTAAGGGGCGACCCAAAGCTTTACTTTATCTCGTATCGACTCCAACGACGCAGCGGCGCGCAGGCGTTCTAGGCAGGACTCCACCAACTTGCGATCCACGAAACCGGTCTCGGTGAATGTGTCCGCGACCTCGCGGAGCACGTCTAGGTCTTTTAGCACCTGGTCGGAAAACCCTGCCTTAATTGCAAGCTTAGATGCATCTCGCGCGGCGTGACTGAGCCAAACGGAGTTGTCGTCGGACGCGAGAGGAGACATACCGGGGAGAGACGGCCGTTAAGTAGGGGAGCTTACGCATACCGTCAAACGCAAAAGTAAATCTGCTCACCGATCGGGTGTGCAATAGGGCGTTACCAGACGACCTTCATTTCCCGTTTGCGGTCTCGATCCAACAGTTTCTTTTCCGCCTCGTGTCCGTCCGGTTGACTCGCAACGTAGTCCAACGCTTCTTTCACAGAGGTAAATTCCCGTTCGGCTGATTCACCCCGACGGCGCAGGACAAACCGTGGACCATGCAATATCTGAATCTCGAACGCCTCAGCTTTCATAGAGGTTCCTCCTCTAAATGATTCGGACGCCGGGCGTTCGGCGCTTTCAAAAATCGATCAGTTTTCCGCTTCGATCTGCGAATCCAAGGCACGTCGCATCGCTCTACCATATCGCCGGTCGTCCAGCATCACCATTGCCAACCGCACCAGAGCGGTGTCGTAGGTGATCGCGCGCAAAGAGTGCGCCCCAAAGCTGAGATGCACTTCAGCCCCCTCGGTTCGCCTCCTTAACAGCTCCGCTCCCGCTTCTTCTAGCTCTTTGAGGCACGCTTCAATACAACTGCACAGTGGGTCGTGGTCGTTCACGGTAGATTGACGGGCGTGCGCGTCCATAGGCGTGAAGATCGTCTCTGTGACGTCGCGCGGACGCATCGTCGGCCGGAAATACACGCGCAATCCACGACGATCCCGCGAGCGCCGGGCTCGTTAATCTTAACCTGCCAGACCATTCGCACCTTCGGTGACACGCTTCAGACGGTCAAACACGCCATCTCTTTTCCTTGATCGTCAAAAACCACGAAGAGCGATCCTTGAGCGTCAGGGAGGGTCCGCGCATAATCAAATGCTTGAGGAATTGATTCAAATTCGCGCGCTCCGTTTTCCCCTTCCTCCGTCAGCTTGAAGCCCACCCAGCGCGGGCGGGTGAGCAGCACGAACTTCCTTGTCATGAGTCTGCCGGGCTTTTCCGGGGGAGGGGTGATCTTGGAACTCCGCTCGACAATTCCTTTCAGCTTCTCTTCCACGTCTTGAAGGTCGCCCACTTGAATAAGCGCCCGCTTCACGAGTTCGCCGCTCTCTTCTTGAATGTTTTTGATCTCCTCTTTGGAGGGCTCTGGCATGCGCGGGGATCGCGTCACCAGTCGGGTGCGGATGTATAAACCTAAAAACGGGAATGGAGACCCGAAAAAATGGCCGTTCGTGTTCAAACACAACACTTTGCGAGCCAGTAATACCATCTTTCTAAATTAAGATGACACGTGCATTTTGGGCGAAGTGTTTAGTTGAAGCTGTAACCAGGGCCGACCGATGAGGCTGAGGACCAGCGGTGGGTGATCCCAAAACCGGTGCAAGGTGGCCTTCATGGCGGA
>DASYAY010000114.1:0-244769 GCA_036501065.1 Chthoniobacter sp. | reverse complement strand
AGTGCGTTCCCAAGTGCAGAGACTGTGTGAAAAGTCGGCGGTGCTTATGCAAGTCATTGATGAACTTTTGTAAGTCATCGAAAGTTCGTCGGCGAAACTCGATTTTTCGGGCTTTTCACACAAACTCTCAACTTGGGAACGAGAGGTCGGGAGAAAATGAAATGATTTATGTGGACTGAACTTTCTTCCCCGATCCTTACCCGCCGCCAAATGCTTCAGCGCATGTGTGCCGGCTTTGGCTATCTCGGCCTCGCCTCCTTGATTGGCACCCGCTCCGCGCTCGGAGCGACCAACTCACCTTCACTTTCCACCTCCCACCTTCCGCACTTCGCCCCGCGCGCCAAGCGGCTCGTCTTTCTCTTCCTCAACGGCGGCCCGTCGCATATCGACACCTTCGACCCCAAGCCCGCGCTGGCGAAGTACGAGGGCCAGCAACCCGGCGGCAAGCTCTACAAGTCGACCAAGGGCACCGGCTTCATGCCTTCGCCCTTCGCCTTCAAGAAGTGCGGCCAGAGCGGTGTCGAGGTCAACGAAACCCTCCCGTATCTCAGCCAGGTCATCGACGATTGTTGCATCATCCGCTCCATGCACACCGACGTGCCGAACCACGAGCCCGCGCTCCTGGAAATGCACACGGGAAATATGCAGCCGGTCCGTCCGTCGCTCGGTTCGTGGCTCCTCTACGGGCTCGGCACCGAGAATGAAAATCTCCCCGGCTACATCGTCCTCCGCCCGAGCAACCAGATCGTCGTCGGCCCGGCGCTCTGGAGCAACAGCTTCCTCCCCGCCCAGTACCAGGCGGCCAGCGTCCTCACCTCGGACATGAAGGTCGACCGGCTCCTCGCCGACATCCGCAATCCGCTCCTCACCCGCGGCGAACAGCGCGAAGAACTCGACCTCCTTGACACGCTCAACCAGCGCCATCTCGCCCAGCGCGGCGGCGACCTCAATCTCGAGGGCCAGATCCACGCCATGGAAACCGCTTTCCAGATGCAGAGCGAAGCCATGCGCACCTTCGACATCAGCCTCGAATCCGAATCCACCCGCGCCCTCTACGGCGAGACCCCCTTTGCCCGTTCCTGCCTGCTGGCGCGGCGGTTGTTGGAAGACGGCGTGCGCTGCGTCACCGTCTACTACACCGCCACCGGCACGCAGCCCTGGGACACCCATTCGAATCACAACACGCAGCATCCGAAACTCTGTGCCGATGCCGACAAAGCCGCTGCCGCGCTCATCGCCGATCTCAAGCAGCGCGGGATGCTCGAGGACACATTGGTCGTCATGGGCGGCGAATTCGGACGCACCCCCTACGCCCAGACCGACGGCAAGGACCCGAAACGCGCCGGACGCGACCACCATCACACCGGCTTCTCCACGCTCCTCGCCGGCGGCGGCGTGAAGGGCGGCCTGGCCTACGGCGCGACCGACGAGCTCGGGATGGTGGCCACGGAAAACCCCGTCCACGTTCATGACCTCCACGCGACGATCTTGTATCTCCTCGGCCTGAACCACGAACGCCTCACCTACCGCTACGCCGGCCGCGACTTCCGCCTCACCGATGTTTACGGGACCGTGGTGAAGGGCATCGTGGGGTAAATCAGTAACGGAGCGCGGACATTCCTGTCCGCCGTTCCAAACGCACTTTTCGATCATGCAGCGCGGTGCCGTCAGCGGTGCCCGTGCCCACCACGTCCGGCCTGTCCGTGCCCGCCGCGCCCGCCCCAGGAGTGGCCGCCAAAACCAAACGTGCTGCCATAGTAGGGAGTGGTGTATCCGTAAGAAGGATAACCGTCATAGTAAGCGTCTCCGGAATCGGGCCAGCCATAGTCGCCGCCGTAATACGTGCCGCCATAGTATCCTCCTCCGTAATAGCCGCGTCCAAAACTCCCACGCCCGCCCCATCCTCCGCCTCCGAAATGGCCGCCCCCAAAATGGCTTCCTCCGCCAAAACCGTGGCCCCCGCCGAAACCGCCTCCTCCATGCCCACCCCCGCCGCCGCCATGCCCGTAAGCCGTGGTGGCCAGCGCCGCGGCGATAATTCCGGATATTGTCAGTCTTCGAAGTGTTTTCATATTTCTGATTTCCTTGGGTAAGACTAATAACAGGTCCCGTGCCGGAGGGTTCGGCGGGTACCGATGCGGCTGTTTACCAACGCTTTGCGAAGATTTTCCTGCCGTGTGAAATGGCGTCCGACTTTTCGTGATTCACGAATTCTCGTTACTCTTGCTAGGAAGTTTCGGACTCTAAAGGAGGGAGAAGTTGGAATAGGAGGCCGTCAACAAATCTTTGACCGGCCAAGGAAATGGCGGTCGTCATTTCATCCCGGATCTGTCGCGATTTGTTGACTTCTCTGAAAGCCGATGTCCCTGAAAGGCATCGTAGCGTAGGTATCGGTCGCGGGACTGTCTATTCCTCTCGCGCTCTGGTTTTAGAGTCTTATGTACGCGGACCAAATCCGATTATCCATTACTAGGTTCAATTTATAACCTGGATTCGATAGAATCGGTTGATCTATCAGACGTTAATATTCCGTTTTTGAGTGGCTTGTTGAAAAGTAAGAAAGGTATAAAAATAGTTTATCGTCCGGCGCCTCTAAAATTCACGCACATGCGCGAAGGTGAACGGGAAGATCGTTTTCAGCGGAAGTTTACCGTTCTGCTGGATGAGACAGCTAGTAAAGTCATCATGATTCACTCAGAAACCAAGGGAGCCACTCCCGATATTCACCCGGAAGCATCACCAGACCAAGCCGCGGCGGACTTACTGAAGATCCATGAAGAGTACAAATCGTTTCCGGACAAATCGGCCAAGGTCGCTTTCTTGGATGCGTTAGATCAGGTTCGATTGAGGGGAGTAGGTTACCCGTTCATTGCTCGCGAAATTGACGCAATCTATGTTATGGATTCGAGACTCGGGCAAGGAGCTAAGCCCGTATGGGTTATTACGTTGCGTGGCCTTCCGCCGATCCCGAGCAAAGCCAATGAACCTGCATGGCAAAGAAACTACTTTCGTAACGTTGTTGACGCGGAAACGGGTGAATGGCTTTATGCCGATAATAGACCGCTCCCCAGTGCCGCTGAGAAGTGAATCACGATACCCCCTCTTTTTTGCTTATCGCAGCCAGCGGTAGTAGCGGCGCGCTCCAAATCGCTACCGCGCTTCGAGCAAGTTACCCCCCTAACTCGCAAACAACTGATCCGTCCGTTCCGCGAGGAACTTCAGACGCGTAGCATCCCCTCCGGGAACCTCGAGGATTCCCCAGCCTTTGTAATCAATCGCATCCAGCGCCGCCATCGTCGCTGGCCAGCCGTTATCGCCTTCGCCAAGTTCCACCTGGAAGCCTTTGTAGAGCCCTTCGCTCAGCGCCTTCTTGCGGCTGTATTCCTTGATGTGCAGGTTGTAGACGCGCGGACCGAGAATGTGCACCCACTGTTCGGGCCACCCGTAGACAATGAGATTCCCCAGATCCAGGTGCCATCCCACCCACGGACTCCCGATCTCATCGACGAAACGCGCCGCACTCAACGGATCGGTAATGAAGTGATTCCACACATTCTCGATACAGATTTTGCACCTCGCCTTTTCCGCATACTCCACCGCTTCCTTGATCTTTTCCGAGGAGCGTTTCCAGCAATCATCGTAGGTTAGGTCTTTGTTCACCACGCCGGGAACGAGGAGCAGGCGTTCGCAGCCGAGTTCCGCGGCGTCACTGAGCGCCAGACGCAGACCGCGCACCCCCTGTTCGACCACTGCCGGGTCGGAAGAATTGAGCGGCTTGCCCCAGTGGGACGAACAAATGATTCCGGCAATCTTCAGCCCGCTGGCATCGCGCGCCTTGATGATTTCATCGAGCGGAATCGCGTCCGGTCGATTCACTTCCATGCCGTCGAAACCCGCATCGCGCACCATCTTGAACTTATCCGCCACCGAGGCGCCCTCGGCTTTGACCATGCCGAGGTTCACCGCCTTTTTCAGAGCGCGTTTCTTGCCCGGCGAAGGAGTGTCTTCTGCCCGGGCGAGGGGAGCCAGCGCTGACGCAGCCAAGGCGGCGCTGGTCGATTGGAGAAAGGTCCGACGGTTCATTGCTGAAGTTGCTGCTGCTGGGCGGCATGACCGAGGATCGCGGCGAGGCCGCCGCCGACGATGACAAACAACATGCCGAGCCCGAAGATGCATCCGATGATGATCAGGGCCGATTGGCAGAAGGTTTTCTTGCTCGGATGGGTGTCGCTCGAGAATGCCCAAACAAAGAGCATGACGATGCCAACGAGGGGAATGGCGAGGACGATTTTGGTGATGATCCAATCACCAATGGTCAGGGGTCTGTATATTTCGGGGGGTTGCATGGAATCAGAATGCGTATTCGCCATTTCGGCGTCTAGGAGAACTTCGTCCGTCCAGGCATGGCGACCGGCGGCACCGGCAGCTTCATGTCCCAGGTCAGCGGCTCTTTCGGCGCGAGCACTTCCTCGGAGTTCATGGCCTGTTCCCACGTGATGGTCTTGCCCGTGTAGGCCGACATCCGCCCCATGATTCCCATGAGCGTGCTATGGGCCAGTCTCTCGCCGTAGTTGAGCGGTGTGCCTTTGCGCAGCGCGGCAAACATTTCCTCGTGCTCCGTTTGATACATGTCATTCGTTGGCCCATCGTATTTCCAGGTGTTCTTCCCGGTGATGCTATGCAGCTTGCGAAAGCCATTGATCAGCGCCGTGCCCTCCGCGCCGATGATCTCGTCCGCATTCTCATTGTCGCAACCCGCCTGCTGCCGGCAGAAGACGAAGCCCCGCGCTCCCTCCGGGTAAGCGTAAGAAACAGCAAAGTGATCGTAGATATGCCCGTATTGCTCTTCGACACGCTGCTGGCGCCCGCCGAGTGAGGTGACGCTGATCGGGTTCACGTCGTTGAACGCCCAACTCATCTTATCCACCGTATGGACGGCCTGCTCCACGATATGATCGCCGGAGAGCCAGGTGAAATAGAGCCAGTTGCGAATCTGCCATTCGAGATCGGTCCACTCCGGCTTGCGCTCCTTCACCCACGGGGAATTGCCGAGATAGGTCCCGTAATAAGAACGCACCGGCCCAATCGCCCCGTCCTGGAGTATCTTCTGAAAAATCGCCCGCTCGGCATAATTGGACCGCCAGCAAAGCCCCGACTGTATCCCGAGATTCTTCCGCTTTGCTTCCGCCGCCGTGGCGATGACATCGCGCACGCCGGGGGCATCGACCGCCACGGGCTTTTCGCAAAACACGTGCTTGCCGGCGGCGATCGCCTTCTTCAAGTGCTGCGGCCGGAATCCGGGCGGGGTGGTGAGAATGACCACGTCGACGTCCGTGGCCAGCACCTGATCGATGGCGTCGAGGCCGATGAACTTCCGGCCTTCCTCGACCTTCACCTGGTCGGGCTTCGTTTTGCTGATGTTATCGAAGCTCGTGTACATCCGTTCCCGGACCACATCGCCCATCGCCGTCAGCACCACATTCTTGTCCGCCGAGAGCGCATTGTTCAGCGCCCCCGTTCCGCGTCCGCCGCACCCCACGATGCCCAGCTTGAGCGTCTTGTCATTCTCCGCCCGGACGATCGCCGGGAAGCCGAGGACAGAGGTGGCGGCGATAGCCGCAGCCGAGCGGGTGAGGAAAGAGCGGCGGTTGAGGGGAATATCGGATGTGTTGTTCATTGCAGGGGATTTATCAAAAATGCTTAGTGAGCGCCGACGCTAGCAGACCCGCATTGCTTGTCCAGCGTCGCTTATGGGCAAAATTTGAAGAGCGATACGAGCGGTGCGGCGCTTGGGTGGATGCCGATCTCCGAGCGGCATGGGAAAAGCCGATCACGCCGGAGGCGTCCATTCGCCGACCCGGAGGAATGGCGCGTTGCGCCGGTTTTCTCATCGCGCCCGGAGGTCGCGATCCACCCAAGTTCCGTATCTTTTCACGATGAAAACCTCTTCGAACGTGGCGCTGGAAGTAGGAGAGGCTTCCCAGCCTCTTCCCGTCCGATGAAGCGGCAGGATGCCGCTCCTACTTCGGTTGCGGCTCCGCCGCTCTTGCACCCTCTGCGTTTAAATCTCAGGGCGTCGGCGTTGCCGGCGCCGGTGTTGCCGTCGGCGCCGGTGTTGCCGTCGGCGCCGGTGTTGACGGCGTTGCGGGAGTCGATGCCGCATCCCGCGGCGCCGCTCCTTGCCCATTCGTCGACTCCAGAAACAAACTCAAATCATCCCGGTGCTCGGGCACCGATTGGCTGGCTTGGACGAGTAATTCCTGGCTGTCCTTCGACTTGCCCGCAAAGTACGCATAGACCCCCGTCAACCATTGCCGCTCACCCAGTGTTTCCGGCGGCTGCTCCGGCCGAATAAACGATTTCGCCATCGTGATCACGCTTTCCGGCGCCAGCTCCGTCCACTGCGCAATGATCGAGCCAAATTGCGTCACCGTCTCGATGCCGCTTTCGTTGGCGCGCCGGATCGGGCCCGGTATGGCCGTGCTGGTTTTCTTTTGCACGGGCGCGGCGTAACCCACGGTGTTGATATCGTTGATCAGCATGAGCTTGAAGTGCGCGAGCCACGTCAGCCGCTTGATCCAGTCATCGCGTTCGTGCTGCGCCTTCTCGGTGGTCACCTGCACCGCGTTCATGATCGCCTGGGCTTCGGCCGGACGAAATTGCTGAATGAGCGGAGTGATCTTCGTCTTCGCTTCCGCCACCGTCTTTTCGTCCGCGGCTTCCATTTCCGCTTTTCGCCGGGCGATCTCCTGCTCCTCGTCCGTGATTTTTTGTTGCAGATCTTTGGCCGCTGCGGTCAGCGGTTCGGCGTTTCCCGTGGCGAGCTTCGAGTTCCCTTTGGCTTTCGTGACCAACTGAAGCGCGCTCTTTCGCGTATCCATCGTGTCCGCCGCCTTGGCCGCATCCATCGCCGCGTGAAAAGCCTCGACCTCCGCCACGTACGGCCGGACGAGCGGCTTGTAATCAGCCACCCAGCCATAACGCGAGTCCGGCATGATTTCCCCATACTGCCGGAAGAGGGTGGCCGCTTCGTCGTAGTCGCCGAGTGCCCAGTCCTTCAAGCCGTAGAGCAGCAAGTCGAACCCCTCGTAATTCTCGCGGTCGAGGTCCTTCAGCGAAACCGCCGTCACGGCCCGTGCGGCCAGTGCCTTGGTCGCCGTGGTGACGAAAAAACTTCCGAGATCTTTCTCCGCGGGATCGGTCGAATACAATCCGCGATCGACCAGCGCCTGGAGGTGCTTGTTGGCCAGGTCGGTATGCCCGTCGAGGAATTCCGCCAGGACCGCGTGCAGCGTGATCCAGTTTTTTTCCGGCTGCTGCGTATCCGGCACCGCATCCAGCGTTTCGAACGCCTGCTCCGCCTTCTCCGCATCGCCACTGGCCAGGAACTGCCGCGCCTGCTCATAAGTCACCGCCACCACCTCCTTTTTTGGCGCCGGTGTGGCCGGTTCCTCCGCGGGACGCTGGCGGGCCAGCGCCTGTTCGCGCATCTCGAAGGCGCCCACCCCGATGGCCACCGTGATGGCCGCCGAGACCGTCGTCGTTATCCAGCCGGAACTCCGCCGTCCCTTCGCCGCCCCCGTGGACTTTTCGTCCTCGGGCAGAATGCCGAGCAACCCGGCTCGGGCAAATTCCAGGTGCTCGATGAATTCCGAGTAACTTTGCTGGCGCTTCCCCGGGTCGCGATTCAGCACCTTGTTCAAGGCAAAGGTGGTCGCGCTCGAGACGGTCGACGCCGTGGCGGCGAGGTTCACCGGCGCCTTCTTGGCCACCGCCAGCGCGCTCATCGAATTCGTCTCCACATTGTGCGGCGGCTTCCCGGCCAGCGCATGATACAACGTCGCCCCCAGCGAATACATGTCGCTGCGAAAATCCTCCGGTTTGCCCTCCACCACTTCCGGCGCCACATAGAAAGGCGTGGCCCACACTTCGCCGGCCACATGGCTGGCATGTTCCTGCAAGACGGCCAGCCCGAAATCCACGATCTTCGCCGTCACCGCATCCGCGAAGAGAATGTTCCCCGGCTTGACGTCGCGGTGGATCAATCCCTTCTCGAGCGCTGCCCGGAGCCCTTGGGCGATCTGGATGCCGACCGAGAGCACCTGCACTTCCGGCAACGTCTGGTCCACGTCCATCCGCCCTTCCAGCGACCCCTTGTCCACCAGTTCCATGGCGATGTAGACCAGCCCATGATCCTGCCCCGTGCTGTAGACCCGCACCACGTGAGGATGATTGATCGAGGCCGTCGTCGCCGCTTCCTTCTGGAATTGCTGCACGTACTCCGGGTTCTCGCTGTGTGCCCGCTGCAGGAGCTTCAGCGCCACCGGCCGATTCAGGGTCAAATCCTGCGCCCGATACACCGTCCCCATTCCCCCCGCGCCCAGTTCCTCCTGGATTTCAAAATGATCGAAATTGCGCCGCACCCGCATCGCCGCGCCGCACGTCGGACAATGCATCAACGCGAATGGCTCCTCGCCGGAAACATCGAGCAAGGCGCCACACGTTGAGCATTCCTGAATGAGCGAGTTCGGAGGGGCAGCCATGAAGCGGGGCAACGCTATCACCAGCCCTGCGACGCGGCAAGACGGGTGGGAAGACGGCGCGCTATTTCATTGATCCATCACGCTCGCCAGCCGTTAGGACCGGAGGAAAAAATCGGTAACGTCCCGGCAATCGGTGCGAGATTTGGGTTTGCGGGGTCGGCTCGAGCATGGCCCATGGTTGCAGCATTCCCGGTGCCGCTACCACTGAATTCGCAATGCTTTGCGCGACGCCTCCGCGGCCTTTAAAATACCCCGCCGGCGAAACCTTTTGATCGTGAGACCGACACGGCGTTTAGGTAGATCTCGTCGCACAGTCTCACCAGTCCTATCCCTCCCATAGTCAATCGCGCCGATGCCGCTCGGAGACATTGCGGTCACGCTGCCCACTTCATGTTACCGGTCGCCGCCCCAGACACTTTCCAACTCGCCGTCCAGCTTCACCAGGCTGGACGTTTGACCGAGGCCCAGTCCCTCTACCGCCAGGTTCTCGCCGGGCAGCCCAATCATCCCGGCGCTTTGCACTATTCAGGCGTCATCGCGCTCCAGACCGGTCATCCGGACGCCGCTGCGGAATGGATCAGCCGCTCTCTCGCCATTGACCCCGCAAATCCCGCGGCCCATTCGAATCTCGGCGAGGCCTTCCGCGCGCTCGGCCACTGGGACGACGCCGTGGCCTGCCAACACCGTGCGCTGCAACATCAGCCCGACTATCTGCAAGCGCATTACAATCTCGGTTTCACCCTCGTCCAGAGCGGCCGGCCGGACGCCGCCGTCGCCTCTTATCGCCAGGCCATCGCCCTCAAGCCGGATTTTATCCAGGCGCACAACAACCTCGGGAACGCGTTGCGCCTCGCCGGCCGCCCGCAGGAAGCCGTTTCCGCTTTTCGCCGGGCTTTGGAAATTCAGCCCAACGAAGTCGAGCTGCTCAACAATCTCGGCAACGCCTTGAAGGATGCCGGCTCACTCGACGAAGCCTTGGCCGCCTACCATCAGGCGATCTGGATCAAGCCCAACTTCGCCCAAGCGTGGTTCAATCTCGGCGTCGCCCTCGATCAATCAGGCCGCACCGGGGACGCCGTGCCCGCCTACCAGCAGGCCGTCATCTATCAATCGGATCACCCGCAGAGTCATCGCAACCTCGGCGTCGCCCTCGCCGCCCTCCACCGTTTGCCGGAAGCCATCGTCGCCTTCCGTCGCGCACTGGAACTGCGGCCGGACGATCCCGAGGTCCGCAACGAACTCGGCAATGCGCTGCTTGAGCTGGGCCGCGCGGACGAAGCCGTGGCCGAATATCAGCGTGCGCTGGAACTCAAAGCCGATTACGCCGAAGCCCACAACAATCTCGGCAACGCCCTCCGCGTTCTGGGACATCGCCAGCAAGCCGTCGCATCCTACGCCCGTGCGCTCGAGCTCGCTCCGCACATGGCCATGGCGCACTACAATCTCGGATGCGTCCTTCGCGACGAAGGGAAGCTGGAAGAAGCCATCGCCTCCTATCGTCGCGCGCTCGCCATCGACCCCGGCCACGTCGCGGCGCACAACAATCTGGGCAATGCTTACCAGGATCAGGGCCGCCTCGACGAAGCCATCGCCGCCTTTCACGATGCCCTGAAAATCGATCCCGCCTACGCCCCGGCCTTCAACAACCTCGGCAGCGTTTACAAGGACCAGGGCCAGCTCGATGAAGCTCTCGCCGCCTATCGCCGCTCACTCCAGCTCGGGCCCTTTGACGCCAGGGTGCAGAGCAATTTGATTTACACGCTCCATTACCATCCGGGCGATATCGCGCCGCTCCTCGCCCAGGAACAAGCAAAGTGGAACCGGCAATTCGGCGTTCCGCTGAAACCGCCGACGCACCCCTGGCCGAACGACCGCGATCCCGATCGCCGGCTGCGCATCGGCTATGTCTCGCCCGACTTCCGCGATCACGTCGCGGGAAGATATCTCGCGCCCCTTTTTCGATGCCACGACCACGATAACTTCGAAGTCATTTGTTACTCCGGGGTGATCAAGCCCGACGAGGTCACCGCTTCGCTGCGCGCCCATGCGGATCGCTGGCAAAACGCCACACCCCTCTCCGACGAATCTCTCGCCGAGCTCATCCGTCAGGATGGCATCGACATCCTCGTCGATCTCTCCCAGCACATGTCCGGCAATCGCCTGCCCGTCTTCGCACGCCAACCCGCCCCCATCCAGGTAAGTCTCGCGGGTTACCCCGAAAGCACCGGCCTCGACGCCATCAGTTACCGCTTCAGCGGCCGGTGGCTGGAGTCGGAGGATCGGAGTTCGGAGTTCGGAGTTCGGAGTTCGCGTGATAGTGCGAGGCCGATCTCCGATCTCCCATCTCCGATCTCCGACCGCCAGGTCTTTCTCCTCGACACCTTCTGGTGCTACGATCCTTGCGGGATCGACTTGGCCGTCAACGAATTGCCGGCGGAGACGGGAAGCGGAGTAACCTTCGGCAGTCTGAATAACTTCTGCAAAGTCAACGAGACGGTGCTCGCGCTCTGGGCACGGGTCCTCGGCGCGGTCCCCGATTCGCGCCTCGTCCTCCTCAGCCCATTCGGTAGTCATCGGCAGCGAGTGCTCGCGCTCTTCGAGCGAAATGGTATCGCCTCGAACCGGATCGAGTTCCTCGAAATGCGGCCCCGCCGGGAGTATCTCGCGCTCTATCATCGGCTCGACATCGTCCTCGATCCATTTCCCTACGGTGGCCACACCACCAGCCTCGATGCCTTGTGGATGGGCGTCCCCATCGTCACTCTCGCCGGTCGTCGCGCCGTCTCCCGTGCCGGCCTCAGCCAGTTATCCAATCTCGGTCTGCGCGAGTTAGTCGCTAAGTCGGAGGACGAATATGTCTCCATCGCCGCCGGCCTGGCTCGCGACCTGCCGAGGCTCGCGGAATTGCGTCGCACCCTGCGCCCGCGAATGGAGGCCTCGCCTCTCATGGACGCGCCGGCTTTCGCTCGGAACATAGAAATGGCCTATCGCACCCTGTGGCGGCAATGGTGCGCGCCTGCGGAGTCATGAGCACGGTCGCGCAGTCCTTCGAACTCGCCGTCCAGCATCATCAATCCGGCCGATTGACCCAGGCCGAGTCACTTTATCGGCAGATTCTCGCCGTCCATCCCCACCACGCCGATGCCTTGCACATGCTCGGAGTCATCGCCCTCCAGGCCGGCCACGCCGAGGCGGCTGCTCAACTCATCCGCCAGGCGATTAGCCTCGCCCCGAATAACCCCATGGCTCACTGCAACCTCGGCTTGGTTTGCCGTGCCCGCCGGGAGTGCGAGGAAGCCATCGCTTGCTACGAGCGGGCGATTCAACTCAAGCCCGACTACGCGGAAGCCCACAACAATCTCGGCATCAGCCTCGCCGAAATGACTCGGCTCGCCGCCGCCGTCGACGCCTTTCGCCGCGCCCTGCAGTTCAACCCCAGTTATCTGGACGCCTGGATCAATTTGGGCAATGCGCTCAAGGAGCGCGGCCAACTGGACGAAGCCATCGCTGCCTATCATCGCGCTCTCGCTCTGAGTCCCGATTCGGTAGCTGCCCGCTATAACTTCGGAAATGCCCTGAGATACATGGGTCAGCTCGACGAAGCGCTCGCCACGTTTCATCGCGCGCTCGAGATCGCTCCGGGCGATCTCACCGTCCTCAGCAGCATGATCCTCTCGCTGTCCTTCAAGCCCGGTGACGTCGGGAAAACGATTGCGGATGCCCAGAACACCTGGAACCGGCGATGCAGCGACCGCCTGAAGCCATTGATTCAGCCACATCGCAACGACCGGGCCCCCGAGCGCCGTCTGCGGGTCGGCTATGTTTCGCCCGACTTTCGGGAACACGTCGTCGCCCGCAATCTGCTCCCGCTGTTTCGAAATCATCAGCACGATAACTTCGAAATTTTCTGCTATTCCGGCGTCGCCCAAGCGGACGCAACGACGGCAGAGTTTCAAAAGCACGCCGACCATTGGAGAAACGCTTTCGGGATGACGGATGAAGCCTTGGCCGACGCCGTCCGCCGGGACGGCATCGACATTCTCGTCGACCTCAGCCAGCACACCTGTGGCAACCGCCTGTCCGCCTTCGCGCGTCAACCGGCGCCGGTCCAGGTGAGTTTCGCCGGTTACCCCGAAAGCACCGGAGTCGAAGCCATTCGCTATCGCATCAGCGACCGCTGGCTGGAAAGGGAACGCGGAAGGCGGAGTTCGGAAATCGGAGTTCGGAGTTCGAGCGGAAACGCGAACACGATCTCCGATCTCCCATCTTCGATCTCCGAGACCCGACCTGCGGAGCAGGTCTATCTCCTCGATAGCTTCTGGTGTTACGACCCTTGCGGGATCGACCTCCCGGTGAATCCTTTGCCCGCCTTGGAAAACGGCTCCGTCACCTTCGGTAGCTTGAATAGCTTCATCAAAGTCAACGAACCGGTGCTGAAACTTTGGGGACGAGTCCTGGCCAAAGTCCCCAATTCGCGCCTCGTCCTCTTGAGCGATCCCGGCACTCAGCGGCAATGGGTCTCGCGTGTCTTCGAGGAAGCCGGCATCGAGCCGCAACGCGTGGAATTTGTCCCGCGCCTCTCGCGTGCCGCCTATTGCGAGACTTACCATCGAATCGATATCATCCTCGATCCCTTCCCCTACGGCGGCCACACCACCAGCCTCGATGCCCTCTGGATGGGCGTTGCCGTCGTGAGCCTCGCCGGTCAACGCGCCGTGTCCCGCGCCGGGTTGAGCCAGATGTCCAACCTCGGCCTCGGTGAACTGGTCGCCTTTTCCGAAGACGAGTATCTCTCCATCGCCGAGTCCCTCGCTGGCGACCTGCCGCGCCTCGCCGAGTTACGGCGCACCCTGCGCTCACGCATGCAGGCCTCAGTGCTCATGGACGCCCCCCATTTCGCGCGCCAGATCGAAGCCGCCTATCGAGCCATGTGGCGCCAGTGGTGCGCCGGCAACGATGGAATCCGCTGACCCGGAGCGCGCCAGCGTTTTGGAGTGCGCCAGTGCTCTGGCGCTTTGGGATCGTCTGCGGGTGTGCGGAAGCATTTCGCCCAACCGCTGCCCTCTTCCGAAAGCGGCGCAGCAGCGCCGCACTCCAAAACGCTGGCGCGCATGCGCGGAGCACATACTGCCCCCAACGCTGAAGTTAGAACGGTTCCGAAAAAATGTAGCGGATCGACAGTCCCGCAGGGACTTCCGAAAATAGCCCAGCGCTTTCCGCCAGTCCGGCCCGGACCGCTGGGGACTTTCCGCAAAGAGCCAACCAGTCCCGCAGGGACGGCAGATCTGATACAGCCGCCTCCAGCGGACACGGAAACCGTCGACAGGCTAATGATCTTCGGAGCCGCTCTAAATTAATACTGATAACCCGAAGGAGTGGCGGAAATAATCCCTTCACTGCAATATAGGAATTTCAGTCACCGATGCCCCCAGTCGCCCAGACCTTCCAACTTGCGCTGCGCCATCATCAGGCCGGTCAATTATCGCAGGCCGAATCCCTTTATCGGCAGATTCTCGCCGTCCAGCCCAACCACGCCGGTGCGCTCCACTTTCTCGGGCTCCTCGCCCACCAAGCCGGTCATCGCATCCTCGCCGAGCAACTCATCGGCCGATCGATCGCCCTCGAGCCGAACGATCCCGATGCCCATTGCAATCTCGGTGAAGTTTATCGGGCCACGGGGCGATTGGACGAAGCCGTGGCCAGCTACCGGCGCGCCCTCGCCCTCGACCCGAATCATCCGGAAGCCAGCGATAACCTCGGCATCGCCCTCGCCGAGCAGGGGCAATTCGCAGAAGCCATCACCGCCCACCAACGCGCGCTCCAGCTCAAGCCGGACCTGGCCTCCGCGCACAACAATCTCGGCACTGCGCTCGTCGAGGTCGGTTGCATCGAAGAGGCCACCGCTTCCTTCCGCCGGGCTCTCGAACGGAACCCCGACTATTCCGACGCCCGATTCAATTACTCCCTCGTCCTGCTCCTGCAGGGCGAATACGAGCGCGCCTGGCCCTTTTACGAGGCGCGGGCCGACGACCCATCCTGGCCGAAACGAAACTTTTCCGTTCCCCGATGGAATGGCGGCCCGATCGAAGGACGGCGCATCCTCGTGCACGCCGAACAGGGCTTCGGCGATTCCATCCAATTCGTGCGTTACGCCCGCCTGCTCGCCGCCCGCGGGGCACAAGTCATTCTCGAATCTCCGAGCACCCTCGCCAAGCTCCTCAGCGAAGCATCCGGGGTGGGGGAGACCGTCATCGCCGGTGAGCCCCTCCCGGCATTCGATCTCCACGTGCCAATGCTCAGTCTGCCGATGCTTTTCCAAACGACGCCGGAAACCATTCCCCGCGAAACGCCCTATCTCTTTCCAAACAAAGCCCTCACGGAAACCTGGGCCCGGCGCCTCGGTGAACGCCTTGGTGAACGATCCCCGCGCTTGCGAGTCGGCCTCGCTTGGGCCGGACGCCCCGAGAACGCCCGCCTGCGCAAACGGCACATCGATTTTGCAACGCTGCGTCCCTTGCTGGAAGTGAACGGCGTCGATTTCATCAGCCTGCAAATCGACCAAGCCCCGGCCGCGATCCAGCAATTCCCAAACCCGTCCCAATGGATCGACATCACCGCAGAGATCCACGATTTCGCCGACACCGCCGCTCTCCTGGCCCACCTCGATCTGGTCATCTCCGTCGACACCGCCGTCGCTCACCTCGCCGGCGCGTTGGGCTACCTCGTCTGGACGTTATTGCCTTTCGTCCCGGACTGGCGCTGGGGCCTGAACTCCGAAACGAGCGCCTGGTATCCCACCATGCGCCTCTTCCGCCAACCGTTCCTCGGTGATTGGGATTCGGTCCTGCAACGCGTAGCTGCCGAGCTCACCCAATTGGCGGCTCGGGATGCTGCGCAGAGAGCTTCGGGCGGTAGCCGATTCTTTTAACGCAGTTTTATCGATTGTCTTTCGTTATGGCTCCCCGATCCGAAGAACCTGTCGCCTTGCAAGTGCGGCCGAAAAATAGGAATGCGCATCCGAGAAGGGTGAAGACCACCGCCGTGGTGGCAACAACCCGCGTGGAAGTCATGTAGAACGAGTAGCCCTGGCCATACACCAGCATCTGTTCGCCATCGTATTTCTCACGGTGAAGCCCCGTACTGCCAGTCTCTCGGAGGGGGGAGCAGAGCAACGCAGCAACGGCAATCCCCAACCCGATTGCGGAAGCCCCAACAAACCTGGCAGTAGTTGCGAACACCTTTTGGGTTTTCATGGTTTCCGACAAGCCAATGAAGCCACGGAGGAGCGCGCTCGCCGAGCAAAATTGTTCTTGCCTTCTGGTTCCCAAGTCCCAACGACGCCAGTGATGAGTCCACTCCTGCAACCGCATCGTTCGCGAGGCCGCGATCGCTTGGATTTCGCGGTCGCCGCAGCGCGGCCATTGGGAGGCGGACCTGCCCGTGCACTTCCGCCAGGTCATAACAGCCTCTCTACGGGCAGCCGCCGTGAATCCGGGGCATCCGTTTCGCCTCGAATTTCGCGGATTCCAATCCCCAAAACGCTCAACAACCCCGTCCTTCCTCCAGAGTAAACGCCCCGATCTCTTTGAAAAAGTCATCAAAAATCAACGTTTCCACGTCAGTGTCCCCACCCTCGAAAATCCGCTAACGACTTCTCTGTAGATGGGTTACTTTCCTCGAATGATTCGTCCTATTTTCCTCGCCACTTTTGCGCTGGTCCTCGCCGGCTTGCCGCGCGCCGTGGCGATCACTCCACAGGAGACGGAGTTTTTTGAGAAGCAAGTGCGCCCCGTTCTGGCCGAGCAATGCTACAAATGCCACGGCCCGAATAAGCAGAAAGCCTCCCTCCGCATGGATTCCCGCGCGGCCATTTTGAAGGGGACCGACGATGGCGCCATCGTCGTTCTGGGCAAGCCGGACGAAAGCGAACTCATCAAGTCGATCAAGCACGTCGGCGATTCGAAAATGCCCGAGAAGGCCGACAAGCTGCCGGACGGGCAAATCGCGGCGCTGGAACAATGGGTGAAAATGGGCATGCCGTGGCCGGACAACGATGGTCCGTCCAAGCCGGTCTCCACCATGGATGGCGCCAAAACGCACTGGTCGCTCCAGCCGGTCAAGGAAGCCGCGCCGCCCGCGGTCAAGGACCCGCAGCATTGGGTGAAATCGCCGATCGATCAATTCATCCTCGCCAGGCTCGAAGAGAAGCACATCACCCCGTCGCCCATCGCCGCCAAGCGCGTCCTCTTGCGTCGCGCCACCTTCGATCTCATCGGTCTGCCGCCCACCGAAGCCGAGGAGGAAGCTTTCCAGAAAGACAATTCGCCCGACGCCTTTGCCAAGGTCGTGGATCGGCTCCTCGCCTCGCCTCATTACGGCGAACGCTGGGGACGCTACTGGCTCGATGTGGCTCGCTACGCCGATACCAAGGGTTACCTCGCCGGCGGCGAAGAGCGGCGTTACCCCTTTAGCTGGACCTATCGCGATTGGGTGATCAGCGCCTTCAACAGCGACCTGCCCTACGACCAGTTCATCATCGACCAGATCGCCGGGGACCGCGTTGCCACCAAGGACGACCCGCGTCCCATGGCCGCCCTTGGCTTCCTCACCCTCGGCCGCCGCTTCCTCAACAGCCAGCCCGACATCATCGACGACCGTATCGACGTCGTCTGCCGGGGCCTCATGGGGCTGACCGTCGGTTGCGCCCGCTGCCACGACCACAAATTCGACCCCATTTTGCAGAAGGATTACTACGCGTTGTACGGCGTCTTTGCGTCCTCGATCGAGCCGCCGGCCAAAGACCTCCCAGTCCTGCCCTCAGCCCGCGATGCCGCCACCGAGACCGAGTATGAGAAACAGCTTTCCGTCCTCGAAGGCGACGTCACGAAATTCCTCGAAGGTCGCCGGGAATTGTACGCCCTGCGCACCCTCCCGGTTCTCGGCGTGCCCGCCGTCATTCCGCCGGAAATCGCCCAGCGTCTCCTCGACAAAGCCGGCCATCTCGCATTCACCAAGCTCAACAACAAGGTCGACGAACTGAACGCCGGCCCGCTCGCCCCGCCGCGTCCGCAGGCCATGGTCGATGCGCCGGTGCCGATGAATCCGCACGTCTTCATTCGCGGCAATCCCGGCCGCCCCGGTGAAGCCGTGCCGCGGCGTTTCATCCAGGTGCTCAGCGGCGGGAACCCGCAACCGTTCACCGATGGCAGCGGCCGCCTGGAACTCGCCAAATCCATTGCCGACAAAAAGAACCCGCTCACCGCCCGCGTTTTCGTCAACCGCGTCTGGAACCTCCACTTCGGCGCCGGCCTCGTCCGCACCCCCGGCGATTTCGGCACCAAAGGCGAGCCGCCGACGCACCCCGAGCTGCTCGACTATCTCTCGTCCCGCTTCATGAACGAAGGCTGGTCGGTGAAGAAGCTCCAGCGGGCGATCATGCTCTCCAGCGCCTATCAGCAAGTCAGCGATCTTCGCCCCGACGCCGCGCAGATCGATCCCGAGAATCGCCTCGTCTGGCACATGAACCGCCGCCGCCTCGATTTCGAAGCGATGCGCGACTCCTTGCTCGCCGTCGCCGGCCAGCTCGACACGACCATTGGCGGGCGTCCCGTGGAACTGACCAAAGCCCCCTACGCCAAACGCCGCGCCGTCTATGGGCTCATCGACCGCCAGAATCTGCCGGGCCTTTTCCACACCTTCGATTTCGCCACGCCGGACTCGATGAGCGCGCAGCGGCACGTCACCACCGTGCCGCAGCAGGCCCTCTTCATGATGAACAATCCTTTCGTCCTGGAGCAGGCCCGCGCCCTCGTGGAGAAACCCGAGTTCAAGGAACCGCAGGCTTACGAGGCGGAAATCCACGAGCTGTATGAACGCGTTTACGCCCGCAAGGCGGCCGCTTCCGAAGTCGATGCCGGTCTGCGCTTCGTCATGAACGCCATCACCAATCCGTCGCATCGCGAGGATCCCGGCGCCGTCTGGCAATATGGCTGGGGCGGTTACGATGAGACTTCGCACAAGGTCGATTTCCACCGGCTCACTTTCTTCAATGGCAAGGCCTGGCAGGGCAGCGCGAAGATGCCGGACCCGACCCTCGGCTATGTCACCCTCAACGCCGAAGGCGGTCACGCCGGCAACGACCACGCCCATGATACCATCCGCCGCTGGGTATCGCCCGTGGATGGAGTCATCTCCATCACCGGTCCGGTGCAGCGCCCGAGCGACAAGGGCGACGGCATTGTCGCGCGGATCGTCTCGAGCCGCATCGGGGAGCTTTTCAAAAGCGATGTCCTGCCGAAAGGCACCGTCGAAGTGAACCTCGACAAAGTGGAAGTGAAGAAGGGCGACACCATCGACTTTATGGTCGATCTCCGCGGCGATCTGAATTCCGACAGCTTCACCTGGCATCCGATCATTCACGGCAGTGAACATTGGGACGCCCAGGCGCAATTCTCCGGGCCGCCCGGCCCGCGCCCAGCCGAACTTTCGCCGTGGGAGCAATACGCCCAGGTGCTCCTCGAAACGAACGAGTTCATCTTCGTCGACTAACGGCGAACCTGGCGTTCCAGGAAGCGCTCGAGAGTGCCGCGAGATCCGGCCGCGATAGCTGCGGCTTGTCTTTGTCCGCGCGATCCTCACACTGGGCCAGTCTTTCGCCTGCGCCGAATTAGCTTATGATCGCCGACCTTTATCTCACTACTCTCACGATCCACAGTTACCTGCGCTGGCTCGTCGTCATCGCCGCGGTCGCTGCGGTCATCTGCGCTTTTCTCGGCCTGATCCGCAACCGTTCGTTTAAATCAGGAGGCCGCAAATTCGGCGCGATCTACACCGGCCTGCTCGATCTCCAGCTTCTGATTGGCATCTATTTGTATGCGACGAGTCCCATCGTGCGCGTCGCACTGGCCAACATGGCGGTGGCGATGAAGCAGAAGGAATTGCGGTTCTTCGCGGTCGAGCATTTGACCACGATGCTCATCACCGTGGTCCTCGCGCACGTCGGCTCCATTCGTTCCAAGCGCGCACCGAATGACAAAACGGCCTACTCGCGGGCCTTGTTCTGGTACCTTGCTTCGACGATCGTGTTGTTCCTCGGCATTCCCTGGTGGCGTCCCTTGCTGCGCCCTTGGGGCGGCGGTTAGTCCCGCTTTCGGGAGAAATTCATCGATCGATGAGCCGCCTCCCTCTGCTCCTGCTCGTTCTCGGCGGTGTGGTCTTCGTGGCACAGGCTGCTGATGAGCCCTCCATCAAATCTCCTTCACCCGGCAAACGCTTTGCCTTGCGGATCGGCGCCGTGAGCGGCGACGGTTCCGCGGAGCCCAAGGTGGATCTCATCGAAAAGGAATCGGGCAAAGTCGTCGTCGATCTGGGCACGACTCCGCCGAGCTATGTCGAGCGCACCTCGCTCGTTTGGTCAGCCGACGGAAAGCGCGTGGCTTATGGCACTCGCGGTGACAAGGAGGGCGACGTGCGCGCCTTCATTTGGAATGGCTCCGCTTTCGACGAGGCGCAGTTGCCCGGCACGATGCCCGACCCGGCCATCCGGTTCGATAAGTCCGCGGGTGCGGTCAAAAACTACGGCGGGGCGGTCCAGCCGTTGCGCTGGCTCAAGTCCGGCGAGCTGGAACTCTCGAACGATCTCATGATGCTCTCCCGCGATAACGGACGCACCTACACCGGCACGGTCATTTTCACCGTCGCCTTTGATGCCAAACATCAAGCAACCATCCACCACGTCGGAAAAACCAAGACGCAGGTCGAGAAGTAGGGTGATTCAGTTCACAAAACTCGCCAGCAGTTCCGCCGGTGTCACGGTCGCCGTGCCGAGTTTGCCCACGACCACGCCGCTGGCGTGATTGGCGATCTCCGCCGCTTCCTCCGGCGTGGCGCCGGCAGTCAAGGCCAGCGTGTAGAGCGCGATGACGGTGTCACCGGCGCCGCTCACGTCGAAGACTTCGCGGGCGCGGGTCGGCGCGTGATACGGCGGCGCATCGTGACGGAAGAGGAGCACGCCTTGTTCACCGAGCGTGATCAACAGGTTCTCCGCATCCCATTTTTCCGAGAGCACTCGGCCGGCTTCGAGGAGCGCGGGGTCTTCGGTGGGAGGATCGACGGGTTCCGTCATCGGCAATCCCGCGCTGGCAAACGCTTCCGCGCGGTTGGGCTTGATCACTGAGACGTGCCGCCAGGCCAGCGGGTTGTGCGGATTCGGGTCGACCGCGAGAATCTTGCCGGCCTTGTTTGCCAAATCACAAATCGCCTCGGCAAAGGGCTGCGCCAGCAAACCTTTTCCGTAGTCCTCGACGATGATCGCGTCGACCTCGGGCAGGAGCGACTCGATTTGCGCCAGCGCCGCCTGGGCGTGCTCGGGGTGCAAGCGCAGTTTCGTTTCGCGATCGATCCGCACCACGTGTTGCTGCCGGGCAATGATCCGCGTCTTCACGATCGTCTGGTAGCAGGCGTGCGATTGCACGGTCTCGATATTAATCCCTTCGCTCGTCAGGAGATTCTTCAGTCGCTCGGCGTGCACACACAGGCCGGTCACACCGAGGACGCGCGTGTGCTTGGAGAATTCCGCGAGATTGCGCGCCACGTTGGCCGCTCCACCGGGAAAACATTCTTCCCGCACCACTTCGACCACCGGCACGGGCGCCTCGGGCGAAATGCGGGAAACTTTGCCCCAGAGAAATTCGTCGAGCATCAAATCACCGATGACGAGGATGCGCTTCTCGGCAAAGATGCGCAGCAGGGCGGAGACGCGTTCGCGATTCATCGAGCGAGTTCCTCGGTGATCGCCGCGAAGAGCAATGGGATCATGATTTCGTGGTGGCCCACGAGGTAAAAGCCCTGGCCGCCGAGCTTGGTCGGGCGGCGTTGGACGTTTTCGGTCGGTCGATAGTGGCGGGTCATGTCGAAGGTCGCGGTCGTGAAATGTTCCACCTTGTGGCCGAGATTGCGCGCGATGGTGAGGGCCTTGAGAAAGACCTCGGGCATGATCACGGCGCTGCCGATGTTCAGCACCACGCCGCCTTCGAGCTGCGCGCATACGGCGGCGAAGGTTTGGAAATCGCGATAGGTGGACTCGCCGAGCACCGCGCCATTCGTCGTCGGGTGCTGGTGGATGATATCCGTGCCGATGGCGATGTGCGCGGTCACCGGAATGTCGAGTTCCGCGCCGGTGGCCAGGATGGAACCCGCGAGATCCGGATAGCCGCCGGTGCGCAGCGCTTCGCCCAAGGCCCGCCCGGCGCCGAGTCCCCGCGCCACGCCCGCGGCCAGCGCCGCATTCATGCGCTGTCCGGTTTCCTCGACCATGCCGAAGGAGCCGTCGTCGAGACCGCGCTGCACGTCCTCACTCGTTTCGCCCTGGTAGCACAATTCGAAATCGTGAATCGCGCCGGCGCCGTTGAAGGCCACTGCGTTGAGAATTCCCCGCCGCATCGCCTGCACGAAAATCGGATTGAGCCCCACCTTGATCGAGTGCGCCCCCATCATGAGCAGCACGGGCCGCTGCTCGCGCACCGCCTTGGCCACCGCCGCGACGACTTTCCGAAAATCCTCCACCGCGAGGAAATCGGGCAGGCCATCGAGGAATCCGCGCAATGATCCGCCCGGTGCATGCGGGATGGCAAAGGCCTCCGCATTCACTTTGTTGGCGCGTTCCGCCACGGGGTAGGTGCGGATTTTCGAGAAATCGAGGGGCTCGAATTTCATCCGCGGATGCGAAGGGAAAGCAGGGGAGTGTGTCAATGAGTAAAGGCAGGGCATCGACCGGCGGCCCCTGGCGTCACGAGATTTTCACCCCCACTGCCACTCTTGCCATTGACGGCGGCAAGGAATGCCGATACAAGTTTCGCCGTTCTCATGAACCTTCTTTTTACCACCGCCAAACGACAGCACCCAGGCTCTCGCCTGATGGTCGTCCGTTGGGCCGTCTGCGCGATTTGCCGGCGCGGTGGAAAAAGAAGTTAAAGTCTCGAAACCAAATTTCTTTTCAAACCCACCGCTGGCCAACGGCGGTGGGATTTTTGTTTTCACCGCCCTGGCTCGCTCCAACCAAAACCACACGAGCCATATGATAAGCACCGATAGCCTGATTCGACCCGCTGAAACCAGCTTTTACCGGGTGACCGTCCAAGTGCCCACCGACCCGATTGCGCTTTTGATCCGCGCATATTGCAAGGCCGGCCTGCCGATGGAAGACGCACGCCGCTGCGCCGCCGCGGATTTCCAGTGCGACTTTCCCCAATTGCTGGGCACATGAGCACGCTCACCCCGCCTCGTCCCAGGACCGTCGTCTCTGCGGCGCCTACGGCGCATCACCAGGCGTCGCCCGTGGTGTGGACGGTCGCCGCGGCCTTTGCCGCAGTCTATCTCATCTGGGGTTCCACTTACCTGGGCATCCGCCTGGCGATCGATTCGATCCCGCCTTTTTTCATGGCGGGGGCGCGATTCGTCGTCGCCGGCAGCGTGCTCTACGCCGTCATGCGTCGGGTCGGCGCACCGCGGCCGACGCCCGTCCAATGGCGCGACGCGACGATTCTCGGCGCGCTCTTGCTCCTCGTGGGCAATGGAGGGATGACCTGGGCGGAAACGCGCGTGCCGACGAATATCGCGGCGCTGACAGTGGCAGGCACGCCGCTCTGGATGCTCCTGCTCGATTGGCTGCGTCCGGGTGGACGCCGGCCGCATGGGCTCGTCTTTGCGGGCCTCGGGTTTGGGTTCGCGGGCGTGGCGCTCATCGTCTTCAGCCGGGACGCGCACGGTCACAGTGTCATGGATCCGGGTGGAGCGATGATGTTGCTTTCCGCTTCGCTCTGCTGGGCTGCGGGCTCGATTTTTTCCCGCCACGCCCAACAGCCCAAGTCCGCGCTGTTGGCCATCGCCATGCAAATGCTCATGGGCGGCGTGCTCATGTTACTGGCCGGCGTCGCGCTGGGCGAAGGAAGCCGGTTCCACTGGCAGCAGATCACATCGCTCTCGGCCGCCGCGTTTGTTTACCTCACGATTTTCGGTTCGCTCGTTGGTTTCACTTGTTACGTCTGGCTGCTCCGCGTGAGCACGCCGGCGCGTGTCTCCACCTACGCCTTCGTGAACCCACTCATTGCGGTGGTCCTCGGGCGGTTGGTTTTGCGTGAGGCGCTGCCGGCGGGTGTGCTCGTCGCGGGCGCGCTCATTCTCGCGGCGGTCGTGTTGATCACGCTCAAGGGGCGGGCGAAGTAGTCCGGCCAGAGCATTTTCGATTTAGTAAGTCGCATCGTGGGGAGCGCTAGCGCCGAACAGCCAGCGCTGTCATCCTGAGCGGAGCGGGGAAGCATGGGCGGAGTCGAAGGACCTCTAATTCCCGCGGGTTCCCGGGCGGAGCGATGGGCGTTCCCTTTTTCGGGAGCTCTTCCACAGCCAGATGAATGAAGAAGAAGGATATTGGAGGTCCTTCGACTCCGCCCATGCTTCCACGCTGCGCTCAGGATGACAAAGTTTGGTTTTCGGCGCTGCCGCTACTTGCACCAACGTCCGATGAATGAGAAACCGCTCTAGCCGAACGCCTTCGGCGTATGTATGCGACCGAACGAGCAGGCCCTCGGATATATTTTTTTGGGTAACCTTTCGGCGGTTCCTGCCATTTTAGGTTGAAGCCCATTCCGATGTCCGAAGACACGTTGCCCCCAGAGACTATCCGCCGCGCCCGATTGGGCGAGATGGCGGCGTTTGAAGAGATCGTCCGGCGCTTTGAACGTCCGGTGCGGGGCTGGGTGGCCACGCATTGCCCGCCGGGCGGCGATAGCGATGAAGTGGCGCAGAAGACTTTCATCGCGGCGTTTTCCCGGCTGGAGGAATTTGAAGATGGCACGAGTTTTCCGGCCTGGCTGTTCACCATTGCCCGCTATCAATTGATGACCGAGACGACCCGTCTGCGCCGGCTGGCCGATTATCATAGCCGCTACGCGCCAGATCTGCTGGAGCGCGAACTGGAACGGCGCGCTTCCGATCCGGCGAGCCGCATGACCGCGCGTCTCGCCCATTTGCTGACCTGCCTGGAAGCGCTCGGTGAGCCGTCGCGCCGGTTCGTCGAGTGGCGCTACACCGAACAGATTCCCTTGCAGGAAATGGCCGGGCGGACCGGGCGCTCCATCACCGCGGTGAAAAAGCAGCTCTGGATTCTCCGGCAGAAATTGCAGGAATGCATCGAGCAGAAACTCGCGGCCGAGGAAGGAGGCGCGGCGTGAAAGCGGAAGAGCGTTTTGCCGAACTGTGGACGGATTATCTCGAAGGCGAGCTCGACGAGGCCGGCCATGCGGAACTGCGCGCTCTCCTGGCGGAACACGAATCGCTTCGTCTCCAAGCGGCCGATCTCTATCAAGTGCATCGCTTGCTCGGGTTCGCCGGAGCGGCCTGCAAAGTGGATTCGGAAGCCTTCGTGAACGACACCCTCGCGCACGTCCCGCGCAGCACCGAGGCCTTCGTCGGAAACATCCTGCAACGCATCGAGCGTGATGCGCCTCAGCCCGCAAGTTCCGCCGAGGCGGAGGCGGAGGCGAGCAAAGTGGTTCCGCTGCAACCCGCTTTGGAATCTGCGAACAGCCCGGCGCGCACCTGGCATCGCCGCGAATGGCTGGCGGCTGCCGCTGTGCTCACGGTGACGGCGGTGGGTGGCGCCGTGTGGTGGGGACGCCGGGCGCGTGCGTTGTCGTTTGCGCATGTGACGCAAAACGCCGGCGCGATCCTGACGCGGAGCGGTCGTGTCGTGGCCATCCAGGATGCGTTGCCCGACGGCCCGCTGGCCTTGCTTCAGGGCACGCTCGGCCTGACCTACGGGCGCGGCGTGCAAGTGGTGATCGAGGCGCCCGCGGAATTTCAGTGCCGCGATGCCAATTCCTTGATCTTCCACTCGGGACGTCTGGCCGCGCATGTTCCGCCGGAAGCAGTCGGCTTCACGATCGAGACTTCGCGCGGCCAGGTAATCGACCGTGGCACGCGCTTCGCCATCGATACGGCGAAACAGTCTTCCACCCAGGTGCATGTCTTCGAAGGGAAGGTGGACGCCCTGGCTCACGACTCGGATCTCCGGCAACTCGTCGCCGGCGAAGCACTCAACCTGGCGCAGGAAATGAAACCGTTGCGCTTGCGCGACGGCGCCTTCGTGCATCCGGAGGAATTACCCGGCGTTGTCGCCGGCTTGCGCATGGGGCAAGAGCAGCGCTGGCTGGCTTGGCGCCAGACGGTGCAGAGCGATCCTGCGCTGGTGCTCTTTGCGGAACTGGATCCGCAACACCTCGCACATGGCGCGGTGGCCGAGCGCATGTCCATCGCGGGAACGCGTCCCGTGCAAGGCCGGTGGCCGGGAAAGACCTGTCTCGATTTCAACCTGCAAGGCGATGCGGTGAAGCTCGATGCCGGTGGCGAACGCATCTGGCCGCAACTCACGCTGGCCGCTTGGGTGCGGCTCGATCGCCTCGGCGAGCCGTATCAATCTTTGTACCACACGGACGATTGGCGCCGCGGCCGGCCCGGGCAGTTGCATTGGATGATCACGCGCACGGCGAAAATGCGGCTCGCGTTGCAGGGCAATATCATCGCCGGTGCGCCACCGGAGAAGCCGGTCTATGCGGATGCGGATTCGAGCATCCCGGTGCTGCCGGAGCGCGGCCGCTGGGTGCATCTCGCGGTGGTCTACAATGCCGATGCACGGACGGCGCGCTTTTTCCTGAACGGCAATTTCGACAACGAGGTGCGGCACGATGTGGCGCATCCGGCGCAGCTCGGCTCGGCGCAAATCGGGAATTGGAACAAGCAGGATCGGAAACTGAGCGGGCGGTTCGATGAGTTCGTCATTCTCGGGCGGGCGCTCAGCGACGAAGAACTGCACGCGATTTATGCAGCCGGCAATCCGTATGCGTAGAGCGTTTTCGATTCTCATTGTCGCGTGGAAGCGAGCAGTCACGGGTAGGGTGGGCGTCCCGCCTGCCGTGTTCGGCGTCCCGCCGAACACTCCTTTCCAGGATTCGTTGGCGCACAGTGCGTTCGATGGTCCAGGCGGGACGCCCGGACCGGCAGGCGGGACGCCCACCCTACCCGGAATTCGTCGCCTCATCGCGATTTTCGTGGCTTGCCTGCCGCTCATCCCCGTCGTCGCCGTCTCCGCCGATATCGATTTCGTCCGCGATGTCCGTCCGATCCTCGAGCAGCACTGCTACGAATGCCACGGGGAGAAGAAACAAAAATCGAGTCTCCGCCTCGACATGAAAGCGGCGGCGTTCAAGGGCGGTGACGATCATGCGCCCGACATCATTCCGGGAAAGGCCAAAGACAGCCCGCTCATGCAACTCGTCACGAGCGACGACAAGGACGAGCGGATGCCGCCGAAGGGCGATCCGCTTTCCGTGGCGCAGATTGCGACGTTGCGGCAGTGGATCGAACAAGGCGCGGTCTGGCCCGACGGCGTGGATCTCGTGAAGGTCGTCGACAGGCGCGATCACTGGTCCTTCAAAGCGGTGTCCAATCCCGCGCCGCCGGAGACTGCGGACAAGGCCTGGCCGCGCAATGCAATGGACCACTTCATTCTCGCGCGGCTGGAAAAGGAAGGGTTGCACCCGGCGCCGGAGGCCGATCGTGTCACCTGGTTGCGGCGCGTGTCCTTCGATCTCACCGGCCTGCCGCCGACCCCGGAGGAAGTCGAGCGCTTCGTCAAGGACACGCGTGCCGACGCCTATGAACGGGTCGCGGACCGCTTGCTGGCCTCGCCGCGTTACGGTGAACATTGGGCGCAGCATTGGCTCGACGTCGTGCGCTATGCCGACACGCACGGCTTCGAAGTGAACACCGAACGGCCCAACGCCTGGCCGTATCGCGACTACGTCATCCGCGCCTACAATCAGGACACGCCGTACGATCGTTTCATTCGCGAGCAGATCGTGGGAGACGCCATGGGCGAAGACGCGGCCACGGGATTTCTGGTGACGGCGTCGGTGCTGCTGCCGGGGCAGATCGGCAAGGACGAACCTTCGAAACGCCTCGCCCGGCAGGATTCGATCGACGAAATCGTCAATAACATCGGCCTGACTTTTCTCGGCCTGAGCGTGGGCTGCGCGCGTTGCCACGATCATAAGTTCGATCCCATCTCGCAGCGCGATTATTATGCGATGCAGGCCTTCGTTGCCGGCGTGGAATATCTCGATCGCGACCTGCACACGCCGGAAGCCGAGGCCCTGCGCAAGGAGGGAAAGAAACTCAAAGCGCGCGTCGCCGAGATCGATCAGCAACTCGCGCGCTTCGTCCCGCTGGCCAACTCCGGCACGGAGCGTCCACCGGTCAACGCCCGGCTGAACACCGACCGCTTTGCTCCGCTCAAGACGAAGCGCGTGCGCTTCACCATCCGCGAGACGAACAACCTGGAACCTTGCCTCGACGAACTGGAGATATTCGACACCGCGGGGCACAACGTGGCGCTGGCCAGCGAAGGCGCCACGGCCACTTCATCCGGCGACACCGTGGTGGCGGATCGGCACGAGTTGAAACACATCAACGACGGCCAGTACGGCAATGCCCATAGCTGGCTGTCGAACGAGAAGGGCAGGGGATGGGTGGCCATCGAATTTCCCGAGGAACACCTCATCGATCGCGTGGTGTGGGGGCGCGATCGCGAAGGCCAGTATCAGGATCGGCTCGCCACGGATTATGTGATCGAGGTGGCCGATGCCGCGGGCAACTGGCGCAGCGTCGCCGACGCCAGCGATCGTGAGCCATTCAAGGCCAGCGAAAAGAAAAAGAAGAAGAAGAAAAAGGAAGAGGAGACGGCCAGCTTTTCCACCAAGGGACTTAGCCGGGAAGAGGCTAGTGAAGCCAATCGCCTGGTGAGCGAAAGGACCGCACTGGAGGCGAAGCTCCAGCAGGACGCGATCGACGGCAAAGTCTTCGCCGGAAAATTCCGCACGCCCGACGACATTCATCTTTTGAATCGCGGCGATCCCGAGCAGCCCAAGGAGGAAGTCGTGCCCGCCGTTTTGAGCGCGCTGAGCACGCTGCAAATGCCGAAGGACGCGCCCGAGCAGGAGCGCCGCCGCTTCCTGGCCGACTGGATCGCCAGTCCGCAGAATCCGCTCACCGCGCGCGTCATGGTGAATCGGATCTGGCAGGGGCACTTCGGCACGGGGTTGGTCGAGACGCCGAGCGATTTTGGCCGGAACGGCGCGAAGCCGTCGCATCCGGAATTGCTCGACTGGCTGGCCACGGAGTTCATGCGTTCCGGCTGGTCGATAAAACATCTGCACCGGCTCATCGTCCTTTCGGCGACGTATCGCCAGTCGAACCGCATCGACGCCGCGACCGAGAAGCGCGATGCGGACGACCGCCTGCTCTGGCGTTATCCTTCGCGCCGGCTGGAAGCGGAATCGATTCGCGATTCCATGCTCGCGGTGAGCGGACGCTTGAACTTGAAAATGTACGGCCGCGGCTTCGATCTCTTCGACAAACGCGGCGGGCTGACCGGCTTCGAGCCCGTCGAATCCTTCAGCGGCGATGGACTGCGCCGGATGATTTACGCGCACAAAGTCCGCCGCGAACGCGAGGGCGTTTTCGGCGCGTTCGATTGTCCCGATGCCGGCCAGAGCACGGCGCACCGCCGGGAATCGACCACGCCCATCCAGGCGCTGAATCTCTTCAACAGCCGCTTCACGATGGATGAATCCGGCGCTCTCGCCGCGCGCGTGAAAGCGGAGGCCGGTGACGATCCGACCGCGCAAATCCGCCGCGTCTGGCAGCTCGCCTTGAGCCGCGATCCGGACGCCACGGAGCTGGCCGAGACCGAACCGGTGGTGCGCGCTTATGGCCTGGCGACGATCTGCCGCGTGGTTTTCAACAGCAACGAATTCCTTTACCTCCCATGAATCCCGATCCTCTCGCTCTTACGGGCCGCCATCTGCTGGACCGCCGCCGATTCCTCTCGAATTCCGCGACCGCGCTGGGCTCGATCGCGCTGGCCAACCTGCTGGGTCTCGATGGCCTCCTCGCCGCTCCGGCGCCGTCGGGGCCGGTGATCGATCCCGCGCATCCGTTCGCGCCGCGGCCTTCCCACTTTGCCCCCAAGGCGAAGAATGTGGTCATGATTTTCTGCGCGGGCGCGGTGAGCCAGCTCGAGACCTGGGACTACAAACCGGAACTCATCGAGCACGATGGCAAGCCGCTGCCCGGCGGCCCGGCGGTGACCTTCCAGGGGCCGGCAGGCAATCTCGCGCGGCCGCAGTACGAGTTTCGTCCCCGCGGCCAGACGGGGAAATGGGTCTCGGAGATGATCCCGCATCTCGCGGAATTGACCGACGACATCGCCTTCATTCATTCGCTCACGAGCATCACGAACACGCACGGGCCGGCGGAGAATTTTCTTTCCACCGGGTTCACCTTCGACGGCTTTCCGAGCATCGGCTCGTGGGTCACCTACGGGCTGGGGAGTGAGAACCAGGACTTGCCGGCGTACGTCGCGATTCCCGATCCGCGCGGAGTCCCGCAAGCGGGCTCGAATAATTGGGGACCCGGTTTTTTGCCGGCGGTTTTTCAGGGCACACCGATGAGCGCGAAGGAGCCGGTCCGCCATCTCGCGGCGCCCACGGGAATCAGCCCGGCGAGTGACGAGGCCGCCCGCTCGCTCCTGCAACGGCTGAACGCGCGTCATCTCGAGGAACATCCCGGCGATGGCCGCCTGGCCGCGCGCATTGCCAGCTATGAACTCGCGGCGCGCATGCAATTGAGCGTGCCCGAGATCAGCGACCTGAGCACCGAGCCGGAGCACGTCTTGAAAATGTACGGCGCGGATGACACCGCGAACGCGAACAAAGCCGGCTTCGCCCGCAACTGCATCCTCGCGCGACGGCTCATCGAGCGCGGCGTGCGCTTCGTCCAGCTTTTCAACGGCGCCTACGCCAGCGGCGGCGAACTCAATTGGGACGGCCACAACAAGCTCAAGGAGCAGTACGACAAACATGCCGAGATTCTCGACCAGCCCGCCGCCGCGCTCATTCGCGATCTCCGGCAGCGCGGTCTTCTCGAAGATACCCTCGTCGTGTGGTGCACGGAATTCGGACGCATGCCCTTCTTCCAAAAGGGCGCGCTCGGGCGGGATCACAATCCCGACGGCTTCACCTGCTGGCTCACCGGCGCGGGTGTGAAGCCGGGCGTCAGCCATGGCGAGACGGATGCGCTCGGGCAGAAAGCGGTGAAAGACATTCACCCGCTTTACGATTTCAACGCGACCATTCTCCATCTCCTCGGTTTCGATCACGAACGGCTGACCTTCGAGCACAATGGCATTCGGCGTCGGCTGACGAATGTGCACGGGAATGTCATCCGCGAAGTGCTGAGTTAGTTGCGTAGCTCGGAAACTGCGCATCGTCCCGCGCTTGCGTTTTGGAGTGCGGCGGTGCTCCGCCGCTTTCGGAGAGGGTGAGGCGGCGGTACGCTGGTGCAAACCCGCAGACCTTCCCAAAGCGGCGCAGCCCCTCGGCGGGCTCGGGGCCTTGAGCTTGTCGAAACAGCACCGCCGCACTCCAAAACGCAAGCGCGGGACGATGCGCAGTTTCCGAGCTACGCCCTCCCTGCATTCCCGCCTCTCGTTCCCAAGTTGCGAGACTGTGTGAAAAGTCGGCGGTGCTTATGCAAGTCATTGATGAACTTTTGTAAGTCATCGAAAGTTCGTCGGCGAAACTCGATTTTTCGGGCTTTTCACACAAACTCTGCACTTGGGAATGCACCTAGGAGCGAAGTTTTACTTCGCAAGGCGGGGGTGTCTGTGGGTGTGCAAAGCTGAGGCATCATTGATTCGCTCTGAGGAATAATTTCGAGGGCGAGGAATCGTTTCCAGATTTAGGGTCGACCTTGGCCCGCCCGCAGACGCCCCCGCCTTGCGAAGTAAAACTTCGCTCCTTACTGCGTTCCCAAGTGCAACTTGGGAACGAGAGGACGTCAGAGAGGACGTCAATACTCCGCAGGCCACAAAAAAACGCCCGGGCCGGAGCCCGGGCGCCTTTTATCGTTGGAACGACAAGCCAGGGGTCGCCGGTCAGAACTCTTCGATCTCGCGGCGCACGTCTTCCTTCGATTTGCCCAGGCGCTTTTGCAAGCGGCCGAGCATTTCGTCTTCCTTGCCTTCGGCAAAAGTCAGGTCGTCGTCGGTGAGTTGGCCGTATTTTTGCTTCAGCTTACCCTTAATCTCGTTCCAATTGCCTTTGAGGTTCATCTTAGTCATACCCTTGCTTCGCAGCGCTGCCCGGCGATGGCCGCTCCCCGGCGTATTCCGCCTTTTCCGAGGGGATGCATCGCCGTCTCGACCGAATGCGCGCGGGTTCTTTCCGGGGTTGGATGCCGCACCTGGCGGGCGCCGGCGGGGCGTTGCCCATTTTCTCCTCGCATCTTGCGGAACCACGGGGGAAATTCCGCACGCGCAACCACCCGCGCGCTTTCGAATCCCCCTTCACGCCTAGAACCACCGTGGAAAACGATACCAACGTTGACGAACCGCTGATTCAGAATTGTCCCGACTGCGGCGCGGCCATGGACGTGAGCGATGTCGAGCCGCTCTCCGCGGTCATCTGCCCGACCTGCGGCGCACCGACCACGGTCAGTTCGATGATCGACCATTTTCAGCTCGTCGACGTGCTCGGCCACGGCGGCATGGGCGCGGTTTACAAGGCCCACGATACTTCCCTCGATCGCATGGTGGCGTTGAAACTTCTGCGCAAGAGCAGCGGCAGCGCGGATCAGATCAAACAACTGGAAACGGAGGCGGCGATCACCGCCTCGATCAATCATCCCCACGTCGTCCGCGTCTTCAGCACCGGGATGGATCATGGGCGCTTTTACATCGCCATGGAACTGGTCGAGAAGGGGACGCTGGACAAGCTCATCGAAATCCAGGGCCGGGTGGCCGAAGCGCAAGTGCTCGAAGTCGGCATCCAGATCGCCAGTGGGCTGCGCGCCGCGCATCAGGCCGGGCTGATCCATCGCGACGTCAAGCCCGGCAACATCCTTTTTGCCGAGGCGCACACGGCGAAGATCGTCGACTTCGGCCTGGCGATCTTTGCCGAGGACGAAGCCAAGGTGCGCGGTGAAATCTGGGGCACGCCCTACTACGTGGCCCCGGAGAAGCTCGACAACAAGCCGGAGGATTTCCGCAGCGATATCTATTCGCTGGGCGCGACGCTTTTCCACGCCCTGGCCGGCCGTCCGCCCTTCGAAGCGGCGAACGCTTCGCTCGTGGCCTACAAACATTTGAAGAATCAGGCGGTGAGCTTGCAGGCCTTTGCCCCGCACGTTTCCACGAACACCAACTACGTCATCAACCGCACGCTGAACAAGGATCCCGATCAGCGCTACCAAAGTTACGACGAACTCGTCGAGCATCTCGAATACGCCAGCAACGAGTTGGCCGCCGGCCGCGGCAAGGTCTCGGAAAAGCGCGTCGTGCTCGAATCCGAGGGGCAGAAAAAAGCGCAGGGCTGGCTGACCTTCGTCATGATCGGCGTGCTCGTCCTGCTCATCGTCGCCGGCGTCGTTTTCAAGGACAAGCTCTTCGGCACCGGCGGCGGGACGGAGGACAAAAAGGGCAGCGCGATGCTCGTGCCCTCCGTCGAAAATCTCGCGACGAACAAACCCGACCAGGCCGTGACGACGCTCACGGCGGTCGCCGCGAAAGGCCCGTCGCAGCCCTGGCTCAACTGGACGGATTTGCTCCTCGGCCTGGCGCAGTACGCCGGCGGGCATCGCTCGGAGGCGGTCGACGCCTTTCAGCGCATCGAGTCGCGCGGACCCTTCTCCAGCGACGCCGCCAATCAACCCCTGGCCCAATTCTTCGTCGACGTGTCGAAGCAAATGACGAACGAGCATCCCATCGACGCGAAGATCAAATCCGGCGAGAGCGGTGTCGAACCCGTGGCCTTCCTGGTCTACGCGATGAAGGACTGGGAGATCGGCGACGAGGATGATGCCGCCGCTTTGTTTGGGCGATTCCGCAAGGCCGAGTTCACCGGCAGCGACGCCTGGCTCGAGGGGCTCAAGCCCATGGCGACGAATTATCTCGAGGATTACCAGTCCTTCCAGATGGCCAACGAACGTTGGAAAGCGGCCAAGACGCTTGACCAGAAACGCGCCGCGCAGAAAGCGTTCGAGGGCGTCACCGGCAAGTTTGCCGCGCGCGCCAAGGACCTGGCCGTGAAAGCGGCGGCGGATGTGAAGCAGGCCGAGCAGGACCGCAACAAGATGCTCGCGCAAGGCAAAATCCCCGACGGCAAATACCGGCTGACCAATCGCAAGTCGGGCAAGGTGCTCGAAGTGGAAGGGCATTCGCACGATGACAGCCACAAATTGCAGGCCTTCAAATGGACCAACGGCGGCCACCAGCAGTGGAACATCACGTCCGTCGGCAATGGCTATTACGTGCTCGTCTGCCAGGACAGCGGCAAGGCGCTGAACGTGCCCGGCGGCCAGACCGGCGAAGGCGTCGTCCTCCAGCAGGCCAACGTCAACAAGAACAACCCCTCCGAGCGCTGGAAGATCGAGAAGGTGCCCGACGCCCAAGGCGGCAATTTCTACACCCTCACCAGCCTGGCCAGCGGCAAAGTCATGGCCGTGAAAGGCGACAACGACGGCTCACCGGTCATCCAGACCGACGGCAAGAATACGCCCGAGCAGCAGTGGAAGATCGAAGGAATGTGAGGGGAAGGATGAGGGATGAAGGATGAAGAAGATGGCTGCTTCGCAGGTTGGCTTCGAGGGAGGACCTTCCCCCAACCCACCTGCGAAGCAGCCGTTCTCTTCATCCCTCATCCCTCATCCTTCATCCTTCATCCTTTAAAAGTTTCCTCTTTTCAGTTCCAAGTTCCGCCACTACTTTCCCCGCCTCACGCGCTCGTAGCTCAATTGGATAGAGCGTCGGCCTCCGAAGCCGAAGGTTATGGGTTCGACCCCCGTCGGGCGCAGTCTCCGAGAACAGGCGCGGCAGGGACTTCGCCGGGAAAGGTTTTGTTGCAGAATAGTATCATGGTGATACTATATAACGATGCCCCGAAAGATTCGCCACCTGATCACCGAGCTCACGCGGGCGGGTTTCGTCAATCGCGGCGGCAAGGGGAGTCACCGCAACTTCGTTCACCCCAAGCCCGTGCGGATCACCCTGAGCGGGAAAGACGGCGATGACGCCAGGCAGTACCAAGTGCGTGACGTGGAGCGCGCCATCCAACTAGCCAAACAAAAATGAAAACGAGAAAGCCGAAGAACGATCACAATTACTCACTCCTCGTCGAGTGGAGCGACGAGGACCAGGTGTGGATTGGCCGTTGCCCGGAGTTACTTTTGGGCGGAGTCCACGGCGCCGATCGCGACGAGGTGTATCGCGAATTGTCGGAAGCCGTCGACGAACATATCGCCATTGCCGAAGGGGACGGGACGGCTCTTCCCGACGCTCTTGCCGGGAAGGAATTTAGCGGCAAGTTCGTCCTGCGCACCTCCCCGGAACAACACCGTCTGCTCGCCCTGCGTGCTCTGCGCGATGGACTGAGCCTCAACGGTTATGTGGTCAAGCGACTGACCGGGAAAGCCACAAATGCGTAGCTCTGGAAAGGCCTGGCGATCCACGGATTACACGGATTGACTTCGCAGCGGAGGCTTTCAATCCGTGTAATCCGTGGTCCATTTTTCCGTTCCCGGTAACTGCGCGGTCTGCGGAAACATTGCCGGTTAGTAACTCGCCGATCTGGGGTGGAAAGATCACCGCATTTTTTTTGCGAATGTTATTGACTCGCGAGGGCAAAGTCCCAAGTGCGGGCTCACGTATGAATGAGATCGAATCCAAACATGTCTGGCGGGCGGGGGCCGGGGAGGAAACACCGCGGTTGCGGCCCGAATGGCTGCGTATTCCCGAGGCGGTGCGTCTCTTCGGCCTCGGGCGCAGCGCCCTTTATGAACTCCTCGCCGAGGGGAAGGTGGAAAGCATGGCCTTCCGCAAGCCGGGGGCGACGCGCGGTGTGCGGCTCATCCGCTATGATAGTCTGGCGCAATATGTGGAACGGGCGGCGCAGGAAGGCGGGGTGGCGCGATGAAAATCTTAACTAACACTCTAACTTCCGAGGATAGGTGCATTCCAGGAGCCGGACGCCCGCGGCGAACTCATCGGCGGACGGATGAAAGCCGGGGCTTTCGCGGGGATTCCCCGGTGGCGGCGCCGCCGGGTTCCGGAGGGCCGCCGCTGACGACGAGGGCGGCTCAACGCGTGGCCGAAGCGATCGTCGGCGAGGTCCGCTGGGAAGGTGCGCAGGGTTACTGCCGGTGTCCGGGGATCGATCGGCACACCAAGGCCAATCGATCCACCGATTGCAAGGTGGTGTGCGCGCCGGTGGCGCTGGCCGCCGGGACGCTGGCGCCGGGGATTTACTGCTTCCACGCGTCATGCGGAGGTGTCGTGGCGGACGCGAGTTACCAGTTACGCAGCCAGTTAGGGAAAGTCCGGGCCGGACGGGCGGTGCGGGCCGGACGGGCCATAGGCCCGGAGGAAGTAGGCGAGGCTTCCAGCCTCTCTGGCGAAAGAGTGCCGCTCCTACGTCGCAGGCCGCGGCGCCCGCGAGCGACCACCTTGATCACGCCCAAGGCATCGGCGTCGCCGCAATTCGATCCGGCGCGGTTGGAACGCCTGGCCGGCAAGTTACCGGAGGCGGATGCGGATTGGCTGGCCTGCCGCTCGCGCCTGCGGGTGGATTGCCGGACGCCGGCGAGTTTTCTCCACGCGCTTTACCGGCCGGGCGAACGGGTGGTTATCTTCGATGTCTTCCGCTCGCAGGGGCAGGCCCTGTGGACGCATCGCGAGCCGCCCTACGATGCGCGAGCGCTCGATGCTTTTCGCACGGGCAAGGCGGAGGGCGTCTGCTTCCTGGCCAACCCGATGACCGGCGAGTATCGGCCCAATGACCAGGGAAAACTCTCGCGCCGTTCCTGGCAGACGGTAACTGCCTGGCGCTATCTCGTCCTGGAGTCCGATGTGGCGAATCCCGCGCACTGGCTGGCCGCGCTCGCGCAAATGCCTTTGCCGGTGGCGGCGATTTATACCTCGGGGGGTAAGTCGATTCACGCGCTCGTGCGCATCGACGCCGAAAGCAAGGGGCACTGGGATGAGATCGTGGCCGGGATGCGCCCGGCGCTGATCACGCTCGGCGCCGATCCGAAAGCCATGTCCGCGGTGCGGCTCACCCGGTTGCCGGGTTGCGAGCGGGTGGAGAAAGGACAGGTGCAGACGCTGCTCTATCTCAATGGAGAGGCCGATGGGACGCCGATCTATGAGCAGGGTAGGGTGGGCGTCCCGCTGCCGGTCCGGGCGTCCCGCCTGGACCATCGAACGTCCGGGAGGGTAACATCCAAAACCCGGAGGGAAACATCCAACACCCAACATCCAATGAAGTCTGGTCGTAACGGGAGTAATGATGCCATGCGGTTTTTCGGGGAGGAGGTGGCACCATGGAGATAACATCGTTCACGCCATCTGCGGAGCAGCCGGCTTCTTCAGTCTCTCATCCTTCAGCCTTTGACGACTGGGTCGAAGCTAATGACTTGCCGGTGGCCGGAGAAGGGACCAGTTATGCAGCCAATGATACCGGGCGTGCGCGACGGTTCATCGACCATCATATCGATCACTTGCGCTATGTGCCGAAGTTTGGGCGGTGGATGGTCTGGGAGGAACACCGCTGGCGGCTCGACGAGGATGGCGCGATCACCCGCCTGGCCGTGGAGCATTCGCAGTCGCTCCTCGCGCAGGCCAGCCGCATCCCGGAGACGGCGCAACGCGAGCTGGCGGTGCGGCAGGCGCTCTCGATGGGCAACCTCAAGCACATCCGGCCGATGCTGGAACTGGCCTGCGCCGACGGACGCATCGTGGCGCCGCATCTCCGGCTCGATGCCGACTCGTGGTTGCTCGGCGTGCGCAATGGCGTCGTCGACCTGCGCACCGGCACTTTCCGCGCCGGACGCCGGTCCGATCTCATTACGAAGTGTGCCGGCACGAGTTATGAGGAATCGGCGGACTGCCCGCGCTGGCGGACCTTTCTCGAGGAGATCTTTGCCGGCGACCAGGAACGGATCAGTTACGTGCAGCGGGCGGTGGGTTACTCGCTGACGGGCGAAGTTACCGAGCAATGCTTTCATTTCCTCTACGGCGCGGGGAAGAATGGAAAAAGCGTCTTCACGGAAGTGCTCTACCGGTTATTCGGCGAGTACGCCCAGCGGGCGGCGTCGAGCTTGCTCACCGTGGCGGTGAACGGCCGCGAGCCGATGCATGAGATCGCCCGGTTGCGCGGCGCGCGGCTGGTCATCGGCAGCGAGATGGAGGAAGGTGCGTGGCTGGCCGAGTCGCGCGTGAAGGACATGACCGGCGGCGACACGCTCACCGGGCGCTGCCTTTACCAGGAGGCTTTCGACTTCCGGCCCATGCTCAAGCTCTGGATGTTTGGCAATCACAAGCCGCGCATCCGCGGCACGGACGAGGGTATCTGGCGGCGGATCCGGCTCATTCCGTTCACCGTGCAAATCCCCGAGGAACGCCGCGACCCACGGCTCGCCGCGAAACTTTGCGAGGAGTTACCGGGTATCTTGCGCTGGGCGCTGGAAGGGGTGCGCGCCTGGCAGGAGACGGGCCTGCAAACCCCGGTGATCGTCAGCGAAGCGGGCGCGGAGTATCGCTCTGAGGAAGACAGCCTCGGGGGTTTCATTGCCGATGAAATCGTGCACGATCGGTCGGAGCGCACGAACGTAGCGGATGTCTTCGCGAGATATAAGAACTGGGCGGAGAGAGTCGGGCTGGCGCCGATGAGTCAGATCAAACTGGGCCGGCGGTTGGTCGAGCGGGGTTTCCAACGAGCCGCGTCCGACGGCGAACGGTTCTGGACAGGAGTAACCCTGAAATAACTCGCGATGGCCCCTCCGGTAACACCCCGACAGTGCACCAATGGTGCACTTTCCACCAAAAGTCCTCACGAGGAGAAGTATATGAAATGTTGGTGAAAACGCTTCAAATGGTGCACTCGTGCACTGTCTAAGATTTTGCTTGGCTACCGTGCGTGGGATGATAAACAAACAAAGTATGTTCCCCGGTAGAGGCACGCAGGCAGGATGGCGAAAGCTCCAGGTTTTCGCAGGGGTTTCAACGATGCCTCGAAGGGATTTCTGGAGAAAACCAATGAGATTAGTCCCCTCGAAGCTATTGCTGGTCCTCACCGTCGGTGCTCTCTGGGCGCTGCCCTCCGGCCTTTTGGCTGGGTGGAAAAACCGTTGCAACTCTTCCTCTTACCTCGCGGCCGCTACCGAAAGTGGCCAGCCTGACCCGGGCGCGACTGCGCCGCCTGGAACTCCCACGCCGGCGCCTCCAGCATCCGGCGGGAGCGATGGCAAGGGAACGGACCCTGCCCAGGACGATGGAAAAAATAAGACGCCAGCGCCGCCTCCGCCGCCGCCCGTGCCGACGCTGACCCACGTCTCTCCCGCCGCTCCGATCGTCGCCCCCAATCAAGCGGTCACGTTCACGGGTGAGAATTTCCAGGAGAAGATCGCGGTCACATTTACCGATCCGCAGGGCAACACGCACCCGGGGCAGGTCGTCAGCCAGAACGGCAAGAGCCTGGTCGTGATCGCGAGCTTCGGCCTGGCCGGCACGTGGCAAGCCACGGCGGCGAATCCCGGTGGGGCGGACTCGGCGAAACTGGAGTTCCCCGTGGCCAATTCGCTCGACCCGTATTTCTATTGGCGCTTTGGGTCCTTCGCCTTTGCCTGCTTCGTCGCGACGGTGGTTTTGGGCGGCTTGTTCATCATCATCTTCTGGTGGTTGTCGAAGGCGAATTGGTCTCTGGCCGAAGCGCTCTCCGAGGAGTCGACCTGTCAGCCGTCGGAGATTCAGGATAGGACCGACGTGGTCCTGCTGCCGAGCAGCAGCCGGTTGATTGCCTTGCTCGGCTTGATGGGCATCCTCACGATCATCCTCGGCGTGGGTTATGCCATCATCTGGAGCCTGTTCATGGGCGGCACCGTGCCCGATCTCACCGGGCTGCGCACTTTTCTCTTCGGCGCGGCCTGCCTCTTCGCGCCCTATCTGGCCAATCAATTGAGCAGCGTTTTCACCCCGCAGGTCCCGTCGGCCCCGGCGCCGGCACCGGCCGCGAATGCCCCGGCGATGAGCATTACCGGGATCGCGCCCGCCGCGCCGCAGGCCGATGCGGCCAATCCGCTAACGCTCCACCTGACCGGCACCGGCTTTGTCACGGGGTTGACTTTGACCTTCACCGATCCGGCGGGCGCGCAGACGACGGTCGCCGGCCCCGGGATCACGTCGGTGGATCCGACGCTGATTGTTTGCCCGGTGCTGCTGGCCGTGCCGGGGTCGTGGAAAGTCTCGGTGCAGAATGCCGCGGGAGGCGCAGCATCGGACGTCTTTGAATTTACGGTCGCCGGCGCGCCGACCGTCACGGGCACGAATCGTGTATTGACGCACGACGCCGCCAACGACCAGTCGTGGAGTTTCATCGGCACGGGATTCGTCTCGCCGTTGATCGTGAACCTGACACCGCCACCGCCCCTCGGCGGCGGCGCCGCACCCGCGTCCTTTGCGGCGACAGTCACTTCGGTAGCCTCGCAGGAAGCGAAGGTGACGGCGAAGCTAACGGTCGGCGGCACCTGGCAGGTCGTGGCGATCAACCCCGGCAACCAGGCCTCCGCGGTCTATAACATGAACGTGAACTAACAAAAGCTCCCCATGGCTGACTGGAAGACACTGACGGATCAAACGACGAAAGTCGTGCACAACGTACACATCATCCTGCGGAAGCGGGCCGATGCCGCCGACACCACCCGGCAAAGTGAGCAGTATAGCAAGCTGGCGGATGACATCCGGGCAGTGGGCGCGAAAGTGGAAGCGCTCGCCGGTCAGTCCGAGGTGGCGCATCCCGCGGTGCTGAATCATATTTCGATCAAGCTGGGCGCGACCCATTCGCTCATCCGACGGATGGGGCCGAAGGCCAAGCTGCCGTCGGTCGGAGCCGCCGTCGGCGTGCTGAAAGATCAACTGGAGTGCATCGCCGATCTGCCACAATCGGGCGGGGAACTTCCCGGTTCGGTGCGCAAAATGTTCTTTGGTGGCGGGGCGTCACCGCACGGCCCTGGTCAAGGCCCGCTACGGTTGGCAATGCTCGCGCCGGCTACGCACGGTCCTGATGAAGGTCGGCCATCGTGGGGATTGCCCGAGCCGGGAACGCAGAAGCCCAACCGGCCGCCGCGGATAAAAGTACCGCCACAGCAGCCTCCGCCGAAGAAGAAGGGCCCGGGGCCCGCGCCTTAGCGCGACCGGCAATCGCGACGAATGTATGGGTGTCGAACTCGACTCCGAACTGACGAAAGGCGTGGCCGAAAGGATGGTCGGCGTGAAACTTCCGGTGGTCATGCAAGTCGTGCTGCCGGGGCTGGCGGGCACCGCCGTCCTTTATGCTCCGACGGTTTGGCTTCTCGGGCTTCTGTCTTCGGATAAAGACCTTTGGTGGATGCATCTCGCCGGGTATGTCGTCATCGTCTTTATCCTCGGGTTCGTCATTTCCACGTTCAAGAACCAGCTTTACAAACTCTACGAAGGCCGAAGTTACTGGCCGAAAGCCTGGCGCGACTGGGGGCTGAAGCGCCAGTTGGACCGCGTGGATCGGCTAACCACGGCCGCGAAGAAGGCGCTCCGGGAAGACCGGAACGAGTATAACGAACTCTGGACGATCCTGCTCCATTACCCCGTGGATGACAAGAATGAGCCGACGGCCACGCGTCCCACGGAGTTAGGTAACATCCTTGCCGGTTACGAGCAATACCCGCACGACCGCTACGGCATGAGTTCGGTCTTTTTCTGGCCGCGCATCTGGCTGCAATTGGACAAGGACCTGAAGGAGGAAGTGGAGAGCTCCTGGTCCTTCGCAGACGGCTTTTTGCTGCTCTCCGCGATCAGCTTCGGCGGCGGCATTCTCTGGATCGCGCAGGCCCTGGCCGCGGACGCGTTGGAGTTCGGTGGGGAATGGCTGCCGTTTCATTCGCCCGGCTATGTCTTTCTCGGCGGCATCGTCTGGCTGGCGCTCGGCATGGGGCTGTATCTGTTCTCCCTGCCGTTTCATCGGGAGAATGGAGAGATGTTCAAGTCGATCTTCGATCTCTACCGGGAAAAAGTCTGGGATCTCACGTCGCTCAAGCCGCGGGAACAGGATCTCTGGCAAGCCTCCTGGGCCTATCTCCGCTACTCGATTCTCAAGTGTCCGAACTGTGTCGAGGGTTACAACCCGGTCACCGCCGAGAAGTGTGTCGTGTGTGGCTTCGGCCTCAGCGAGATGAATCGCAGCTTCCGGGAAACCGGGAAATTTCCGGGGAGTTGAGGGGGGAGAAGGGGAATGACGAATGACGAATGACGAATGACGAAGCGCGAATGCCCATTCGAGATTCGAAATTCGTTAGTCACTCGACATTCGTCATTCTTTTGGCTTTAAGCCAAAATCCCCTTCCTCTCGTTCCCAAGTTGCACTTGGGAACGCAATTAGGAGCGAAGTTTCACTTCGCATGGAGGGGGTGTCTGTGGGCGGGTCAAAAGGAAACTACGGACAGGAATGTCCGTGCACCGTTGGGGCGATCTTCTCGATCGTCTGCGCGGGCGAAGGGCACCATGCAGTGGCCTGCCCGCAGACACCCCCGCCGTGCGAAGTATAACTTCGTTCCTTAGTGCGTTCCCAAGTGCAACTTGGGAACGAGAGAAACGAGAGTGAATGACGAATGACGAAGGACGAAGGAAGGGCGAAACGCGAATGCCCATTCGGCATTCGAGATTCGTTAGTCATTCGTCATTCGACATTCGTCATTCTTTTGGCTTTACGCCAAAAGCCCTTTCGCCACCTGCCCGTGCACGTCGGTGAGGCGGAAGTCGCGGCCCTGGAACTTATAGATGAGTTTCTCGTGATCGAAGCCGAGAAGGTGGAGGATGGTGGCGTGGAGGTCATGGACGTGGACTTTGTTTTCGATAACTCCGAAGCCGAGTTCGTCGGTGGCGCCGTAGAGCAGCCCGGGTTTGGTGCCGCCGCCGGCGAGCCAGACGGTGAAGGCGTCGACGTGATGATCGCGCCCGATGCTCGTGCGCACTTCGCCCATCGGGGTGCGTCCGAATTCGCCGCCCCAGATGACGAGCGTATCTTCCAACATGCCGCGTTGCTTGAGATCGAGCACGAGCGCGGCGCTGGCCTGGTCGACCTCGCGGCAGACTTTCTCGAAGTCGCCGTTGAGGTTTTCGCCGGGCCCGCCGTGGCTGTCCCAACTGGTGTGGTAAAGCTGGACGAAGCGGACGCCGCGCTCGGCGAGCCGGCGGGCGAGGAGGCAATTCGCGGCGAAGGAACTCTCGCCCGGTTTCACGCCGTAGAGGGCGAGGGTCTCGGGTTTTTCCTGGGAGAGATCCATGAGCTCCGGCGCACTCGTCTGCATGCGATAGGCCATCTCGTAGGAGTTGATTCGCGTCATGATTTCCGGATCGCCGGTATCATCGAGCCGGGCCTGATTGAGCGCGCCGACGGTGTCGTAGAAATCGCGCTCGCTATCTCGCGTCGTGCCTTCGGGACTGTGGAGATACAAGATAGGATCGCCTTTGCCGCGGAAGGGGACGCCCTGATAACTCGTGGGCAGGAAGCCGCTGCTCCAGAGCGTGGAGCCGCCGCGCGGTCCGCGGGGGCCGCTCTGCAAGACGACGAAGCCGGGTAAGTCGCGCGATTCGCTGCCCAGGCCGTAAGTGGTCCACGCGCCCATGGCGGGGCGGCCGGGCTGCTGAAAGCCGGTGTTCATGAAAAGCTTGGCCGGGGCGTGATTGAAGACATCGGTGCTCACTCCGCGCACCCAGCAGACTTCGTCGACGATCTTGCGGAAATGCGGCAGGACTTCGCTGAGGGTCATGCCGCACTGCCCATAGCGATCGAACTTCCGCGGCGAACCGAGGAGTGTTTCGTTGCCCTTGAGAAAGGCGAAACGTTTGCCTTCCATGAGGCTTTTCGGCGGAGGCTGGCCCTGGAGTTCGCGGAGCTTCGGTTTGTCGTCGAAGAGGTCGAGCTGCGAGGGCGCTCCAGCCATGAAAAGATAGATGACGCGTTTCGCCTTCGGCGCGAATGGCGCCGGACGCGGGGCCAACGGGTGCATCGGGTCGATGGCGGCGTGAGCGTTTTCGGCGAGGAGCTGGCTCAAGGCGAGGGAACCGACACCCATGGCGCACTGGCCGAAGAAATGGCGGCGGGTGATGGCGGCCAGGGATGAAGGATGAGGGATGAAGGAAGAAGAGGACGGCCGCTTCGCGGATGGAGTGGGGTAAGTCATTCGTTCAGTGTGAAGTTAGGCTAACTGGAAAGGTGAGGAACGGAGAACTCCGGGGAGCGCATGCGCCTCGCGTGCTGGTTTCGGCGTCTCGCCGAAACGAACTTTCTTCCGTTCCCTTTGTCGGGATTTTCTCGTCGGTATATGCTGGTGAAAGTTCGTGACGGCGGGACGCCGTCACCGGCATTCGGGACGAGCGCTCCCCGGAACTCTCGCTCACCACGGCTAGTGTGTGCGGCTGGGTTTGGCCTGCCCGCAGACACCCCCTCCGTGCGAAGCATAACTTCGCTCCTAATTGCGTTCCCAAGTGCAACTTGGGAACGAGAGGTGGCACGCTGGGGCAAACCCGCAGACCTTCCAAAAGCGGCGCAGCAGCGCCGCACTCCAAAACGCGGGCGTGATCGGTAACTGGTATCTATGCGATAACTCATTCCCGGGTGATGAAGTTATCCGTGTTGAAGAGCACGCGGGCGACGGCTGCGAGGTCGTGGGTGGCGGCATATTTGCCGAGGATGGATAGCTCGGTGGGCGACGGTTCGCGGCTCAGGCAGATGGCAAAGGCGCGGCGGAGCTGGGCTTCGGTGTCGCCGTTGGGCACGTCCTTTTCGACACGTTTGGCCAGCGCCTCGGCGCACTCCAGAAAGGCCGGATCGTTGGCCACGTTCAGCGCTTGCAACGGTGTGTCCGAACGGGCGCGCCGGGTGCAGACGAGCGAGAAGTCGGGCGTATCGAAGGTGGTGAGCAGTGGGTAAGGCGCGCTCCGATAAAACTGGGTGTAGAGCCCGCGGCGGTAGCGGTTGCCGCCTTTATCATCGACCCATTTCTTCACCGCTTGGGTGAAAGAATAGACGCCCTGCGGCTGCGGCGGATGCACGCTCGGGCCGCCGATGGTTTCATCGAGCAAGCCGCTGGCCGAGAGCGCGGCGTCGCGGACGATTTCGGCCTCGACGCGCACCCGTTCCTGGCGGGCGAGGAGAATATTGCGCGGATCTTTTTCCGCGAGGTCGGGCCGCGATTTGGAGCTTTGCCGATAAGTCGCGCTGGTCACGATGAGCCGATGCATGGCTTTCACCGACCAATGCTGCCGGATAAATTCACTGGCCAGCCAGTCGAGTAACTCCGGGTTTGTCGGCCCGCTGCCTTGTGTGCCGAAATCCTCGTCGGTCTCGACGATGCCGCGTCCGAAGTAATGCATCCACACGCGGTTCATCTTGACGCGCGGCGTGAGCGGATTCTCCGGGTTGACCAGCCAGCGGGCGAGATCGAGGCGGTTGTGAAATTCGGTCGGGGGATTGTGGAAGGCGGCGTTGACGGCGGTGATCACGCCCGGTTGGAGCGGGCCGGTCTTTTCATCGGGCCGCGTGTAATCGCCGCGGATGAGGAGATAATTCGTCCGCGGCTTGGCCAGGTCCTGCATGATCATGAGATCGGCGACGTCGGGATCTTCCGCTTTGCCTTTCTTCCCTTTGGCTTTCGGGTAAGCCTTGGCGTAGGCCGTGGCGACGAGTTTCTTTTCCTCGGGCTGCCGGGTGGAATCGGCGATGCGCAGGGCGAGAAAGAGCGCGGTCGGCTGCTGGTCGGCGGGCAATTTCTCCAGGCGATCGCGTTCCTTTTCCTCCCATGCCTCCTGCGTGGGGATGGCCTTGGGAAACTTGATGGATTGGATGTCCGCGCTCGTCGGTTTCACCGGATGACCGAAGACTTCGCCGCGGGCCACGCTGATGGTCGCGCCGGTGGAATTCACGTCCTCGCCCTGGTTGAAGAAGGCGCACATCTGGTAAAACTCGCGCTGCGGGATGGGATCGAACTTATGCGAATGACACTGCGCGCAGCCGACGGTGAGCCCGAGCCAGACGGCGCCGGTGGTGTCCGTGCGATCGATCATGGCCTCGACGCGGAACTGCTCCGGCTTCGTGCCGCCTTCCTGGTTGATCATCGTGTTACGATGAAAGCCGGTGGCGATGAGCTGGCTCTTCGTCGGCTTGGGCAAAAGATCGCCGGCCAGTTGCTCGATGGTGAATTCGTCAAAGGGCAGGTCGTCGTTCAGCGCTTTGATGACCCAATCGCGATACGGCCACATCGTGCGCGGGGCGTCGATCGAGTAGCCATTGGAATCCGCGTAGCGCGCCTGGTCGAGCCAATGCCGGCCCCAGCGCTCGCCGTAATGGGGATTGGCGAGCGTGCGGTCGACGAGCTTTTCGTAAGCATCGGGAGCGGGATCGGCGACGAAGGCGGCGACTTGCTCGGGAGTCGGCAGTAACCCGAGCAGATCGAGATAGAGCCGCCGGATGAGCGTGGCGCGATCGGCCTCGGGTGAGGGCGTGATGTCTTCGCTTTCCAGCCGCGCGAGAATGTATCGGTCGATGGGGTTGCGCACCCACGACTGGTTTCGCACGACGGGCGGCGGCGCCTGGTTCAGCGGGAGAAAGGCCCACGGTCCCTCGTATTTCGCGCCCTGCTCGATCCAGCGGCGAAGGGTCGCGACCTGCTCGGCGCTGACCGGCGGCTTTTTCGCCTTGGGCGGCGGCATCATGTCGTCCTTGTCGTGCGAGAGGATGCGGTTCAGCAGTTCGCTATCCTCCGGCTTGCCCGGCACGATGGCGCGTCCGCTGTCGTGCTCGGCATAAGCGCTCTCGGCCACATCGAGCCGGAGCTTGGCCTCGCGCTTTTTTTCATCGGGCCCGTGGCAGTAAAAGCACTTGTCGGAAAGGATCGGCCGGATGTCGCGGTTGAATCCCGGCTGAGCCGGGATGGCGCCGCGCAGGGTGATCCCGTGGAGAAGGATGACCTGTACGATGAGGAGTAGTCCGATGGGGGAACGCGGCATGTGCGGCGCGGCGAGTTGATAGTTGATAGTTGAGAGTTGAGAGCCGCGCAACGTTTGCGCGGGATTTACCGCAATCGGGGAACTGCACGGTCCGTCAAACAGACGATAAAGTGTCGCGTGGGGGTTGACGGCAGCGGCTACCGGCGATGGCTATCAACTATCAACCGTCAACTATCCACTCTCCTAGAGCTTCTTCGCGGCGAGGATGCGGTAGAGGAGCATGACCTTTTCTCGGAGTCATCCTGAGCTTGCGAAGGATGACTCCGAACGAACATGGCGTTTTCAATGCGACGACCGCAGTGCCTCGGGGGCTTCTCGGTGGTTTGTGGAAGGCCTGCGACTTTCGTTCTCAGGTGCAACTTGAGAACGAGAAAGTTGAGAGTTGAGAGCCGTCGCAGCTAGCTGAAGCGCTGATGCCAAATGTGGCGTGATCCGGGGCCTTCGTTGCTGCGGGCGGAAAAATCGTCGCAGACTTGCCGTGGCTATCAACCATCAACTCTCAACCATCAACTTTCCGAGTTCCCGCAAATCAGTTGCATTTACCAAAGCACGCATAGAATAGTTGTCCTTCCAACGTCAGCAAACGAATCTTTTTTTCCTTCATGATTCCCATTTTCCTCAAAGGCGGGCCGGTGATGTGGCCCTTGCTCGTGGCTTCTTTAGTGGCCATTACCGTGGTCCTCGAGCGGCTCTTCTTTACCGTCCGCGAGGGGTTTCGGCGCGATCGTAGCGCGGTCGCGCAGATTTTCTCCGAGGTCGAACAAGGCCGGCTGGAATCGGCGCGGCGTGTCGGGCTGGCCTCGCGGGATTTCGTGGCGCGGGTCCTGACCTATGCCCTGGAACACCGCGAGGTGTCGTTTGCCAACGCCTTGCTCGAAGCCTCCAGCCTGGAATTGCAGCGCTTCAATCGCGGCATCAGTGTGCTCGATACCATTGTCACGCTGGCCCCGCTCATGGGTCTCTTCGGCACGGTCACGGGCATGATCCGCGCCTTCGGCCTGCTCGGCGCGAGTGAACTCGGCGCGCCCACGGCCATCACCGGCGGCATTGCCGAAGCACTCATTGCCACGGCCTTTGGCCTGCTCATCGCCATGATCGCTTTGCTGCCTTTCAATTTCCTCAATGCCCGCCTGGAAAGGGCGCGGCAGGAGATCGAATACGCCGGGGCGCACCTCGAGTTACAGTTACTAAAATCCGAGAAGTTAGCAGCCGCGCCCGCGGAGTTATGACGCCGATTCCTTCTCCGCGCAGCAGTCGCCGGGCGCGCATCGAGATCATCCCGCTGATCGACATCATCTTTTTCCTCCTCGCGACCTTCGTCATGGTGTCGCTCTCCATGGTCAAGAATAACGGCATCCCGGTGAATCTGCCGGCGGCGAGCACCGCGACGCCGCAGGAGCGGATGGAATCGGCGTCGGTCACGATCACGGCGAAGAACGAAGTTTATTTCGACAAACAGCTCGTGGACGCGGCGCAACTCGACACCGCTTTGCAAGGGTTCGCGGCGGGCAATCCCGACGCCAAGTTGATCATCAACGGCGATGCCAAGGCGGAATTCGGTGCGGCCATCGACGTGCTCGATCGCGCGCGGAAGATCGGGATCACGCGCATTGCTATCGAGACGCAACCGAAGCCGGCGCCGTGAGCCGCGAGGTGATCATCGCGGGAATCGCCGCCGTGCTTTTGCACGCGTTCCTGCTTTTCGGCTTTCGTTTGGAATCGGCGGCGGCGCCGCTCCCGATCTCCGACACCGCCGTGGACGTGAGTCTCGAAGGTGCGGAGTCGAGTCCGGCGGCCGCACCGGCCGCAGCCACCACGCCGGCCACTTCGGAGCCCACACCACCGCCGCCCGTGGAGACGCCTCCGCCGCCGGTCACTCCGCCGCCACCGGAACCTCCACCGGAAACGCCTCCACCCGCCATTACTGCCGAGGCGCCGCAAGTGGCCCCGCCGACACCGGCGCCCGCCGCGCGGCCGGTTCACCACATGCCGCCCCATTCGGCGCATGCCAGTCAAACCGCCTCGCGCGCGGTCGGCCCGGTGGGGACGGCGTCGGAAGGTCACGGCAAGGCCACCTCCGCGAGCGCCGGCGGTTCAGGGGCCAGCCCCATCCGCGCGCGCTCCAATCCGAAGCCGCCGTATCCACCCGAAGCCGAGCGCCTGCATCAGCAAGGCCGGGTGATTCTCGAAGTGCAAGTCAGCTCGGGTGGCCGGGCAACGAGCGTGAGCGTGAAGCGGAGCTCCGGTTTTCCAATGCTCGACAACGCCGCGGTGCAGGCGGTGCAGCGCTGGACCTTCGAGCCGGCGCGCGTTGCAGGACTGCCCGTGGCCGGGCGCGCGGATGTGCCGGTGAATTTCTCGCTGGGGCAGTAGGAGGGCGAGCCGATCGTGGACGTGTGGGACATGGCACCGGAGGTTCGTTGTCCCGACTCGCCGAGCGGTGGTCGGGTTTACCGACCTATTCCGCCCATGGTCCTCCTGCCGATAGCCGAAAACTAACGGCTTGCGCCCGGAGCTGCCGCGGGGGCGCTACCTCCCGAAACATTCAGGCTATCGCCACGGATGTCCGGAGTGTCGCATCCACTCAGGAAGAGGACCGTGCCAAGGACGAGGAGCAATGCAAACATGGTTTTCATACGCGTCTTTTTCGGAATCTCCCAATCTCGGGACGCTTACCGCCAATGGCAAATGAATTTCGTGATCTGGTGCCAGATACGGCGAATTGGTCGAAAATAACGCAAAATACTTGCGTCTAAAATCGGCCGCTACCAAAGTGAAGGCCTATGAAAACGTTTTCGCTCCTTTTGGCGGCGCTGTGCGCGTCGCTTGGCACCTCCCAGGCGGCGGACAAAATCCGCGTTTCCAGTTTCTCCACCATCCTCACCGAGATCGCCGAGCGGGTGGGAGGCGACCGCGTGGCCGTGACCGGGCATGTGAAGGCCGGGGTCGATCCTCACGAATTTGAGCCCAAGCCGTCCGACCTGAAAACGGTCGGCAATGCCCAACTCGTTCTGCTCACGGCCAAACACATGGAAGGCTATGTCGGCAAGCTCAAGGAGGCCACCGGGATGAAAGGAGATCTGCTGGAAGTGGGCAACGGTTTCGCTTCCTTAAAAATGAAGGCGGAGGGAGACCCGAACAAAATCATCGAAGATCCGCACTGGTGGCACAGTATCCCCAACGAAGAAAAGGCCGTGAAAATCGTCCGGGACGCATTGATCAAGATCAGTCCGGCGGACAAGGACCTGTTTACTGCCAACGCCGCGAAGTTCCTTGTCGAACTCGACGACTTGGAAAAATGGACCCGGCAAAAGATCGCCGAGCTGCCGCGGGACAAACGCAAGCTGGTGACCTCTCATGACGCCTTCCAATACTTCGCCCGCGATCACGGATTCACCATTTACGCCATCGAAGGGGTCACGACCCAGGACCAGCCATCGTCGAAAAAAGTGGCGGACCTGATTTCGACCATTGAGGCGCAACACGTGAAGGCCATTTTCCTGGAATCGATCGAAAACCCCAAAGTGCTCAAGGAAATCACCAAGGAAACCGGTGCGAAGGTCGGCGGCACTCTCTATGCCGACGGGCTCGGGGAAGGGGATACCTCGACCTACGTCGGCATGTACAAGCACAACGTCAGCACCATCGTCGACGCCCTGAAGTAAGGCCGCGACGCGTCTTCTGCGGCACGGACGACCGCAGTCCGGCGCCGGACCGGCAGGGCGCGCGTCGAGGAATTTTCCGGATTCGCCCGCCGGCCGTTGGTCGGCGGAAGAGGAAGCGTTGGCAGCGGCGCGGTGTTGCGGCTCAGGCCAGTTTCAATGGCCCATGGTCTTCGCAGTGATCGCCGTGCGGGTGGTGCAAATGGCCGTCCACGAGGTAGTCGACGTGGTCCCCATGAGGGACGGGTTCGTGACCGCAGCCCGGTCCGTGGACGTGGCCCTTCTCATGCCCGCCGCAGGGGGCGGTGTGTCCGTCAGGATTTTCGGCCGTCACGGCGATGACGTGCTCGTCGACATGATCGCCCTCCGGATGGTCGAGATGCCCGTGATCCAGATAATCCACGTGTCCCGCGTGCTTCACGGCGACGTGCCCGCAGCCGGGCCCATGGTGGTGGGTCTGATCTTCATGAATTTGGGAGCTCATAGGAAATGGCCTTTCTAGGTGAGATTCTCTCATCCAAATCGGCGGCAGTCCGAATGTCGGATGACCCGAATTCAAGAAATCCGACTTGGCCGGCAGCGCACCGGCCACCGCCTCATTGTCCAACCCGGCGGGGCTTTTCACGAGCGCACGGGCGAAAGGGGCCATGCCTAGACGCAAGAAAATAGCAATAAGCGTGTCGTTTGAGTGGTAGGGGTGGGGGAGGTTGAGGGTTGAGGGTTGAGAGTTGAGAGCCGCGCGGCTTAGGACGAGAGCGCCGCTCCGATGCGGTATCTTACGAAAATACGCCCACCGGAGCGGGGCTCACATTCCGAGACCGCACGGCTCTCAACTCTCAACCCTCAACTCTCAACTTTCCCCAAGCGGCTCAATATGCACGAGCACGTCCGCGACCTCCGGCTTGGCTGCGCGAATCGCATCCTTCACCGCGTGACTGATCTCGTGTCCGGTGCGCACGGTGAGACCGGCGTCCACGCCGATGTGGATATCGACGTAGTATTGCAGCCCCATTTTGCGGATGTGGCATTTCTCGACTTCACCCACGCGCGGCACGCCCGCGGCGATTCCGCGCACGGCGGCCTGGAGTTCCTTGGGTGGCGCCGTGTCCATGATTTCCTCGAGCGCCGGGACGAGCAGTTTATAACCGTTGAAGCCGATGATCGCGCAGGTGAAGAGTGCAGCCCAGTCGTCCGCCTGCTCCCAACCCGGGCCGCCGATGAGCGCCACGCTGATGCCGATGAATGCGCCGGCCGACGTGAAGACATCGGCCCGGTGATGCCAGGCGTCGGTTTTGACGGCGGTGCTCTCCAGGTGCTGCGCGGTCTGGGAGACTTTGCGAAAGAGCGTTTCCTTGATGATGATGACGAAAACCAGCACGCCGAGGGTGAACGGCGCCGGGGCGTGATGCGGCGTGATGATTTCGTGGATGCTCTGCACCGCCAGCCCGATGGCCGCGGCGAGGACGGTGAGCGCGACGATGACCGAGGCGAGCGGTTCCGCTTTCCCATGCCCGTAGGGATGTTCTTCGTCCGGCGGCTCGGCGGCGACTTTGAGTCCAAACCAAATGACCAGCGAGCTGAAGATATCGAGCGTGCTTTCAATGCCATCGGCGATGAGGACGTAAGCATGGCCGAGCAGACCGGCGACGATCTTGATGAGCGCGAGGGCGAAATTGACCGCGACGCCGATGAGCGCGAGCCGTGCACCGGTGCCGTACCCGTCTTCCACCGGCCGGGCGGCAGGTGTGGCAGTCGGTGGAAATGGCTTGGTCGAGTCGGCCATGGCGCGGCATCGTAGTGGCATGCCTACGAATGTCAGTGCGATTGTGATTCATGAATTTGGAACACCCGCGGAGGTGGTGCACGTAGAGAATGTGGAATTGCCGCCACTCCCGGCGAAAGGCGCCCGGGTGCGCTTGCTGGCCGCGCCGATCAATCCGGCCGACCTGAATGTCCTCGAAGGAAAATATCCGATCCGGCCGGAATTGCCGGGCATTCCCGGAATGGAAGGAGTCGGCGTCGTGGAGGAAGTGGGCGCGGAGGTCCGGCAGGTGCGAGCCGGCGATCGGGTGCTCTTGCCGGCCGGATACGGTTCCTGGCGCGAGGCGGGCGTGCTCGCCGAGGCCGACGCGATGTTGCGGGTGGTGCCTGCGGAAATTGCCCCGGAGCAGGCCGCCATGCTGCGGGTCAATCCCGCGACTGCGTGGTGCATGCTGCGCGATTTCGTCGATCTCCAGGAAGGCGATTTCGTCATTCAAAATGCCGCCAATTCCGCCGTCGGCCAGCTGGTCATTCAGATCGCCCGGGCGCGCAAATTTCGGACGATCAATCTCGTGCGGCGCCCGGAGGTGATCGAGGAATTGCGCGCTTTGGGCGGAGATGTGGTCCTCCTCGACGATGACAATGCCAAGGACCAAATCGCCGCGGCCACGGGCGGAGCGCCGGTGCGGCTGGCCTTGAATTCCGTGGGCGGCGAGAGCGCCCTGCGAGTGGCCAATGCTCTCGCTTTCGGCGGCACACACGTGACGTTCGGCGCGATGAGCCGGCAGCCGCTGCGCATCCCGAATGGCCTGCTCATTTTCAAGGATCTCCGCTGGCGTGGATTCTGGATTTCGCAGTGGTATCGCGAAGCCTCGCCGGCCGCCGAGGCGGAGATGTTTGGAGAGCTCTTCGCCCTGGCCAAGCGTGGTCTTTTGCACACACCCGTGGAACGGAGCTACCCGCTCCAGGAGGCGCAGGCGGCGGTGAAACATGCCGCGCAGAGTCAGCGCGGCGGGAAAATTCTATTTCGGCCGGCCAGTTGATAGTTGATGGTTGATAGTTGATAGCCACGGAACGCCTGCCAGATTCTTTACGCGATCGGCGCTGAAAGAGGTTTCCTGCCAAGCGTCGCGCTACATTCGAATGCGTCAGCTACCTGCGATGGCTATCAACAATCAACTATCAACCATCAACTTCCCCAAACGCCTTCGCCAGTGGCTCCTGCTCTTCCTCGTCTTCGGCCTGTTGGCCGCGCTGATCTGCTACGCGCATCTCCAGGAGGTGTGGTCGCGCAAGGAGCAAATCTGGCCGAGCGGAGGCCGCTACTTTTTTCATCGGGTGGAACTCGCGGTGCCCTCATTCCGGCAGGGCGACGACCGGTGGCGGAAGGATCGGCTGGGACCGACGGACCATACGCTGGGTGCGGAAGGCTGTGCGGTCTCCTCGGCGGCGATGGTGCTGGCCAGCTACGGTTATGATGTGGACCCGCAGCGGCTCAACCGATTTCTCACCGAGCACGGTGGCTACACGCCGCAAGGCTGGCTCTACTGGGAGAGCGCGGCCGAGTACGATCCCGGCAAGGTGCGCAAGGTTTACGAAGACCTGCCGTCCTACGAGTTGATCGACGAAAATCTGGAGCGCGGAAATCCCGTGATCGTGCGGCTGCGGCTGCCGTCGGGCATTACCCATTTCGTGGTCATCGCGGGCAAAGATGGCTTCGATTACCTGACGCGAGATCCCGGCGCCGGCGCGGCCAAGGGCCTCTATCCGCTGCGGGAGTTCGGCAGCAAGATCGAGGCGCTGCGATTTTACGAGCGGAGGTAGTGGATGCTCGAAAGAGGGGGCCGGCTCGGCATTGCCACCAAAGGAGAACTGAAATAGTCTTTGGGAATGAGTCAGCAATTTACGGTCATCCTCGAAGCTGAACCGACGGGCGGTTACCATATTTCCTGCCCGGCGCTGAAGGGATGCCATAGCGAAGGTGAGACCGAAGAGGAGGCGATGGCCAATATCCAGGAGGCCATCGAGCTGTATCTCGAAAGTCTGCGTGCGCACGGAGAGCCAATACCGGACCGGGACGTGCAGGTGCGTTCGCTCGCTGTGACCGTATGAGCAAACTTCCGGTGGTGCGCCCGAGCGAGTTGGTGCGCGTCGCGCAGGCGTTGGGAACGAGGGTGATCTGATGGCACAATGGAAGCAGTTCGCGAAGCGACGCTTCGACGGGGCCGATTGCGTGGTAATCCACGCAGACGCTGCACGGCTCTCAACTCTCAACTCTCAACCATCAACTTCCCCCAATGACCGTCGACCTTTTCGGAACCCCTGACCCACTCGAGCCCACGCCCGCAGCCGCCCCGCGTGCCGAGCCGCGCGTGCTGAGCGTCAGCCAGTTGACCCGCGCGGTGCGCGAGACGCTGGAGGATCACGTTGGCGTCGTCTGGGTCGAAGGCGAGATCAGCAATTACCGCAAGCAGCCTTCGGGGCATCAATACTTCACCCTCAAGGATGCGCAGTCGCAGGTGTCGTGTGTGTGGTTTGCGCGGGGCTGGGGATTGCGCACGAAAGCACTGGCGCTGGCGGATGGCATGCAAGTGCAGGTCCGCGGCAACCTCACGGTGTATGAAGCGCGGGGCCAGTACCAGATCAATGTGCAGGTCGTGGAAGCCGCGGGCGCGGGTTTGCTCCTGGCGAAATTCGAGGCGCTCAAGCGGAAGCTGGAAGCGGAGGGGCTTTTTGATCCAGCGCGGAAACGGCCGCTGCCGAAGTTCCCGGCGACGATCGCGCTGGTCACTTCGCCGACCGGCGCGGCCGTGCGCGACATGCTGAATATCCTCGGCCGCCGGGCACCCTGGGTGCGGGTGATCATCAGCCCGGTGCGGGTGCAGGGGCAGGGGGCGGCGCAGGAGATTGCGACCGCGCTGGCGGAACTGAATGAGCTTTCCCAGCGGGGCGTCCTCCCGCTCGAGGTGATTGTCGTCGGTCGCGGCGGGGGGAGCATTGAAGATTTGTGGGAGTTCAACGAAGAGATCGTGGCCCGCGCCATCGTCCAGTCCGCCGTGCCGGTGGTCTCCGCAGTGGGACACGAAATCGACTTTACGATTGCGGATTTCGCCGCGGATTTGCGGGCGCCCACACCGAGCGCCGCCGCGGAATTGATCGTCCCCGATGCCGAAGACTTGCAACGGCAAATCTCCGCCTCGGGAAGCCGTTTGCGAAGAGCGACCGCCGGAATGATGGCCCGCGAAAGGAGCCGGCTGGATTTCCTCGCGCGCAGTGTCTCGCCGCAGGGTCTCGCCCGGCGCCTGCGGGAATGCGCCCAGCGCGTCGACATGGCCGGGGAGATTCTTCGGCGCAAACTGCGGGAGCGCTGTTTGACGGCGGAACGCCATCTCGTGGAGCTCCGCGCTCGTTTACGGCAGCACCTGCCCGACCAGCGCGCGGCTTTGCTCCGGCACCAATTGTCGACCACCCTGGCGCGCCTGCTCAAGTGCGGCCCGGCGCATTTGCTCTCGCGCCGGCAGCGCTTCGCCCAAGTGGCGGCACTGCTCAAGGCCCTTTCCCCGGAGTCGACCCTGGCGCGCGGATACAGCATCACCACGACGGAGGATGGCCGGATCGTGCAGTCCGTACAAAATGCACCGTCGCGGACCAGGCTCGTGACCCGGATCCGCGACGGTGAAATTAAATCAGTCGTGGAATAGAATCGCCGCTGCGGGCGAAAAGGAGGCGACTAGGATCCGCCGCCGCTGCCGCCGCTGGTGTAGGGCTTCGGATTCACGACGGTATTGGCCTGGCCGAGCCAAACGGCTCCGCTGGTGCCACTACTGGCCGCATTGCTAAAGATATCGCCCGCGACCGCCGTGCCGTTCGGGCCGGTGATGGTGTAGTTGGCGGTTCTGTTCACCTTCATCACCGAGGCGCTGGTGTCGACTTTCACGACGACCGCCTGCTTGCCCTGCCACACGCCGCCGGGCTTGGTGTTGTCGGTGGTGTAGTTGTGCGCCGTTTGATCGACGAAGCCGTCGGCGATGACCGGGAAGGCCGCGTTGGAAGTATCATTCAAAGCCAAAACGTAGGCCCACTCGTTTTCACCCGCTTTCAAGGTCTGCACCGGCGTGTCTTGCGGCGGATTGTCGATGACGTCATCCGCTCCCGTCGGGTTGCAGTTGGCGGACTTGGCCAGCCAGAAGATGTCTTCGGAGGGCACATAGTCAGGAATGAGTTGAGCAAAGGCCGTGTTGGAATCCATCACGGGGCTGCTGGTGGCGACGCCGTTCATGAGCGTGTAGCTCGGGAACTGGCCGCTGTTGTCGATCGCGTAAAGCTTGAGGGCCGTGGCGATCTGTTTCGCATTGGAGAGCGCTTTGGTCTGCGCACCCTTGATTTGCACCTGGCTGAACACCGGCAGAGCGATGCCCGCAAGGATGGCGATGATCGAGATTACGACCAGAAGCTCAATGAGCGTAAAGGCGTTTATCCTGGATTTTTTCATATGGTTGGTTCTGGTGGAGATAAATAGTTTTCTAGATGATAGGGGGCGAGTTGTTGATAGCAAATAAAAACTTACAGTTTTCTGTCACACAACAGTTTTCTCTCCGGATAGTTCCTTCTTCCTGAGCTCGTGCCGCTTAAACCCGACCAGAGACAGAGGCGGAAGGCGCAACAGGAGGGAATGGGACTTCCCCTGCCAGGGGGTCGCTTCGGCGTATTGGCCGCCGAAATTTCCCACGTTGCTGCCTCCGTAAGTTTGCGCATCCGTATTGATCATTTCCTCCCACCAGCCTTCGCCGTTGACCCCCACCCGATAGGCCTCGCGGACGACCGGGGTGGCGTTGATAATGAAGGCGATACTTTCGCCGGTGCGCGATTTCCGCAGGAAGGCGACGACCGAGTTGTCGCTGTCGTGAAAATCGATCCACTCGAAGCCGTCGTAGCTGTCGTCCTGATCGAAAAGCGCGGGTTCGTTCCGGTAGACCCAGTTGAGGTGCTGCACGAGCCGGCGCAGGCCGTCGTGCTCGGGATAGTTGTTGAGATGCCAGTCGAGCGACTGGTCGTGATTCCACTCGCGGGTCTGCCCAAATTCACCGCCCATGAAGAGAAGCTTTTTCCCGGGATGCGCGTACATCCAGGCATAAAACATCCGCAAGTTGGCAAACTTCTGCCACCGATCTCCGGGCATCTTCTCGTAGATCGATCCCTTGCCGTGGACCACTTCATCGTGGCTGAGCACGAGAATGAATTGCTCGTGAAAGGCGTAGAGCAGGGAAAACGTGATGTCTCCCTGGTGATAGCGCCGATAGACGGGCTCCTTCGACATGTAGGAGAGGAAATCGTGCATCCAGCCCATGTTCCACTTGAAGCCGAAACCGAGGCCTCCGAGGTAGGTGGGCCGTGAGACGCCCGGCCAGGCGGTGCTTTCCTCGGCGATGGTGATGATCCCCGGGAAGCGTTCGTAGGAGACTTCGTTGAAGCGCTTGAGAAAGTAGATGGCGTCGAGATTTTCGCGGCCGCCGAAGCAATTGGGGATCCATTCCCCTGGCTGGCGGGAGTAGTCGAGGTAGAGCATCGAGGCCACCGCGTCCACGCGCAGCCCGTCGATGTGGTACTCGTCGAACCAGAAGAGGGCATTGGCGATGAGGAAATTGCGCACCTCGTTGCGCCCGTAGTTGAAAATGAGCGTGCCCCAGTCCTTGTGCTCTCCCAGCCGCGGGTCGGCGTGCTCGTAGAGATCCGTGCCGTCGAATTCCGCGAGCCCAAAGGCGTCCTTCGGAAAATGTCCCGGCACCCAATCGAGGAGGACGCCGATGCCCGCCTGGTGGCAGCAGTCCACGAAGAAGCGGAATTCATCGGGATTGCCGAAACGCGAGGTCGGCGCGTAGTAGCCGGTCACCTGGTAGCCCCAGGAGCCGTCGAAGGGATGCTCGGATACGGGGAGCAATTCGATGTGCGTGTAGCCCATCTCGGCCACGTAGGGGAGGAGAGTCTCGGTCAATTCCCGGTAACTGAGATAGCGATTGCCGTCGTCCGCCTTGCGCTGCCAGGAGCCGAGATGCACCTCGTAGATGCTCACGGCACTGTGGTGCCACACCTTGTCTTTGCGGCTCTCCATCCACTCGGCGTCCGCCCAGGTATAACGCTTGAGGTCGAAAACGAGGGAGGCCGTCGCTGTGCCGTGCTGGCCAAAAAAGGCAAAGGGATCGCTCTTCAAGGCGATGCCGCCGTGTGATTGCTTGAGCTCGAATTTGTAATGCGCGCCTTCGGCGACGCCGGGCAGGAAAATCTCCCAGACCCCACAGCCGAGGAGTTTGCGCATGGGATTGCGCCGGCCGTCCCAGCCGTTGAATTCGCCGACCACGCTGACCCGCTGCGCATTCGGCGCCCAGACGTGAAAGCTCGTGCCGCGGACGCCTTCAAATTCGGTGAGGTGGGCGCCGAGCTTGTCGTAGAGCTCCCAGTGGTTGCCCTCGGCGAAGAGGTGCAGATCCAGCGGCCCGAGCATCACCCCGAAAGAATAGGGGTCGTGTTCCGTCCACGTCTGACCGTTGTGACCGACGAAATCGAGCACGTAGGAAATCCGCTCTTGCGAGCCCTCGATGACCGCCTCGAAAAAGCCGTCGGGATGAATCTGCAACGCCGGGTAAGTCGCGCCGGTGGATTCATCGCGCACGGTCACCGCACGGGCATCGGGACGAAAAACGCGCAGGACGTTTTGATCACCGGCTTGATGCTGGCCGAGGACGGCGAAGGGGTCGCCGTGGTAAGCGCCGGCGATGGCCTGGACGGCTCCTTCGTCGACGGTGGGGAGAGAGGTCGAAATTTTCATGCAGTAACGGGGGTTTCAAATTCCGCGAGCAGCGGGGTGAGGTAATTGGCGTAGACCGCCGGCCAGGCATAGTGCCGGCGGATTTGGTGACGGGCCTGCCAGGCGTCGGTCGTGGCCAGCCGGGCGGCCACTGTGAGGGCGATCTGGTGAGGTTCCGCGTCCAGGGGAAAGAACGTCACCCCCGAGGTGAGCAAGGTGGTCAATGGCTCGATCGCCGAGGCGAAAACGGGCAGCCGGTGCAAGGCGGCTTCGAGCAGCGGCAGGCCGAATCCTTCCTGGCGGCTCGGGAAAAAGAGCGCGTCGGCGAGGACGAAGAGACTCGCCAGGTCACGTTCGGGAATGGGCACGTCCGCTTGCAGGAAGAGGGCATCGTCCTGGAGACCGAGTTCATCGCGCACCTCCACCAAGTGATCCGCATAGGCTTGCGAAGCGGGGTTCTGTGCATCCGGCGCGCCGGTGATGAGATAGGCGCAGGTACGGCCGGCGGATTTCAGCGCGGCGGTCACCCGCAAGCCCAGCTCCACGTTCTTGCGTTTCAGGAGACGGGTCGGATGCAGGAGGACGATCTCGCGTCCCGGCAGATCGTAGGCTTCCGCCAGTTCGGTGATCGATTCCGTCAAGCCGAGGAGCCGCGCCGGGTCCACACCGTTCGGGATGACGGTGCATTTTCCGCCGGTCAATTCGGTGAACTGCCGCTTGCGCAATTCGGACACCGCCACGTAGCGGTAGCGTTCGTGGGCGCGAGTGAGCGCGCTCCAGGGCCATTCGGGCAGCAAAGGCAGATCGTAGTCGGGATTGCAGGCCACCAAATCGTGCAGCCAGGCGACGAAACGCACGTTCATCAGACGCTTGGCGATATTCCACAACGCCTCGGTGAGCGCGATGTGAAAGGGCATCGTGGCGACGTTGTGGATCATGACTACATCCATGTTCGCGAGAAGCGGTTCGAGTGCGCGGGCCAGTTCCCCGGCGTCCGCGGCATCGGGCAGCAATTCCACGCGAATGCGGGGATCGGCGCTCGCGCCCTGGTCGCAAATCACCGTCACTTCGTGGCCATGTTCGGTGAAAAGCCGGGCATGTTCCGACATCACGATCTCCACGCCACCCATGACCGGCAGGTAGGTGTAATGGATAAGCGCGATCTTCACTGCAACTCGTGTGGCGCAAGGGATGCTCTACGATCAAGAATGAAATATGTGTTCATTCTCGCTACAGTGGCGGCGATTTACTTTTTTATCGTCAAAAAGCCTTCCGTCGCGCCGGTAGTGTCGGCTGTGACACAAGCGGAGGCGGCGCCCTTGACCACCGGCCCGCGGGGCGGAGAGCCCACGCCAGTGGCGAATGCCCCGGCCCGCGCTTCCGACTACCTCAAGAAACCGATCGACCGAACCAAAGAGGTGCTCAACCAGGTCAAGCAGCGCAACGGGGACGGGGAGTTTTGAGGGTTCTCAGCGCACCGCGCTGAAAATCTGCGCCTGCGCGCAAACGCCCGCACCCAGCCCCCTCTCGCTCCCGAGTTGGGGACGCAATACCCAGCCCCCTCTCGTTCCCAAGTGCAACTTGGGAACGAGAGGTGGAAGAATGGGAAGTATGGTAGCCCAGAGCCCCGCGCTACTTAACGCTCGCCGTCTTCGTCCAGGGCTCGCGTCAGCGCGGCGGAATCGCCTCTCAGCTTTTCCCAGGCCGCGGCGAGCTCCGTCGGGTCGTAGGGAATCCACTGGCCTTCGGTCGTGGAGTAGAGTCCGGCAGTGACCGGGGCGTGCAACATTTCCGTCGCCGCTTTCCAGTAGGCGCTCAATTGCGGCAGGTAATGCTCGCGCAGAGCTTCCAGCCCTCCGCCGGGCACACGATTGGTTTTCCAGTCGAGAATCACCCAATGACCCTCGGGATGCAGGAGGGCGAGATCGATGATGCCGTCAAAGCATTCGCGCTGGTCCATGGCCCAGAGGAAGGGCATCTCCGCGTGGGCCACCACTCCCGGCGTGGTCAGCAAACGGCCGAGCACCGAATCCTTGGTCAGCTCTTTCCGGAGCGCTTTCCATTCCTGCTGCGAGCGCCCGGCGTTGGGGGATGTGCCGACGTGCTCCTGAAATCCCTCGTCCCATTGCTCAGGCGTTCCGTCCCAATTCAGGTTCTCGACAAAACCATGCCACCAGGTGCCGTAAAGCTTGCCGGCATTCGGCAAGTCCTTCGAGTTTCGCAGCGTGTCCGCATAGGCCAGCGGATCATTTTCCGCGAGGGCGCGTTCGGCCAGGGCACTCGGGTTGCGCTTGAGAAATCGTGCGGCCCGTTCGCGCGATTGTTCCAGCAGGCCGCTCGGGGTTTCGACCAGCGGAAGGACCTCCTCGCGGAGATGCGGAGCCGTTTTCCCGGCCATCGCAGCGGCGGTTCGGTCGCACGGAGTCAAGGCATCGGGCAAACCGTCGAAGGCCGCGGCGTTGGTATCGCCGCTCGCACAACGCAGAAGCTTCGCTTGCGATTTGGAGGGCAGGCCGCTCTTGGTGGCGAAGAGCGAGCGGTCATCGACGATCACCAGGGTGTGCCGGGCGCGGGTCAGCGCCACGTAGAGCAGGCGTTCGAGCTCCTGCTCGTCGTGCTGGTCGATGGCCGATTTGAGATCGGCATCCAGGTCGCTGCCGTCGAGCGCGGCGACGGTGGCCTCCGCCCGGGGATCGCGCAGCAGCCGGGGAAAAGGTGGTTTCTGGACCGTCACCGAATGAGCGAAAAATGGGACGATCACCGCGTCCCACTCCGAACCTTTGGCCTTGTATCCGGAGATGATCTGGACGGCATCCGGCGCGACCCCGCGGACCGCGCGGGCATTGGAAAAGTGATTCCGCAAATCCGCGGCGAAACTCGCCAAAGTGGCTTCGCCGATTTCCGCGCTCGCCGCCTGGGTGAGCAATTCGTCGAGTTCCAGGTCCAGGTCTTCGAACTGATTGGCGGGCAGTGAGCGCAGGCGATCGCGCAATTGCGTGGTCTTCACCATTTCCTGGAGCGCGGAAAAAAGCGGCATCGTCTGCATGCGCTGGCGGAGTTCTTCCAGTTGATCGAGCACCGCGGCCACGGTGCTTCCCTGGCGATGCGGCACATTGAGATGGAAGCGGTCGCCGTGTTCTTCCACAAAAGCCGCGAGCTCGCGGTCCGAAATTCCAAAGACTTCCCGGAGCACGCCGACGATTTCGTATCCGTTCCGCGGCTCCGCCAGGGCGACGGTGAGGGCGGTGAACCAGGCGCAAGCCGGGCTGTCGCCTCGGATCGAGCGCTCCGATTGGACCTGGGCCTCGAGTCCCACGGAACGCAGCGCCGTCCGCACCGGCGCCAGCCATCGGGTGCGTGGACACAAAATCGCCACTTCGCGCCAGGAAGATGCCCGCAGCTTCGTCAACCCGGCGGCATGCAACCAGCGGGCCAGCCGATCGGCTTCCCACTTCCTCCGCACATTGTCCTTATTGGCGACGTCCCCCGGGCGCGGGCCGGGATCGAAGCGCACGATTTGTCCCGGGAAGGCTTCCGGGCGTGCCCGCAATTCGACGAACGAGACCTGCCGATGCTGGCCGTGCAACACGGAAGGAAAGACCGCGTTGACGAACGCCGTGCCGGCTTCATCGAGCCGGAAGGTGACGGAGAAGGTCAGCGATTCGCCCGCGCCGCTCGTCAGGAGCACGTCGTGGACGCGCCGGTAATGGGCAAGGTTGGCGCGTGCGCCGTAGATCGATTGCTGGAAATCGCCGACCATGCAGAAGTGTCCCGGACGCGGCGGCGCCGAGGGTTCGTCGGGCCAGGAACCAGTGGCGCCCGGCGGCCGGGCGATCTCCAGCAGGACGTTGAATTGTGTCGGATCGGTGTCCTGCGCTTCGTCGAGAATGACGCGGTAATGCTTGGCGCGAATCCGCTGCGCGGCATCCGGGTGCTGGAGCAAAGCTCCGGCGAGCGCCACCTGGTCACCAAACGTCATGACTCCGCGACTGAGGCGGAACTCGCGATAAGCACGCGCAATACTGATCGCCGCGTGCCGCGCGGCGCGCTGGCGCCATTTCAGGACCGGCCCGAGCGCCGCCTGCCAGACATCGTTGAGCGGTTTGCATTCGCATTTCGGTGGGGAACCGACAAAGCCGTCGCCCGCCCACGCCGCTGCCCAGCGGCGCAGCGCGGTTTGCGAACGGGCGTAGGTCTCCGCCGATCGGCCTGCCGGAACGAAATTGTCGATCGCGCTGAAATCAAAAGCCGGGAATTCACCGGGCGGTGTGGAATCGCCTTCCTCCATCCCCCGGTGTCCCAGTTCCATCAAATCCTGGCCGGTGACCAGACGCAGCAGGGCGCGGCGCGGCCCGTCCCCGAGATCGGCGCCAATCGTCGTCGTGCGTTGGACGAATTCGGACCACAACGCGTCGTCGTCGTCCTCGTCGATATGATCGAGGCGGGCCGGCAATCCGAGGTGATGCCCATGCTGCCGGAGCAGTTTCAAACAAAGGCTGTGAATGGTTCCGAAAAATGCCCGGTTGAAAGCGGCCAGGACTCGCGAGGACACCCCCGCTTCGAGGATGCTCTGCCGGGCGCGTTGTTGCATCTCGGCGGCGGCGCGGTTGGTGTAAGTCACCACCACGAGCGAGGGCAGCCAGCTCAAGGCGCGCTCGTCCCGCGCCAGGGCGACAATCCGGTCGGTGATACCCCGCGTCTTTCCGCTGCCCGCCGAAGCGATCACGGAGAAGTTGCGATCGAGCTCTTCCACGAACCGGTCGCGTGCCGATTGATCGTGCGGATGGTTCACGGCTCGTCCTCCTCCTCAGCGGGGGCCAATTCCGGATTCGTCTTCAGCCATTTCTCGACGAGGATATCGGGCTCAATCGCGAGGGTGGCCAGCGGATAGCCCTGGCTGAAACCAAATTCCGCTCGCAACGGCTCAAGCATGCCGAAGGTGCCGCTCTCCTGCATGCGCAGCAGCACATGGCGTTCGGCGCCAAGTCCCTCGATTCCGGGTAGATGATACTGTGGCTCCTCCAGGGTCGTCGCCGGTGTCAGCAAACTGATGCCGATATTCCTCGCGCCCAGCGATTGCAACGCCAGGGCGTAGAGCACGAGCTGAAGATTCGGGGCGGAATCTTTCTTTCGCGGCAGCTTGTAGTTCCCCGTCTTGTAATCGACCAGCCACAGGTCCTCCAGCGCCCCGGTCACGCTCAGCAGCAGGTCGATGCGGCCGCGAATATAGAGGGTGCCGTTTTCCAGCGGGATGGCGGTATCGGCGATGCGCCATTCGGTGGCGCCATACGCCCAGTCTTTCACCGCGGCAACGCTGTCGACGAGTTGCCCCGCGCTGCTTTTGGCCTGTTGCCAGGTCGATTGCCACCAGTCGGGCAATTCGCGTCTGGGAACGGCAGCGCCCGTGAGATCCGAGGGTTGCCAGGCCGAATCCCACCAGTCCTTCGACTCCTGACCGCGACGGTTGAGCGCCACGAAAACCTGCCGGCGAAAGGCATCGGCGGCGCCGCGCACGCGCTCTCGTAGATCCGCGGCCGCGGGCAGGGGAGCGAGCTCCGGAGAGGTTTCCGGGTCGGCCAGGACACTCAGCCAGCGGTGAACCCATGTCCCTTGCGTGCGCGCCCAAGGCGTTTCGTCGTCCTGCTCATTGGAACTCACGCGCAAAACGACCTTCAAAAAAACAGACGCTGGGGAAGAAAGCGCGCCTTCCCATTCCGTCGCCGTGAGGCGCAGGGGCACGGGCGGCTTGTCTCGCAGGGCAAACTCGTATTCGCCAAAAGGCTGGTCGGCGTCTCGTCGCGCATCGAAGGCCTGGCGGGTCGCCTGCACCGAAGCAGAGGGCGGGGAAGGGGACTTCCACACGCCCGTCTCCTTCACCCAGCGGGCGGTTTCTTCCTGCAAGGCACTGAGCGTTTGCTGCGACACCGCCTGCCCGCGTGCGGCGAAGTACAGGCTGGAAAAAAACTCGCTGGGGTTCAGCGGCCGTTCCGGGGCTGCTTCGTCGCGCAACTGCATGGTGGCAGAGATGCCGATGCTCGCGGACTCGAGCGTGTTGAGAAACTCCCGCTCGACGAGGATGCGCCGCTGGGCCGGTCCCAGGCACAAACCCTTTCCGGGGCGCACCGCCAGATGGCCTTCTCCCTGCCGGCCCTGCATCGAGGCCCGCTGGTTTAACGTGCGCACCTGGCCGTTGAGCGCCGCGATCTCTTCCTCGTCGAGAAATCCTGATTCTTCGATCGTCGGCGGCCATTGCCCTTCATTGAGCCCGGTGGCGATGAGATGGGTCCACGACTGGGATTCGGCGTGAAGATATGGCAGCAGGTGCAGCCGGCTGTACGGATGGCTGCCGGCTTCGGCGCGGTGGGCTTTCCAGGAGACCAGCGTTTCCTGGAGCCAGCGCAGCCAGGTCCGCCGCGAGATTCGGAGGGAAAAGCTGCGCTGCCAATCCTCGCGGTAGGTTTGCAAAAGATCCGCTCTCTCCGTCCAGCCGTGGAGCCGAAAGATCTCCCCACTGCGGCTGAAGAACTCGCCGAGCAAAGCGGTTTCCGGGAGCAATGGCAGCTCGCGCAGTGCTTCCGCCAGCGCCCGCGCATTTTCCCGCGGATCCATGCTGAGATACTCTGCGATGACTTCGAGATCATCGATCAGCAACTCCTGAATGGCGCGCTGCAATTCATACACGGCGGTATCCGAAGACAGATCGCCGAGCGGGGCGCGCGATTGTGCCTCCAGGAAGCGCCGGAGCAACGGGCCGCGCGGACTTTCCTGCAGGGCCAGCCACGCCGGCCACGCGGCATCTTCCAGCGGTCCCGGCGCTTGATGCGCCAGGCCATCGTGGTGCGGGACAGCGAGTTCCTCGAGCAGCATGGCCACGCGCCGGGAAAGCGCTCCTGCCGTGGAGAACAGCACGCCCAGCCGTTCGCATTTTGGATCGGCGAGATATTGGAGCGCTCGCGCGACAATGGCGCGGGCGTGATCGGCGGTATCCAGGCCGGCGAGAAATTCAATCTCCCGAATGGGCGCAGCCTCGCGCTCCAGGCGGGCCTCCTTGGTTTCGGGCGCTGTCATGGCCTCGACAAACGGCATCGTGCGATCGGTCCCGATCGGCTCGGCGACGTCGAAGGTGTTTTCCCAGGTTCCGTTCCAGGCGCCGTCGAGGTCTTCGCTTCCCGGCCGCGGCTCGGTGAGACAGACCACGCTCCTGTCCGCCAGCCGAACCGCCGCTTCGAGCAGGGGCCACTGCGGCCAGTGGAGCCCATTGAAACCGATGACGAACAGTTCCGCGAAGCAGGGCGGCGCCTCTTTCGCCGCGGTCAACGCGTCACGGTCGGCCTGATGCACCATCTGCCAGCCTGCCCGGTCGAGGAGCCGATGAAAGCCTGCGACGACGCGTTTCAGGCGGTGCGGCCCGGCTTCGTCGTATTCCCAACCAGCGCCCCCGATCATGTCGATCGCCTTGAGCAACTCATCCGGCGCGATCGCGATGGCATTGACCGCGCGTTCCCCACTGCTTCCGGAAATCCGTTCCGCGGCGGTGGCCAGGAGGAGCCGCAAATGCTCGCGCAGGGGGATGCGCCTGGTCAGCGCCAGATGCTCCCTCAGCCGGTCGCGCAAGTCACTCGGCGTGAGAAAATGGACGCCCCATAGCCCGATGCCGGAAGCCAGGGCCAGGGCCTTGAGATAGTAAGCATCGGAGCGCTGCGGGATGAGCACCGCCACCGCATTTGGCGAGGCCGGGGCAATCGCCGCCGCCCGCCGCAGCCAGGGCAAAAAGACTGTGTCGTGCGCGACGGACGCGAGCGCCGAGGTGTAAAGGGAAACCGTCATCGGTAGGTCGAAGCTTAGGGACGAATGGAGACGGCGGGGAAGTCCAGATACGACCGATTCCGCGCGAGGCTATCTCGGCGGGTGCCCTCGCCCCGAAAGTCTCGCTGGCCACGCCGTGGGCGAACGGTCGCGGTTGAAATCGGATTGGCCTTGCCGCTCCGGCCCGGGAGCGTGCATCTGCGATCCAGATGTCACATCCCGCGGTCAGAAGAAATAGGCTAGGTTCTGTTCACGAATTCGGAAGACGTGAGGACGCGCGCTTGCGTTTTGGAGTGCGGCGCTGCTGCGCCGCTTTGGGAGAGGGTAAAGTGGTGGAGTGGTGGGGCAGACCGCAGACCCCGCAGACATTCCGAAAGCGGCGCAGCAGCGGTCCGAGCCGGACGGGCATAGCACTCCAAAACGCTGACGCGCGAATGCAGGCCGGATACAATTCGTGAACAGGCTGGTCTTACTGTTGATCTCGAGCCGCGAAGTCCAAAAGTAAGAGTAAGCCAAAGAATGGGGCGCGAGTGCATCCGTGCTGAATGGTGTTGCTCCGTTAGTGAGCATTCCGTCCTATCTGTCGATGTCATGGAGCTTCCCAAAGTTACTCTAACGCAGATTTCCCCTTACCCGAGGACTGGGTTCAAAAGCATTTACGCGGTTGACACAATTCCGATAACAAGTAGGTAGTTCTTTGTATATGTCGATCCTTGATACCTTTTGGAACCATTCTGTCGAGCAGCTGGAAAAAGCGCTCGATCTTCGTAAACAAATCTCAGCGCTGCAGGAAAACCTAAGTGCCCTATTTGGAGGTCATGCGCTGCCATCGTCGACCAAAAAGAAAAATAGCTCATCTCCGAAAGCCAGGAAGGGCAAACGCGGTATGTCCGCGGAAGGCCGCGCCAGGATTGCTGCCGCGCAAAAAGCAAGATGGGCCAAGAGCAAGGGCACGGAGGCGAAAGAAACGGTCGCTGAAGCTCCTGCGAAAAAAGGCCGGAAGAAAGGTGGTATGTCTGCCGAAGGCCGCGCCCGCATCGTTGCTGCGCAAAAGGCCCGTTGGGCAAAAGCGAAAGCCGGCAAAGCTCCGGCCGCTCCGGCAAAGGCCAAGGCGGGCAGGAAAAAGAAGCGGAACCTAAGTCCCGAAGCACGGGAGAGAATCGTCGCCGCGGTCCGCGCGCGTTGGGCGAAACAAAAGGCGAAGCGGTGATTGTCCTTTAGCTATCTCGGTTCTCCGTTTCCACCTCCGTCGAGGTCCATCGAGGCAGCCGCGTTTGTCGCGGGTGTGTTCCTCTACATTGCGATCCTGCGGTCATTGGACCGGCGGTTTCGGCGGAAGCTGAGTCTGGCCTTTTCGCGTCATCATTGCCCGGGTCCAAGTTTCGCGACTGTCTCGGAGACATTGCGCGATCTGAACGAGGACTGCGGCCATTTTGCTTTTGCCGCTGAACAGTCCGGCAACGTCCTGTTTCAAGAACAGCCAATTACATTGGTTTACGGCCACGTCGGAAGCCGATCGCCCGGCGGTATTCGGGGCCCCGTCTGGAAACTTCGAAAGCGAGCTTATGCGCTCGTTCCAAATACTCACTTGGATTGGATGAAGACCTTTCCCAGTGTTTTCAGACATGCCACATCGGGTTATCGCTATTCGATCTTTTGGGTGAACCTGGATGCATTTCTGGACGGTTGATTCCGGTCAAGACCACAGCAGGCCGGGTGATGTTTGCCGGCGTAATTCGGCGTTGGTTTGCATCGGCAGGCCACGCGCCACGGAACTTGACACCTGCGCCTTCGTGCGATTTAAAGTGCCAACGTTTTCCCATGAACAAATGGCTTCTGCTTCTCGTTATTATTGGTTTGGGCGTTGCCGGGTATTTGCATCGTGACACCATTTCCGGTTGGTTGGGGCACAAAACGGAAGCGCCCGCCGCCGACGACGCGGCTCCTACGGTCGCGCAGAATCCAGCCAAGGCATCCTCAGATCTGGCGGTCAAGACCTACCCGCAACTCGGGGTCCAGGGATCGCCTTTTAACATTCGCTTCGTCGCAAACTTCAACCAGATGAAGAATACGAATCCCAGTTTCCTCGCCCAGCCGGACTGGCCGATGCAGTTGGCCACGCGGACGGCCCACGATCTCGGGATGCTTCCCGGCGCCGGTGCGACTCCCGCGCCGGCCCCCTTCACCAGCGCTCTCGACAATCGAGCTTATGGAAATGGCGCTACGCCCGCCCCGACTCCGCCATTGCTGCCGGGCTTGGAGGGAAGTGCCTTGGATCAAAAGCCCAAGTCGAGCCGCGGGCATTAACTTTCGACGGGCGGACGATCTCTTCGAGATTGCCGGCGGATCGCTTTCGCCGTAGGCAACTTGGTTATGGCCAACGTTGTTTTCCTCTGGCACATGCACCAGCCGTACTATGTCGACCCCGCGGCGCGGGTTGCGACGATGCCGTGGGTGCGTCTCCACGCCGTGAAGGGTTACCTCGATATGATCTCGGTGATCGAGGATTTCCCCGGTATTCGGGTGAACTTCAACCTCACGCCCGTCCTGCTGCTTCAGATCAAGGAACTCAACGAAGGAAAGATTCGCGATCTCTGGCTCGAGTGGTCGCGCACCCCGGCCGCCGCGCTCGACGACGAGACCAAGTTTGCCCTCCTCGAGAACTTCTTCAAGGTCCACTGGGACAATCTCATCAAGCCGTTCCCGCGTTACTGGGAACTGCTGAACAAGCGCGGGCTTACCTTTTACCGGGATGACGTCCGGCGGGGCCTGCGTTACTTTTCCACCCAGGAATTTCTCGACCTGCAAACCTGGTTCAACCTCACGTGGTGTGGTTACACTGCGGCTCGGCTTTATCCGGAAATCACCGAACTGAAGCGCAAAGGCCGCAATTTCACCGAGGAGGAAAAGCAGCGGGTGCTGGACATTCACCTCGAAATCCTCCGTTCGCTCACCGGCAAATATCGCGCCGCGGAGGAACGCGGGCAGGTCGAACTCACGACCACCCCGTTCTTTCATCCGATCCTCCCGCTCATTTACGATTCTTCCTTCGCGGAACGCAGCCTGCCCGGGCGCAAGTTCCCGCATCGCTTTCACTGGCCGGAGGACGCGGCGGAACAATTGACGCTGGCCGTGGAGCAGCATGCCGGCTTATTCGGCAAGGCCCCTCGCGGTCTCTGGCCGAGCGAAGGCTCGATTGCGCCCGAACTCATTCCGCTGATGCAGCGTCGTGGGATCGAATACTTTTGCAGCGATGAAGAAAATCTCTTCAATTCGCTGCGCCGGGACCCGGCCAATCAGGGGCGCCACGTCGATCATCTCGAACTCTTCCAAGGCTGGCGGGTGGTGCACGAAGGCGCGACGGTCAACGCGCTCTTCCGCGAAAAGCCGCTCTCGGATTTCATCGGTTTCATGGCCGCAAAGAACGATCCCAAAGCCGCGGCCACGCATTTGCTTTTCCATTTGCGTCACATCTCGGAATTGGTCCCGAAGGAGACCGGCGTCATTCCCCTCATTCTCGACGGCGAGAACGCCTGGGAAACATTCGCGGACGGTGGTGAAAGTTTTCTGCGCAGCCTCTATGGCGGCATCGAGAGCGACAGCGCGCGCCTCCATAGCTGCACGATCGAGGACTATCTCCATTGTCATCCCCCGCAAAAGCAACTTACCACCCTCCATACCGGTTCGTGGATCGGCAGCAATTTCGATATCTGGATCGGGGAAGAAGAAGAGAATCGTGCCTGGGATTTGCTTGGCGAGACGCGCGCCTTTCTCCAGCGGAAAATCAAGGCCGGCGCGTTGACACCGGCTCAGCACGCCATGGCGCTGCGGGAAATCTATGCCGCCGAGGGGAGCGATTGGTTCTGGTGGTATGGTCCCGATTTTTCCACGGAGAACGATGCCCTCTTCGATTCCCTCTTCCGGCAACACCTTCGCAACGTCTATACCTTGTGCGGGAGCGTTGCTCCGGCGGCGCTCGATCATCCTATTTCCACGGCGCGCTCGAAGCCGCTCTACTCCGTGCCGGAACGCATGATCACGCCTTCGCTCAATGGTGCACATTCTTTCTTCGATTGGCTGGGGGCGGGAACTTATACGCCGGGCAGCGAACAGGGCGCGATGTACCGCGCGGAGCGCCTCGTCAGCCGCATCCAGTTTGGCAACAACGACGAGACGCTTTTCTTCCGGGTCGATCTTCGCAAACGCGCCTCCGCGGAGTTGGTGGTTCATTTTCATCAACCGGCTGAACGCCAGGTGAACCTCGGCTCACTCACCACGAATCGCGGTTTCATCCATGCCGGGCTGCCGCTTGCGGAACTGGGTGCAACCCCGGAGTCGCTCGTCGCCTTTCAAGTGAAAGTGTTGCAGGACGGAATTGAGCTGGAGTGTTACCCCGAATCGGCGCCCATCCAGTTCACCTTGCTCGGGAAAGATTTCGTCCTGCGGAATTGGGTGGTGTAAGGCGTGGTCCCATTCATTCTCTTCCTCCCATTCAGGCGTGCCCCTGATCCCCCTCAACTCAGTCACCCATGATACTCCGCTGCATCTCCATCCTCGTCGCTTCTTTCCTCTTCGCCTGCTCCCAGGCTCCGGCCGCAGACAATCCAGCGCGTCCGAATATCATCGTCATCCTCGTGGATGACATGGGTTTTTCCGATATTAGTTGTTACGGCAGCGAGATTCCCACGCCCAATCTCGATCATCTGGCGGCGACCGGTCTGCGATTCACGCAATTCTATAATACAGGACGTTGTTGCCCGACCCGCGCTGCTCTGCTCACCGGCCTCTACTCGCATCAGGCCGGAGTGGGATTGATGGTCGGAAACCAGGGCGTTCCCGGTTATCTCGGCCATTTGAATGACCAATGCGTAACGCTGGCCGAAGTGCTCGGACCGGCTGGTTATTTCACGGCCATGAGCGGCAAGTGGCACGTCGGCCAGGAGCAGGGCGTCACGCCGTGGTCGCGAGGATTTGATCGAAGCCTCAACTCTCCCGATGGCGGCTTTTATTTCCCCGCCGATCAGCGCGCTGAACTCTATCTCAACGGCAAGAGGCTGGCCAACGATGATCCACAGTTACCGAAGAATTGGTACACGACTGACCTTTGGACCGATTACGGCATCAAGTTCATCCACGAGGCGATCGACGAGAAGAAGCCGTTCTTGCTCTACCTGGCTTACAATGCGCCACACTTCCCGCTCGAAGCGCCGCCGGAAGACATCGCCCGTTTCCGCGGGAAATACCAAATCGGTTGGGATAAACTCCGCGAGCAACGTCTCGAGCGGGAACGCAAAATGGGTGTCCTCGATCCTGTGTGGGCGCTTTCACCCCGCCCGGATGCCGTGAAGGCCTGGGAGGAACTGAAGCCGGACAGGCAGGATTACTTCGATCATATCATGGCGATTTATGCCGCCTGCGTCGCGCACATGGATGCTGCCGTGGGACGACTGGTGGCCGATTTGGAAAAGAGCGGAGTCCTCAACGATACCCTCATCGTTTTCATGAGTGATAATGGCGGGAACGCGGAGACCGGGCCGGCCGGCCGGTTGGATGGGGCTGATCCGGGGGGCCCACGATCCCAAGTGTATTGTGGCCAATCCTGGGCGACGCTCGAAAATACCCCATTCCGCCGCTACAAGCATTTCAATCACGAAGGAGGCGTGGCCACGCCCTTCATTGTCCACTGGCCGGCGAAGATCAAAGATCCGGGCACTTTCCGGTCACAGATGGGACACGTGATCGATATCATGCCGACTTGCGTCGAGGTCGCTGGCGCTACCTATCCCGCAGATTTCAAAGGCCACAAAATTCTCCCGATGGAAGGCCGCAGTCTCGTGCCGGCTTTTGACAATCACCCCATCGAACGCGACGCTCTCTATTGGGAACACGAAGGGAATGCGGCGGTTCGCGAAGGAGACTGGAAGCTGGTTCGTGCCGGCCGCAACGGTCCCTGGGAACTCTACGACATGAAAGCCGACCGGACAGAGTTGCACGATCTCACGACGACCGACCCCGATCGCGCCCATTCGCTCGAGGAGAAATGGGAGGCCTGGGCCGTTCGCGCACAGGTGAAACCTTATCCCAACGGGAAGCGAGCCAAAGCAGACCTGGAGAAATCGCCAAAGTCCGAGGTGCGCCCGGGAGATTGAATCGGCTTTCGGGGCCGGTAAATTCCGGAGCGGCCGATTCACCGGCGATACCATTCCCGATCAAGTTAGGAACCAAAGGGATCGCTCCCGCGAGCAGATTCTAACCCACTTCGAATTTATAACCAAACTCCCGCACCGTTCTCAAAAAGCGTGGGTCCGCGGGGTCCGGCTCGATCTTATTCCGCAGGGCGTTGATGAACCGGTCGATACTGCGTGGGGTCACCCGGCTGTCGTAACCCCAGACACTGGTCATGATGCGATCCCGGCTGAGGGCGCGTCCGGCATTGGACGCGAGATAGGCCAGCAATTCAAATTCCTTCGGCGAAAGTGGCACGTCCGCGCCAGCCCGGACGAGGCGCCGCGCGGAAGTTTCCAGGCGGCAATCGCCGAACGCGATCACGTCGCAGGGACCCTGGCGGCGGCGGCGAAGAAACGCCTCCACACGGGCCAGCAGTTCCTTGATGCTGAAAGGCTTGGTCACGTAATCATCGGCCCCCAGTTTGAGCCCGAGGACGACGTCCGATTCCTGGCCTTTGGCGGTGAGCATGATAATCGGCATTTCCAGTTTCTCCTCACGCAGGAAACGGCAAATCTCGTAACCGTTGATCCTCGGTAACATCACGTCCAGGACGATGAGCGCGGGCTGCATGGCGAGCGCCGCTTTCAGTCCGGCGTCACCATCCGCCGCAGTTTGCACCTGATAACCTTCGAACTCGAAGTTATCCTTCAGCGCGCGAAGCATCACCGGGTCGTCTTCAATGATGAGGATGGTTTCGTGACGTGCGTTCATGCCGGGGCGAGGGGAATGTGCACGGCAAAGGCCGCGCCGTGGCCGGGTTCGCTTTCGATTTCCACGCGCCCGCGATGCGCGGTGACAATCGCCCGCACGATGCTCAAACCAAGGCCGCACCCTTCGCGGGTCCGCGAGAGCTTTTGGTCCACCTGGTAGAATGGTTCGAATATGCGGCTTCGTTCCGACGGACTGAGGCCGACCCCATCATCCTCGACGAGGAAGACGATAGTGGCGTCGTTCCGGCGCGCCCGCAGCGCGATGTGCTTTTCGTCACCGCTGTACTTGAGGGCGTTTTCGAGCAGGTTCACCAGCACGGTGACGAGGCTGTCGCGATCGGCCATCATCTCCGGGAGGGGACGCGCCAGATCGAGGGTGAAATGACAGCCCGGCGCTTCCAATTTGGCGCGGAGCGAGAAGAGGGCGGGATCGACCACCGTCTCCACGGCCACCGGGACAAAGGCGAAAGTATGCTGGCCGCGCTCCAGCCGGGAGTGGGTGAGGAAATGCTCCGTCAGGCGGCTGAGGCGCAGGTTCTCGGAATGGAGCAGGTCGAGATACTCGCGCACCTGTTCCGCGTTTCGGCATCGTCCCTCCCGCAGCGTGTCGACGAGCACGCGCATCGTGGCCAGCGGCGTCCGCAGTTCGTGAGCCACGGTGGCGACCGAGTTCGTCTTCAGTTCATTCAATTGCAGTTGCTGGTGGACTGTCAGCCCCGCAGCGACCGCGATGGCACAAATGGCCACCGCGGCGATCAGCGCCGTCCAGGCGTAGATTTGAAACTGGTCGCGCACCTGAGCCTTCAAGCCCCGATCATCCACCAGCCACGCCTGGACCAGCCAGTTCGTTCCCAAATGCCTGATCTGCGTTTGGGCCACGAGCCGGCCGGCGGGCCGCGCAGCCCCGCCGACCACTCGTCCCTTCCCATCGCGAATGGTCAGCTCGACCGTCTTATCGAAGAGCTCTCGGTAGACACGGAGCAGTTCCTCCGGTTTCACCGGTGCCGTCTGGGATGCGAGCTGCTTCTCTTCCACGGCCACGGCGCTGGCCAGGGCGCGCTGCGCGGTGTTGGCGAAACGCTCCCGCGCGGCATCGCTCTCGCCTTCGAGCGCGTCGGCCATGAACCGAAGCATGAGGGCCATGGGAATGAACGGGACGAGCACGAGCAGAAACAAAAGCGCCCGGAGCTGCTTGGGACTGATTTCGTGAATCGTCATGGGGGGACAACCACCTTACTCTTGCTGCAAATCCCGCGCCGGGCGAAGCCCGAAATGTTACTTCATCGCCGGCTCGAGCAACTGCACGCCCGTGCCCATATAATCGCTCACCGTCAGGGCGTTTTTGGTCGAGTCATCGAACTCGGGGATGTAGCGCTGATCGCCGGTGCCCTGGAGGGGAACAATATGGCCGCTGCCATCCGTATTGATCACGACCGCCTTGGTGCCGCCCCACATGCCGCCGAGGGTATTTGGCTCCGTCACAAAATAACCCGAACCGTTGTCGTTATCGACAATCAGCGGCCAGTTGCTATTGGCGCTGGAATTCAACCCGGAAACGAAGGACCAATAGTTTTCCCCCGGCTGCAAAATGTGCGCCGCATCCTGGATGTTGTTGTCCGCCGAAGGTCCCGCTTTCGATCCCGGCAGAGCAAAGACTTTCTCATTGTCGATGTAGGTCGGGAGCAGGCTGCGGAAGGCGTCATTCGAGGTGTTGATGTTCTCGCCGTAGCTGTTCGTGGTCATCGGATAATTCCCGTCGTTGTCGTTGGCGAACATGCGCAAGGCCAGGCCGATCTGACGGGCGTTGCTCATGGCATTGGTCATTTTCCCATTTTGCATCGCGGTTTTCAGCGCCGGCGAAAGCAGTGCGGCCAGGATGGCAATGATGCCAATGACGACGAGCAGTTCGAACAGCGTGAAAGCTTTGTTGGATTTGTTCATGACTGGGGATCTTTTTTGGTTTTGGTTTGGTGGCCGTCCGCGGAGTGCGGGAGCCGATGCCCACGACCGTCGCCCGGCCGTGTTACGGAATTGTTACCGTCGTGTTCGGCTTCCGTTCTTTTTGCGCCGCGACCTGCCGGGACGATTGACGGCATTGCTACGGTCTGAGGTCGCCGCTGACAAAGATTCAACCACGCTCCCATGCGCATTCACTCACTGGAACATCAGCCTGCCGAAGGGCCGGCCAAAATCGCCGACTGGTCCGCCGCTCGCGGTCACACGCTTGCACGCACCGCGCTCTATGCCGCCGAACCGCCGCCCGCCCTCGAATCATTCGACCTTTTGGTGATCATGGGCGGCGGCATGAATATCTATCAACACCGCGATTACCCCTGGCTGGTGCAGGAAAAGGAGTTCCTCCGGCAGGCGATTGCCGCGGGTAAACCGATCCTCGGCATTTGTCTCGGGGCGCAGCTCCTCGCGGATGTGCTGGGCGGCAAGGTTTACCAAAATCCGGAAAAGGAGATCGGCTGGTTTCCGGTGCGTTTTCTCGATCGCGCGACGCCCTTCGCGGCCTTCCCGGAAGCGATGAACGTCATGCACTGGCACGGCGACACCTTTGACTTGCCGCGCGGCTCCCGCCTGGTGGCCGAGAGCGCCGGTTGTCCGCGGCAAGCTTTCATCTGGGGCGATCACGTCGTCGGCCTGCAGTTCCATCTCGAGATGGGCGCGGTCAATGTCGTGGACCTGGCCAATGTTGCCGCCGAAGATCTGACGCCGGGCCGCTATGTGCAAAGCGCGGCGCAACTCGTGGAAACACCCGCGGATTTGCCGACCGCCCATGCCGCGCTTTTCGCCCTGCTGGACGAGTTGGCCGCCCGCCGCTAACTAAAACTCTCGCGCGGATTTTCCCGCAGATACTTCGCGATGGCGTCCATGAATTGGGCGCCAAACTCGTCGAGTTTCTTCTCCCCGACGCCGCTGACGTTCAGGAATTCGTCTTCGGTCGTTGGGTAATCGCGGGCCATTTCGCGGAGAGAAACGTCGCCGAAGATCACATAGGCCGGCACGTTGCGGGAGTCGGCGATCTCCCGGCGCAATTGGCGCAGAATGTCGAAGAGCCGCTCGTCGCAGGCGATCTCGCCGCGCTTCGTCCGGACGCGTTTCTCCGCCACGGCCAGCGGCTTGGTGAGCGTGATCTGCCGCCGCTGCTTGAGGGCCGCCAGGCCGTCGCTGGTGATCTCCACGGTGGCAAACTTCTCCGTGCTTTGCCGGAGAAAACCGAGCCGGATGAGTTCCCGCCCGATGGCCTGCCATTCGCCGCGTTTCATTTCGCGGCCGATCCCGTAGGCGGAGATATTTTCATGTCCCCACTTGCGCACGGAGTCGGTCTGGCCGCCGGTGAGCACTTCGATCACGTGGTTGAGACCAAAGTTGAACCCGCTGCGCTCGCGCACGCGGTAAACACAGGAGAGCAGCTTCTGCGCGGCCAGCGTGCCGTCGAAGGTTTCCCGGGGCACGAGGCAGTTGTCGCAGCCGCCACAATTGGCCTCCGGCCAGATTTCGCCAAAGTACTCGAGCAAATCCACCCGGCGGCAGCCCGAGCTTTCGGCGAAATGGACCATCTGCCGGAGTTGCGCACGGGCGACGCGTTGCTCTTCGGGGTCGGACTTTTCATCGATGAAGGCCGTTTGCTTGACGACATCTGCCGCGGAGAAAAGCAGCACGCATTCAGCCGGAAGTCCATCACGCCCGGCGCGTCCCGTTTCCTGATAGTATCCCTCGATATTCTTTGGCAGATCGTAGTGCAGGACGAAACGGACGTTGGGTTTGTTGATCCCCATGCCGAAGGCGATGGTGGCGCAAATCACCCGCACTTCGTCGCGCAGAAAGAGCTCCTGGTTTCGCGAGCGCTCTTCGGCGGCCAGCCCCGCGTGATAAGGCCGCGCTGGGATGCGATCGGCGGCCAGGCGTTCGGCGACGCTTTCCGCCGCCTTTCGGCTCGCGCAATAAATGATTCCGCTTTCGCCCGGCCGGCCGCGCACGAAAGCCAGCGTCTGATCGTAGGGCTGGGCCCGCGGAATCACTCGATAGGTGAGGTTGGGACGATTGAAGCTCGCGGTGTAGCAACGCGGCTCGCGCAGGCGCAACCGCTCGACAATATCCTCGCGCACCCGCTCCGTGGCAGTGGCCGTGAGCGCCATCACCGGCACTCCCGGCAAGGCATCGCGCAAGTCCGCGAGTTGCCGGTACTCGGGCCGGAAATCGTGTCCCCATTCGCTGATGCAATGGGCCTCGTCGATCGCCAGTTGGATCACATTCCACGCTTTGAGATTGTCGACGAAGCCCGGAAGCATGAGCCGCTCGGGAGCGGCATAGAGCAAGCGAATCTCGCCTCGGTGCAGGCTGCGAAAGCGCGCCCGGCCTTCGGCACTGTCGAGGGTGGAATTGAGAAAGGTGGCCGGGATTCCCGTGGCGGTCAGCGCGTCGACCTGGTCTTTCATTAGCGCGATCAGCGGTGAAACGACCACGGTGAGGCCTTCGCGAAGGATGGCCGGCAATTGGAAGCAAAGCGATTTTCCGCCTCCCGTGGGGAGCAGCGCGAAGACATCGCGCCCGGCCAGCGCGTCCTGGATGATCTCCTCCTGGAGCGGCCGGAACGAGTCGTATCCGAAGGTCTGCTTGAGCGTGGCGAGTAGCGAGCGAGTGGGCATCGGATGCGAGACAATCAGACAATGAGACAGTCAGACAATCGGTCGGTCAGCGCACGGCCATTCCCTGACTGTCTCATTGTCCGACGGTCTGATTGTCGATTCAGCACCAGCCACGCCTGGCTAGTAGGTCTTGTAGTGCACGCTGAGCGTCCGATAGCTCTGGGTGGGATTGGTGGCGGCAAAGTAAACCAACTCGATGGCCGTATTGTTTTGATTCCACTTGTAACCGATGAGCTTTTCGATGACGTCGGTCTCGGGCGGTTGGTCAGTGCGCCTGGCAATGAGTTGGCCATCCCCATACTTTTGCTCCAGGCGTTTTTTCACGTCATTCAAGAGCGAGCAGTAATGATCGTCGTCCCAACCGTCCTGTTGGTATTGCAATTCGACCTCCACCAGTTCACCGCGGTGAAAATAGAAGACGGTGCGTCTGAGGCCGGCCTGGAGCAGGCCTTCGACGTCCCACGCCTCTTTGCCGTCGACGAGGTGGCGATCCACGATCGTTGCTTTCGCCCCGATCAGGAGTCTCTCCAGATGTTCGGAACTCTCGCCCCAGTGCAATCCGAAGGGAGGAATGATGTCCTCGCCACGCGCCGCGCAAGCTGCCGCCAGCAGCAATAGAGCAACGGTTCGGAGGAGGGTTTTCAGCATGATAGCCGCCGATAATAGTCCTGCTTCGCCACTCGCGCCAGTGTAAATCCGGCGTCTGCGGCGGACACCCACGAACGGTCAGCGTTTCGCTAACGACTGTTCAGCCCTTCTTCGCGGTGCTGGCAATATAGACCTCGCGCAATTGCTTGAAGTCGACCTCCACCGGCGAATGAGTCATCAGGTCGCAGCCCCGGTTGTTCTTCGGGAAAGCGATCACTTCGCGGATCGATTCCGCGCCGACGGCGAGCATGACCAGTCGATCGAGCCCGAGGGCGATGCCGCCGTGCGGGGGCGCCCCAAAGCTGAAAGCGCGGAGGAGGTGGCCAAACTTCACCTGTTGCTCCTCCGGGCTAATGCCCAGGACTTCGAATGTTTTTGCCTGGAGATCCTTCTCGTGGATTCGAATCGAGCCGCCGCCCAATTCCACGCCGTTGAGAACGACGTCGTAAGCCACGGCGCGCACCTTGCCATAATCGCCGGCTTCGAGCGCAGGAACGTCCTCGGCTTTCGGCCGGGTAAACGGATGATGTACCGCGACCCAGTGATTGTCCTCGGGCGAAAACGCCAGGAGCGGGAAATCCACCACCCAGAGAAAGTTGAGCTCGTCCTTCTTATCGGCGAGCAGACCGAGGATATCGGCGCAGCGCAGCCGGACGCGCCCGAGGACTTCGGCGACGGACTCCAGCTTGAGGTCCGCCCCGAAGAAAAGGACGTCGCCCTCGGCGAAGCCCATCCGCTGGCCGAGCGCAGCCTTTTCCGCTTCGCTGAAGAATTTGACGATCGGCGACTCCCATTCGCCACCCACGCTCCACTTGATGTAGGCGAGGCCCTTGGCGCCGAATTCCGTTTTGACCCATTCCTCCCATTTCTTGAGCTGCTCCTTGCTCAGGAGCGCCGCGGCGCCTTTGGCATTGAGCGCTTTGATCACGCCGCCGCCGTCCACCACCGAGCGGAAGACCTTGAACTGCGATTCGCGGAAGATGTCCGCCAAATCCACGAGCTCGAGGCCGAAGCGCAGGTCGGGTTTGTCGGAGCCGAAACGGTTCATCGCGTCGGCGTGAGTCATGCGCGGGAAAGGCGTGGGAATTTCGACCCCACGCGCTTCCTTGAAAATGCGGACGAGCAGGCCCTCGATGAGGGTTTGGATTTCCACGTCGGTGATGAAAGAGGCTTCCACGTCGATCTGCGTGAACTCCGGCTGGCGATCGGCGCGCAAATCTTCATCGCGGAAGCAGCGGGCGATCTGGAAATATTTCTCCAGACCGGCCACCTGGAGCAGTTGCTTGTACTGCTGCGGCGCCTGGGGCAGGGCGTAGAAGGTGCCGGGGTTGAGCCGCGACGGCACGAGGAAATCGCGCGCCCCTTCCGGCGTGGGGTTGGAAAGCACGGGCGTCTCGATTTCGAGGAAGCCGGCTTCATCCAGATAGTCGCGCGTGGCCTTCACGATTCGGTGGCGCAGTTTCAGGTTGCGCTGCATGTGGGCGGTGCGCAGGTCGAGATAGCGGTACTCGAGCCGCAGGTCCTCGTTGACTTTGGGATCATCGAGCGGAAACGGCGGCACGTCGGCCTTGTTCAGCACCTTGAGGCTGGTGGCGATGATCTCGATCTCGCCGGTGGCCAGCTTGGCGTTTTCCGTGCCCGCCAAACGCCGGGCGACCTTGCCGGTGATCTGGATGACGTCTTCACTCCGAAGCTTGTGCGCCAGCTCGGTGGCTTCGGCATTTTCCTCGGACCGAAAGACGATCTGGGTGATGCCTTCGCGGTCGCGCAGGTCGACAAAAATGACACCACCTTGATCGCGATTCGTATTCACCCATCCGGCGAGCGTGACGGATTGGCCGATGTCGGCGGAGCGAAGTTGTTGGCAGGAATGGGTGCGGTACATGGCAGGGGCGCGGAATGTAGCCGGAATCCCGCAGAGGTGGAGAAGAATTTACAGGGAACAGCAACTGCTGCCGGGACTTGACCTTCAGCCCACTCCGCGTGACCGTCACGCCCGTGTTCAAAACCGTGAAACTCCGTCACCTTCTCCCCTTCGCCCTTGTGCTGCTGTTGCCGACGGTCGGCTTCAGCGCGATCAAATCCCAACCGTCGAACCATCTTCAGGACGCCGAAGATGCGTTGCGCGAAAACAAAGTCGATGAAGCCCTCGCCGCCCTCGACGCAGCCATCAAGGAGGATCCGGACAACGCCGCGGCCCATTTCTGGCGCGGCCGGTTGCGCGCCGGAAAAGGGGAATTTGACAAGGCGCTGCCCGATTTGAACGCGGCGATCCGCTTGCAGCCGAGCGCCGATGCCTTTGCGCACCGCGGCTATGTCCTCCAAAAGCAGCGGAAATTTGACGATGCCCTGAGCGACTTCAACCAGGCTCTTCGGTTGGATACCAACAACTACCTGGCGCTTTTCCTGCGGGGCCTGCTGCTCGGCGATCTCGGCAATACCAAGGCGGCACTGGGAGATCTCGATGCGGCTCTTACCCAGCAGCCCGACAACCGCGAAGCCATCCAGGCGCGCGGCCAGGTCCACGTTCTCCGGGCAGAGAAGGAGGAGTCCGTGCGCAAGGAAGAACTCGAGAACGCGCAAAAGGATTTCGAGCATTCCATTCAGTTGGATCCCAAGGACCCGAACGGCCACACCGGGCGCGGAGGGGTGAACTATCTGAAAGGCGATTTCAAGGAAGCGGTCGAGGATTACACCCAGGCGGTGGAACTAATGCCCAATGACCCGCAACCGCTGGCCCAGCGCGCCTATGCCTATGCCGGCTTGGGCAACATGGACAAGGCGCTGGCTGATTTTTCCGCCGCGATCAAGCTCGACGACAAGAACATCCAGTCGCGCCTGGGACGGGCGGAGATTTATCGGGGCAAGAAGCAGTGGGGCGAAGCATTGAGCGATTACAATTTCATCCTCGGCGTCGTTCCGGGGGATTTCCGCGCGCTTCTCGGGCAGGCCTCGGCGCTTTACGGCTCCGGGGAATTGGAGAAGGCCGTTGGGGTCTACGGGGACCTGATGCAGAAGTTCCCCACGGAGGCACAGCCGTTCAACGATTGCGCGTGGCTCCTGGCCACGGGGACGAAGGACAGCGTGCGCAACGGCCCGCGCGCCGTGGAACTGGCCAATCAAGCCTGCCAGTTGACCAATTATCAGAACGCCGGTTATCTCGACACCCTGGCTGCGGCCTTCGCCGAAAAGGGCGAATTTGACAATGCCCGCAAATGGCAGGAAGCGGCCGTCAAAGCGTCCGGTGAGGAACCGCCGGACGTGCAGGCCGAGATCAAGGCTCGCATCGATCTCTACAAGCAGAACAAGCCGTTCCGCGAGGTCTTGAAGTAGACGCTTTCGCTCACGCGGGCGATTTCCCTGGAAGCGGCGACATTCCTGTCGCCGATATTCGGTTCACGCCATGATGGGGTGGACGATCTCCCCGGCGATATTTGTCAGGCGAACGTCGAGGCCCTGGAACTTGGTCGTGAGACGGTGGTGGTCGATGCCCATCAAGGCGAGCATCGTGGCGTGCAGGTCGTGCACGCTCACGACATTTTCCACCGCGCGATAGCCGAGTTCGTCGGTGGCGCCGTAGGTCGTGCCGCCTTTCACACCCCCGCCGGCCAGGAAGACGCTGAACCCCAGGATGTGGTGGTCGCGCCCGGTGCCCTGGCCCATCGGCGTGCGGCCAAATTCTCCGCCCCAGAGGATCAAGGTGTCGTCCAGCATCCCGCGCTGCTTCAGGTCCTTGATGAGCGCCGCGGTGGCCTTGTCGACATCCTCCGCGCCCCACTTCATGCCATTTGCCAGGTCGCCGTGATGGTCCCAGGCGCGATGGTAGAGTTGGATCATCCGGACACCGCGCTCGGCGAGTCGGCGGGCCAGCAGACAGTTCGAGGCGAAACTGCCGTCGCCCCCACGCTTCACCCCGTAGAGGTCGAGCATCTCCTGCGGCTCGTTCTTGAAATCGAGCAACTCGGGGACGCTGGTCTGCATCTTGAAAGCCATTTCGTACTGCGCAATCCGCGTGGTGATTTCCGGGTCATGCTGTTCGTCATTCAGGTACCCGTTCAAGCGCTCGACTTCTTCGATGACTTGCCGCTGCGTGCTCTGGCAGACGCCCTCGGGATTGCCAATGTAATGGACGGCGTCGCCCCGCGATTGGAATTGGATGCCCTGGAACCGGCTGGGTAGCACCCCGCTCGACCATTGCCGCGCGGAGACCGGTTGCAGCCCGGTCCGCCCCGCGGACATCAGGACGATGAAACCCGGCAGATCATGTGTCTCGGCACCGAGTCCGTAAAGCAGCCAGGAACCCATGCTCGGCCGGCCTTTGATGATGGAACCGGTATTCATGAAGGCATGCGCCGTATCATGGTTGATCTGCTCGGTTTGCATCGAGCGGATCACGCAGAGCTCGTCAGCCACGCCGGCGATGTTCGGAAAGAGGTCGCTGATCTCGACGCCTCCCTTGCCGTGGCGCTGAAAGGTGGTGACCGGCCCGCGCGCCTTCAGCACGGCATTCTGCAACTGGGCGAGTTGCTGGCCCTTGGTGAACGATGCCGGGAACGGCTGGCCGTCGAGTTTCTTCAACTCGGGTTTCCAATCGAAGGTCTCAAATTGCGATGGGCCGCCCGCCATGCAGAGAAAGATCACGCGCTTGGCTTTGATCGGGAAGTTCGCCTCCTGAAGCACTCCATGCCAGCCGTCCGGACGATGTGTCGCGGTGGTGGTGCCGAAGGCTTTGTTTTGCAACATGGCCAACGCGAGACCGCCGAGGCCGTAAGCGCTTTGCGAGATGAAAGCACGGCGATTGACGCTGAGCGCATGTTTGGCGGGATCGAAGTTCATATCAATAGCGGGTAATGACTTCCTGCGAGTTGAGCAGGACGCGACAAAGAGTGGTCCAGGCGGCCTGTTCCGAGGGATCGCCGGTGTTGGCGGGAGCAAAACCGATCTTCAGCAATTTGCCGGCGTCGTCGGTATGCTCTCGGTAATAATCGCGTTGCACGGCCAGGAATTGTTCGAGCGATTTCTTTTCCCGTTCCTGCGGAGCCCGGGCGATCGCCAGTTTGTAAGCCTCGTCGATGCGGGCACCGTCATTTGCGGCCTGGTCCTTCAGCAGACGGCCCGCGAAAATCCGGGCCGCTTCCACAAACGTGGGGTCATTGAGCAGCGTCAGCGCCTGCTGCGGGGTATTGCTCACGACGCGGGCGGCGGCGCACTCGTCGCGGGCCGGCGCGTCGAAATTGGCCAGCATCGGGTGCAGAAAAGTGCGTTGCCAATGCATGTAGACGCCGCGCCGCCATTGCTCCGGGCCGGTGCTCGGCACGTACTCGCGATTGGGAAATTGCAGCGCATCGTAGTAACCGGCGGGCTGGTAAGGCTTGATGCTGGGTCCTCCGATCTGGTCGAGATTGAGCAGGCCGGCGATGAACAGGGCGTTGTCGCGGACGAATTCGGCATCGAGGCGCCGCGGATTTTGCGAGGCCAGCAGCCGGTTGGTCGGATCGATCTCGCGCAACTCCGGCCGGGCCACGCTGCTCTGGCGGTAGGTCGCGCTGGTCACGAAGAGCTTGATCATGTGCTTGAAATCCCAGCCGCTGTCGCGGAATTCGCTGGCGATCCAATCCAGCAATTCGGGATTCGACGGCAGTTCACCTTGCGAGCCGAGATCATCGACCATGGCGCTCAAGCCGATGCCGAAGTACTGCTGCCAAAGGCGGTTCATGACCGTGCGCGCGGTGATCGGGTTCTCGTCGGAGACAATATACCTGGCCAGGTCGAGACGGGTGAGGCGTTTGGTGGGTGTGCTCTCGATGCGGCCGGGAAGAAAGGAGGGCGTCGCCGGGAGGACTACCGGCCCGCTTTGGTCCTGCCAGTTCCCGCGCGGCAGGACGCGCACGGTGAGCGGCTCGACGGCCTGGGTCACCATCGTCCACGCGCGGCCATCGCGGGTCTCGCGCAGGGCACTGGCCAGTTCCTTGTAGCGGGCGAAAGTCGCAGGATCGGCCGCGGTGCTGAGCAGCCACGTCTCGGCGAGGAGTTGTTGCTGTGCCGGAGTGCGACCGTCGGCGGATGCTGCCAAGGCGGCGCGCAGGGCGGAGACGTCGATGGCCAGGGGATTCCGCATGGCGAAAGGCGACAACGAAACGCGCAGGGGCAGGGGGTTGTTGCCGGTGATGGACAGGATGAGCTTTTCACCCGTGGCAAGTTTCACTGGTGGATCGAGAAACCACGTCGCGGTGGGGGGCTGCTCGGTCTTTTTCCGCGGGAGCTTCCATTCCGTGGCGACGCCGAGTAATTCCGTTCCGTCGCTGTAGCGCGGGGTCTTGGCGGTGGCGTCGGCAAAATAAGCGGCGACTTTGCGAACCTTTCCGTCCGCGGCCTGGACGCTGGCCGTCAGCTTCAAATTCGCTCCGAATGACGCCGTGAGATTGGCGTCCGTTCGGCCTTCAGTCACGGTGGCGATCCGCACGGAGGCGACGCGGTCGATTTCCGGACGCAACGTGATGCGCAGTTCCTCTGTTTTGCCGAGAGGCGCACCGAGTTCCACCGTGGAATCTGTCCCGACGGCCACGTTACGATTGATGTCCGGCTTGCCGCCTTTGAAAATGACTCCGCTGACCGCTGGCACCAACCAGCCTGTAGCGTTGTGATCGAGCCAGGCGAGTGCTTCGGCGCTCCATTGATCGAACGCCGTGCGCAGTTTCGGATCGGTTGCCAGATGTTCGCGCCATCCGCTCAGGTAGGAGTCGAGCGCCGCCGCCGCCTTGTCCCGTTCCGCCATGAGATACGGGCTCTCGACCTGGATTTCCGGCGGGAAGGGGGAGTCGTTCGTGAAACCGGCCAATTCGTTGTTCTTCGTATAACCATAATCCGAATACACGCCCCATTGCTTGACATCGGCAAAGAAGGCCTGGAGTTCGTAGAAGTCGCGGGTCTTGATCGGGTCGAATTTGTGGTCGTGGCATTCGGCACACCCGAAGGTGCTCCCAAACCACGCGGCGGCCACGGCGCGGACCCGCTGGGCACCATATTTGGCCAGATATTCTTTCGGTTGCGCGCCACCTTCGCGCGTCACCATGTTCAGGCGGTTGTAGCCGGTGGCGACGAGTTGCTCGGGGGTGGGATGCGGCAGAAGGTCGCCAGCCAGTTGCTCGATAGTGAACTGGTCGAAGGGCTTGTTCTGGTTGAACGAACGGATGACGTAATCGCGGTACGGAAAAATCCGCTGATTCTGGTCCCCGTGAAAGCCGACGGTGTCGGTGAAGCGGGCCACGTCGAGCCACCACACGGCCATGCGTTCGCCAAAATGCGGCGAAGCCAGCAGGCGATCGACCTGCTTCTCGTAGGCATCCGGCGAAGTGTCGTTGACGAATGCGGCGACATCCTCGGCGGTGGGTGGCAGCCCGATGAGGTCGAGCGAAAGGCGCCGGAGAAGCCGTTCCCTGGGTGCTTCCGGCGACGGGGTGATCTTCTTTTCCGCCAGCGCCGTTCGAATGAATGAGTCGATCGGGTTCCCCGTTTCCAGTTTTGCGTCGCCGAGGATCGGTACCGCCGGACGATAGAGCGGCGCGTAGGCCCAAGGCGGCTGATAAACGGCCCCCTCGGCGACCCAGCGTTTGATTACCTCCTTTTGCTTGGGTGTGATCTCCTTGTGCGCTTTCGGCGGCGGCATGATGTCGTCCGGATCGGTCGAAAAGAGGCGTTCGATGATCTCACTTTCGTCCGGCTTCCCGGGGACAATCGGATACACGTCATTGTCGGTCTTTTTGAGCGCTTCGTCCCGGATATCGAGTCGCAGACCGGCCTTCCGTGCTTTTGGGTCAAAGCCGTGGCAATGAAAACAGGTGTCCGAGAAGATCGGCCGGATATCCCGGTTGAACTGGACCCTCCCGGATGGCACATCTGCCCCGAACGCACCGGGCCCCAGCATCAGCAATCCAACTCCGGCAGCAGCAAGCGAGACGAACAAAGGGGGACGAATCATGGCGAAAAAAAACGACTCCTCACAATGGATATGAGCCTGTCGGACTCGCAAGTGTTAGGGCAAGGGACGCGTCTCACGCGATTGCGTAAGATCGGCTGCCCCCGTTGTGCTGGTGGCCTGCTTGCGGCGCGTTACCACTGATCCGGCACGGTATGCCTGGGCAATCCTATGGTCCTTGGCCCCGGCGACGCCTGCGCAGTCCGAGCATCGCGCCGGCCCCGAGCAACAGCAAGACGCTCGAAGGCTCCGGAATGACCGCGAGCGCGGTGGCATTGACGCTGGTAATATCGAAGGTGCTGGTCGAAACCTCCACTCCCGTCGCCTGGCTGTATTCGACGACATCTTCCAGATTCTGATCTCCCACGTACAGAGCGTTCCCGAACGTGGCAATGCTCGCTGGACTTCCAGGCGCCGGCGAAAGGGTGAAGGCGACTTGGTCCCCGGTGCTCAGACTGTATTCCGTAACCGTGTTCGCGTCCGTGACAAAGATGTCCTGTCCATTCGCCGAGATGGCGAGTCCGGACACGTTGGGCACGGAGAGCGAAAAGCTGGGGATCAGTGCGCCGGTCGAAGCGTTGTATTCCTTCACCGTCCCGTTGTGATAATCGCCCACATAAAGGTCGGCGCCATTGCTCGAAACGGCCAGCGCGTACGGATAAGGCGTCGAAATCATGGCGAAGGTGGAAAGCTGCGCACCCGTGAGGGCGTTGTAGGCGATCACGCCCGCGCCGGTAAAGGGTGCGTTCCCGGTTCCTTCCGCCAGGTAGAGCGTGCTCCCGTCTTTCGACAAAACAAGGCCCTCGGGAACATATCCGGAAATGGTCGCGAAGTTGGAATAAAGTGTCCCGCTGCTTGCATTGTACGCCTTCACCGTGGCGTTGTCTAAGTCTCCGACGTAGAGAAAGGAGGTGTTTGCGGCCAGGGCGTCCGGGGTGTAGTTGCTCGGCCCGGTGATGGTCGTGAAGGCGGGCACCACCGTCCCAGTGGTGGCGTTGTATGCCGTGACGAAGCCATCTGTGTTATTGACCGCATTCGCGACGTAAATGAATGAGGAGGGGTTGGGGATCTGCGGAATGGCCGTCCCGGTGGTGGATGCGCTCGCCGGCGCCGTGCTGCTGGCGGTCAATATCGCCGGAGTCGTGCTCCTCGCGGTCAGCGTCGTCAAAGCCGGGACGAGCACGGGAACTGCCGGCGCGTTCGGAGTCACCACCGGCACGCTCGCGACACTCGCCATGCTGGGAAAGTTCGCCGCGGGGACGCTCGGCGCGTAGTTCTTCCAGTTTGGCGGTGAACTCAGCGGCGCCGTGATCACCACGGAGCCGAAGCTGAGACTGCTGCTATTATTGTCACTGGCGCTGGCCGTCGTCGGAACCGGGAGGCTGGACCAGCTCGGACTCGGCGGCAGATACCCGTTCCCCGTGGCCGGCGCGGTCCCGCTGGCCAGGGGATAGCCCGAAACCACGAGCGATCCGCCATCGGACGTCGAGGTGTTGACGCCGATGGGTGCCAGGGAATAATCGGAGTTGGACGGGAACTCCGTGGGCGGTGCGGCCCTTTCGAGATCGGCCAACAGGCGTTCCTTGAAGTCCCGCAACCTCGAAGCCTCGGCGCGGCCATTTTCGCGGCCCGGGGATGAAAAATTGGTCCAGCCCAGCCGTTCGGCCACGCTCCGGGAGACTACCCCGAACTTAGAATCCTGTATCGTTCGTTCGCCCAAATTGTCCGGGGTCGAAGGGCCCCAGAAATCGGCCATGGCACGAAACACCGACCGCCCTTCGCGCCCTGGGTGAGACCCTTTGTGCAAGGCGTCTAACAGATCGGCAAACTCCCGGTCAAATGCGGAATTGCCAAGTCCTTCCCCGCTATTCGGCATTTCGTCGCGAGCGCTCGCCGAGTCGGTAAGCACGCCCTCGATCCCTCCACGGACGAACGAGGTTCCATTTCCAAACGGCGCATCCGCCGGGCGCTCACGGACGCCAGCCTCGGCCGGCAGACCGGACTCACCCGCGTGGGGCAAATTCCTCGAGCTGTCATCAGATTTTGGACACAGGGCCCCGGCGATGAGCAATGGCGCCACCACGGCACCGAAGGTGGAATTGAGGGGGCGTAACGACCGGCGTAATTTCATAATCGCAAACCAATTCATTCTTTTGTTGGGTAGAAACCGGCACCCGCGAAACCACCGGTGGCGAGTTTCGCAAGAGGGCAGGGGCTGGTGCGGCCTGTTTCGTGGCCGCAGTGATGATCCAGAGATCGCGCCATGATGAAGCCCCGGCGAAAATGTACCTTTCGGGTACACTTACCAAACCCACTGAAGCCACGCTCAAGACGTTGCCCTGACATGATCGAGCACGTTTGTGACCTGTCGCTCGAGGACTTCAATCAAAATACGCAAATAATCGTGTTTTCCATTTGGTGAATGGGTGAGAGGCAGTCGACAACTCAAAGTCAGGGTCTCGCGTGCCGCGATCGTCTCTCCCGTTGAAGCGGCAGGGATGCCGCTCCCGCCTCGTCGGCGCCCTTGCGGGGAAGTTTGACGCTGCCGGGCGCCGCTCGCATAGTGGCCTTATGCGCCCCGGAGTTCGCGAACGCATTCACACTTATCTGGCTGACAAAGGCCTGCGCAAGACCATGCAGCGCGAGGCCATCATCCAGGCTGCGTTCAGCACTAAGGAGCACTATACCGCGGAGGAGTTGCTCCGGTTGTCGCGCAAGATCGATCGCTCCGTGTCGCGGGCCACGGTTTACCGCACCCTGCCGCTGCTCGTCGAATGCGGGGTCCTCAAGGAGATGGACTTTGGGAAGGACTACAAGTTTTACGATCCCAATTATCTCGACCACCCGCACCACAACCATCTGATCTGCGTGGACTGCAACCGGATCGTCGAGTTTGAGGACCAGCACATCGAACTTCTCGAGGAATGCATCAGCAAACGCCTCGGCTTCTCGCCGGCCTCGAAAAGCCTGCGCATCGAGGCCAATTGTGATGAATTGCGCAAGCGCGGCGTCTGCAAAAACCGCAAGGCGTCGAGCGATTAGCGAAATCCTTGTAGATCAGCCGGCAATTTCGCTTACTGCGGCTTCGCTTCCCGTCAAACCCGCGAAGCAATAACCGCGAAGCGGCCGCTTTCTTCATCCTTCATCCTTTATCCCTCATCCTTCCAATAGCCCCATGTGGAAAGGCCGCTTCCAGCAAGAAACTTCCGCGCTCCTCCAGCAGTACAGCGAATCGATCAGCTTTGACTGGCGCCTGTGGCGTCAGGATATCGCCGGTTCCATCGCCCATTCCGCCGCCCTGCTCGCGGCTGGGCTGATCACGGCGGAGGAGCGGGCCAGGATCGTCTCCGGCTTGCAGGAGATTGGCACGGAGATCGAGGCTGGGCGGTTTCAATGGAAGCCGGAACTGGAGGACGTGCACATGAACATCGAGGCGGAACTGACCCACCGCATCGGCGATGCCGGCGCCAAGCTGCACACCGCTCGCAGTCGCAATGATCAGGTGGCGCTCGATCTGCGCCTCTTCCTGCGCGATACCTGCGACGATCTGGACGCGGCGCTCACCGAGATGCAGCGCGCGCTCGTCGATCTCGCCGACCGCCATCGCGAGATCATCATCCCCGGTTACACCCACCTGCAGCGTGCCCAGCCGGTGTATTTCGCCCATCACCTCCTCGCCTACGTGGAAATGTTCCAGCGCGACCGCGGCCGCATTGGCGATGCACGTAAACGCCTCAACGTGCTTCCGCTCGGCTCCGGAGCCATCGCCGGTTCGACCATCGTCCTCGACCGGGAACTCATCGCCCGGGAGCTGAATTTTCCCGCAATCACCCAAAACAGCATGGACGCGGTGAGCGACCGCGATTTCGCCGTTGAACTGCTGGCCGCGCTCGCGCTCGTCGCCGTCCACCTCTCGCGCTTGAGCGAAGACGTCATTCTGTGGGCCTCGAGCGAGTTTCAATTCCTGCGCTTGAGCGATGCCTTTACGACCGGCAGTTCGCTCATGCCGCAAAAGAAAAATCCGGATGTCGCCGAGTTGACGCGTGGCAAATCCGGGCGGGTGATCGGAAATCTCGTCTCGCTCCTGACGACGCTGAAGGGCCTGCCGATGACTTACAATCGTGACATGCAGGAGGACAAGGAGCCGGTCTTCGACAGCATCGACACCATCCGCGCGGCACTGGCGGTTTTCGCCGCGATGCTCCGTGAGGCTCAGGCCAACCCGGAGGCTTGTGCGGCGGCCGTGTCCGACCCGATGCTTCTCGCCACCGACCTCGCGGATTACCTCGTCAATCACGGGATTCCCTTTCGCAAGGCGCACGACATTATCGGCCATGCCGTGATTCTCTGCGGGGAAAAGAAGTGTGAACTGACGGAGTTGACACTCGCCGATTATCAATCCCTCTCGCCGGCGTTTTCGAACGACGTTTTCGAAATCCTACGCATCGAAAAAGCGATGGAAGCGCGCCGGGCAATCGGCGCGCCCAGCCCGCAAAACGTGGCCGCACAACTGGCCCGCTGGCAGGCGGCACTTGCTTGAGCCGGCTGTTTGATCATCAATGTGGCGCAGTCGGGCCGATCTTTTCTTGAAGTGAGTCGGCTGCCGATCTTTGATTTCGCCAACTGAATTTCTCCGATGTCCCGCACCTGCCGACCAGCTCCTAACTCCTGTCACTTGTGAAGGAGGGGCTCCGCTACTCGGTTGCGTTGCTCGCCTTCATCGGTGTGGCTTTTGTCCTGAGTTGGTTTTCAGTTTTCGCCTTTTGGTACGCCGCATTCGCCTTTCATTCGGTGCCGGCCGTCCGGTTTTGCGAAGCCATCGGCTCAACGATCCTGATTCCCGTTCGCGTTGTCTTTTGGATGGCTGGTGATTTTTTCGACCAGACGGCGCCGCTCACCGACCCGAAATCCTACGCCGCATTGAATGCCGTCCTGCTCGGCTCGCTGATCTACAGTTGCTGCCGGCGATTTCTCTTCGCGAAGAGCTCCGTTGCCCCGGAAGAGCAGGCGGAGCCGGCCAACGTTGACGGTTAAGCCGCGAAGCCCGTCAGTTCTTCACCGTTCCCCAGCGGCGGTGCAGGAACCGCTCCCAGGGCGAGAAAAGGATTTTGTCGGCAAGCAGGCCGATCACCACGATCACGAGCATGATGCCGAGCACCTGGTCCATGTCGTTCAACTCACGCCCGTAGTGGAGGAGGTGGCCCAAGCCGAAGCCGGTGAGAATCGTCACATAGATTTCCGCGGCCATGAGCGAGCGCCAGGCGAAGGCCCAGCCTTGTTTCACTCCACTGATGATGAACGGCAATGACGCCGGCAGAAATACTTTGATCCAGGTGTGAAGCCCTCGCGAACCCATGGTCCGCGCGGCCCGCGAATAAATCGGCGGAACGTTGCGCACCCCGTTGTCGGTCGAGATTTGCACCGACCAAAGCGTGCCCATGATGACGACAAATTCCATGGCCGTTTCGGTCTGGCCGAACCAGAGCAGGGCCATGGGCACCCAACACACGCTGGGCAAAGTCTGCAGCCCGAGTCCGATCACTCCGATGGTATCGCCCGCCCACTTGTAGCGGGCGGTGATCAAGCCGAGCGGCACGCCGAGGAAGACTCCGGCGACGTAGCCCAGCAACAGGCGCTTCAAGGTCACTTTGGTCGCTTCCACGAGCGTGCCATCCTCGGCCGCGCTGACGAGATATCTTCCAACCGTAACCGGCGATGGCACCAGCACGGGCGACCAACGGTGAAATTCCGGGAACCAGGGGTGGGCTTGGGCAAAGGAATCCCAGCCCGGATGATCATGCACCATGAATTCGCGCCCGACGTACCAAACGCCGACGAGCACGAGGAAAAAAACGGCGGCGGTAAAGAAACGTCTCACGATTTTAGTCCGCGACCGGCGCGCCGTCTTTGTGGGATTTCAGCGCCCGGGTAATGAGCGTGGCGTAATGCGCGAGATCGGGGCTGTTGATGTCGCGTGGCCGTGGGAGGTCGATTTTGAATTGCTCGCGAATGCGGCCCGGGTGCGGCGAAAAGAGGACCACGCGGTCGCCGAGGCAGGCCGCTTCGCGGACGTTGTGCGTCACGAAGACGATCGTCTTTTTCCGTGCCGCCCAGATGGACTGGAGATCGCCGTAAAGTTGTTCGCGCGTCATCGCGTCCAGCGCGGCGAAAGGTTCGTCCATGAGCAGCACGCGGGGATTGGGCGCGAGGGAACGGGCCAGGGCCACCCGCTGGCGCATGCCGCCGGAAAGCTCGTGGATGTTGGAATGGGCGTAGCGCTCAAGCCCGACCAGTTTGATATAGAATTGCGCCACTTCGACGCGTTCCTTCCTCCTCAGGTTCGGCTTCAGCTTGAGGCCGAAGAGCACATTGCCGATCACGCTCAGCCACGGGAAGAGCGCGGCCTCCTGAAACATCATCATCCGATCGCGCCCCGGTTCGGTGACTTCACGCCCGTCGGTCATGATTTTGCCTTCGTCGGGAAAATCCAGCCCGGCGATCATATTCAGGAGGGTCGATTTTCCGCACCCGCTTGGGCCGACCAGGCAGACGAATTCGCACTCGTCCACGCTCAGGCTGACGTTATCCAGGGCGTGGGTTTTGACCACGCCTTCACGAAACCACTTCGACACGCCGTCGATCGACAGCTTGCTGGGTTTGATGATTTCGAGTTCCTGCGAGACGCCGTTCATCAGGGTACCGCCATCAGCCGGGAAAGATCGACAGAGCCGCGCAGGAAGCCGGCGCTTTTTGCATCGGCGACAAACGATTCGAGCGACTGGCGTTCGATCTTGCTCGTGAAATGCAAGCGCGACCAGGCGCGATCGGTCAGTTCCGGCGACATCTCGCGCCGGGTGATTTCCTTCAGTTCGGCATTCACCAGTTTCTTCGCCTCGTCCGGATGCGCATTGATCCAATCGGTCAATTCCGCGTGGGCCGCGGCAAATTTCTTCACGAGGTCCGGCTTCTGTTTCAGCATCTTGACGCTCGAGACGAGGACGGTAGTGATCGAGTCTTTCTGTTCCAGGTAGATCTTTCCCTTGGCCTCGAGTTCCAGGCGCGAGACCCACGGCTCGACCGTCCAAACGCCATCGAGTTGCTTGGAAGTGAAGAGCGCCAATTGGTCCGGGTTGGCTGCGGGCACGACCTTCACGTCGCCGCCGATCTGGGTGACGCGGTAGCCCTGCTTTTTGAGCCACGCCCGGCAAGCCACATCCTGGGTATTGCCGAGTTGCGGCGTGGCGATCAATTTGCCGCGGAAATCTTCCGGCTTGGTGATGCGTCCATCGGGCTGGACGACGAGCGCCGCGCCGCCTTCGGCCGAGCCGGCCACGATCCGCACTTCATCGCCCTCCGCTTTGACATAGAGGTTCAGCGCCGGATTCGGGCCGACGTAAGTGAGGTCGATGGAATTCGCGGCGATGGCCTCCATCGCCGAGGGCCCGGCGTTGTAGGCGAACCACTGAATTTTCACGCCGTCTCCGAGGCGCGATTCAAACCATCCCTTGCCCTGTCGCGTGAGCTGCGAGGCCACCAACCCTTGCGCGTGGGTAATGTTCGGAAAGTAGCCGACCCGCAGCGTCACCTGCTGGGCGCGGGCGCCGGCCAGCGGGGCCAGCAAGGCCAGCGCGGTGGCGACGGCGCGAAGGGATTTGTGAAGAAATTTGGGCATACCCTAGTAAATTGGTGGGGCATTTGCTTAACCCGCTCCGGGGAAATGGCAACCATTCTTTCGTAAAGAAAGCGCGGAGAGGAGGAAATCCACGCTGAATCAGTAGGGATTCCGGCGAGCCGTTCCGAAAAATGGAGCCAGTGCCGGCGCGGCCGGCCCGCAGAATGTCGCTGCGCAACGCGCTCATTCGCATTCCGTGCCGGGGTATTTTTTTCCGTTTCCTTGCTGCCCGCAGCCTCGGATGCCGGGAAAACAGGAAAGCCTTGAGAAACACCCGAGCAGGCAGGCATAACGAGGTTCTGCCATTAACCTGAAAACGCCATGGGACTCGAATATAACGCCATCAAATTTCTCCTTTGGGCGAAAAATCTCGGCGTATCTTTCAATCAGACCGCGACCTTGGGGCGCCAGGGCTTCACTTGCAAGCGCAGCACCCTGACGAGCGCGTTTCGGAATTTCGGAATTCCCGCGACAGAGGAAGATGTGGATAGGTGCGTCTGGCGAGAACCTCTCGCGGCCCCTCAGGCCGACGCATTTTTAAAGTTCCTCGGCGCCAATGAGCTTGTCACCGTCGACCGCAGTGCCTTCGAGGGAGCGACCCTGATTCATGATCTCAACGATCCATTCCCTGCCTCTCTTCGAGGATCTTTTGACCTGGTGATCGACGGTGGCACGCTGGAACACATCTTCGATTATCCCAGGGCCTTGACGCACTGCCTGGAGTTGCTCCGTGTCGGAGGACATTTCATCACGTTTACCCCGACCTCCGGTCAAATGGGCCACGGGTTTTATCAGTTTAGCCCGGAACTCTTTTTTCGAGTGTTCAGCGCTGAACGGGGGTTCGCCTTGCGGAAGATGATTTTGTTTGAATGCTCCAAAATGGATTCCAATTTTTATGAGGTGGAAGATCCGGCCAAAAAGGGCGGACGCTCTCCTTCGCCGATCCGCCCGATGCAATTGGCGGTGCTCGCCCAAAAAATCGACGATCATCCCAAAGTCACCGATCCGCCGCAGCAGAGTGACTATGTCGCCATTTGGAAACAGGCTGAAGAGGTGAAATCCCAGGGCGACAGCGGTGCACGTCCTCCTGGATTCATTCCGCGTCTGCGAACAGCCCTTAATCCCTACTGGCCACGTTGGATGCACGAATGGAAACATATATTTCTCCATTACTGGAAATGGCAAAGAGGATTGGCTGCGCAGAAAACCCTTCGACATTTCAGGCGCATCCCCAAGGACGAAATCTTTCGTCAACGATGACGGCAGTTGAGGGCTTCGCAGAAACCCAGACCTCATGCGCGCCTCATTCACCGGAGAGTACTATGTGAATGGAGCCAGTGACGGGATTCGAACCCGTGACCTGCTGTTTACGAAGAGAGGAAGCTTTCTCTGTAGATGAAGTATCCACGTCTTCATGGATTGTAACGAATGATGCCTGTTGCATGGAGTGACGGCGGGAAGTGGTCCCAAAGTGGCACCGGCGGCCCCAGCATTCGAAGACCGCGACGCACCACATCGACACCGTCGGTACGACGTGCCTACTTTCTGATTGCGGCACGTTTGCGGCGCAGGAGGAGAACGCCGATCCCGACAAGTGAAATGCACGATGGCTCTGGGACAATATTGACCGTTACCGATAGAGAACCGCTATTGTCGGAATAATTGCCAGGATCGCCGGTGAAAAATGCTCCGTCGGCGAAACCGATAAATAGCCGTGTCGCGGTCGCTGGTACATTAAAAACCTGCGTCGCCCCCGTCCCGTGACCAGTCAAACCATCGCCGATAAAAAAGGTTTGATTCAGTTGCGGCGACAGCGTGGAAAAGTTCTCTCCTAAAGCAGAACTAGAAAAGTCCAATGGACTTGGAGCTGGGTCCTGTGGTTCCGACGCGCTCACAAAAACACCGACGAGGAAAAACGAATTTGAGTCGTCGACGATGCCGGATATTCCGCCGACCGAATTCAGATTCGTCGACGTTGTAGAACCGGCGGGACCTGCTCCGTCAGGTCCGTTGGTAAATGTACTCTGCGTGTCGTTGGCGTTCACGCTTCCGGTCACGTTTGAGAACATCACCGATTGGCCGCCACCCGGAGAGAACATGAAGACTGGCGGGAGTTCTCCCCCGCCACCGCCGCCAGGCGCCGGTGGAGTAGAATGTGCCGCCCCAAAAATATTCGCGGTAGCGTCAACCGTCAGTGCATTCGCACGCGCGGACGCCAGAAATGCAAGTAGGAGAAGGGCTGGAGCAAGAGCTTTCATGGGGGGAAGTTTTAGGTCGTATGTCGTAATGAATGGCCGAGCGCGTTCCTACGTCATTCATGCTGTAAAACGAAGTGCAACTTTTTGGCGTCAATTGCCTCTTTGCGTGTGCTTATCGCCCGCAACGAGCACCGCGGTGCTGGCACTCGTTCCAGTCGACCTGATTGTGCGATGTCAGCGTCCAAGCGTCGGAACGGTGTGCTTCGCGATAAACTCGGCGATCGCATCTTCGGGAATCGTGATTCGAGCGTTGTACTTGCAGTGCCGAATGTCACGACGCTTCACCATCTCGTAAATCTGTTGCTTTGAGTAACCGAGTATTTTCGCCGTTTCCGCAACGCTCAAGAGTGGGGATCGTGAAATTGACTTCATGGAGTCTGTGTGGATTTCCGCACAATCAAATCCATTTCGGTCGCTACGGTCAAGGGCCTACCGTGGCCGACCTTCGTCTTCGCAATATCGTTGGTCCTCAAATCCGTCGCCTCCGTTACGATCTGAAAATCTCGCAGGCGGATTTGGTGGTTCGGTGTCAGCGATTGGGGTGGGACATCAGCCGGGACATCCTCGCGCGGATCGAACTTCAAATTCGCTGGGTGGGTGATTACGAGCTGGTCTTATTGGCAGAAGCTCTGCGGGTCGACATAGAAGAACTATTGCCGTCAAAGCATGCGTTTTCCATGCTCAAACCAAAGCTGATCGGACGTCACGGATGATCTCTTTCTAGTTGACCAACTTGCCGAACAAAGTGAAGTGCGCACGTCCCCCAGTTCCTTCCGCTTCTCGTGGCTCGGGCTTCACAGTCTGGTAGTTGGCCCGACTCTGCACATTTTTCCTTAAATGAAATGAACTGAGGTGCGACTGGTTCTATATATGAACCCACTTCCTCCCACGCCACTCACCGTCAAACAGGCAGCCGCCGCGCTCGGATATTCGATTGGCACAGTCTACAACCTCATCAAATATGGTCACATAGAGGCGATTTGCTACGGCAAAACGAAGCGCATACCAGTTGCCGCCGTTCAGAGATTTATCGAGAAGTACACCGAACCGGCGACTGCACAGGCACCAGGACCTTACATGCACCCGAAGGACTTTGGCCCGAGCTATAGGGGGCCAGCGTCTACCCACAAGCCAAAGCCGCCCCGCAAACTACCAAGTCGTCCAACAGTACGTGTAGCATTTCAAAAGGCTACATGATTCGCATTCTGTAATAACCGGAATGTGGTTTTAAGTGGTCCCAAATGAAAAATAATCCATTTAACTACATTAATTATCAGCTTGATTTACTAATGTAAGTATCTGATTATTATCGATTTGTGACTGGAGCCAGTGACGGGATTCGAACCCGTGACCTGCTGTTTACGAAACAGCTGCTCTACCACTGAGCTACACTGGCGTTGGGAGGGCGGAAGCTATCGCAGAAAAGTTCGGGGCCGCAAGCAGGTTTTCGCGCGTGGCGGGCGGGTCGAACGACCGGGCCTGTTCGCCCCTTGCTGTCGTACGTTCTTCAGAGTAAACAAAATGAATGACCTATCAAACGTTGGAAGTCGAAATCGACCACGGACGTGTCTCGCCCAAAGGAGCGGAGGTTCTACCGGAAAGGGCCTTGGGGTTGCTCACCATCCTCGTCCCGCCAACGGCGACCGGTTCCCGCCCGATAGGTCTTGCGAAAGGCGAGTTTACTGTGCCTGACGACTTCAACGAACCGTTGCCCGATGAGGTCTTGCGGGCGTTCGAGGGCAAGTGAGGATATTGCTGGAGAGCTTCGCTGCTCATCGCAGGTGACGTCGCGCCGAAGCTCTGCCAAGCTTGGCGAAAATGAGTCGCCGCAAGAAGAAGTCCCCCCGTTCCAACGATCATCAGTCCGCATCCGCCAAGGGGTCCAGTGGGTGGCGCAGAGGCCTCTGGCTGTCGTTGATTTGCGTGGCGCTGGGCGTTCTCGTGGCCTGGTCGGTGAAACGCGGAAAAAGTGGGCAGGAGGGAGCGGAGATTTCCCTGCGGACCGTCCCGGTGAAGTACCGTCCGCTGCCCGAGGCGACCGTCTTTGCCGCCTACGCCGGCTCCGCTTCCTGCCGGGACTGCCATGCACAGGAATTTTCCAAATGGCAGGACTCGCACCACGGACTCGCCGAACGGAAGATGGATCCGCAGGTGGACACGGTGGCCTTTGAGCCGCCGAAGGAAATCAAGGCGGGGACGCAAACGTCCGAGGCAAAGATGCAGGATGGAAAATTCGAACTGGTGACGGCGGGGCTGAAATCGCCGCATCAAACGTTCGACCTCGAACGGGTGATCGGCGTGGACCCGCTCCGGCAGTTCCTGGTCGCGGCGCCCGGCGGACGCTGGCAGGCCACGGAACTGGCCTGGGATCCGCACAAGCAGGAATGGTTCGACGTCTACGGCAACGAAGACCGACAGCCGGGTGAATGGGGGCACTGGACCGGCCGCGGCATGACGTGGAACCAGATGTGTGCTTCCTGCCACAATACGCGGGTGCGGAAAGACTACGACATCCCCACCGACAGCTATCACACCGCGATGGCGGAGATGACGGTGGGCTGCGAAGCGTGTCACGGTCCGATGGGGGCTCACGTCGACTGGCAGAAGAAGCACAATCGGGGAACCGGTGATGCGGACAAAGGGACGCCGGGCGGTGCCGCGCTGGTATCAGACCCGACCGTGCGAAAATTTTCCCGAGACCAGATGCTCGATACCTGCGGCATGTGTCACGCGCGACGCGCGGACTTGACCGGGGACTTCGCGCCCGGGGACAAGTTTTTCGACCACTTCGCGCTGAGCATTCCGGACGAGAGCGATATGTTCTATCCAGACGGACAGATCCACGACGAGGATTACGAATACACCTCTTTCCTGAGCAGCAAGATGCACGGAGCCGGGGTGCGTTGCATGGATTGCCACGACCCGCACAGCAACAAGAACGTCGTCGAAGGCAACGCCCTCTGCATGCGCTGCCACGGCTCGCCGGTGCCGGTGATTCCGACGGTGGCGCAGGCCCCGCCGATTGTGGACCCCGATCACAGTTTTCACAAAGCGGGCACGCCGGGAAGCCGTTGCGTGGATTGCCACATGCCGGAGACGACGTACATGCAGCGGCACGCGCGGCGCGATCACGGCTTTACGATTCCCGATCCGTTGCTGACGAAGGAATACAATGTCCCCAATTCCTGCAACCGATGCCATGCGGACAAGACGGCCGATTGGGCATTGGAGGCGTGCAATAAATGGTATGGCGATAAAATGAATCGCCCGACGCGGACCCGGGCGGAATGGGTGGCGCAGGCAAAAGCCGGCACATCCGGAGCTGCGCAGAATTTGGTTCACCTGCTCGGTGAGGAGAAAAGTCCGCTTTGGCGGGCGGTCGCGGTGAACTTGTTGCGGGGATCGTTCAATGAACCCGGGGTGTTCGACGCGGTCGCCGGTGCGACCAAAGATCCCAACGATCTGGTGCGAGGTATGGCAGCGCGGGCGCTCGGCGCGATGATCCCGCCTGAAGGTTCACAAATGGCGAACAGCGCCGCCGCGGGTGGACCTGGCAGCGCGCAGTTGACGGCGTTGCTGGATGATCCTTCGCGGTCGGTACGGCTCGATGCGGCCTGGGCCTTGCGGCGTTCGCTCGATACCGGCACGCGCGCCGGCAGCGAGTTGCTTTACTCCCTGGATCTCAATCGCGACCAGCCGACTGGTCTCACCCAGTGGGCCACTTGGCTCGAAGATCGCCGGGATGCGCCGGGCGCCCTGGCCGCGTTCCAAAAGGCGGTCGAATGGGACCCCGGCTCCGCGGCGTTGCACAGCAATTACGCCATCGCCTTGAGCATGGCGAATCGGCCCGACGAAGCCGTGAAACAACTCGCCGAAGCGGTGCGAGTGGCTCCCAAGGACGCGCAGATGCGTTACACCTATGCGCTCTCGCTGAACGAGGTCAATCGGCCGGCGGAAGCTCGCGAGCAATTGGAAGAAGCAGTGAAACTGGACCCAAGATTCGCCCGCGCCTGGTACAATCTCGGCCTGGCGCGCAACGCCGCCAACGACATCGGGCCGGCTCTGGATGCGCTCTCCAAAGCCGAGGCGCTCGATCCGCAAAATGCCGAGGCGCCCTACGCTGCGGCCACGATCCTGGTGCGTCTGCAACGCATCCCTGAAGCCGCAGCCGCTGCACAGCGCGCCTTGAAAATCGATCCCAATTACCGCGAAGCTGCTGAGCTGCTCCGGTCGCTGGGGAGCGGCGGCAGTTGATGGTTGAGAGTTGCGCGGATTCCGCATGAGACCGCCGCGCCTGAGGAAAACCGGACGGCTATTAACTAAACCGAAGAACAATCTTCCCCATGGCGCCGGAGGCCATGACTGCCCGATGCGCTGCGGCGGCCTCGGCCAAGGGGAATTCGCGGGCGATTACCGGCTGAAGGTCGCCTTTCTCCAAACCGGCCACCAGTGCCCGATGCGTTTCTTGCAAGACTTCCGATGGCAACCCGAAACCGATGACGCCACGGATGTCGGCATTCCGCGCCATGAGGTCGCGCGGGTTGATCTCCACCGGCCCACGGCTGCCGACCACGGCGACGCGGCCGAAAGGGGCGAGCAGGGGAAGGTCCTTGCCCAGATTGACGTTGGCCAGCAGTTCCAAAATCAGATCCACACCGTGGCCTTCGGTGGCTTCGAGAATGTGCTGGGTATAGTCGGGCGCGTGGTGATTAAAAACGCCATCCGCGCCTTGGCGTCTCACCAGTTCGCGGCCGGCGTCAGTGCCTCCGGTGGCCAGAACTCGCAACCCAGCCGCGTGGGCGATCTGGATGGCCGCCAGGCCCACGCCGCCGGTTCCGCCATGGACGAGCAGAGTTTCGCCGGACCGGCCCTGGCCGCGATGGAAGAGGGCGATATGCGCTGTGACATAGGGAATTCCCAAAGCCGCTCCCTGCGCGAAGGAAATGGCGGGCGGAAGCGGATGCAGGTGTGCCGGTTCGCAGAGAGCCTGCTCGGCATACGTTCCCGTGAGTGAGCCGGCGGTGTAAACTCGATCGCCGATTTTCCAGTCGGCCACGCCCGCGCCTACGGCAGCGACCGTGCCCGCGCCGTCTGTGCCCGGGCTATAGGGCAGGTCCGGCAGCCGCGCGTATTTTCCGGAACGAATGTAAGTCTCGACTGGATTGACGCCCGCGGCCTGGATCCGCACCAGGATCTGGCCGGGCCTAGGCGCGAGATCCGCGACTTCCACCAACTCGAGGACTTCAGGTTCACCAAATTGCTGAACTCGGATCGCTTTCATAGTTCGGGAACTTTTGACATCCGGGGCCGGCTGGACAATCCATTTGCGCTGTGAGTTCCGAATTTCCTGCTTCCTCTGTGCGCGGCGTCGAGCATGCGCACGTCATCGATATCATCTCCCATGATGCCAAGACCGGTGTGGTCTCACTCATCATGATCGAGCCGCGTCCTTGGGACGGTTCCGAACAGCGGTTGTTTCAGCTCCAGGAGAAGATCAATGCCTACCTCTCCTTCGCGCTCGATGGGGAAATGGTGGAGGCATATCCGCAATTCACCGGCCAAAAAATTTGTCTGCAACTCGATTGCGTAGGGATGCCGGATTCAGACGTGGTCGGATTCCTGAGCACGGTGCGGGACCAGATCGCCTTTCAGGGGATCGATTTCCAGGTGCGCGTGAAGGAGGAGGGTGGCTGTGGCCAGGGATGTGGTTGTGCTTGAGTGATCAGTAGTCAGTGATCAGTTTGGCAGCCATTACCACGACGACGCGTGGGATTGAACACTGATTACTTTTTTACTGATTACTGGCTACGACTTCCCCCCGATCGGGCGCCCCTCATCCGCGTCGATGTAGTCGAAGAAAGTCTGGACGTCGTCGCGATTCTCCAGACCGCTTTCGCGCTTGCGCATGGCGAGACGCTCTGAGGATCCATCGTTCCAACCGCGCTTGCGCATGAAATCGTTCCAGATTTCGATTTCTTCGGCGCTCGGCTGGTGGCCTTGGGCCACGGCCCATTCGAGGATTTCCTCATCGGTGCCGCCCTGTTTCACGCGTTCGACCAAAGCTGGATACTCGATCCAGAGGAAATTGACGGCGCGTCCGTCGAAACCGGAACCCAGGTTCGCATGAAAATCTGTGGGAAGCTGACCCGCGGCGTGAAGGCGGATTTTGTCGAGCATCCGGGGAAAATACGAAATCCCACCGGCTTCGGTGTATGGGCTGCGCAGATTGGGCACGTTCATGTGGAGGAACTTATCCCGCAGCCCTGGGTGGGACAAGCCCGATGCCACCCAAGCCAAAAAAGGAGGCTCGACGAAACGCTTGGTTTATCTCTTTCTTACGGCTGCCTGACGCCGAACGGCGAAATTTTTACGAAGTATCCACCCTCCGGCGTTATCCGATGAAGACGATCCTGCTGATCGATGACGATGAGATGTGCCGCAAGCCGGCGGCAGCGGCATTGCGCCGGTCAGACTGGACTGTCCTCGAGGCCGATGACGGCGAGCGCGGCATCGAACTCGCCATCCAACACCGGCCGGATGTGATCCTCTGCGATTTGTTGATGCCGCGGGTCAACGGATTCCACGTATGCCGCGCGGTGCGGGAACGGGCGGAATTGAAAAACACGCGAATCATCGTGATCAGCGGTCGTGATTTTCCCACCGACCGGGAAAGCGCGGTCGAAGCGGGCGCGGATGATTTCCTCGTCAAGCCGGTGGAACTGGCGCAGCTTCTCGAAGCCTTGCGAAAGACGACGTCGATGCCCGCGGAAACGAAACCGGCGGCCGCGGCCGCTGCGGAACCGAATCCCAAGCCGGCTTCGGGCCAAACCACCGTGGTGAAATTCTGGGGGGTGCGCGGTTCCATTCCGACGCCGGGACAATCCACGGTCTTTTTCGGCGGCAATACCTCGTGTGTGGAAGTGCGTGCGGATGGCGAGATCATCATCCTCGACGCGGGTTCTGGCATCCGCCCGCTCGGCGAGGCGCTGGCACAGGAATTCCGCAGCCAGCCGATGGAAATTACCCTCCTCATCAGCCATACCCACTGGGATCATATCCAGGGCTTCCCATTTTTTCTGCCTGCCTACGATGCGCGAAACCGCGTCCGCATCCTGGGTTACGAAGGCGCGCGGGAAGGTTTGGCGGCCACTCTCGCCGGGCAGATGGAAAGCCCGTATTTTCCCATTGCTCTCAAGCAGATGCCCGGGAGCATCATCATCGAGGAACTCAAGGACATGACGTTTAACGTGGGCGCGGTGCGGGTCGATGCCTGCTTCTCAAATCACCCCGGAGTTTGTGTCGGTTACAAAATTCACACCGCCAGCGGCTCGATCGTCTACCTGCCGGACAACGAGTCCTTCACGAAAGAAGGCGGGAAGGCGGCGCACGGAGCGCTGCCCCGGAATCTCGAGCAAAACATCACCGAATTCATTCGGGAGGCGGACGTGCTCATCCTCGATTCCCAATACACCAGCGATGAATATCGCTCGCACGTGGGGTGGGGGCATGGTTGCGTCGACGATGTGGTGCGGCTCGCCGTGAATAATCACGTGAAACGGCTTTTCCTTTTCCATCATGATCCGGCGCACGACGATCGCGCTGTCTCCAAAATGCTGATGCACGCGCGGAGTCTCGCCCAGGAAGCCGGCAGCAATTTGCGGGTGGACGCGGCGCGGGAAGGCGAGCAGTTCGTGCTCAATCCGCGTCCGGTTCACGCGATGTGAGCGAAGGTTACTTCGCGGGGATTTGATTCAGTGTGTAATAGGCGTCCGGATGCAGGACATGCTCGCCGGTGGCGGATTTGACGCCTGGCAGATGCAATTCGTGCACATGGCCTTCCACCAGGCCGTCAATGACGAGCCGGGCGCTGAGTCCATCCGGAGCCACCGTCACGCTTTTGATCGTCGGAGTGGTCTCATCGACTTTCGGACTGCCGTAGCTCGATTGGAAAATCGTGGTGTAGGTCTTGATCGTGTAAGACGCCGGATCGCCGGTCGTTTGAGGATCGACCGGCTGAGTGAAGGTGAACTCGAAGCCATCCGGTTTGGCGCGCATCTCGTTTATTTCGAAAGGTGTCTTGCCCGTCCAGACCACCCGCTGCAAGGCATAGGGATGGCCGCCACGCGCACCCCAGCCGCGATCCGTTCCATAGACGAAGAGCGACCCGTCGTCGCCCCATTCGCAAGTGAGATTTCCGGAATCGAAGCCCTGGCGAAAAGGGAAACAAGCCCCTTGGTAGCGATCGTTGATCTTCTCGAGAAAGACCCGCATGACTGTGCTGTGCGATTGGTCGCAGACGAAGAGTTCGTTTTTGAAAGGTCCGAATTTTCCACCGGTCTGGTCGGTGATAAACCCGCTGGCGGATTGCCCCATCTCGGGATACGGGAACATGATCGCCGGCGGCATGAACAAGGGGATGCGCTTGGCCTCGGTGGAAATGCGGCTGCCGCTTTTCGGTTCCTCGGGTTTCTTGATTCCTGCCGCGGCGATGGCGTCCTTCGTTTTAGGATCGTCGAACCACTTCAACCCCGCGGGATGCCCCATGAAATATCCCGGCCGCAATTCTTTGAGGCCGTCGGCGCCATTCCACGGCCCTTGGTTATCGGTGAAAAACATCACGCCATCGGCATTGGTGCCGATGCCGCCCGGCGAACGAATGCCGCTGCACGTCGGCACCCAGGAGCCGTCCGGCTTGAGACGGAAACACCAGCCGCGATAGGGACTATTGCTGCTGAAGGAGCCGGTGAGGCAGAGGACGATCCAGAGGTCGCCATTCTTGTCGAACTTCGAACCGAAGGCGTATTCGTGATAGTCGCCATTGATTCCCCACGGATCGCCGACGGTCTCGAAAAGATCCGCGCGGCCGTCGCCGTCCAGATCTTTCATCCGCGTCTCTTCACCGCGCTGCGTGGCGTAAATCCAGCCATCTTTCGTGGTCAGCCCGAGAACCTCATGGAGCCCGCTGGCGAAGTGCGTGAACTTCAAATGCGCGGGCGGATCTTCGAGGACGTTATCGATGAAATAGATATCGCCCTGGCGGGTGGAAGCGGCGAGGCGCCCGTTCCCCATCCATTGAAGCGCGCCGGCCTCGAGCGCCACGCCCTCGGGAATCGGCAGAGTGATGATGCGATAGTATTCCGCTTCGGCGGCTTTGAGAGCGGGGGTGGCGGTGTCGTCGGCGAAGGCCGTTACGCTGGAAAGAAACGTGAGCGGGACGAGGATTGTGGCAAAGAATGAGACGCTGTTGCGCATGAGCTGGATTAGCGGGTGGGAAGCTTTTCGATGGCGACGACGAGGATTTTCTTCACAGGGCTATCAATCTGGTAGGTAAAGCTCCAGCGCCCGATCCGCTTGGAATAGTAATCAAATCCGCAAACGCTCCTCTTTCGATCGTAATCCTCCGGAAACATTCCCAACCGGCGGCAGTGATCCAGAAGCAAAGTAATTTCCCGCCGCGAGCATTTCTCGAACGTCGCGAGTGCGTCGTCGGCAATCAGAAACCGATAGTTCAACTCTCCTCGGCCACTCGGCCCTCGCGAATGTCGAACATCTCGCGCAAATCCTCCTCGGAGTACCACCGCTTGTTTGCTTCGGCGCGCTGGGCGATCTTTTCCCACCATACAGGATCGGCCGTCCGCCGGAGGAACTCGATATGCAGCGCCAGTTCCTCCAATTCGTTGGAAGTAAGCTCCTTTGCCTGCTCCATGATCTCGGCGAGGTTCATCAGCCGCACAATACAGGAAGGCTTGGAAGTGATCAAGCGCACTTACCACGAGATCTCCTCCACAAATTTCGCCTCGTTGCCCTCGAACTTGATCGGCACGAGCAGTTCCGTGCGACCATCGTTTTCACGCACCACCGGACTGGCGCCGGGAAATTTCAGCTTCTGTGTTTCATCCACCGCAAAGACGCCGTTGGTTTCCTTGATCTTCTTGCCGGTGGCCGCGAGGAAGAAGAGGTGATCGACGGGTTTTTCGGCGTGGATCGTGAGGGTGCGTTTGAAACTGGGGTCGCCTCCGGCGGTTCCGGCGATGGCCACGGGATAATCCTCAAAGTTCAAACCATGCCACGAATAGCGGAACGTGGGCCGGCGTTCGGTATCGAGTTGGTAGCCGTGAAATTGCCACCCTGCGGCTTTGCCGGCTTCCTTCGGCCACTCCGTGGATTCGCTGTCGAGCACGGCAAAGGCCGGAGCGGCTGGGCCGTTGATCACGTTGGTGCCGAGCGGCTTTTCATAACCCTGGCCCCGCCCGGTACGATGCCGTGCGGCGTCGATAAATGATCCCTGCCAGATGAGCGCGAGACGCATATCCTGCGCATCGAAGGCGAGATTGGCTTTCTCCGGATAGCCCACGCCGATGCCGCGCGGTCCGCCGCCCTGGATGAAATTGCGGTAGACGATCGCTTCCTTGTCCGCGACCAATTCCATTTTGCCCTGGATCAAGCCGGTCGGCAGGTCGGTGAAATTTTTGCGGGCGAGGTAAGCCCAGATGGCGAAGATTTGTTTCTCGGTATCGCCATCGAGGATGTCCTTGTTCACCGCGACGCCATTCGGCCAGAAAGCAGGCATGCGCGTTCCCGGACGAAGCGATTGCGGGTCGAGGAGGTAGCGACGGAACCAATCGAATTTCAATCGCTGACCGGATGTCGCCAGGTCGAGCGCGGGCACGCCGAGCGATTTGTTGCCGTCGAACATGTGGCAGGCGATGCAGGTGAGGCCGCCGACTCCGAGCAATTTGCGGCCGTACTTATTGGCTTCTTCGGCTGCGCCCGGAGCGAAGACATCCGGCTGAGGACGGGCATCGGCGCGGGTGTCGGCTTTGTCGAAAAGATCCGGCAAATGTCCGACATTCGCGGCGCCAAATTGCGGCATGCGCGTCGCCATGTAGGGGCGCACGGCGCCACCCTCGACGAGGACCGTCTTGATCCACTCGGGACGCAATTTCGCGCCGACCCCGTTGAGCTGCGGCGGGAGCTTGCCCTCATCGCCAAGATCGACTTCACCCACGTTGGCGAAATATTCGCGACGCAAACCTTCCGGGCCTCCGCGCCGGTCACGATTGTGGCAGGCGTAGCAATTCATCACCGTCATCGTGCGAATGATCTCCTGCTCGGGAGAGAGCGGCTCGGTAAGGATGGCCTGTGCGCTGAGTTGCGCGAGGATGACGGCACGCTGGCGGTCGGTGATTTCAAAATGCGGAATGCCTTCCTTCGGCTTGGTGCCGAGGCAGCCGGTCGGCTGGCGGCCGGTGAGTCGCGCCAGGGGCCTTGCCGCCGGCGCTACCGGCGCGTCCGTGACGGGCCACTTCGTCGGAAGCGCGCCGTGGCAGCGCGCACATTGGAGGCTCACGTAGTAACTCTGCCCGAGCGCGGCTTTGTGTTCGTCGACGGTGAATTGCGCGCTGCCGACCGGCTGCATGGCTTTGCCTTCGTGCGAGAGCGCCTTCGCGGGAATCTCCTCCTTCTTTCCTCCTGGAGGTTTCCAAAGGACTTTGAGGGCGGTATGGCCACCGGCGTCGAAATACTCGACGACGATGTCGTGCGGGCCCGCCGTGAGCGTGACCTTGCCTTTGCGCTCCTGTTCGGGATGCACGCCGCCGTTGTCTACGATCTGCTTTTCATCGATGAACAACCGCGAGCCGTCATCCGATTTGGTTGCAAACTCATATTCGCCGGCTTTCGGGGCGGTGACGATGCCATGGAAACGCAGGGCAAAATCGTTCTTCCGCTCAGCTACGGAGAGGCTGAAGACATCGGTATTGCCGGACGTTTTGGGTGTGAGCCGCTCGAAGTGCGGCAGCTCCGGCAGTTGCTCCTCGTAATAATCGTAGGTGATGCCCACCAATTGCGCGGCGTCGCCGCCCGCGCTTTGCGAACGGAGGAGATACATGGCAATCGCCCGCGCCTCGATAGGATTGAGCTTGAGCGAGGGCATCCGGCCGCCAGGCCTGGATTTGAGAGGATCGCGGAGAAAGACGGCCAGCTCGGCGACGGTATATTTTTTGGGCAAATCGCCGAGTGGGACCGAAGTTTTCGCCAACTCGTCGAGCTCATCTTTCGCGTCGGGTTTGCTTTGCGGTAATTCCTCGGGCGCATGGCACTGCACGCAGCCGAGCGTGTGATAGAGCGATTTTCCGAGTGTGATGGCGGCGGGGTTCTGCCCGACGGGCTCCGCCTTTCCCGGACCGCGCAGCGAGATGAGGTAATGGGTGAGCGCTTCGGCGACTTCGGTGCGCTTGGCTTCGTCCAGGCTCGCGAGCATGTCGGGCATGAGGGTGCCGGGATTTTCGGCCTGCGGATTGGTCAGGAAATCTCGAAGCCATTGAGGGGTGGCTTTGACGCCGTGGAGGGCGTCGAGCTGGGGTGAGGGGCGCGAAGCCAGTCGGTCCTTGAGCGGGCCCGGGTCGTGGCAGGCGGCGCAATTCATTTCGCTGAGAAGAATCTCGCCGGGTTCCACGGCCGCTTGCAGGCCGCCGGAGAAGGAGAGAAGTGCGCCCATGGCCACCAGGAACTGCACCGCGTGGGAACGAGAGGAAGAGAGAATGGGGAGCATCAGAAGAGGCGCCGTGCATAACCTGCCGGATGTCCTCTTGCTAGACGCGAAATTAGCGACCTTCGAGGACGTGAAGAAAAACGCCCTGGAGATCCGCATAGAAGCGCAGTTGCGTGAAGAGAAACGAGCGAGGATCGGCGGCCAGGGGAGGTGTCCGTTCGAGGTCTTCCTCCAGGAGCTTGTGCCGCTCGGTGAGAACGAGCCGGGCCTGGTTCAAACTGTGGATCCAGGCTTCGAGGTGATCGTTGGCGATGGTCAGCGTGCCTTCGCCGCTGATGGCATCGACACGGAGCTTTTTCAAATCGCCGCCGACCACTTCCACAGCGGACTGAAAAAGTTTCGCCAGCTCGGGCTCAACGTATTCCTGCCAGTCGTTGGTGAACTCCTCTTCCTCGATATCGTCCGTTGGCTTGCTGAAGATGCGCCTTTTGGCGGCGTCGCTGCCGGACGGATCAGCGCTCCCGGGAACCCGGCGGAGCAATTCCGCAACGACCGGGTCGATCTGCGTCAGCAAAATGGCTTGCTCTTCGGTTCGAGTGATTTCCACGGTTCACACGCTCTTTTCCAGGGTGGCGAGCAAAAGATAGCCATGGAGTTGCTCGACGTAGGCTTCGGCGTGCTCGCGGTTACCCGTCCAGACAATGGACCGGCCCAGGTGATGCACCTCGAGCATGTGCTTTTGTGCTTTGACCCGCGTGAAACCGAAGACCTTCTGGAACACGTGGGTGACGTAAGTCGTCAGGTTCACCGGGTCGTTATGCACGACCACGTTCCATGGCACGTCGATCGCGGAACTACTTTTAGTCTCCTTCTCGACGACGGTTTCGGTCATGCACGATCTACTGCCCCGGCAGAGCTCCCGGCAAGGCCAGCGTCGAGGCAGATACTCCCGGCGATGGGGCTGCGGCGCGTGCGGCAGGAGCCGGAGCTACGGCTGCAGGGGCGGGAGCCACGGGAGCGGGAGCTGGGGCGATGGCTGCGGGAAGTGTGGCCGCGGCGGCTGGGGCTGGCACGGGTGCGGCGGGTGTCCCGGCGGTGGCATCCGGAGCCGGAGGCGGCGCCAGCAGGGTTTGCAGCGTGTTGATCCATTCCGAGGCTTGGGGATGCGTCGGGTATTTTTGAATGATCGCGTACATTTCCGTAGCGGCCCGATTTTTTTGACCCAAAGGAACGTACTCCTGGGCGCGGCCAAAGAGCAGCGCCGGGGCGGTTTGGTTGTTGTACTTCTCGATCTCGAAGTTCAGTTTGGTCCGGCTGGCGGTCTCGGACTCGATCTTCATTTTCGTGTCCCAATACTGGAAGACGCGGGGATCTTTCTCGGCCCGCAATTCGGGCTGAATGATATTTTTATAGATCCCGTCGAGGTTACCGGGGACGTCTTCCCAGCCATCGGCTTGAGCGACGTATTCACGCAGGTGTAGCCAATTCGTAATGAGGCTATTGGCGAGGTTCTTATTGAGGATTTGATCGTGCACCTCGCGAATTTTCCGGTCATCGCCGAGAGCTTTGCCTGCGGGGGAATTGCGTGCCCCCCGACCTCCCGGCACCTGTGGCGCCGCGGTCTCCTTTTCCTTTTTCACGCTTTCCGCCAGCATAGTCATCAAAACTTGGTCTGCCCAGAGCTCCTGCGCGTAGTTCAGGATAGTGGGGAGCATCTCCTTGACGGATGCACCTGAAGAGCGCTGGAGAGTGAGGGCCAGCCATTCCAGATGGAGATGGACGGCGCTTTGCACCTCCTTGTCTTTATAGACATCACCCTCAGTCTCCTTCCAAATACGAAAGTTGTTGCTGTCGTGGCCAGCCCCGTCCATTTGCGTGCCCTCGATCGCACTCTCCCAGTAGGTAACGCCTCCGTCACCACTATTAGCCTGGCCCAAAATGGTTTTGGCTGTCGCCAGCTTGGTCGCCGAGGCCTGGGCCTGCGTCTTCGGGGCTAAGGTTGTTAACTCTTTCAGCATCCGATTAACGTCGATCGGTTGGGCATCCTGTTGCGGTTGCTGGGCGTGCAAACCAGTGACGCCGAAAAAGCCGGCGGCAAGGATGCTCAGAACGGGGAGGGGGGAGCGAGGAGACATGATGGAGGAGTGGGATTTTAAACGATGGAAAGCTGTTGGAGGCAAGCTTGCAGGATTCGTTCCTGAGCGCGGCGCATGCGCACGGCATCGCCTTCGCTCCGATCATCATATCCATTCAGGTGCAATAGTCCATGAATGATATAGAGGGCCACCTCCTGGTCGACGGTATGGCCGAACTCCGTCGCCTGGTGTGCGGCCGTCTGGGCGCTGACGACGATTTCGCCGTGGTCAAAGGTGATGACGTCGGTCGGCCCGGCGATCTCCATGAATCGCCGGTGGACATCGGCAATGACCCGATCCGAAACAATGGCCACCTCCACTTCCGCCAGCTCCCGCAAAGCAAACTGGCCGTCGGCGGAATCCTCCCGGCATTTTTCAAGTGCCAGAAGGGCGAGACGCCGGAGCCAGGGCAGGTGGAGCGGGACGGCCCGCTGGCGGTTTTGGACGTTGATGGAGGGCAAAGAAAGTTGAGAGTTGAGAGATGATAGTTGAGAGCCCCGCGGCTCCAACGTCAAAGCGCCGTTTCGCCAGCGACACGATACCGCTCCGCGGCATTGGATTTCCTGGCGAGTCGGCGCTTCCGCATCGGAACCGCGGAGCTCTCAACTATCATCTCTCAACTCTCAACTTCCCCCTAAGCCGCCGATACCGGCGGAACGGTCGGACGCGACGCGGGCAACGGGGTCTGGTAGCGATCCGTGCGGGCTTCCGGATAAGCGACCCGGCTGTGCATCATGCTTTGCAGCGTGCGCCGGAAACTTTCGGCCACTTCTTCCAGTTCGCGCATGGTCAGATCACATTCCTTGAGCTGGCCGTCGAGGAGGCGCTTCTCGATGATGTCGCTGATGAGCTGGTCGATTTTTTGCGGGGTGACCCGGTCGAGACTGCGGGAGGCGCTTTCAATGCAATCGGCCAGGCTGATGATCGCCGCTTCCTTGGTCTGGGGCCGCGGACCGCTGTAGCGGAAACTCTCCTCCCGAACCTCGGGAATATCCTCTTCCCGGATGTTCATGATCTTGCCGCCGGCGCGCGCGTCCTCCTGCTGCTGCAAGGCGCGCTTATAGAAAAAGAAAACGAGCGACGTGCCGTGGTGCTGTTGAATGACGTCGATGATCTCCTGGTTCAGGCCATGCTTCAGCGCCATGTCCACCCCCTCCTTGACGTGGGCAATGATGATGAGGGCGCTCATCGTCGGCGCGAGATCGTCGTGGGGGTTGCGGTCGCGCCGCATGTTCTCCGTGAAATACTCCGGCTTCACCAGCTTGCCGATGTCGTGAAAATAGGAACAGACCCGGCACATGGCAGCACTGGCGCCGATGGATTCCGCGGCGGCTTCGGCAAGGTTGGCCACGACCAGGCTGTGGTGATAGGTGCCCGGCGCTTCGATGACGAGGCGTTTGAGCAAGGGATGATTGAGGTCGGCCAGTTCGAGCCAGGAGATATTGGTAGTGATGCGGAAGGTGCTCTCGAAGAGCGGCAGCGCGCCACTGACCATGAAGGCAGTGATGATCCCGCTGCCAATGGCGACCAGACTTTCCCAACCGACAAGATCCCAGTGAGTATTGCCGATGATCTGCGGGATAATCGGACCGATCCGCCCAAACAAAAGAGCCAGGACCCAAGTCGACAGCCCGACGAAAAAACCGGCCCGGATGAGCCGGCTGCGGCGCCGCACTTCCAGGGTAATGAAGACGGCGATGAATCCGCAAAGCAGGCTCATGACCAGGAAAATGGGGTCGATTTCGTGGTAAATGATCGCGCCCCAAAGACTGACGAACGTGGCCGCGAAAATACCGTGGTTCTTGCCCAGCAAAACAGACAGGACCAATGGCGCGAAAGCATAGGGGACGGCGAGCCGCCACAAATCCCGGCATTCCGAGGCGCTCAAAGCGTCCGGGGAAAATCCACCCACTCGATGCAGTTGGTTGTCTGCGGTGACGAGGATCAATTTGACGATCACCAAGTGCAAAAGCATGACTCCGAAAACCAGGATCAAACGCGAATTTCGGTCGAACGTCTTCGGGTGATTGATCCAGACTTGGGCGAGCGCCGTGAGAAAAATGAGCACCGCGATGAAGACCTTCTCCATCGGCTGTGGCCACGTGTCCGTGTAAATCAACGCGCCGAGACCGACGATGAAACCGGCAAAAATGGCCAGCTTGGCCAGCGGTCCGTACTCCAGCGTTTGCAGCCATTCGTTCTCGGTGCGCCGGCGACGCAACTTCGAGGAGGCCAATCCTTTTTTTACCAAACGCTGTCTTTCAAAAAAACCGAGCATGGGCTGGGCGTGGGGTGGAGAGTCGGGCCGCCGGGCGGGAAAATCAACGTTTGGTTTCCGTCTCTGCGGTGCCGCGGTGCCGGCGGTAAGCGCGGACGATGGACTGGACCAGTTCGTGCCGGATGACGTCGCGCTCGCCAAAGTGGCAGAAGCTGATGCCCTCGACGTGTTTCAGGGCGACCATGGCTTCGACCAGGCCTGAACGCTTGTTGGACGGGAGATCGATCTGTGTATGGTCGCCGGTGATCACCGCCTTCGATTCCGCTCCCAGCCGGGTGAGGAACATGAACATCTGCTCCGTGGTCGTGTTCTGCGCTTCGTCGAGCACGACGAAGGCGCGGTTGAGCGTGCGGCCGCGCATGTAGGCGAGAGGGGCGATCTCAATGACCCCACGCTCCATGAGTCGCTCCAGCTCCTCGGATTCCACCATGTCGTGCAGGGCATCGTAGAGGGGCCGCAGATACGGCATGATCTTTTCCTTCAAGTCGCCAGGCAGGAAGCCCAGCGCTTCGCCGGCTTCCACCGCCGGGCGTGTGAGGATGATGCGGGTGACCTGTTCCTTGCGGAGAGCGGCCACGGCACTGGCCATCGCCAGATACGTCTTGCCGGTTCCCGCCGGGCCGATGCCAAAGACCATGTCGTGGGTCTGGATGGCATGAAGATAGGCACGCTGTCCGGCGGTCTTCGGGACCACCGGCGGCCGTTTGGGGGACGTGATGACCTTCGTATCGAGCAGTTCGTCGAGGCTCGTTTCCTCGGGCTCGGTGACCGAGCGCAGGGCGTGGAGGAATTCGTGTTTGCGGATGTTCAGGCCGCCCTGGCGGGCGCGTTCGAGCTGGTCGAAGACGCGCCGGGTTTGTTCGATCCGGTCGGGCGCGCCTTCCACCCGTAGCCAGCCGTCCCGGGCGGTGACGCGCACTTCGAGGGTCTTTTCGAGTGTTTTGAGCAGCGAAATATCGTTGCCGTAGAGCGATTGCAGCACCCGCCCACTCTCGAACTGCAGGGTTTGAGCGTCAGTTACAGACACAACAGAGCGTACACCTTCAGGCGCACGACTTCGAATTATTTGCACCCATTTCGAATTATTTAAACCCGTAGGCGAGCGACCAATAAGTCCGCTCATCCGGGGATTTTTCCACTTCCACGATCAAGTAGTAGGAGCCGGTCTTTTTCGGAATCACCCGGGCTGCGGCGAAGTGCGGCTTCTGCCAGGCTTCGGCTTCCGCGAGATTCCCGGCGCTGTCGTAGATATGGACGGAAATCTTGGCCGCTTTCTGATCGGTGCCCATCCAGAACCAGTATTCGTTGCCCTTGAAGAGCTGATGGACGATGGCCTTGGTGGTCTTCACGGGCAGATCGCCACCCCAGTAATCTTCGCGGACCGTAAAGCCCTCCTTGACGTAAGGATCAGCCGCCTCGAGGGCGAAGGAAAGCGCGTCGTCGATCGTGGCGTGCACCGGGCAGAGCCCCAGCGAGAGAGTCAAAAGAACAAAAACAAGGGGAGCGAAACGTTTCACAAATAAAGATCGAAGATTACGGCACCTTTGAGTTGATCGATTTCACGAGGTCCGAAGTTATGCCATGAATCTCCTGGACCGATTTTTCTGAAATGTCCGTATCCTCGGTGAGCCCGATGAGCGGACGAATTTCGAGGATCTTCTTTTGCACCTCGATGACGATCGGGTTCTTTTTGTCCCTGGGCTTTAGGTTACCGAGCCGGTGCTCGAAAGCTTCGAGCAGCACCGGTTGATGGAGCAGTTCAGCGCCATCTTTCGTGTAGGAATTGCTAACCACAGCGGTGAGCGCTTCGGTGCCGCGAATCCAGCCACCGAGGCTGACGAGCTGGGAAAGCGAGGCGCTGCTCATTTCCATCATCGCCTTCTTGACGTCGTCGAGGGCGCCATCGAGTTCCTTGCGAACGTCAACCCAGTCCTTCTTGTCGGCCGCATCGGTAATGGCCTGGGCACGTTTTTTGACCTTGCCGCCGACGCCGAGGGCGGTGGCGAGGTTGAGCACGCTTTTGCCAATCTGTTTCACCTGGGCGGAATCTTCCGCTTCCACGGCAATGAAGCCTTCGGCGATGACCGTCCCGAGCATCAGGGCGATTTGCGGCTGCTCGCCCGTGGGCTGCACGACACCCGTGATCGGGTGCTGCACAGCCACCCAATTCGGCTTCGGCCCGACCCGGTCCAGCACGCCGAAGATTTCACTCGGAACCGGCACGATGACCTCATCGATCATCGTGGCTTGGTTTGGCAATTTGCTGATGGTGATGTGCGGCGGCGGAGTTGGCGAAGCCGGCTCGGCGAGAACGGACATGGGCAACGCAACAAGCGCCAAAGCGAGGGCTTTCTTCATAGAGTAACAGGACAGTCCAAGGGAAATCGCACGTACTCAAGCAAACGCGGGGGTATGCGGGCAAGTATCTTTTCTTGGAGCACTCTCAAAGCTTCGGCCAATCGGCAGGCATCCAGGCGGGTAAATCCTTGATCGAATTCCGCGCCGTGTCGCTGGTTGGGACACCCCAGGCCTGAAAAAACGGGCCGAGATTTTTGCCTGCAGCTTTGGAGAAACGAACCATCCATTGGTCGTGCTTTTCCTCGTCGGTCTTCGGCCGTTGATCCTTCGGCAGGGCACGGTATTCGGCGAAGACTTTCTGGTAGGTCTCCCAGCCGAAACCGACGCGGAGTTGATGGTACATGATCAGCGCGAGGAAGGGGTCGCTTTTCCAGCGGGTGAATTTATCCGTGCCGCTCAGGTAGCCGCGCAGGCGCTTGTCGACCGCTTCGGGTTTCATCGCGTCGTGCCCTTGCCCAGGCGGTTTGCCGCAAAGCGTTTCCATGCAATAGAGCGAAAAGAGATTGCAGGTGACCTCGACGGTGCCGTCGAAAGTCCAATCGCTCACTTGGTGATTGTGCCCGAGTTCGTGGAAGTGCCCCCAGCTTCCCTGTTTCATGTCGGCGAGTGAAACCGAGTGCTCCACGCTCTTGTCCATCTGCGTCATGATGGGATAGCCGCTGTGCATGTAACCGAGGGAGATTTGCACATCGGGGACGATCCGTTCCGGGCGCTTGCGCTCCCGCGGGATCGTGGCCAGATCGGCCTCGGCATCGAGCACCTGGTCCCAAAATTTCATCAGCGATTCCGGATCGTCGAGCTGCCGGATCTTTTCCGAAGGAACGCTGAGAATGACCTTCTTGGTCTCCAACTCGGCCCATGGACCTGGGGCGTAGCGCAGGCGCATTTTCCAATCCATGAGCTTCGTTTCGCCCAACACGTAATGCGGCGCTTCCACGGCGCCGGCAATGGCGACATTGATCTTCGCGGGCGTCAATTTGTCCGGCACCTCGATGTAGACGAGACCGCCGAAAGGATTGGCCGCGCTGGTGATGGCTGCTTTGATCGGTTCGTGCCGGGAGATTTCCGGCGCGCGCAGCCATTTATCCAGATGCCAGAGGGAATCGGTGTGGCAACCGATGCGAATGCCGAACCCCTTGTCCGCATACTCGGCGGGGATTTGCACTCGAATGAGTTCGCCCGGCGCCGCGTACAGGCCGGTGCTGTGCCACGCCGGCACGCCGGTGTCGATGACGACTACGCGCGCGGGGATGCGTTGGGCATTTTGGGGAACCGCTCCAGGGAAAGCGGTCGCGGCCGGATTCGCCTTCAACTGTTCGGGCTTGGTGTTGTGGTAGGATTCGAGTTGCAGGGTGACGAGCAAACGGCCGATGGCGTTGTCCGCGAGCAGCGGATGATCCGGACGTGGAAAATCGGCGCTGCCGGAGGCGGCGGCGAGGGCATTGAGTCGCGGCAGAAGAATGGGGTCATCCGGCGGCAGGGCGCGCAGGGCATCGGCCAGGGTAGCGCCGGCCTGGGCGAGTTGTGCTGGGGTGAGGGTCACCTTTTTCGCGGTGGAATTGACGATGGCGTCGAGAGCGGTCGAGGCGTTCAGGAGCGTGAGATCGCCTCCGGTGGTGTAGCCCGTTTTCGTGGATTTTTCCGGGGTGCCCGAGGTGAAGACGATTCCAGCCGGTGCGAGCAGTTTGTTCCCGGCAAATTCCGTGGCGAGCAGGGCCTTGTCTTTTCCTCCGTAGAGCCAGCCCCATCCGGTCGCTGCGGTGACCAGGCCACCGCCGCTGCGAACGTAGCGGGCGAGGGGTTCGACGTCCTGCGGTTGGATTTTGTGGGCATCGACGAAGACGGCGCGAAAGCCCGACAGGCGCGTGTTCCAGTTTTTGCCCTCGAGAAGTTCGGCATCGAGTCCCGCGCTTTTAAAATGAGCGACGAGGGGGGCGTTGCCGAAAACGCCGATCTTTGGTTTGGCGGCAGCGCTTTCACCCACAGCCCAACGTGCGGCGTTATCGAGCATCATCCCGTTGTAGCCGTCGAAGGTATTCAGGTAACCGTTGTGACCGATGGCGACGAGGCGACCTTTGTCCCAATGCGCCGCGGCGACCACCGGGAGGAACGCCGTTTTGCCGTCCTTTCCGGCAACGACGGCGAAGGCCTGCGGCCCGAAAGCGCAGACGCCGCCAGGCACGCCCGGCGCGCCGATTTCGCTGATTCCCTGCAGCAACGCCGCGCGGTCCGCGTCGGGGTTGAAAGGGGCCGGCGCTCCCAAGGCGAGCGAATTGATGGCCAGGAGCGGAGCCGGAGCGAGGAGCAGAGCGGCGAGGGCGGGGAGGAATTTCATTTGGTCGGAATCAATGGAAACGCCAAGACTTAGCATGAAGTTGCTAAAAGCGATGCTTCTGGAGGGGCTTTATGACGCAAAACATGTTCCGCCGCCGGATCGGTCACCTCGGTCCTGGTGGTCCCCATTTTTCCTCTTCCTCCCAGGCTTCCCATCTTCCTGCGGAAAGATACCCGCGCTAACATTGGCTGGACTCGCGGGTTCTTCCCCATACGCTCACAACCCTTTTCCATGAAACTCCGCCTCCTCCCCGCACTCGTTGCCCTCTCGTCCGTTTCTCTCCTCGCCACGCTTCACGCCGCCGACGCACCCAAACCACTCAAGGTCTTGCTCGTCACCGGAGGCTGCTGCCATGACTACGCCAAGCAGAAGGACATCCTCAAGGAAGGCATCGAGAAGCGCGCCAATGCCAAGGTCGACATCATTTACACCGCCGAGTACGCGCTTGGAGCGACCGGCAAGCCGGATGCCACTCAGCCGAAGCTCCCGATCTACGGGAATCCCGATTACGCCAAAGGCTACGACGTGGTCATCCACGATGAATGCGCCGCGAGCATTTCTGATGAAGCCACGGTCAAGGGAGTGCTCGCCCCGCACGCCGCGGGAATTCCTGGCGTGAACCTGCACTGCGCCATGCACTGCTATCGCATCGGCAATCCGAATGACCCGGTGACGGATATTTCGGCGCCGCATGCTTACTGGTTCGAGTATCTCGGTCTGCAATCCAGCCACCATGATGCCCAGGAACCGATCTCGATTCATTTCCTGGATCCCCAGAGCCCGATTACCAAAGGGATGAGCGACTGGACCACGATCAAGGAAGAGCACTACAACAACGTCAAGGTGTTCGACACCGCCCACCCTCTGGCGAAAGGCACCCAGACCGTCCATCCCAAGAAGAAGAACGCCGACGGCACGGTCGAGAACCTGCCGGACCGCACCGATGTCTGGGTTGACGTTTGGACGAACACTTACAAAGGCAAGACCCGCGTCTTCAGCACGACCCTCGGACATAACAACGAGACCGTCGCCGACCCGCGTTATCTCGATCTCGTCACCCGCGGTCTGCTCTGGGCGACCGGGCATATCAACGAGGATGGCACCCCGGCGAAGGGCTATGGCCCTGAGGGGAAATGAGTTCTCAGTTCTAAGTTCTCAGTTCCAAGTGCGCCCGAATACCGCACTCAATCTGGACTAGCCTCGCTTGGTTTCATAGAACTGAGCGCCCCCCAATGACTACCCGCGTTGCAGTGTTCCTGAGCATCTTGTGCCTCGGCGCCGCGTATGGCGCCGAGCCGAGCGCGGCGACGAAGCCGAATATCATCTACATCCTGGCGGATGATCTCGGCATTGGGGATGTGGGCTGTTACGGGCAGGAGAAAATCCACACGCCGAACATCGATCGGATTGCCAGGGACGGGATGCGGTTTACCCAGCACTACTGCGGGTGCAGTGTGTGCGCGCCGAGCCGCTGCACCCTGATGACGGGCAAGCATACGGGCCACGCCGCCATCCGCGACAATGCCCAGCGCGGTCCGAGCGAGGAGGGGCAGCGCCCGATGCCGGCGGGAACGAAAACCGTCGCGCAACTCCTGCGGGATGCCGGTTACTTCACTGGCCTCATCGGCAAGTGGGGGCTCGGCATGCCCGAGGACCACAGCAGCCCGTTGGACATGGGTTTCAATTACAGTTACGGCTATCTCTGCCAGGCGATGGCCCACACTTATTACCCGCCGTATCTCTGGCGGAATAACGAGCGGGAGACGCTCGCCGGAAATCCGTCCTACGACGTGAGCATGAAGGGCGTGATCGAACCCAAAGGGGAGATCTATTCGCATGACATGATGGCGAATGACGCGCTCAAATTCGTCCGCGATCATCGCAAAGGTCCGTTCTTCCTCTATCTCGCCTTCACCATTCCGCACCTGTCCTTGCAAGTGCCGGAAGACTCCATGGCCGAGTATCATGGCCAATGGACGGAGACGCCGTTCCGGAACACGAAACACTACGCGAACAACGAAACACCCCGGGCTGCCTACGCCGGGATGATCACGCGCATGGATCACGATATTGGCCGGCTCATGGGCCTGTTGAAGGACCTCGAGATCGACAACAACACCCTGGTCTTTTTCTCGAGTGACAATGGCGCTGTCTTTCCGCTGGCCGGAACGGACCCGGTATTCTTCCAAAGCACCGGCGGCTTCCGTGGCTACAAGCAGGACCTTTACGAAGGTGGTATTCGCACGCCGTTCATCGCCCGCTGGCCGGGAAAGATCAAAGCCGGCGTCACGAACAACCATATCTCGGCGTTTTACGACTTTCTGCCGACGATGGCGGAGTTCGCTGGCGTGCCTGCTCCGGCGAATACAGACGGCATCAGTTTCCTGCCGACGCTGCTCGGAAAAGAGGGACAGAAGGAACACGACTTCCTCTATTGGGAATATCAAAGCGGAGGCGGAAGCGTGGCCGTGCGAATGGGTGACTGGAAAGTGATCCGCAACAAAGCGAAGAAGGATCCGAAGTCACCGTATGAACTCTACAACCTCATCGACGACCGCACGGAATCACACGATGTGGCGGCGGATCATCCGGAATTGATTGCCAAGGCAAAGGAGATCATCACCCGTGAACACACGCCCAGCCCGGTGAAGGAGTGGAATTTCCCGCCGTTCTAAGTACGGGTGCTGGAAGACTCTCTGTTGCCCAAATTGTGTCTTACGAATCGTTTGAATCTTTCATCCGGCATCCGGCGCCGGGATTTGCTTGTCGGCCCGCCGGGCGCGGACGTGAGTCCGAACGATTCACAGTTCGCGTAGCCCACGAGGTTCGGCCGCCGGCGACTGCGGCCGATCTGGCGAGTCTCGGACGATTAATTCCGGCGGGTGCCGAGCAGATTCTCGCCTTCTACGCCGTGCACGATGGCTTTATTCTTTATCGCGATACGCGGATTTTGAAAATGGGCGCCTATTCGATCCAGGCAGCCGGAGTCGAACTGTACCGGGTGGAAGAGATGGAGCGAAACACCACGCAAATGCGGAAGTCGCTCGCTACGCTCCCGGACAAGCAGGATACCAACGGCCTGAAGACGTCCGTGGCGATCGGTGGGTCTCCTCACTCCGGTAACTATTTCGCGATGACCGTTCGTGGACCGCAGGCGGGCAAAGTGTTTTTCGTGGATCACGACGACTGGCGGCAGGAAGCGTTCGCCGATTCCTTCGAGCAATTCCTGGAGCTGATCTGCACGTCTCCGGCATTGCTTTTGGCGAAGACCCTGGGTTGCACCGCTCGCTACTCCGACGGGGAGACAAATTCGCAGTGGATCCCGATTGAATATCTCGAAAATGCGGCGTCTTCTTAGCGACATCCCATTTGCCGCAGAGGAGCCGCGAGCGATTTGTCGCCTGTTGCGGCTCCCCGGCGAAATTCCACACTCAAACCGAAACCCTCCATGCAGAATTTTCCCATGCGCACATTGCTTGCCCTGACACTTCTATTGGGCCTGATCTCCTTTGGTCACGCCGAGGACAAACCGAAGCCGATTCACGCGCTCATGGTTTGTGGCGGCTGCTGCCATGATTACGAAAACCAGAAGAAGATCCTCTCCGAAGGCATCAGCAAGCGGGCGAATGTGGAGTGGACCATCGTATGCGAGGGAACGGACCGCGAGCATCGGGTGAGCATCTATGAGAAGCCGGATTGGGCGAAAGGCTACGATGTGGTGCTGCACAACGAATGCTTCGGCTTCGTCAAGGACAACGATTTTGTCGAGCGCATTACCAAGCCGCACTTCGAGGGATTGCCGGCGGTGGTCGTGCATTGCTCGACCCACAGCTATCGCGAAGCGACGACCGACGAATGGCGGAAGCTCATCGGCCAGACCTCGCACAGCCACGAGACGAAGCGCGATCTCGACGTGAAGGTGGTCAAGGCCGATCACCCGGTGATGATCGGTTTTCCCGCCGAATGGCACGATCCGCAGGACGAACTCTACAAGAACGAATTCCTCTGGCCGAATTTCGTCCCTCTCGCCCAAGCCTACGGCGTGGACACGAAGAAAAACCACGTTTGCATCTGGGTGAATACCTATGGCAAAGCCCGCGTCTTCGGCACCACGCTCGGCCATAGCAACGACACCATGCAGACCGACGTCTATCTCGATCTGGTCACGCGCGGCTTGCTGTGGGCGACCGGTCATCTGAACGACGACGGCACCCCGGCTAAGGGCTACGGCCCCGGCGGGAAATGAGCTAGCCGGCGCGGGCCGTGGAGCATGGACCGCCCGGTGAGCAGAGGCGAATTTCACTCTGCTAACTCTACTCTGCTCCATTGGAGCAGAGTAGAGCACCCGCTGATACTGCTCTACTCTGCTATATTTTTATATAGCAGAGTAGAGTAGCTTGGAGCGAGCGGAACGCTGCTTATTGCACGTTCTTTCCACCATCATCCATTTTTGCCGCTTCCGGACGTTTCCAATAGCTATACTGCGGAGCCCAATCGTCCTCGCTCACTCCTCCGAGGGACAGGATATGCCACAGGCTGCAAAATAGATCGCCCGGTCCAAATACCGCCGAGGCACGGCGGGTGATTTTCCCGCCCTCCTGGCGATAGACCACCATCCCCGGGTCGTTGGATTCGCCAGGGGTCACGCTCTGCTCGGAGATATAGGCGCCTCCTCCGTGCGAGGCCATCCGGAATCGCCAGCCTCGGGAGTGTGCGAAGCGCTGCTGGACTTCCGGCGCATCCTTGGAAAGCAAGACCACGGAATACTTGTCTTCCAGGTGCGGCAGGAAGCCGTTGAGCCCATCCGCCCACAAGGTGCAATACCGGCAGCCCTGACCCATGTTATGAATCGCGAAGAGGATATTCTTTCCGCAGAACAAAGACTCCAGATCCGTCGTTCCCGTGAGGGTCGCGAAGGTGTAATTGGGAACCTCCGCTGATTCCGGCGCCGCTGTCTGGCGCAACTTTGCGAGCTTCTCCGTGAGGCTCGCGATTTCTTTCTCCAACGCTTGGATTTCAGGGTTCATGATATTCCTTTGGATGGGTCTTCCTATTTCGGATAGGCGTATTTGACGAGGAAATCGACGATTGGCTGCGGGTCTTTCAGGCTGTGCGGGTGATGGTCTCCGCCGGGCTTGAGGATCACATCAATGTTGCCGTCGAGCTTCTTGTAACGCTCGGCGAGAATGGCGGTGTTTTCCGGATAGGGGACGGTTTTGTCGGCGTCGCCGCAGATGGCCAGGATCGGGATTTTCGCGGCGGCGATCGGATCGATATGGTCGAGCGGGTTGCCTTTGAAATCCTTCGCAGTGTCCTCGGTGAGGCCGAAAATCGTCAGGGCTTGCTGCCAGCAACGGGCGTCACCTTTGCTCGCGCCCTTGCCGCCGGGCCAACTGCGGATGTCGAGCACGGGCGCGTCGAGATAGAGCGCGGCGGTTTTATCCGGGTGAGCCGCGGCGAAGTTCACCGCATAAAGTCCACCGCGACTGAAGCCTTCGAGAACGACCTTCTGGTTCAGCCCGTACGTCTTGACGAGGAAATCATGAAATTGCGTCATGAGATCGATCGCCGGCGGGGCGCCGTACATGTCGCTGACCTTGATATAGGCGACGTGCCAGCCCAGCCCCAGGAGCGCGATATCTCCCTGCGGTTCGTGCCCGAAGAATTCCGTCCGCCAGATCCACGGATTTCCCGGCGCCGGTGTCTTCGGTTTCACCAAAAGTGCCGGCCGCCCGGCCACTTCGAAATCGAGCTTTTCGTAGCCATTCCAGTCGGAAGTCTTCGGAGGAGCAGCCACGTCCGCAGCGCGAAGAAGCGGAGAGAGGAGGGCGAGGAAGCAGAGAGCGGCGGAAGCGAGGGTGGGGATGCGCATGAGAGGAGTTTTACTGGAAGCAATCTCCGAGGCCATCGCGGAATTTGGTTCGCTAAGAAAAGCTCTTTTCTCGACATTCACGGTCATGAAATCCCTCCTGACATTGTTTCTTCTCTCCGCCCTGAGCGTTCGCGTCGGCGCGGCGCCGCTCAAGGTCCTGCTCGTCGACGGCCAGAACAACCACGCCTGGCAGCAGACCACGCCGGAACTCAAGAAGATCCTCGAAGAGAACGGCCTGGCCACGGTGGACGTCGCAACGTCACCGGCGAAGGGCGCCGACATGAGCACCTTCAAGCCGGACTTTGCCGCTTATCAGGTCGTCGTTTCCAATTACAACGGCGCGCTCTGGCCGGATGCCACGCGCGACGCCTTCGAAAAATACGTCAGCAACGGCGGCGGTTTCGTCAGCGTTCACGCGGCAAATAACTCGTTTCCGGAATGGAAAGCCTACAATGACATGATCGGCGTGGGCGGATGGGGCGGGCGCAATGACAAATCCGGACCGTTGCTGCGGTTGCGGGATGGCAAATGGACCAAGGACACCACGGCGGGAAACGCGGGGCATCACGGGCAGCAGCATGAATTTCTCATGGTGACGCGTGCGCCGGAGCATCCGATCATGGCTGGCCTGCCGGCGAAATGGATGCACACCAAGGACGAGTTATACGATCATCTGCGTGGCCCGGCGCAAAACGTGACCGTCCTGGCGAGCGCCTATTCCGATCCGGCCACGGGCGGAAGTGGGGAGGATGAACCGCTGCTTTTCGCCCTGAGCTATGGCAAAGGCCGCGTCTTCCACACCGCCCTCGGGCACGGGTTGGAGGCGATTCGCGATGTCGGTTTCGCCACGACCCTGCAGCGCGGTACGGAATGGGCCGCGACGGGAAAAGTAACCCAGAAGGTGCCGGCAAATTTCCCGACAGAAACCGCCGTCAGCCCGCGGCCGTAATCGCGTTGGAGCGACCGCCCACTCGCTGGGGCACGGCTGGGGGCGGTTGCTTACTGGGAGGGGCGGTTTTCAACCGCCCTAGGCGCTTGCCAAGCGCTCCTCCTTGGTTGCCGCAGTGTTTCAAACAAAAGCCCCGATGGAGTGGGCGTAATGCCACTTCCATCGGGGCTGTGATTTGTTCGCGATTTGCGGAAATGGCGCTTCCGCTTATTTCGCGGGCGTGGGCGGCTTCGGCTTCGTGATCATCTCGAAGTTATCCGTGCGGAACGGAGTGACCGGCAGGCCGCCGTCCTTGTTGTAGAGATTGCAGATCGGGTTATCGGCCCAGGCGTAGCGCACTGCGATCGGGTTCGGGACCTGATCGGAAGTCACTTCGATTTTGTCGCCGGGAAGGATTTTGCCTTTGGCCCAATGCCACACTTTGTCCGCGCCACAGACGGCAAAACCCTCCGCCTCTTCGACGCCGAAGGGATACAGTCCGCTGCCGAAATAGTCGAGGGTGACAATGGCCTTGTTGCCTTCGATCTGCACGCTTTTGAACTCGGGGCTGTGATAGGGGAATTTCAAACCGTAGTCCTTGGCCAGCGCCCAGCGAACGAGGCGGGCGCCGACTTCGTCCTTATTCTTCGGATGAATGTTTTTGCCTTCGCCGAGGTCGATGATCACGGCCTGGCCGGTGTTCGGCAGGCTCATGGTCTTGGTCTGGGCCTCGCGCAATTCCGCCCAGGCGCTCTCGCCAGGTTCCGGTTTCCGGGGCTGAAAGTTGGCCAGTTGCACCCAGTAGAAGGGGAAGTCGCCTTCGCCCCATTCCTTGCGCCACTGCTCGATCATGAAGGGGAAGAGTTGCTCATACTCATAAGCGCGGCCGGCATTGGTTTCGCCTTGGTACCAGATCACGCCTTTCATCCCGTAACCGAGAGTGGGATAAACGACTCCGGCGAAAATATTTCCCGGGCGGGCATTGCCGCTCAGCCAGGCTTCAGGAGATTGCGGGGCGCGCGGCGGTTGCTTGCCTTCCGCCTTGGCCGTCGCGGCAGCCGCTTTCCATTTTTCCATGGCCGCTGCGTAATCGGTCTTGGCTTTCTCCGATTGCGCGTCCGCCTCGTGCTTATGGGTGCTCTCCATGAGCGTCGCGAATCGCGGATCTTTCTCGATGGTGTCGCGGCGAATCCAGGCCTCGGCGGCCGAACCACCCCAGGCATTGTCAATCAGACCCACCGGGATACCGAGGATGTCGTGGAGATAGCGGCCGAAGATGAATCCGACGGCGGTGAAGCTGCTGTCCGTTTCCGGAGTGGACGGCTTCCAGGAGCCGGTGAAGTCGTTCTTCAAATCCTGCGTGCCAACGTTCGGGACTTTGATCAGGCGCAGGGTATCGCTCCGGGACGCGGCAGCGATGATATCGCCGTTGTAATCGCCATTGAGGGTGAAGCCCATGTTCGACTGCCCCGAACACATCCAGACTTCTCCGACGAGCACGTCCTGGATTTGTTTTTTGTCGGTGCCTTCGATGGTGATGGTTTGCGGCTCGGCGTTGGCGTTGACCGGGTCCAGTTTCACCGTCCATCGGCCATCGGCGCCGGCTTGGGCGGACTTGGTTTGCCCGGCAAAGGTCACCGTGACCTTGGTGCCGGGAGTGTCCCAACCCCAGATGGGATTGGTCTGCTTCTGCTGCAGGACCATGTGGTCGCTGATGATGGCGGGGAGCTTGAGTTCGGCCTGCGCGGAGATCGCGAGCCCGAGGAGAATGGCAACTAAGCCGAGGGATCTTTTCATGGGAAGGGTTTCAAGAAGAGCAAACGCGCCGGAGCGATGCAATGTTTCGTGTGCGCAAATTGCGCAGGCGAGAATTGAAGCCGCCAAGATTCACCGAAGTTCTGCCGTGAAGCGGGCACTGGTCCTCACTGAGACGCAGGACAGAGTTGCCTTCGAAGAGCGATGACGCTATTTCCGTGGCGGGATTTGTTCCGCGGCCGGACGCGGGCACACCACAACGTCCCCGTAGCTCAATGGATAGAGCCAGCGTTTCCTAAACGCTAGATGCGAGTTCGATTCTCGCCGGGGACACGGATCAAGCATTCATCAGGGTTTACGGGCGATTGAGGGTCTCGGTATTCGTGGATCCGCTTTGAGCACATGCCGTGCGGCGATGGCTTCCTGTTTGGGCCGGAGTCCGCCGTTACCGGCGCATCGTGGAGAACACTTCTCCCGCGCCTGACCGTGAGCGCCGCCGGTCCCGTCGCGCCAATATTGAACCAGGAAAGGTTAATCTTTTTTCCTTCGTCGTCCCGATCTAACGCTTGCGGCCCTTTTTACTTTCTACCTGGTCGTAGGGCGTGGATGTGACGGAGTAGATCCAGTTGTTGGAAGGCGTCGGAGACGCAGACGCGACGTGCGCAGGCGTAACGGGCGCAGACGCGACCGGCGCAGGCGTAAGGGGTGGCGTCAGGGGCGCAGACGCGACGGGCGCAGGTGTGAGTGGAGCGGGCACCGGCGCTGGAGTGGGAACCGCCTGCGTCACTGGAGACGCTGGAGGCGGTGGTGCCTGTAGCGTGCTGTACAGGTGATAGCCAATGACACCGAGAATTACGATCAGGATGAGATTGCCGAGTTTCATGGGAAGGCCTTTCTGTTCGCGTCACTCTTTGGCTCGTGGAATTGGAAATGGGGGGTTCCGCTGACGTCATTCCACCACTGCGGCTTCACCTCATGGTGGCTGCTCAGCGCAGCCGATGGTGACAAATCTCTCCAGCAGGTCAAGATTCCGTTATAGGCCTCGACGGGACGTCAAACCCGGTTTAAATGAATCCCGTCAGAGCCTATGAACCACGTTGTCTCTCGTTGGTTAATGTCCGGTCTCGCCGTGGTGACGGGATGCCTATTGACCGGTTGTGGCGCGACGATGCGTCCGATCAGCTCGACTCCGCCGGTTCCGGCGATCGTGCTGCGTTCCTCCTACGATGCCCGGGGAGTTGCCGGGTTGCTGCCGCCGGTGCCGTTCCATGTCATCTTGCCTTCGGGCGAATACCGGCCGCTCTACGAGGATGATCAATCGTACTATTACCAGGCGCCAACCAAGTTGGTGGTCAATGACTTGACGAGCCTTCTTTACGATGGCGGTATCTACGTGCAGCGCGGGACCACGCGGCCGACGGGTTGGTATTACATTTGCGATGACGGCACGCAGCAGTGGGGAAAATTTGACGGGTCTTTGCCCCTGAAATGAATCTCACCGCTTCCAGAATTCGGCGATGACGCCGATCGGTTGCTGTTCGTGAATTCTCACGATCCAGCCGTGCTGTTTGGCGAAGGCCACAATCTGCGCTTCCCGCTCTTCTTTCGGCAATGGCCAGCAGTAATAAAGGACATCGCTGAAAACCCGGCAGGTGGGTCCGGTTTGTAATCTTTCGGAGATGAAGGATGCGAGATGGTTAACGGTACGAATCACTGCGACTGACTGGAGGGTGAAAGGATGAAAGTGTTCCGTAAACTGATTCGAATCAGTGCCGGGGAACGATTGGGTGTTGAAAGAAATAATCGAGGACGAGGGGAACGACCGGACGAGGACGCAAAAGCGAAGGTGATGGGCGCCAGCCAAGTCCCAGTTGAGGTTTGCGGATTCTTACGCGGCCTTCTACACTGTTCGGGCTTATGAAATATCCCCTCCGTCGGCTGGCACTCGTGGGCCTGTCACTCGCTCTCGTGTGTGGTTGTCAGAAAAAGGAAGCACCGGCCGGTGAGGTTGCGCAGGAAGCCGAAAGCAAGCTGCCGGCACAGGAGCAGGTGACGCCGGCTCCGGGAACATCGGCGACCGCTCCGAATCAGGCGGCTCCAGCCGCCGCCATCTCCTCCACGGAGAAGGAGGCCTACGAGGCGTGGTTCAAGAAATACCATCTCGATCTCAACGATCCGAAGATGCTCGACGCCGATCCGGACGGAGACGGCTTTACCAATCGCGAGGAATTCCTCGCCAATACCGATCCGACGGATCCGAATTCGCATCCGCCCTATCCGGCTGACCCCGCCCGATTCCTGCGACTCAAGGAATACAACGAAGCGCGGCTGCCGCTGACCCTGGAGAATATCGATGGTGAAAAGGCGCGCCTGAAGCGTTCCGATGAGGAAGGGAAAGTGGAGACCGTGAAAGCCGGCGACACCCTCCACGGATTGCCGCTGAAGGTCCTGCACATCGAAGCGCGTCAAGACATCGACAAGAACGGCGAACACGTCGATCTCTCCCAAGTCACACTCGAAGATGCGAACACCAAGGAGAAGTATGTGCTCACCGGGAATCTGCCGGCAAAGACCTCCGCCTCGAATTCAGTGCTGGTGACGCGCGACGGGAAGACGACGATGAAACTGCACCACGGCGACGTCTTCAAATTTCCGCCTGAGAAAGGAGCGACCTTCAAGGTGATCGACATGAGCGAGGACCAGGTGGTGCTGCAGCAGTTGGATAACAAGCAGATGTGGACGGTGCCGAAGGCGGAGGGGCAGTAGAGTGGTGGGCGGGCCAGCGTGCTGGAAAATCCAACATCCGATATGTCAGCCTCGTCGTTGAGTGCTCAGTTCTTAGTGCTCAGTGCCCAGTAATCGTATCGCAGCGGTGAACCAGAAACCCGAAACCAGAAACTAGAAACTAGAAACCGCGGTAGGGCGGCCCGTGGTGGCCGGTTGGCCGGCCGGAAGGTTTCGAGTTGATGGAGGGCGGGAATCGTGGAGAGTGCGCATCCCACTTATGTTTTGGACTGAAGACGTGGCTGCCAAGTGCAGCGGACCGCAGATTATCAACGATTCGAAGACGCCTTCTGGACGCGTGCATGTCGGCGCGCTCCGCGGAGTGCTCATTCATGACGCCGTTTTCCGCACACTGCGCGAAAAAGGGATCGAGGCGCGGTACCTCTTTGGAGTCGATGATTACGACCCGCTCGATGAAATCCCGGCGGGCAAGGGCGAGCATTTCGAGAAGTATTTGGGGCAGCCGCTTTGCAATGTGCCGCCGCCGGACAATTCGCCCGCCACAGACATGGCGGAGCATTACATCGCGGAATTCTTCCAGATCTTCGAGGAGTTGGGTGTGACCGTGGAGAAGTACCGGATGCGCGATGTTTATAAGTCGGGCCGGTTCAACAGCGCCATCGACACGATCCTCCAGAATGCCGCGACGGTGCGGCGCGTTTACAAGGAGGTGAGCAATTCCGACCGGGCGGAGACGTGGTATCCGTTTCAGGTGATCTGCGAGAATTGCGGGCGCATCGGCACGACGGAAGTTTTTGCCTATGACGGCCGTGAGGTCAGTTACCGCTGCCGGCCCGACATGGTGAAGTGGGCGCGCGGTTGTGGGCACGAAGGACGGATGTCGCCGTTTGATGGGCGCGGCAAGTTGCCCTGGAAGCTGGAGTGGGTGGCGAAGTGGGTGACATTCCCCGTGACCATCGAAGGCGCCGGGAAGGATCATTCCACCAAGGGCGGTTCGCGCGATGTGAGCGCGGCATGTTTGCGCGCCATCTTCGCCAAGGAGCCGCCGCTCAATGTGCCTTACGAGTTCTTCCTCGCGAATGGGGAAAAGATGAGCAGTTCCCGCGGCGTAGGCGCCGCCGCGCGCAACATCGCCGATCTGCTGCCTCCGGAAGTCCTGCGATTTTTGATGATCCGGACGAAGCCGCTCACGCCGGTGAATTTCGAGGTCAAGCCCGACGGGCGAATCACCGAGGAGTGGATCGTCAAGCTGTTCAACGAATTCGATCGCTTCCAAACGCGAGCGGTCCACGAGAAAAATGCCACACCCGATGAGGCGGTAGTCTACCGGCTTTCCGAATTGAAGGCGGAGGGAGATTATTACAACGCCAACTTCCAGGTGGTTTGCGCGATGGTGCAGATGCCGCATCTCGACGAAATCGAACAGATCACCAAGCGCAAGGGAGCGCCGCTCACCGAAATCGAACTGCGCCACCTCCAGCAGCGCATCGCCTCGGCGAAGCACTTCATCGAAAACTACGCCAGTGAAGAGGAGAAGACGCGCTTGCAGGACAAACTGCCGGAACGGGCCAAGGAACTCACGGCCGCGCAGCGTGCCTTTCTGCACCGGTTGGCCGATGCCTTGCCGGAAACGCCGTGGACCGACGACGCCCTGCAAACGAAGATTTTCGAAGTCGCGCGACTCACACCGATCGAACAACCGGTGGCCTTCAAGGCCATTTACCGGGTCCTGCTCGACCGCGAACAGGGACCGAAGGCCGGAAATCTGCTGGCATTTTTGGAGCCGGGATTTGTCATCCCGCGTTTCCGCGAGTTGCCCTACGAGACCGTCGATTTCTGGCGGCAGACCGCCACTAGCGAAGAAGATCTCGCGAAGTGGAAGGCGCAGCAAAAGGACAAGGTGGTCGGGCAAACGTGGACCACGGCCATGGAAGGGAGCGTGGCTTCGTTTGAGATCACGTTTACGCTCAAGGACGGGAAGCGTCAGTTGAAGCGGCTGCTGGTCGAAGGGCAAACGATCGACGGCGCGGTCAATGGCTTGATTGCACGGCTGGGTTTCGAGGCTGCTCCCAGCGCTGGTCGGGCTGGGACGGTGGCGTAACGGAGCCCGGACGTTCCTGTCCGCAGGCGCCTGCCCGCTATCACTCTCGCTACGCGAAGGCCTCTCGCAATGTGGGCTCCGAATACGCGGCAGCGTTTTGGGGTGCGCCGCTGCTGCGGCGCTTTTGGAGGGCTCTTCGAAAGCGGAGGCGACATGTCGCCCAAACGGAAAGCGCGGACATGTCCGCGCAGTCCAAGGGTGCTGCCGCGTTGTTCAGCGCGCTATCCGACCGAAATCACCGCACGCATGCTTTGCGTTTTGCCCGGCTCGAGGGTGAGGGTGTTGGCGCCGACATTGGCCGTTTCGATGCACAGCATCCGCGGCCATTCATCATCGCCGAAGTCTCCCAGGGCTGCGGCTTTGGCAATCCAGGGATTCCACACGACGGTACTCTGGGAGCCGCCTTTCTCCACGATCAACCGCCGATGCAGGCCGGGGTCATCCACGGTGCATGTTTTGCGCGTGTTTTCGTAGACACGGTCGGTTTCCTGGGTGATCCGGATCGCGTCCTTCCCCTGATTTTTGCGCTGGAAGTTATCCGTTTTGTCGAGGTAGTCGGCGTCTTCCAATCCGCTGGTGAAAGTTTGGCGCACATTGCTGACTGCAAGGTAGGTATGCAAGGCGTTTTCAAAGGTGAAGGCGGCGCTGGAGGTGTTCTCGACTTCCAGCGTGAGCACGAGCTGGCGCCCCACGGCGACGCGATAGCGCAATTCGAAGTCGTTGGGCCATTGGGCCCGGGTTTCCGGTCCGGAAGCCAGTTGAAAAACGGCCGTGATCACGCCATCGCCATCTTCGGAGACCGATTCCACCTGCCACTCGGCGGTCCGGGCAAAACCGTGAGACGGCGATTCGGGGTGACCGGATCGAGCACCGAACCACGGGAAAATGACCGGCACACCGCCGCGAATGGCTTTGTCGGCGGCAAATAGACTCTTCTCGCTCATGAACAGGACCGGGGCCTGATCGCGCGGCTGGAAATGCGAGACATGGGCCCCGTGCAGGTAAATGTGGGCCTCGGCCAATTTGGAGCGGATCACCAGGCGGGGAAGATTGCCCGCGCCACTTTCGAAGACGGCAATTTCCGGGATTTCCAGGCGGCGCAGGGCAGAGATGGGTTTCATTGGCCGGCGAGTCTAGCGGTCCGGGGAAAGGAGGGCCAGTGTCCAGAGTTCCTGCCGATCGCAAAAGGGGGTCGGCGAATTGGAAAATGGCTGGTTCAGGAGAGGGTGAAATGGCCCGTGTTGGCTCTTGAAGGACCTGTGAATAACGTTAATATGGGGATCGCTGTCGGCTTCAGTTCGCTCGCCTCCCATCCCAATGGTCCGGGCCGCTCCCGGATTGTTTTCTGCGACGCGCGATTTGCCGCTGCTTGTGAGTTCAACACCCCATCCATCCACCCCCCAGCCTACCAGGATTCGCGCCGGCGCGTCCGGGTACGGGCTCGGTATCGCGTTTATTGCCGTGTTGGGATTGGGTGTCTCGTGCCTTTGGTATCTGGAGAATCAGTCATTGCGGCTGGAACAGAGGGTCGTGACGCTCCAGCACGAGTCCAAAGCAAAGGGCGAGCTCGAGCCGGCCCTGGCCGCGGAACTGGCCGCCGAACGTGCACGCTTGGGGCAGGAATATCAGGCCGCCGCGTATGCCATCGGGGGCGGCCTCTTTGTCATCTTTCTCTTTACCCTCACCGGCTTGATGCGCCGCGAACGCCAGGTGCGGCGGGCTGCGGTGGAAGCGGAGGGACACCGGGAGTCCAGGACGGGTGCCGAGGAAGCGTACCGTTCGCTCTTTGACAACGCCATCGAGGGCATTTTCCAGACGACACCGGAAGGGACGTTCGTCACGGCGAACCGCGCCCTGGCGCGCATGTACGGCTACGATTCGCCACAGCAACTCATCGAGAAATTGACAGACGTGGCAAACCAGCTCTACGTCGATCCTTCCCAGCGCCAGGCGTTGCTCGAAGCATTGCGAAAGGAAGACGTGGTCTCGAACTACGAACTCGAAGTGGTGCGCGCCGATGGCCGGCTGATCTGGGTGCGCGAGAACGTAAGGGCGGTGCGCGATGAGCGCGGGGAATTGCGTTACCTGGAAGGCACCGTCGAGGACGTTTCCGATGTCTGGTGGGGCGAGCAACGGCGGCGATTGCAGTACGCGCTGGCGCAAGTATTGGGAGATTCGGCCACGGTCGAACTCGCCCGGCCGCAAATCCTCAGCACCGTATGCAAGGCACTGGGCTGGCACGTTGGCATTTACTGGGAAACGACGTCCGACAGTCTGCGGCCCGTCGACCTCTGGCATGTGCCGGAGCTGGAGGTCGAGGAATTGAAACAGGCCTTGCCGCACCTCGTCTATGTGCGCGGACAGAAATTGGTCGGCGACGTCTGGGTGAGCGGGGAACCGAAGTGGATCGCCGACATCTCGACCGAATCGGCCTACGCGAATGCGGATTTGATGCTCGTCTATGGGCTGACGGCATCGTTTGCCGTGCCCATCAGCGTGAATGGCCAGGTCGAGCAGGTGCTCGAATTCTTCAGTCCACGGATCACCCTGCCGGATCCCGAACTGCTCCAGGTGCTGGGCTCGATCTCCAGCCAGCTCGGCCATTTGATCGAGCGCAAGCGCGCGGAAGAAGCCTTGCGCAAGAGCGAAATGCGTAAAGCGGCCATCCTGCGTTCGGCTCTCGATTGCATCATCACTTTCGACCTGGAGGGGCGGATCATCGAGTTCAACCCCGCGGCAGAGCGGGCCTTCGGCTACAGCATGCAGGAGGCAGTGGGACGGGAAATGTCCGAATTGATCATCCCGGAAACGTTGCGGGAGAGTAATCGTCGGGGGCTGGCGCTTTACAACGTGACGACCATGGGCGGGATGCCTGGGCGCCGCATGGAACTCACGGGGATGCGGGCGGATGGCAAGGAGTTCCCGGTGGAACTTTCCATCAGCCGGATTCAGATGGACGGCAAACCGATGTTCACCGCCTACATGCGCGATGTCACGGAACGGCTCGAAGCGCAGCGGATTACTTCCGAGCTTGCCGCAGTCGTCGCCCACTCGAACGACGCCATCGTCGCCTCGACCCTGGTCGGCGAGATCGTCAGTTGGAACGTAGGCGCGGAACGTCTCTACGGCTATTCCACGGATGAAGCGGTCGGACAACAGCTCGACATGCTGATTCCGCAGGATCGACTCGACGAATTGCCGCAAGCCCTCACCATGGTCAGCCGAGGGGAAAGCCTGGCCAACTACGAGACCGTGCGGCTGCGCAAGGATGGCAAACGCATTAGTGTGTCGCTGACCGATTCGCCCATTCGCAGCGAGGGCGCCCGGGTGACGGGCATGTCGTCCATTGCGCGCGACATCACTGAGCGCAAGCGTCTCGAGGAGGAACTGCTCCAGTCGCAAAAGATGGATGCGGTCGGCCGGTTGGCCGGCGGTATCGCGCACGATTTCAACAACATCCTCACCGCGATTCTCGGTTACAGCGATCTGCTCATCGGGCAGATCGACGAAAAGCAGTGGATGTACAAGCACCTCTCGGAAATCCGCAAGGCGGCGGATTTTGCGGCCTCGCTCACCCATCAACTGCTCGCCTTCAGCCGACGCCAGCCGCTTTTCCTCCGGGTGTTCAATCTCAACGACACGGTGAAAAGCATGCACAAGATGCTCCAGCGGGTGATTGGCGAGCACATCCAGATTCACACCCATCTCAAGGCCGAGATCGGGCGTCTCAAAGCCGACCCGAGCCAGCTCGAGCAGGTGCTGCTCAATCTCTGCGTGAACGCGCGGGACGCCATGCCCAGGGGCGGCTCCATCACCATCGAAACGGCGGACGTCACCTATTTCCTCGACGACTTTTATTCGGTCAACGAGATGCCCGCGGGCGAATACGTGAAATTGACGATTTGCGACACGGGCACCGGCATGACGCCCGACGTCAAAAAGCATATCTTCGAGCCGTTCTTCACGACCAAGGAGAAAGGGCAGGGGACCGGCCTGGGCCTGGCCACCTGCTACGGAATCGTCAAGCAAAGCGGCGGCTACATTGCCGTGGACAGCCAGATGGGCGTGGGCACGAGCTTTTCGATTTATCTTCCGCGGGTCGATGAGACCGGCGAGAAATCGAGCATCCGGAAGGAAGTCGGCCAGTTGCCCGGCGGCAACGAAACCGTGCTCTACGTGGAGGATGAAATCACCGTGCGCAGCCTCACCGCGCATGTCCTGCGCCGCCTCGGCTACACCGTCCTTGAAGCGGCCAGCGGCAAACAGGCCCGCGACGCCATCGAAAACTACAACGGCCGCGAAGTGGACCTGCTTTTCTCCGACGTGGTGCTGCCCGATGCCGGCGGGAAGGAACTGGCGGACTGGATTCGCGCGACGCGCTACGGGCGGACCAAGCTCCTTTTTACCTCGGGCTACGTCGATGAAGGGATTCTCAAGCGACACGGTCTGGAAATCGGCACGGCTTTTCTGCAAAAGCCGTTTACACCCGCAGACCTGGCAAAGAAGGTTCGGGAAGTCCTCGACGATCCGGAAACCGTGAATGGCCCGAACGGAGAATGATGGCAATCATGGAGTCGAGGGAGGGAGATTGGCTCCTGGCACCGAGAAAATACGAATTTAACGCATACAATCTCCGGGGAGAATGCTATACGCTCCGTCGCATCGAAGTCGCATCCCTATGACCGACGCCAACCTCACCCCCAAGCTCAGGCTTCCGGCTGCCGCTGTGCCTGCGCCAACGGTTTGATCCCATGTCGGAATCGCGAGTTTCGGTACTGCTGATTGAGGATAGCGAGGATCACGTGCAATTCCTCCGGCAGTTGCTGGCCAACCCTGAAGGAAGCCATTTCGAGCTGCAAGCGGCCAACGGGCTGGCCGACGGCATCGCCCGGGTCAAGGAGGGAGGCATCCAGCTCATTCTCCTGGATCTGACCCTTCCGGATAGTGACGGCCTGGAGACTTTCATCCGGGTCATCGAGGCGGCGCCGGACATTCCCCTCGTCGTTTTGAGCGGGATCACCGACGTGGCTCTGGCGGTCGAGACCGTGCAATTGGGGGCGCAGGATTACCTCGTCAAAGGCCACGTGGACAATCACCTGCTGGTCCGCTCGATGCAGTACGCCATCGAGCGCAAGCGCGCCCAGCTCCAGCTCAAGCGGGCGAACGACACGCTCGAGGCCCGCGTGCAGGAGCGCACCGACGAACTCGTGCAGTCCAATGCCAATTTGCAACAGGAGATCGCCGACCGTGGCCGGGCGGAGGAGGCGCTGCTGGAGAGCAACCGGCAACTCTCCACGGCTCTCGGGCAATTGCGCGCGACCCAGCATGAAATCATCCAGCGCGAGCGCATGCATGCGCTCGGCCGGATGGCCAACGGCATCGCCCACGATTTCAACAACGCACTCGCACCCATTCTCGGCTTCAGTGAGCTGCTTCTCATGAAGCCGGAAACCCTGCAGGACCCGCACAAAGTACGCAATTACGTGGAACTCATTCATACCGCCGCCAAAGACAGCGCCAAGGTCGTCAGCCGTTTGCGCGAATTCTATCGCTACCGCGATGACAAGGAGATTTTCACCCCGGTCGTGATTAACGACCTCGTGCTCCAGGCCATTTCCATTACGCAGCCGCGTTGGAAAGACCAGTCGCTGGCCGCCGCGGTGAACATCGAAATGCGGACGGAGATGGGAAATGTACCGACGGTGCCAGGCAATGAGTCCGAGCTGCGCGAAATGCTCGTGAACCTGATTTTCAATGCCATCGACGCCATTCCGAAACGCGGGACGATCATCATCCAAACGGAGCAGCAGGGCCGCTGGCTGGCCATTACCGTCACGGACGACGGCATCGGCATGAGCGAGGAAGTGAAGGCGCGCTGCCTCGAACCCTTCTTCACCACCAAGGAAGACCAGGGCACCGGTCTGGGGCTGGGCAGCGTCTATGGCATCGTGCGACGTCACGAGGGTGAGATCGATATCAAGAGCGAAGAAGGCCGTGGCACCTCGATCTGTGTTTCCCTGCCTTTGGACAAGCACGTGAAACCGCCCGAAGCCACGAAGCCCGCGCCGCCGCCGACCGCGACTTTGCGGATCCTCGTGGTGGAAGATGAACCCCTGGTGCGGGAGGTGATCTGTGTCTACCTGGACGAAGATCACCACCAAGTTGTGACCGCAGAGAATGGGCGTGAGGGGTTGGAGAAATTCAAGGCCGGCGAGTTCGACATCGTCATGACTGATCGCGCCATGCCGGAGATGAATGGCGATCAACTGGCCCAGGAAATCAAAAAGCTGCGTCCCCAGCAACCGGTCGTGTTGCTCACCGGATTTGGCGATCTCATGTCCGGCGCCGGCGAGCATCCGGCGGGCGTGGATTTGGTCGTAAGCAAGCCGTTTACCCTCGGCACACTCCGCAACGCCATCGCCAAGGCGACGGGGAAGTGAGGACAATCAGACAGTGAGACAATCGGACAATCAGACGATCAGCAGTTCGCGCGTTCCCTCTGATTGTCTGATTGTCCCATCGTCTGATTGTCTGTCTACCTCCTCTTTCTAAGCGCTCGCGTTCTGCGCTGAGTTTCGGTATTGTCGACTTCAATACTACGGCACGATGTCCATTCCTCCCCCGGTCAAAAATCGCGTCCTCATTATCGACGACAATCCAGGTGATATTTTTCTTCTGAGGGAGATGATCGAGGAGGATCCGAATTCTCGCTTCCAGGTGGCCGGCGAAGCGGGGACTCTCGAGGAGGGCATCCGCCGGCTCCAGGAACGCAGTTTCGATGTCGCCCTGCTCGACTTGCAACTGCCCGACAGCCGGGGCCTGGACACGATCGTGCAGGCCCACGCCGCGGCGCACGACGTGCCGATCATCGTCATGAGCGAAATCGACGACGAGGAATTGGCCGTGCGATCGGTGCAGATGGGCGCGCACGAGCATCTCCTGAAAGGGCGTGTCGACGCGCATATCGTCCAGCGCACCTTGCGCTATGCCGTGGAGCGGGCCCGGGCCGAGGCCCAACTGGCCCGCGAACGCGAACTCCTGCAAACCCTCCTCGAAAACATCCCCGATCGCATCTACTTCAAGGATCGCGAAAGCCGCTTCACGCTGATCAACCGGGCGCTCACCGCGCTCTTCGGCTTGCACAGCCCGGAGCAGGCCTACGGCAAAACCGACGCCGATTTTTACGGCCAGGAACATGCCGGCGAGGCGCTGGAGGACGAATTGCACGTCATGGAGACCGGCGAACCATTGCTCGGCAAGGTCGAGTTCGAGAACCTGGCCGACGGCCGCAAATCGTGGTCGCTGACCACGAAGCTCCCCCTGCGCGACCGCAAGGGAGGGATCGTCGGCACCTGCGGCATCTCGCGCGAAATCTCGCAGATGAAGGAAATGGAGGAGCAACTGGAAACCGAACGCAATTTGTTGCGCGCGGTGATCGATAACCTTCCGGATTTGGTCTTCCTCAAGGACATCGAAGGCCACTACCTGCTGAATAACATGGCGCATGTCCGCTGGCTCGGAACCACCGATCCCGCCGATGTCCGCGGCCGGACCGTCTACGATTTTTTCCCGGACGATGTTGCTGCGGACTTTCATCGGGGAGACATGGCCGTGGCCGATTCCCGCAAGGCCTTGATCAACCAGGAGGAACACATGGTCGACGCGCAGGGCAACCATAGCTGGCGGCTGACGTCGAAAATTCCCTGGCTCGACGAGGACGGCAGGACCGTAGGGTTGGTCTGCATCAGTCGCGATGTGACCGAGCAGAAGCGGGCCGAGGAGCGCTTGAAAAAAGCCAACGCCGAACTGGCGGAAAATCGCGAGGAATTGCTGCGTGCCGTCCGCAACCTCCAGCAGGCCCACGGAGAATTGCGCGAGGTCCAGTTGCAATTGATCGAGGCCGAGAAAATGAAATCGATCGGCCGCCTCGCAGCCGGCGTGGCGCACGAAGTCAAAAATCCCCTGGCCATTCTCAAGCTCGGTCTCGAATTTCTGGCCACGCAAAAGCCGGCCGACGAGCAGACCCCGGAAATCCTCCAGGAGATGGGTGAGGCGCTGGAACGGGCCGACAATGTGATCCGGGGGTTGCTGGATTTCTCCGCGCCGAAACAACTGGAAGTGAAACGCGAAGACCTCAACGCCATCATCAATAACGCGCTGCAACTGGTGCGCGGCGAGATGAAGAACGGCACGGACGTCGAGCGCGACCTCCAATCGAACCTCCCGCCCCTGCCGCTCGATGCCGGAAAGATCAGCCAGGTATTCGTCAATCTCTTCACCAACGCGCTTCATGCGATGGACGAAGGCGGTTTGCTGGCCGTTCGCACTTTCGTCAAGCAACTGACGGGGGTCGGGACAAACATCTCCGGCAGCCGTTCGGAATCCTTCCGGGTCGGGCAGAATCTCGTGGTCGCGGAGATCGACGATACCGGTTGCGGTATTCCGGAAGACAAGCTCGCGAAAATTTTTGAGCCCTTTTTCACGACCAAACCCACGGGGCGGGGCACGGGCCTCGGTCTCTCCGTCGTAAAAACGATTATCGACTTGCACGGAGCCACCATCGATATTCGCAACCTGCACGAGGCTGGTGTGCGCGTGACTCTCATGTTTCAATCCTAATCTGCCCATGAACAAGAAACGCCTGTTGGTCGTCGACGATGAATCCGGTTTTACCCGCCTCCTGAAACTAACCCTCGAAAAAACGGGTCGCTACGTTGTGCGCGAAGAAAACGACGGCACGAATGCCTGGCTGGCGGCGCGCGATTTTCGTCCGGACATCGTCTTCCTCGACATCGTCATGCCGAAGATCGACGGCGGTGATGTCGCGCAGCAAATTCGCTCCGATCCCATGCTGGCCCATGTCCCGATCGTGTTTCTCACCGCGATTGTCTCGGAGAAGGAAACCAAGAACGAAATCGGCGGCTTCCCGTTCCTGGCCAAGCCGGTGAGCCTCGATTCCATCACCAAGTGTCTCGCGGAACATTTGGGCAGTGTGGATGGTGGAACTGTCTAAAGCATCGGGATTGGTGCTGTTAGCTCGAGTGTTCCTTGCAATTCCTTTTCCTCGTCAATTCCAGCGCGTGCCGGACGGTGAATCTTCAGCTGGAAACGATACCTCACAATCCTCACGGAAGATGAATGGATCGACAAGGCTTGGGGTTGGCATTTCCGTCTGCCGTTCTCATCGCTCACCACCGATTCCCGTGAACCGTTCTGCTGGCCTTCATCCTTCCCTTGACGCGCGTGGCGCGAGCCGCTGCCATGTGGCCCTCATGCGCCTGTTTTGTGCCCTTCTTTTAGTGCTCACTGCCAGCGTTTCGTTTGCGCTCACGCCGCGGGAACTCGACGTGATCGGACGGCGTGTCTGGCAAAATGAATGCGGTGGCACGCGCGAAGGCCTCACCTCGTGGAATTCCGGGGAGAATTTCGCCTCATTGGGAATCGGCCATTTCATTTGGTACCCGAAAGGGGTGACCGGTCCTTTCGAGGAAAGTTTCCCGATGCTCATCAAGTCTCTCGCCGCCAATGGCGTGAAAGTGCCCGCGTGGATCAAGCCCGAGGAGGGGTGCCCGTGGAGCACACGTGCGGAATTCCTCGCCGCGTCCAAGAGCGAAAAGATGTCCGAGTTGCGTGATTTCCTCGCCTCGACGATTCAAATGCAGGCCCGTTTTCTCGTCCAGCGGATGGAGAATGCCTTGTCCAAGATGCTCGCCGTCGCCCCGTCCGGCCAGCGGGCGAAGATCAAGGCAAACTACGACCGGCTCGTCGCCACGCCGCGCGGACTTTTTGCCCTGGTCGACTACGTCAACTTCAAGGGCGAGGGGACCAAGGATACTGAACGTTACCAGGGCGAAGGGTGGGGGTTGCTGCAAGTCCTGGCCAACATGGGCGAAAGCGAGGGCGCCAGTCCGGCCGCCTTGTTCGCCAAAAGCGCGGAGGAAATTCTCGCTCGGCGTGTGCGCAACGCTCCACCCGAGCGGCACGAGGAACGGTGGCTCAACGGCTGGAAGAACCGGGTGCGCGCTTACGTCCAGTAAGACGGGCACGCCCCAAGAACCGGTCTTCCTTGCTTTGCTTCATTGCCATGCCCGGCCTCGATGTGTCTGAAGATCCGTGGTTCCAGCGGAATTTCCTCGCGGAACTTCCGTGCGCAGTCGTAATCTAAAAGGGTAAATGATTCGTCGAGACTACCTTATCGTCGGCGCCGGTGCAGCAGGAGTCAGCGCTTGTGAAGGCATCCGGGAGCACGACAAGAAGGGAACGATCATGCTCGTGGGCAACGAAGTCGCGCCGCCCTATCAACGTCCCCAGCTTTTTGGCTCTCTGCTCCGGAAGAGCGGACACAATAATTCCATCGAGAAACTCTGCGTTCACGATGCCGGATGGTTTCCAAAGCACCACATCGACCTGCGACTCGATACCTTCGTTACTCAGTTCAACATCGAGCGGCGTCTGGCCGTCCTGGGCAATGGCCAGACCGTCGAATTTCGCAAGGCCATGCTGGCCACGGGAAGCCGGGCGCGCCGCCCGCAAGTCGCGGGAGGGAACTTGGGTAACGTCTTTTACCTGCGTTCGCTGCGCGACGTCCAGGCGCTCCGGGAGATCGCCGAGACGGAGTCGCAAGTGGTGGTCATCGGCGGCGGCTTCATCGCCCTGGAGACCGCTTCACTCCTCGCGCAATTGCCCAAGGTGCAGGTCACGCTCGTCCATCGCGCCACGCAACTTTGGTTGCGCACGCTCGGTCCGGAAGCGGCCACGTGGCTTGGCGAATATCTTGGCCATCATGACATCAAGCTGCTCCTCGGCGAGACGCTCAATGGTTTCGAAGGACGCACGGTCCTGCGCAATGTCCAGACCAAGAGCGGACAGCGCTTTCCTGCGGGGTTGGCGATCGTCGCTCTTGGTGCCGAGCCGAATCTCGGTCTCGTCGTGAATACCCCCCTGGCTTATCCGCACGGCACACCGGTCAACGAGTATCTGGAGACGGATGAGAAAGGAATCTTCGCCGCGGGCGACATTGCCGCCTATCCGGATAAGATCCTCGGTGGAGTGCGGCGGGTGGAACATTGGGAGGCGGCGGTGGCTCAGGGCCATGTCGCCGGGGCGAATATGACCGGCAGGAAGCGCATCAAGTTCGAGTACCTGCCGCATGCGACGAGCACCGTGTTTGATTTGCATTTCGATTTCCTCGGCGATTTCTCCAAGCCACCGACGCGCGTCGAGTTTGAGGGCGACCTCGCGAAAAAGAAATTTGTCGTCCGGTCTTACCAGATGTCGGCACTCATGTCCGTGGCCCTATGCAATCAGCCCGCGGAGAAAGTGGAAGCGGCCAAGACGCAACTCCGCGAATGGCCACGGGGCAAGAAGCAGGAGGCAATTTAGTGCTTAGTTCTTAGAGGGCGTCTAAAAAGTAAGTGCGCACGGGTCAAGCCGGAGGCTTGCCGGACCGTAGCCGGGGGTAACACCCCCGGAATGCACCCCCAAAAAATAACTCACGCACCCCGGCCGGGGTGCTGGAAATTCCCCCTGGAAGGCGACTCCGGCACACCCTCCGGGGTGCATCCGTTGTGTGGGGTGTCGCTTTCCGGGGGTGTTACCCCCGGCTACTGTCCGTCAGCCCTTCGGGCTGGGCCGCAACTTACTTTTTAGACGCCCTCTTAGTGCTGCTCAGTAGCAGAGTGCCCGCGGCACAGCGCCACTAAGCAATAAGCACTAAGCACTGAGAACTCCGGTCAGTTGGGCGGAGGCGGCGGCGGCCCCCCGCCCGGCGGCCGAGGTCCGCCGGGAAAGCCGCGCATTTCTCCCGGCGTGCCGAGATTGGCCCCGGGAATCCGGAAAGCGATGTGATAGAACCCCTTGACCGAGGGTTTCTCGACATAGAAATCGAGAATGCCTTCCGCAGTTGCCGTGTGGATGTTTCGGTCGAGCTTCGCATCCGGAGCCAGCGCGAAAGGCAGTGCTGCCCAACCGAGTTTACCCACGGTTGGATCGGCGTAAATTTCATAGCTGTAGCCGGCCTGCGCCGGCACGGAAACCTTGAAGCGGGCCTTGCCCGCCGGAGTCGTCGGTGGAATCGGGGCGCCGGCCAGAACGAGCACGCCGTCTTCGGCGCCGGGATACGGTTGCTCCATGGGAGTCAGCCCGAGCAAGATATCGAAGCTCGTTTCCTGTTCGCCCGCCGTGCTCCCGGAGACGGGAGTGAAATCGCGGATGATCGCGGCCCGCAGCGCTTCGTCGCGCACGCCACGGAGCACGCCGTCGTTTTCGTTGGTCGTGCCCCAGACGTTGCCGTGCTCGTCGCGCGGCACTTCGTTCCAATAGAGTTGGGTGGTGAAGCGTGTCTTTTGTCCCGGGATCGTCACTCCGAAATGGAAGTGACGCGTGCGCCCGCGATAAAGCCCCGCCTTGATCGTGCGAAATTTGTAAGCGCCGTCCGAGCCCGTGAGGAATTGTCCGAAGCCGGCGAAGTTCGGATCGGCCTCGGGATTGCGTGGCGCGCTTTGCGAGAAGATGTAATGACCGGTTGCGTCGGTGTGCCAGAGTTCGACCAGCGTGTCGCGAATCGGGGCGCCCTTGCTGTCGAGAACGCGACCGCTCACGTAAGTGACGATGCCCATCGCCGGTGTGGTATGATCGTCCAGCGTGACCAGATCGTTGTCCTTATCGAGCGGGATGTTTTTCGCCAGAGGATAAAACGGTCCCTGCGTTTGTTGCGGCGTGAGCGTGAGAGCCTCAGCGAGCAGGCCGCTCACCGAATAGAAAGCCCCGCCGGCCGCAAGCTGGCGGAGAAATCGGCGACGGCTTTCGAGGGTTCTGGAAGTGACGATGTGCATGGGAGAGGAGGGTTTTCAGGGCGGCGCGCCTTTCGCGCCAATGGCAGAAGGTGGCTGCGGTCTTAACGACGCGCACGCGAAATTTGGTGTGCCGCTCCGGAGAAAAGTGCGCGGCTTGTTCCGGACTACGAAACGGCCGCGCGCGCCGCCTTCTAGGTTTTCGTTCCGAGCCCGATCTTCTCGCGCAGATAAGTGAGAGCACGTTCGAGTTGGGCCTTTTGATATTGCTCGTCGATGGGAATGCCGTCGGAACCTTCAGGCGCCTTGAACGGCTCCAACGGATGACCCCGCTTGGCCAACGCCAGGAAACGCGCGAAATCCGCGGCGCGCGCTTTCGGATAAGTTTTCCAAAACTCCGGTTTGAGATAAGGAAACGACCGCTGGAGGCCGGAGATGATCTCCACGGTGAAAGGCGTATTCGGACAGAGCTCGGCAAACCGTCGGGCATAAGCCTGCCAGTCGATGAGGCCATCACCAGGCGCGGTCCACTGCACCGTGGCGCCGTCGGCGTTTTCCCAGACCATGGAATCGCGCAATCCACAGACGAGAGCGTGCGGCCCAAGAAGTTCCAGGGCGGCTTGCGGATCTTCCAGCGTCCACGTGGAGTTACCGGAGTCCATGGTCGCGCCGACGAATTCCGGGCCGGCTTTCTCGATGAGTTGCACGAGTTCCCACGCCTGCATGTCACCGGCGTGATTCTCGACGGCGATCTTGACCCCGGCGTCCAGGGCGCGGCTGCGCTGTGACTTCAGAACCTTCACGGTTTCGTCGACGCGGGCCTCGATGCCGCCAGCGCTCTTGCGATCATCGGCCTTGCCGAGAATACAGCGGAAAACCGGCGAGCCCAGAGCTTGCGCCACGCGAATGCCGGTCGCGAGAAGTTCCTCGGCCGTGCCCCATTTCTTCCGGAAGAAAACGGAACTCGGGCAGATGCTCCAGCCGCCGGCATAGATTTCGACTCCCTGGTCGCGCGCTTTTTTCGCGAGGTCCCGCAGGTAGCCATCTTCCAGCGACTCATAGGAATCGAGATCGGAGATGAAGAGCACGTCCACCTTGAGCGATGCGGCATACTCGATCTGCTGCGGAGCTTTCCAGCGGAAGGCGCGGATGGAGAAGTTGTCGAAGCCGAGCTTGATTTTGCGGGGATTGAATGAGGCGGTCGATTCAACGGCGGGCATGGGGCGGGGGAACAAATTGGCGGCACCGGCGGCGGCAATGGTCTGCAGGAAACGTCGGCGCGCCAGCGGAAGAGCGGGACTGGGCATGGCAAGGGGTGATGGTGGCGCGGGGTGGAGGTGGAATGCAATCACCGGATGCGGCGGCTGGAGTCCATTGGCAAACCAGTATGCCCCGAAATGCGCACGCTCCATGCTGCATGCGGGCGCGAGGAGTCCCGGAGGAGCTCGGACAACAAAGGCGAAGGGTCGGGAAACTACGCATCAATACGGCCCGACACCTCTGTGTTGAACGAGTGGAGGCATTCCTCGTCCAAATTAGTGTCAAAATTCAACTATTATGAAAATGAAACTAATGCTCGTCCCGCTCATCGCCAGTTCGATGTTCATGTCAGGTTGCAGCAGTTTGCTCTCCGGCCCCTTGCTCGGGGGTGGTGGTTCGAGTAGCGATGACTCCGGCACTTACGACGACTCCACGGCCCGGAACCAATGGGAGGCGGACGCCCAGATGGATAGCTGGCTGAACCAACAGGCCGAGGACCAGTCGAACGCCGCGGCCACTCAAGCGACGGAGGACGCCTCCGCCGGAGCGGCTGCGGCTGCGGCCGCGTCGGCGACTGCGGCTTCCGCGGCCGTGAACCCCTGAATTTCAAATCGACATATTCACTTCACCAAAACTCCAAATTATGAAACGTACCATTCTGATCCCTGTAGTGCTGGCCAGCACGATGTTCTTCACCGGATGCGCGAGCATGCTCTTTGACGCGGTGACCGGTTCCACCTGTAGGACTGACTCGCGATGCGGATCCTACTCCTCGGGTGGGATCGATCCGGTCACGATGGCGGGCATCGAAGCCTCGCAACGCGCGACCGACGAAATGGTGCAACAACAGACGCAATGGGGGATAGATCAAGCCAATGCCGCGTCGGCCCAGGCAGGTATGGATGCGGCGAACGCCGCGTCGGCACAAGCGGGTGCGGATGCCGCGGCTTCGGCCGCTGCGGCTGCCGCGCAATTTCAATAGCCCGATTCCGGCCGGTCGAGGTCGGGTTCCGCGGCTTCCTCGTCGCCGGCAAAATGATCGGGGCGCAACGGTTCACTCACACGGTATTCCTCACCGAGCCATTTTCCGAGATCGATCAGCTTGCAGCGCTGCGAGCAAAACGGGCCGACCGGTTCGGCGAAGAAATCGTTTTCCTTGTTGCAGATCGGGCAACGAATGCGGGCGGACTTGGCCATGGCAGGAAAATACTAACATCGGCGGGTCATCCGCGCGAATGCGCTCGCTGGTCTATGGCAGGCCCGATGTGCCGAAGAGGCGTTTGATCAGCGGTGGTGCTTTCGGTTCCGGAGGGAGTGGAGGCGGCAGAGTGGCCACGCCGACCATTTGATACATCTCTTCCGGCGTGCTGTCCCGCTTCAGCATCGCGGCAAGATAGGGATCACGCGGGGGAATCGCGTTGGCTTGCTGAACTCGCTCCGGGTGAGTGAGCCGGGAAAAAAGCATCCGGCGGATGCGTTGCCGCGGGACGATCGCTTCACCATAGCCGTTGGCCAGGTTCGAAGACCAATAGCGCACCGCTTCGCCCTGGGCGGTATTGACGGTCCCAAGATACACCACGGAATGGCCGGTCTCCCGGGCGCCGATTTCGTCGTGCCAGAAGATTTTCAGGAAGTCACCGGGCCTGGCATCGGCGAGCGAAGTGAAGTTATAACCCATGCCCGTTTCGTAGAACAGACGCGCCGTGCCGGGACCATTGGCATTCCACCGCCCCCACACACCGTTGCCGTCCGGTTGGTGTTCCTGGATGAGGAGCGCCCGCACGGTGAGGGGATCCAATTGGATTTGGCCGTCGCGTGCGAGCTGGTTCAGCACCGACAGGAAGACGAGGTAAGTGGCACCGGAACAAAAGCTCGGTTTTGCCACATTGGGGTCAATCGCCAACTGCGAATCGGTCAGTTGGACCGACTGGCGAAGCGCCGTCATGGCGATGATATTCGCCCGATAGCTTCCGCCCACCGGCATGGAGGCAACCTTCTGCTTGATGATCTCATTCAGGTCGGTGGTTCCCGGCGGAATTGCGACCCTGGCATGACTGATGGCGGCTGGGGTCGCTTGCGGTTGTCCGCCGAGAATGATCGTCGGGCCGGAGGGAAAGTCCCCGGCGAGCGCGCGCTCGGTGAAAGCAATTCCCAAGGAAAGCACCACCGCCGCCAGGACGCGGAAGACCAAACGGCGCTTCCAGCAGCGGAGACGTGGCGGAGAATTGATCACGGGAATCGGACTCTATTTAGCGCATTTGCGGGGTAACGCGAAGGCTTTTGACTGGCCGGTGAGAGGTCTTAGCCACCACATACCAGTGTGCCGCTTGGGAGGGGCGATCTCCAGATCGCCCAGCACCGTTCCCGGTTGTCGCCACCAACTCCGAATGCGTTCGGCGACTGGGAAGCCGCCGCTCCCATCATTTCGCGTCGGGCTTCTTGTCGTCCGCTTTGGCTGCGGGTGCCGAAGAGTCGGCCTTTTTCTCTTCCGTCTTCGGGGTAGCGGGAGCGGGCTCCGCTTTCTTTTCCTCAGGTTTGGCCGCGGGCGCCGGTTCGGCTTTCTTTTCCACAGGCTTTGCCGGAGGCGCTTCCGCCTTCTTATCTTCCGGTTTGGGAGCCGGCGGCGCCGCTTTGGCTTCCCCAGCTTTGGGAGCCGGTGTGGCCGGTGGGGCTGGCGGAGTCATTTCCGGGCCGCGATTGATCTTCGCATCCGGCAGCGCCTTCTTCAACGTATCCACGCCGGCGTCGGTGACTTTGGTTTCCGCCAAATACAGACGGTGCAACTTTTTCAGTCCGCTGAGGTGGCTGAGGCCAGCGTCGGTGATACCCGTGGAGAAAAGGTTGAGCGATTCGAGTTTGTCGAGTTTCTCCACAGCCGCGAGGCCGGCGTCGGTAATGTTCGTCCGCGAAAGATTCAGGATGGCGAGATTCTGCAGGCCGGAAATATTCGCCAATTCATCGGGAGTGAACTGCATTCCGGCGAGATTCAGTTCAACGATGGTGGGGATGGACTTCAGTTGCGCGTAGACAGCGGCATCGGGCTTCTCCACGCCACGGAAATTGACGTAGCGCCAGTTGATCCCATTGGCAATCTGGTCGGCGCGAGCGCCACTTTTCGACAGGGCGTCGACCGCCTTCAATTCCGCGGGCGAAGGCGTCGGTCCGGCATCGTGCTTCTCTTCATCGGCGGCGACGGCGTGACGGCCGGCAGCCAATAAAATAACGGTCGAAAGAAGGAGGGCGGTGAGAAGGCGGGAAGGGGTTTTCATCATCGAAAAGGGGAGGAGCACGACGTGCTACGGTCAATAACCCTTCAAACCATCGGTTGATAGCGAATTGTTCCCCGAAAATCCTGCCCGCCCAAGTGTCGACTGACGACAGCCAATCAAACCCAAAAAATGCTGGCGGCCGAGGATTCGAACCTCACCTGGTTTATTGCCGGGTTACCGCAGATTTGCACTGCTACCGCCACAAGTTCTGACACCTTTCCCGGCAGAGCGTTCACCGCTCTTCCGGCGCTGCTCCGGCGCTCTTCAATAGCAACTTCGTTGCCACAGCTACCAAACAGCCTTCCACAAATGATTCGCATCTCGCTGGCGGAATGGATTCAGAAAGCGAACGCCTGCGCGTGGGCAGGCTGAAATCCCCGCTTGGGCGGAATGGGAAAAACGCAGAGTGAAGCCGAAGTTCCGGGGGAGAACCGGCAAACGTCTCGTGTCTTCGCCGTGAGGCCTTACGGCTGCCGCGGGCTGACTACGTCGCTGATTGCGCGGGAAAAACGCTTCAGGGCCGAAGAGATTTGCGGCCGCAACTCGGGGCGGACTTCCCAGAGTTTCTGCACGGAGAGGAAGCTTCGCGCTCCGCCAAGGGCGACACTGGGAAACTGTTTCAGATGGATGGCTTTCATGGGGTAAGAGCCTAAAGCCGCACGTTGTGTGCCTCGGTGCAGCTTGGGGAGCCCGAAAAATGCACGGGAAAAAAGTATTGTCAAATGGGGCTGCCCCATACGCCTGGCTCTCTGGAGTTTATGATGAAAAAAATATAATTTCGTGGTCTTACGTAGCCTCTTTTTCCCCCCTTCCGTGAATCTGTTCTCAGAAGTGACAGGGTGCGCATGAATCGGACACTCGGTCACACCCACCAGCGCAGGTGTTCGCTGGGTGAAGAACCTGATCAAAATCGTCGTGACGGAACTGGAACCGGGCAAACAAAGCGCTGCGCCGAAGTGACCGCGCATCTGCGGACCGCGGAATCAGCCGGCGGTCCTGGACGAGATGACGCCGACCAATACGCTGACCAGAATGATCGCCAGGACCAGGGCCGCAATCGCGGCGAAACGGTAATCCTTTTGCCGTCGAAACAGGACGAGCATGACGATGACGCGCAGGACGGGGAGCAGAATGAAGACGGCAATTCCGGCTTTCATCAAAGGATCGGCGAGATGGGCCAACGAAAATTGCGGATGCTGATCCTTCCGGTCTAAAATGAAAAACAGCGGAAGCCCCAGGGCGATCAATCCGCAAGCGAGCCACGTGCCGACGTGCAGGAGAGCCGCCAGGCGGGATTCGAGATGCGAAATGACGGGTTCCTTGGTTTTCATTTCGCGGCGCCGAAAAGGTGAACGTCAAAGGCCGTCAGGGTCATGGCGACGGCGAGGAGAAGGAGAACGACGACGAAGAAGAGGCGAATCTTTTCGCTCGAGATGGCGAGGAGGATGCGGGCGCCGAGCAAAGAGCCAAGCACTGAACCCAGGGCCACGGGCCCGGCGATGCCGGGAACGATGTTCCCGCGCATGAAGTAAGCGCCGGCGCTCGCCGCAGCGGTTACGCCGATCATGAAATTGGACGTGGCTGTGGAGACCTTGAGCGGCAGACGCAAGGCGGTGTCCATTGCCGGAATCTTGAGCACTCCGCTGCCGATCCCGAGGAGAGCGGAGATGAGCCCGGCGGCGTACATGAGGAGCATTCCCATAGGCACGCGGTGCACGCGGTAATCGACGGTTTCGCCGAGGGTCGTGTCCGGATAGGAGGAATTCAAAGCGAGCCGGTCGCCCCAGGATTTTTCGTCAGCCGCGCCGAGGAGCACGGCGACCGCCCGGCGCGGCGTCCACATTTGCTGGGCGGAGACGAGGAGGATGGCGGCGAAGAGAAAGTAGAGCCATTTCGTCGGGATGATGCCGACGAGGAGGACGCCAGTGAGCGCCCCGGAGGTGGTCGCCGTTTCGAGGACGATGGCCAGCCGGACGTTGGTGAGCCCGCGGGTGAGGAACGGTCCGGCGCTACCGCAGGAGCAGGCGATGACCGACACGAGACTCGCCCCGACGGCGGTGTAAATGTCGAGATGGCCGAAAAGGGTGAGCAGCGGCACGATGAAGATTCCACTGGCCATGCCCAGCATGCCGCCGAGGGCGCTGCAGCCGAAAGCGATGGCGAAGAGCCAAAGGACAAACCCGACGCTCACGCCGCTTCCCCGCTGGCGTTGATCCGGCGCGAGAAGGGGCGATGTGCGGGAAGGAGAAAGGAGGGTGGAATATCCATGTGGTCGGCCACGATTTTAATCCGGTTCCGGGCGTCTTGGCCTGCTAAAAATGATGGCGAGGTTCGGCGAGATTTACTGCCGGGCGCTCCCGGCTTTTCGCGCCAGGGCCGTGTGGAATTGCTCTCGGCGACTGATGGAGTCCGCTGCGGTCCAGTCGACCCGTCGTGATGCACTGGTCGCCGAAGGGCGCCGTCAGCGACTCGGCGTCGCACCAAGGCCCGGATAATTCGGACCGGTCGAATACCTCGGACCGGTCTGTTCGTAGGGTCCCCGGTCGAGGCTTGTCCGTGGGCGAGTGTCATACATCCAGGCGCTGGGAGTTGCCGTGACGACGGGCGCGGGCGCGGGCGTAGGTGTCGCGGCGGCTGCCAGGAAGTCGAGATCGAACTTCGGTCGCGAGTTGCCCACCATAAACCCGATGGCAAAGGCGGCGACGACGGCGACGAGGAATTTCATCTCGTGGTTAAGATGCGTATTTCCGCGGTCCTTGCGCAATATTTTTCTGCCGAAGTGCGGGGTGGATATTGTCCATTTTTTTCGGGCCGGATTGCCCAACCCGTTGATTGCTTGCGGCGTGTTTGCTGGAGAGAGGGTAGACCGTTAGTTGCCTGAATTCGGTTGTTTTTTATCTCGGCCCGTCCTTGCTGTCCCAGCCGCGTGTGGTGGACAGCGGGTTTTACTCAGCGCGTTTCAGATGGTTGAGGATGTCGAGCGATTCTTTCTCGATGATCTCAGCCGCCCGGGTGGTGAGATAGGAGTGCTCACCGAACCAGGTCTCATAACTGCCTCCTTCGAATGCTTTGAGTGTGGGCACATAACCATGAGCGCCGTTCGTCTGCTCCGCGACCATCGTGTGCTTGAAGGGCGATTGCTTTTTGATGTTCATGCCAATTCCACAAAAGAGCTCGTCGGGATTGGTGACGATGGCGAAATCGTTGCCGATGCGAATGCCAGTCATGAAGAACTGGTAAGTCGGCTTTTCCTTCTGCTTCATTTCGTTGAAGGTTTTTCTGTAATGCTCGAGCTGTGAGGGCCAGTTGCGGGCGACTTCTTCTTCCTTGAATTCCGGGTGTTCCCTTCCGGGCATTTGCAGTTCGCGGCTGTCGATCGAGAGCGACGGCTGGGCGATCATTTCCAGTTGTCCCAGGCATTGGATGATTCCTTCGCCGAGCTTATCGCCGAGGAGATTCCCTTCGACGTTGTAATTGGGGTTCACGTCGCCACAGGCGCCGGTGAGGAACAAGGCGGGGACTTCATAACCGAGGTGCTCCTGGAGATACTTTTGGACGTCGCCGGGATAATCGGCGGAGATGCTGAGGTCGCGGGTGTTGGCGGCGTGGCAGGCGAAGTTATAGACGACGGCTTTGCATTTTTCATCTTTGCCGATCAAGGCGAGGACATCGAATTCGGGATCGGCGGGGCCTTCCGCGGGGTATTTCCCCGCTTCCCCGAGAGGCAATTGCCAGCGGTTCCAGGCTTTACCATCCTTAATGACCCGGCGGCATTCGCTCACGCCGTCGGCGCGGGCCTTCGAGGTTCCGAGCCGGCAAGGCGTGAGATCGTGGGCGGCAATCGTCGCGGCTTCGGTAATGGATGTTACCAGTTGGTCCTTGTAATAAGGCCACAACGGGCCGCGGTGTGTGTGAGACGCGCAGATGATAACATGGCCGGCAGGTATGCCGGTGGCCTTCTCGATCTGCTGGCGGGCGAGGACGACCTGCTCGACCGGGTATTTCAAGGTATCCAAGGTGACAATGGCCAGCTTCTGTCCGCCGACGGAAAGCACCAACGCTTTGACATAGAGGCGATTGGTTACGGATATCGACTTTCGTTGAGTCGGCGATCCGGCGAGGACCACCGGTTCGGTGGGGGTGATGTCGACGGCGCCGACGCCTGCGTCGACATAACCGGTGGGTGTCGTTGGATCACCGCTGGCGGCAAATGCGGGACGGATTAGCAGGATCAACCCGATAACAAAAGCCAGGGTGATTCTCATCCAGCCTCCGGCAGCAATTTCAACGAAGCATCTGGAGACTGGGAGGGCGGTCGATGGGGATTTCATGACGAGTTTCTTGAAGATCATTGGGGGGGGAGTTGGGTTACTGCACGGACTTTGCCGTCATGGTGAAACGAACCCCATTCGTTGCATGATAGGATCGGAGGACGAGGGCGAAAGTGGAGGTTGATAAATGATGACTTTTTGCGGAATTTCCGGGCGTTTACTCTGGAGGCAACCGCTGGATGTTGACCGGGCTGAGTAGCCAGAGTTTTGACTTTTGCGACTTCGAGACACACGAGGAAAGCGTGGGCAGGTCGCGGTGTCGCCCGGTGGGACGGCGCCCGGATGCGTGGGGACGACCCTAACGCCGAAATCCTGCCGACGCCGGGCCTGGCCTTTGAAGGATTCGAAGCGGGGAAAATGGTGGTGGTTCACGCATTTCCCTCGTTGGGACTTTGGAGGCGAATGGCAAGGATAATCTTCGTCGATTTTGCGGTGCGACGGATCAAGATGGGACGTCGCTTTTGACGTGCCGTTCTGAAACCTGTGCCTTCGTTGGTTATTGCTGGAGGTTCAACATTACGCGCGGTTGACTTCGAAACCTGTTTGCCAACTCAGAAACGTGCTCTCTATCTGCCGGCACCCAGACTTCCTTTCCTTGCGGCATGTAAATGTTGCCGTTAAAATAGCGAACGGTAAATGTGATAGGACCTCTGTATCCCATGTTCATCTGGTTATTGGCGATGACTCGATATTCTGTGGACGCCGGAAGTCTAATCATCCAGGAATTCTTGCCAAGATATCTCCATGTGAACTCCGCTTCGATGGAGATGGAATGACCGTTGGCGCGGTTCATATCGGCCTGGCGCAGTGTTCCTGCGCCATTCGGCCTGATTTCGTAATAGATTTTACTTTCCATCGCTACGTCCGGGGACACAAAAGCGTTCATGCCCATCGAAGCCCATGTCCCGACAATCTTATCCCGCGGGAAATCCACGCTTTGGATTTTTGCGGCATTTTGGGAGTACATCGGGTCTTCCACCGCGCAGGAGCAAAGGCTGGCCGCACAGATTGCCGCAGCGGATTTGGCGAGACGTGCTAATATTTTAAGTTTCATATCGTTTACAAGTTATCGAGGCCGCGCGTTCGCTCGTGCAAAGAACCTCCTGCAGGTAATGTTTTAGGTGCGGGTTGTAGCGGGCTGGATTGCGCTGACGCCGGAAGCCCCTTTTTTGCATTGCGGTATGCGCCTAGCAAGTCCTCATTGCGCTTCTCGATATCAGTAAAAGTGCGTTCAGTATCATCATAAGTGGCGCCGGGTATTGGGTGGTACCAGGAAAACCTTCGAAACCATTTTTTGACCGCTTTGTCGCGAAAATCCGCTCCGCGGCGGGCATACATCTCGTTGATCGCATACCGTAGCTTTTCATCGTCCCAGTTTTGGATGTCCCCTCCCGTTAGAAATCGTGTTCTCGTTTCTGAAAACCGTTCGCCGGGCAATGTGGGAACATAAGGGGCAGTTGGTGAACCTGGCGACTGAAGCTGGGCTGGACGGCTATTGTCGGGCGCGGATGCTGCAGAGCCCCCACTGCTGGCCGCTGGCTGGGCGATTGACGAGACGGCAGTGGCACTGGTCGCCAATGGTTCTGGTGACGGTTGCGGGACAGTCTCGCTGCCAACGGTCATAAGGGGTCTCCACTCGTCCTTGTATTCGAACGGCCAGTTTCCGAACTCTCCCCACTGTTCAGAGGTGATATGCGTGACAATATCACCCGCCTGCATGGGAATTAACTCTCTCGCGACTTTGACGACGACATTGGTATCATTCCATTTAAAAATGCGAACAAATCCCTTTAACCGCTTAAGGTCCGCGCCGACCATTTTTCCGTTGAGCGGATTCGTCAAAGGCGCATAAACCGTTCCCCAGAACGGCACGCCTTTCTTCACATATTTTTCGAACTGCGTCCGTCGCTCTGGCGTCAAGAGTTCTTGATTGTTGAGGTCCATGCGAAAGAAGAGTGGTGGTGAATCGCGATGAGCCAGATAGAAGTGATTCAGAGAATTGTTTTCGACTACCAAGATATGCCTCAGATCCGGGGATACATAGAATGGCGTTTGCGCGAAGAATTTCTGCAGAAGCACATGCGAATATGACTTGTCGTTTTCGCCTATAAAAAGGAAAGGTCCGTTTTGCGATCCTTCGGTGTCTATTTGCTCTTGGAAGACCTTGCAATATGGATGCAGGCGTGGTCCGCCGAGGACATCATCCCGTTGCCGTTTGAGAGTGAACTCGTCGCGGGAGAACTCGGTCTTCTGGATTTTAAGACTATCCAGATCGAGCGTGAGAATCGTCCTGTCATAATCATCAATGCAAAAAAGTTTGCTCGTGCCCACCCACGCCAAATGCGAATCGTCTCTCCCGAAGAATTCACTCAATGGGATAGTTACGTCTTCCTTCGATCTCCATTTCACAACGTGCAGAATCTGTCCCGACTTATATGCCAAGAGACTCAGATCGTCGGACCAGCCTAAAGCCGTCGGGACAGCGGCCGGCGACCAAGTCTCGACTATGGAGTGGTCACGGAGATGTGCCACGACGAGTGCAATGGAATTACCTTCCTGTTGCGGAAACATCACGAGTTCTCCGTCTGCGGAAAAGATAGGCGTTGGCTGAAGAGGTACATGCTGCCCGAGGAGCTTACGGTAATGCACGGTGATGTCAGAGGCATGTAAATCGGCCAGTGGAACGGCAAAGAATTTAGCGATAGTCTCTCTTTCTTGTGCGCTTGCATCCGGTGTTGGTGACGGAGGCGCTGACCTGTTGGGAGCAATTGAAGTTATTGTCGGGGTTACTCGCGTCTGCACTTCGCGTGGTGTTTGAGGCGTTATTGGTGGAGAAGTTGTGTTGTTTTGAGATAGGGGGGCCTCAAAGGGAGATGGTCGTCCCATAAGCTTTTGATTAAACTCTCCCATCCGTTTATTCGCTAAAAAGAGCCAGATGATTCCTGGTGCGATCAGCGTGCTAAGAAGCAGTACGATTCCAGAGCCGATTCGGCGTTGCGCGAGAGCAACTATGCTCAAAATAAAGGAGACGAAAAAAAGCGGGCCATAGATAATGAAGGACCATACCGACCACCACATAAAGACGATGCCGAGCGCGAAGCAAATCCAACCCCCGATGGCGGCACCCTGCTTGACTTCTGATTTTTCCATATTCGGTTCTGAGGTTCGTTTTTCTTTTTAAAGACGACGATCGTCCATCCTATTTGAACGCGGGAACGACCAGTTGGGGACGAGTTTGCGACGAACTCCGACTGCCCTGGTTTCCGTATACTTTGTCGGCAATCGATTGTTTGACGGCCCTGTGCGCAGGGGCGAACAACCGGAACGCACAGCAAGGCGAAGCACACGTTCGATCCCGGTGGGGGGTGTTACAGCCGCGAACATACGTGAAGGGTAACGTTTCGCGACGCGACGTTACAAGATTGAAATCGGTTCTGGTCATCTGCCTCCAAGCCGTGTCGCTGCCGGAAAATGCGGAACCACAAAAACGCAGAAAAGTTTTTTCCTTACTCATAGTGCATCAGGCGGCATCAATCGGCGTAAGTTTCCAGAACCGAGCATCCCTGGCAGTACATTGCGGGAATGGTGGAACTGCATGCGCGACGAGTATCCGTGCAGAGTGCTTTCTCGATTGCTTTGGATCACCGGCTATTTCTGGCCATCTCTTCGGGACTGAAGGTGGCCACAAGCCGCGAAGTTATTTTAGAAACTCGTCTGACTCCACACCAGCTAGCTAGGGCGTGTCAGGCACGTTTGGAGATTCAACCCTTTCAGGGTTGGGCCGCTATTGTCGTAACCCGGGGTAGGCGCTCGTTCCTCGCGCCAACTTTCTCGCCCGGCTCCTGGCCTCCGCTATCCCTTCACCGCCGCCTCGCTGGGCTGAGTTATCGTACGCCTTTGGCGTTGCTCTGAGGCGCGACTTTAACGCTCACGGCACTCGTAGAGCGTCTTCGGAAGTTATGTTGTTCACGGGCCGGGCTGTTATCGGTGGAGCCTGGCCTTGGTTGGAATGGCAGGTGGTGGGAGTTCTAACGGCGGTCGTAGTAGATCAGGCCCAAACGATCCATGTCTTCGCCGCTGGCACCGGCGATGCCGATGACGGGGTTGCCATTGGAGGTCAGTGGGTGGCGGGCTTTGTGTCCTCCTCCGCCGCCGATCCACTCGCTTTTGTAAGAACCTTCGGCGTCGAGGTTGATGTCCGCGGGGTGGATCTTCCAATAGAGGAGTTCAAAGCCGTCGAGGCGATCGCCACCGCGGGCTTCGATGGCGGCGACGGCGTAACCTTCCCTGGCCTCGACGCGAGTGGGGGTGCCATTTTCGACGCCATGGCGCTGGCCGGTGACGCGTCCGTGGGAGGTTTGAAAAATGGGACGCACGCCGCGGACGATGGGATGTCCGGCCCACTCGCCGGTCCAGACGACGAAGCCGACGAGGAGGCCGCCCTCGGGGAGGACTTCGAAAAAGCGTCCGCCGCCCCCGCCGCCGATCTTTCTCGTGTTCTCGGTGGTGGCACTCTGCGCGGCGGTGACGAGGGATGAATAGAAACGCTTTTGGATGGGGTCATCGGGCGGGGTTTGCTGGGCAAGAGCAGCGGCGACAAGGCCGAAGCTGACGCTGATGACGGCGAATGACTTCCAGGGGAAACCAAACAGGGCACATTTCATAGTTGGGGGACCTCCGGGGGCGGTGATGGCGGGTGTGCGGATGGCTGTCAATCTTATTGGAGTCGCTTGGCGTTTGCTTGATCCATTGGGTGGAGGAGCGAGGGGCTCCGGAAAAAGTGTGCGCCCACTGCTCCACTCGGAAACCCGCGGAAGTTGGGGTAGTGCCCTAATTTGAAATTGTTCCACAAGACTTCGCTCGCTCGATTCTTTTGCGTCGATATTTTGAGATCAATCTGAAGACGATTCCGACCGTAATCAGAATCCAAGCTATCGGAATGGCGGTCTGACTCTTGAGCGATGAAAGAAGCACGTAACCAGCCCCGACGTTAATGGCGGCACTCCCCCAACGGTCCGCAAAAAACGGCAATTGTTCTCTGGTAATCTTCATACGTATTTCATTACCCGCTTAGGATTGAAACCGGTGAGGGTCAATCACCGAAAATGCTCAGCATAAAAATTGCTCCCCTCGGAAAATCGACTCATATCAGCATTTTCTACGTTGAAAAGAGTTGGCAGCAGCAGAAATTTCTTGTGTCCGGACGCAAGGCGCTCATATTTAACGCATACGTTAAATTTCCATCACGAATATGAAGACAAACACGCCAGCGCCGCGCCCTAGGGGCCGTCCCATCAGCGACAATCCACGCACTTGTGGACTTTTGCTGAAATTGACCGCTGAGGAAATGGCGGCAATTGAGGAAAAGGCGAAACGGCAGAAAAAGACCAAGGCTCGCTGGGTCAGGGAACTTGCGATGGCAGCATAATTTTGGACGCGGCGAGGATCGAACTCGCAATCCCTGGTTGTAAAGGCGAGGGGTTTGCCGGTTAACTTACGCGCCCATCTTCGAGCCGGTGATGTTCACGCATCCCGGCTCGAATTCTTTTTAAACTATGCATTTAGTCCTTGCGTTCAAGGAATAAATCACTATGTTTTATTTCATGGCAAACAACCTTCCCATCGAAAAGCAAATCGCGGTCATCGGCGCTCTCTCGGAGGGACAGAGCATCCGCGCGATTGAACGGCTTACCGGCATTCATCAGGACACAATTTGCCGTCTCGGCGTTCGCGTCGGAACTGCGTGCGCGAAGATCATGGACGAGAAAATGCGCGGGCTCGATTGCGCGAAAGTTCAACTCGACGAAATTTGGGGATTCATCGGAAAGAAACAAAAGAACCTGCGTCCCGGCGATGAGGCGAAAGGATTCGGCGATGTATGGACGTTCGTTGCCATCGATGCGGAGACGCGCATGGTAGCTAGTTACCTTGTCGGAAAGCGCGACTCCTATCATGCGAATTGCTTCGTGGAAGATTTAGCTGAACGGATCGACAGCGAACGCGTGCAAATTTCCACGGACGCCCTTGCGGCCTACGCGGATGCCGTCGAGCGCGGTTTCGGATCGGATGCCGATTACGGACAAGTGGTAAAAACCTAAGGAGCCACGGACATTGAATCTCAGCGTAGGTATAGCCCAGCGGAAATCGTTAACATCCAAAAGCGCGTGCTGAGCGGTCGCCCTGAATGGAAGCACATTTCCACTTCCTATGTGGAACGGCAGAACCTAACCATGCGGATGCACATGCGCCGCCTCACCCGCCTGACGAATGCCTTTTCCAAGAAGCTCGATAACTTCAAGGCTGCGGTTGGATTGCACTTCGCGTATTATAACTTCGTGCGCGTCCATAAAAGCCTCCGCATGACTCCCGCGATGGCCGGTGGCGTCACGGATCATATCTGGACGATTGAAGACCTTGTGAGGGCCGCATGAGCGAAAGAATAGAGAATATTGCCAAAGCCGTAGAGCGGGCCGCAGGATGCCCGGCTACGCACTTGGAAAGCGTAGTGGTAGTCGAGACGTTTCGAGGGGAAACGATATGGGAGGGGATGGTAGAAATCTTCGCTCTCGACGGGCATCCTAAAGCAAAGCGCGCCTACGGGTGGAAAACCGGCAGGGGACAGGATGCGACTTACACCGCCGTATTGGAAATTCCGCCCGTCACTTCGCCGAACACTGCGGTACGTGCTGCAATCGTGTCTGAGCAGAAATCCAAGAGCGCGCGTTAGGGAATGCCTCCGAAATCACGCCAGCAGCGTATTCAGGATCAGCTCGGACAGCTTTTGCAATTCGCACAAGATCATATTCTGAAGGAAGAGGCAGTGCTGGACGAAGTTCTGAAAATGGACGGGCGAACCATGCAACGAGAAACCCGAGCATTTGCCGAAGATCTTTTATTTCAGACCGCAAGTGGGGCAATTGAATTGCTGCTACGGGATCGAGTAAGAACAGCAGTTTTCGCCACAACGGCCATGGGATTCCTTCCCATGATCGCATTAACCGCGCGTGACTCCACAGGATTTGAAGAGGAGGGAGCGACGTTGCCATATTTTGACGCGGCAACGTGGTTACTGGCGGTTCTTCCGTCATAGTCCCCGCCTATCATAAATCGCTGAAATTGCAAATCCGACTATTGCCGTATCGCCGCAGATTCCATGCCCGGAAAATGTTCCACAGCGAATATTTCAAATTAGGGCACTACCGAAGTTGGAGGTCCTTCGACTTCGCCCATGCTTCCCTGCTTCGCTCAGGATGACAAAGTTTTGGTTTCGGCACTGGCGCTCCTGATCGCGTGACGGACGAAAGCGAAAATGCTCTACGCTGCGCTGCCTCACTAGGATTAAGGCCATACCCCGTCCTTCATCCGGTGACCGCGTCCCGCGGTTTTTGCGAAACGTTCGCTCGCTGACGCTGCGCTGCCTCACTAGGATTCGAACCTAGACAAAGTGATTCAGAGTCACTTGTGCTACCATTACACTATGAGGCAAATGCAGGGGCGGAGAAAGTATGGCACCGGGGGCGGTTGTAAATCAAATTTTCCGGGGGCGAATGTGGGGGTGGCAATGGAGGGGCGAGAGTTTTGGGTCAGGCTCCGTCGGAGTCGTCGGTCCGGGAGAATTCGGCGACGACGCCGAGGTTGCCGAGATCTCCGACGGTGACGTTCCAGTGATTCTGCGCGGCAAAATCGGCGATCTTTTGGGCGCGTTCGTGTTCCGGCAGATCGGGCCAGCAGGCGTGGAGGGATTCCCGGTAAATGCGGCGGCGAGGGCTCTTTTGCAGCGAGGTGCGGATGGCGGATTGAAGATGCAGGATGGTCCGATACATTGGCCGGGGAGTAGCCCGTGAAATTACGTATGTTCTGGTTGCGGCTCGATGGGTGTCAATGGGATTCAGCGGCGGGGAGGACTGATGGCGAGGCGCCGGCTTTGGCGATCGTCCGGCGGCGGACCGTGGGGCGTGCGCGGGAATGCACGGGGACGGCAGACCGTGCGGTGACGCGGCTGACGAGAGGCTGATGGGTGGGGGATTCCATGCAGGGCCTGATCTTGGCAGGACGATTGGGCGATCCTGCGGATGAAGCTTCGCGTCGACAAGCCGTTTCTTGGGCGGGCTGGGGGTGGAGGAGGGCCGCGGGAGATGCGCCGGAGAATTTGGGGGGTGGTGTCTTTGAGACGGCGGGGGACTGGCGCTTCGCTGGTGGTGAAACGAAAAAGCATTTACGCGCGGCGATTTGGCTTTCATCGTGGGCGTTGCGCGTCGCGGGCGATTCCTTTCGCGATCCGATGTTGCGCCAATCCTTTACCTGAATCCTTTGCTCCCATGGAACTCAAACAGAAGACAGCTCTCGTGACCGGTGGCAGCCGCGGTATCGGCGCCGCCACGGCTCTGGCCCTGGCGCGTGAAGGCGCCCATGTGGCCATTTCGTCACGGCATGATGATGCGGATGCGCAGCAGACGAAACGGGAGATCGAGGGGCTGGGGGTGCGGTGCGAAGTGATCGTGGCGGACTGCGGACGGGCGGGGGATTGTGAGAAGATGGTGGCGCAGACGGTGGCTGCGCTGGGTGGGTTGGATGTGCTGGTGCACGCGGCTGGCGGCGCGGTGCCGGGGGGATTGCTGGAGGTGACGCCAGAGGCTTGGAACAACGCCTTCGATGTGCATGTTCACGCGGTCTATCATCTTTCGCGGGCGGCGGTGCCGCACATTCGCAAGGGCAAGGAGGGTTCGATCATTCTGATTTCGTCGACGGCTGGGAAGCTGGGGGTGATGGGGAGTCTGGCTTACCAGGCGGTGAAGGGGGCGCTGCCGCACCTGACGCGGGCGCTGGCTCGGGAACTGGCGAATGACAACATTCGGGTGAATTGCGTGGCGCCGGGGGTGATCCGGACGAAATTTCACGAGCACATGAGCGCGGAGCAGAAGAAGCTGAATCTCGAGCATCGTATTCCGTTGCATCGGGAAGGGACGTCGGAGCAGGTGGCGGACGCGATTTTGATGCTGGTGAAGAATGATTATATCACGGGTGATACGATGACGATTGATGGGGGGCTGACTTCGCGGATTGCGTAAGGCGGAAGAATGCGGCCGGTGGCAGCGCCGCCGGGAACAAATTGGCGTCAAGGTGAGTTGTCTCGGGGAGGGTGGGCGGCCGGCCTTCCCGTTTGGGTGTCTTGCCCAAATGTCGAGACGGACATCGTCGCGGCACGACGTTCGATGGTCCAGGCGGGACGCCCGGACCGGCAGGCGGGACGCCCACCCTACCCGAGACGCTGCTGCCGCGCTTTTTCTTTCGCCTAAGAGAGTCTCGGCCTGCCAGTCTATGGGGATATGACACGTTTCCTCCCCTTGCTGATCCTTTCGCTTTCGACGGCCGTTGCTCTTGCGGAGATCCCGGCTTCCTACTATCCGCGGACGGTGTTTACCGATGACTTTTCAGGAACGGAGTTTGGGAAACGGTGGGGACATTATAAAAGCGGGAGCGTGATCAAGGATGGGATGCTGGAGGGGATTACGCCGGAGGGGTCGGATCATCCGGCGGTGGATAGTGTGAAGTTCGATCCGGAGCGCGACCTGGAGGTGTCGGTGAAGTTCTCTTTCGTGAGCGACAAGGCGCAGAGTTTCAACGTGTGGTTCGACGACAAGGATTACAAAGGGTCGCACGCCGGACACATTTGCAATGTGAGCGTGAGCCCGAAGATGGTACGGATCGGCGACGGCAAGACGGGGAATTTCCGCAACGAAATTTACGAGAAGAGCAAAGCGCCGGGCGGGCTGAGCGCGGAGGACAAGGAAATGCTCAAGTCGAAAAACAAGAGCTTTCCGGTGACGGTGAGCCTGCAGGACTGGCATACGCTGGTCGTCCGGACGAAAGGGGATGAACTCGAAGTGAGCATCGACGGGAAGCCGGTGGGGTCGTTTCAGTCCGAGGGAATCGGGCATGAGACGAAGACGCTGGTCAGCCTGACGACGGTGCGGATGGACGTGCACTACAAGGATTTCAGCATCAAGGCGGCGGCGAAACCGTGAAGCGGACTTTCGAGGTCGCGGCGGTCCTCGCTCTGCTATTCGCGGGGATCGCCACCGGAGCGGACGCGCCCAATGGGCCGACTGGGCCGACGCTCAGCGAGGCGGAGAAGGAGGCGGGTTGGAAACTGATGTTCGATGGCGTGAGCACGAATGGCTGGCGCGGTCTGGGCATGGACGGATTTCCCGAAGTGTGGGTCGTCCAGGATGGGTGTTTGCGCTGCCTCGGTGGCGGGAAGAATGCGAATGATCTGGTGACGGTCGACGAGTATGAGAACTTCGAGATGTCATTCGAATGGATGATTCCGAAGCTGCATGGGAACAGCGGGGTGAAGTACCGCGTGCAGGAGGAAAAAGGGAAGGGGTACGCATTCGGCTGCGAGTACCAGTGCATGAATGATCCGGAGGCGTTTGACAAACATGCGAGCGGGGCGCTTTACGATGTGTTTGCGCCGGAGGGGAAGAAACTGGCGCCGGACGGGAAGTTCAATCAATCGCGGATCGTCGTGCAGGGGAATCACGTCGAGCACTGGCTGAATGGAGTAAAAGTGATCGACGCGGAGTTTGGCAGTGAAGCGATGAAAGCGGCGCTGGCGCAGAGTCATTTCCGGAATTCGGATTGGGGCAAGAAGGCGCTGGGGCACATCATTCTGCAGGACCACCACAGCGAGGTTTTCTTTTGGAATTTGAAGATTCGCGCGCTCGGTTCGAAACAGGAATAGGCGAAGCGTTTACGGTGTGGGATTGCGGAAGATCCAGTCGGAGATGAAGTAGCTGACGAAGCCGAGGATGCTGGAAACAATGATCTGAGCGACCAAGTAGTGCCAATGAAGTTTGCCGACCAATAGGTAGAGCATTCCTCCGTTGGCAATCGTGTAACCGATAGACACGAAGGTGAAAGCGACGACCTGCAAATGCATGTTCGCGATGCTTTTGTTTTCGAACGTCCAGAGCTTTTGCAGAACGAAGTTGACGAGGCTGCTGATGATCGAAGCGATGACGGAGGAAAGCAGGTACCAAACTCCAAAGAACTTCGTCAGACTGTAATAGGGAACGTAGTAAGCGGCGATGACGATACCGCCGCTGATCAGGAAGCGAGCAATCTTTTGCGGCGAAGCCCGGCTCATCTGAAGTCACTTCTGCTCAACAAAACCAGCGATGATCGCTGGATGAGCGACTATTTCCCGAGCGGCTGCGCGATGTGGGCTTCCGCGGGCGGATTAAAATCGAAGATGGACGGGGAGAGCGGAGTGGGGCGCTGGTTTTTGTAGCTGGTGACGATGCGGTCGCCTTTGGGGAGGATCGTTTCGGAGCGCTGGATTCTGTATTCGTCGTCGACCCAGACGCTGAGTTCCTTGAGCATGTGCCGGAGGCCCGGCCCGCGCGGTGTGAGAACGAGATGATAGCCGGGGGATTCCTTGAAGGCCTTGCAGTTGTAGAATTGCTCGAGGCGGGTGAAGTTGAGGCCGGCGGTGAGGGCGGCGATGGAGTCGTCGAAGAAGGCTTTCTGGCCGAGGGTATAGAGCTCGGCTTCCTTGAAGTTGGGATAGTAAATCCAAAGTTTCTGGCCGTTGCTGACGGTGAGGCTCGGGCTGCTTCCGGTGACTTCGCGGCGGAATTTATTGGGGCTGAGGAAGGCGATGGTGCCGTCGCTGACGAGAGGTTTGTTCAAGAGGTGCGTGGTGCGTTCCTCGACGAAGTCGGCGGAGAGCGAGGGATATTTGGCGCGATGCTCCTGAAGATTTTTGAGGAGCGTCTGGGTTTCGGCGGGCGTGAGTTCGGCAGCCTGGACGGCGAGGGTCAGGAAGAAGAGGACGAGGAGCGGGAGACGCATGTTCGGAGTGCTGGGTGCTCAGCGTGAAGGGTGGAAGGGAGCATCCATGGCGGGCCGTAAGGGCAGGAGAAAAACGCGCGATGCTCAATCCTTAAATGCTAGCTGAAGAGTGGGGTGTAGTTGAACCACTGTTCGGGGTGCCGGCGGATGACACTTTCGAAAACGGAGGCGATGCGCTGGGTGTTGGCGGCGATGGTGGCCTGGAGATCGCCGTTTTTTTCCATGGCGACGGGGGCTTCGGCCATGGTGCGATATCCGCCCTGGCCATCGTTGAGGACAAAGGCGGGCAAGACCCTGGCGCCGGTGTGGTGGGCGAGCAAGGCGGGTGCGCTGGAGAATTCGGTCTTGCGGCCAAAGAGATCGACGCACGCGCCGGTGCCGGCATAGGGGCGATCGACGAGCATGGCGATGAGCTCGTTCTTGCGGAGGGTCTGCATCATCTCGACAAAAGCGAAGGGATGGCCGGGGCCCACGGTGATGGTCTTGATGCCGAGTTGCCGGCGGCACGCTTCGCGCCAGCGGGTGAGTTCGGAGCTCGGTTCTTCGAGGGTGACGACGGTGAGCGGGAGGCCGAGGCGTGCGAGCATGAGTCCGCCCAATTCCCAATGGCCGAGATGGCCGGTGACGACAATGACGCCGGTGCCGGGGGCGCGGGCCTCGAGCAGGTTTTGCTCGCCGCCATCGTAATGGAGCAGGGACTGGGCGTTCGAGGCGGCGTGCGGTCCGGCGCAAAGGAAGTAGTCGGCGAGCATGCGGCCAAAGTTCACGACATTGCTTTCGCACAAGCTGTCGAGTTCGGTCCCTTCGAGGCCGGTGGCGAGGTGGAGATTCTTTTGCAGGGCCGCCTGGATATCGGGAGTGCGGGCGTAGGAGGCGAGGGCGATCCGGGGAGCGAGCCACTGGGAACAGGCGCGGGGAAAGACGTGAGCGAAGACGAAAGCCGCTTTGAATCCGCCGATAGTGTAAAGGGAATCGCGCATGCGGGAGGCTTAGGGGGCGACGCTCGTGCGGTCGGCGCCGACAGCGTGATCCGTCTCGCCGGTGTGGCCCCCGGCGCTGGCGTGGCCGGCACCGCGCCAGGCGTAGGCCGGGAGGATGAAGCAGAGGGTGGCGAGCGCGCACCAGGCGACGCCGATGGAGCAAACGGAGCCGAGGCTGCGCAGGGCTGGATTGGCGGCGAAGGCGAGGGAGGCGAAGCCGCAGGTGGTGGTGAGTCCGCTGAGGAGGACCGGTTTGACGACGGTGGCGAGGTTCGACTGCCGGTCGCCTTCCTGGCGCATAGCGACGACAATATAGATGCCGTAGTCCACGCCCACGCCGAGGACGAGGGGGAAGGCCAGGACGTTGAACATATTCAGGGGGATGCCAAAAAGCTTGAGCGTGGTGAGAAGCGCGCCGATCGACAGCGCCAGGCTGAGCATGAGGATGAAAAGCGGGAACACGCTGCGGTAGAGAAACAGAAGGAGGAGGATATTGAAAACCACCATAATGAGGGAAAGCTCGATTCCCTTGCCGCGCGCCCAGGGGACGAGGTCCTGAAGCGTGTAGCTCCATCCGGAGATTTTCACGGGGACGCCGGCGCTTTCGATTTCTTTGCGGAGCTCTTCCTTTTCGGCAAACGTGGAGAGTGTCTTGATGGGAGTGATGTAGGCGGCGCCGAGATTCGGATCGTGGGAGAAGAAGCGGTCGAGGACGAACCACCAGGTGGAATCCTTGGGCAGCGCGCGACGCCAATCGAGGGCGCTGCGGTCGCCACCGGCGGTTTTTTTCAAGGCGTCGATGAGGGAGAAGGCCGGCTTGAAGGCGTCCTGGCTCATGCCTTCGGTGTTGAGTGCAGCGGTCAAGGCCGCTTGGGAGGCGGCGAAGTCGACGGACTGAAGACGGGCGATGTTCGCATCCACACGGACGGGAGAAATGGCGAGGGCGGCGGGAGAAGCCGCCGAGCGGATTTTCTTTTCGGCGACGAGATGCGACCAGCCGGCCTGGAGCTTGGCCCAGCCTTCGTGAAAGCTCTCGGCATCGGCGCTTTGCAAGAGGACGATGACGGGTTCGGCGGCGATGGGCATTTTACCCTGGATGGTTCGCAAAGCGATGCCGGCCCGGCTGTCTTTCGGTTCGAGGGTCTTGGGATTGGAGTCGAACTCGATGCGGCCGACCGGGAGCACGGCAAAGGTCGAACACACGACGAGGATGGCGGCGAAGCTCAGGAAGAAGGCGCGGGGAGAGCGGTAGACGAAGGCGACGAAACGGGCGCCGGCGGACCAAAGCCAATCGCTGCCTTTCCTGTGGAATTTCTGGCCGACGAAGGCAAAGAAGACCGAAGTCATGAAGAGCCCGGCGCAGAGGATGCCGAAGGCAATGAGCACACCGAGTTGAACGAAGCCCGGCGACTCGCTGTAAACAAAGGAGAGAAATGCCGCGGCGGTGGTGAGCGCACCGAAGGCGACGGCTTTTCCCTGGCTGCCGAGGGCGGCGGCGACGGCATCCTCGTATTCCGTGCCGGCTTCGCGTTCGCGTTCGTAGACGGCGTAGAGCATCATCCCGAAATCGACGCCGAGGCCGATGAGGATGGAGCAGAGGCCGATGGTGATCATGTTCAGCGCGCGAAAGACTTCCGCGCCCAGGCCGACGGCGACGACACAGCAAAGGCCGAGCACCGCCATGATGGCGAGCAAAGGCCGCAGCCGACGGAAGCCGATGAGGAAAACCACGGTGACGAGCAAGACTGAACCCACGATGGTGGAGATGACGTCACCGGTCATCTTCTCCGAAAGTTCCGCCACGTAGGGCGTGCGGCCGGTGACGAGAATTTGCGGGGCCGGACCGGTCCACTCGGCGAGCGTGCGGCGCTGAAAATCCCCGAACTGGCGCATGATGTCCTGACAGGTGCGCGTGCCGAGGTTGGGTTGATTTGTTTTGACGAAGACGACGTGGAGGGTGCCGTCGGGTGAAACGAGCGGGCGCGTCTGATCGACGGAAAAGGAACCGCCGAGCGGCTTGAGCGCCGGGCCGACGAGACCGAGGGGGTCGAGTTCCAGTTGCATTTCGGCGGTCTGCGAGCCGGCCTGCAATTTGGCGTGGAGCATCTTCAGACGGGAGGCGATGGCGTCGGGCGCGAGCGCGAGGATGGCCTGATCGAATTCCGTTTGATTGAGATTGAGGAGAAGCGGAACGGCGAGGGTGCGGGCGGCTTCGAGGCCGTCGGGAGAATCGGTGGGGGAACGGTCCATGACCCGCTCGACCCAGGGTTCCTGCCGGAGTTTGGAGGCAAAGAAATCGGCGAAACCGTCGAGGTCGACCTGGCCGCTGGGATCGAGGAGGCCGACGGTGAGCTCGCGGGCCTGACTGAATTCGCGGTCGAAAATCTTGAAAGCTTTTACCGCCTCGAAACGCTGCGGCAACAGGTCGAGGACATCGGAATCGAACCTCGCGCCGAAAACGATCGTGAGGACGGCAGCAACGACCACCGCGAGCACGCCGACGGTAAGCGCGAGGCGGTGATGTGTGACGATGCGGGCAAAGGTGCGATCCAGACTCATGCGCGGACCCGATGCACCCTAGCGATTGAATTCAAATACGAACCGCTCGTTATCCGGAAACGTGGCAAAGAGCATGCTGAGATGGCCGCCGGAGTTTTTGCTTTCTACGTGAGCGGATTTGGACGCGCCCCCTCCGGCAGACTGGACGAAGGCTTCGCGCAATTTCAACCAGGCTTGAAGCGCTTGCGGAGCGTTGTTCGGCAATCCCTGCCAGGAGCCGTGAACGAGCAATCCCTCGGCGCTGGAGACGAACGCATCCTGGCGCACGGAGACGAGGGGCAGACCGCCGCCCTTGATGAAGTCGAGCTGGAACTGGTCCTTGCCGCGCTGCTGAACGACGACATCGCCGATGAGGGTGCGTTTGCGATTGGAATACTTCAACTGGCCGATATGGGCCTGCCAGGTGGCGTCGGGATTGGGAAAGCTGTGCGGCGCCTGGCAGGCGGTGAGGCAAAGGGTGAGCGCCAGGGCGCCGTCAAAAATCAGGGAGCGCATGTCGTTGGAGTAGGGGAAGAATTGACTGCTGCCGGCTTGAGGGACAAGCGCGGGCGCAAGGTGGCGAATCTTTGGACGAAGACGACGAGGTAGAAGAGTTGCATCCGCCACCAGATGGAAAAGCCGCCGTTGATGTTGCCGGCGAGGACGGCGTTGACGGCGGCGGCGAGTTCGAAGGGACCGCCGGGCTGGCTGATGATTTCGATGAATTCGTCCTGGTACCACGAGTTTACGAAGCGCAGGTAGAGATCCATGATGCGATTGAGGCGCTTCGCATAAGCGGCGAAAAGCTTGGGCGCTTTGCTGGGATCATCGAGGGCCACGTGAATGGCATCCGCGGCCTGTTCGCCCGAGGCCATGGCGAGGAAGACGCCGGTGCTGAAAACGGGATCGATGAAACCGGCGGCGTCCCCGGTGAGCATCCAGCGCGGGCCGACCAGACTGGTGCTACGATAGCTGTAATCGCCGGTCGAATGCACGGGAGTGACCCGCTTCGCATTGGCGAGGATTTCTGAGAAGTGCGGCTGCTCGCGGAAGCTCGATTCGAGGGCTTCCTCGGGAGAGAGGCGCCACTTCCGGAAATTGGCGGTATCGGTGACCATGCCGATGCTGGTTTTGGTATCACTCAGCGGGATGACCCAAAACCAGCGGTCTTTTGCCCGGACCATGCGCGTGAGCGTGCAACCGTCCTCCCCCGGTGGCCGGTGGACATTTTCGTAGTGCGCGAAGACCGCAAATTTCTGGAGATGCGCGTAATTCTTTTTCAGCCCGCGTTGCTGGCCGATGAGGGTGTTGCGACCGCTGGCGTCGATGACATAACGGGCGCGGATCGGGCTCGATTCTTTGGCCGCGAGATGGACGGTGGCGCCGTCGTCGTCAAACTCGACGCGCTCGACCGCGGTTTCTTCGCGCACTTCGGCCCCGAATTTGGCGGCATTGTCGAGGAGGAGCTTGTCGAAATCGGCGCGCTCGACCTGGTAGGAGCGATGGTGGGCGAGGCGAAAGCCGTCGCGGAAATGGAAAATGACGTGGCTACTGCCGCAGGCGGTGATCAATTCCGCGCCGTGCTTGGGCTGGGCGGTGCGATCGAGCTCTTCGCGAATTCCGAGGCGGTCAAACACCGGCATACTGTATGGCAACAGGGATTCGCCAATGTGAAAGCGGGGAAATTTGTCCCGTTCGAGCACGACGACACGGCGGCCGGCTTTGGCCAAAAGGCAGGCCGCGGTGCTGCCGGCGGGTCCGCCTCCGATAATCGCAACGTCGTAATTTTCACTCATGGAACTCGATGCAGAGTACACGGTGCGGGGCGTTGCTCAATGGGAACGTGTGGAAGGGAGGCCGGTGCTACGTTCACTGCCGCCTTGTCTCCAGGATGTTCCGCCGTATTCTGGCGCTATGAGCGTGCAAGAAATCCTCATCGCCATGGACAAACTTTCTCCTGAGGAATTGCGGGTTCTCAAGCTTGGTGCGGAGTTGAGGCTGGTGGAGCAGGAGGACGATCCGAAATTGCGGGCGGCGATTGAGGAAGCTCTTGCGGAAGCCGATGCCCATCCCGGTGAGGGCCTGTCGATCAATGAGGTTCGTGCGCTGATTCCCCGATGGGTTTCCGAGTCAAAATCAAATCCACGGCAGTAGCAGATCTCGCCGAGATTGTCTCTTACGTAGCCGGCGACAATCCGGCGGCGGCAACTCGGCTTGGCGATGCCCTTTTGGAAGCCGTAGCGAGCTTATCCGAAGCGCCCTTCAAAGGCAGCCGCTATTTGAGTTTTGCCGGGGTGCGAAGGGTGACTGTGCGGCCCTACAAGATTTTCTATCGTGTGAGTGAGGCCGATCAATTGGTTGAGATTCTCAGGTTTTGGCATTCCTCGCGACGCGAACCAGACCTGGAATGATCTCTCTGGTTTCCCCAAGTGCAACTCGGGGGCGAGATGGCCGTTTTCAGCCACATCAAATCAATCATCCATGAAGGCGAGACGCATCCAAGCCCGGCGACCTGTATTTAGCCTTCTCCTTGCTCTTGGGGCCGTGATCACACTCGAGTCTGCGACGACAGTGGCTGAGAGTCCGGACCGGCCGCCCGCGCCGCCTGACTCTGGAGCGCAGGCCAGTCCGGCCGTCGCAGCTGAGCCGAGTCCGTCGGGGCCAGCGAAGGAGTTTTTGCAGAGCGGGGCGGCGGCGGAGGGGGATCTGATTCGGAATTATTGGGACCCGTCGACCGGTCGTTTGCGCGTCATGTGGCAGGGAGTCCCCGCTGCGGATCGGGCTCGGCAAACGACTTTGTGGGATGTGGTCATGCTGGCGGAGCCCACTTATCGGATGTGGCGCGCGACCAAGGATGAGGCTTACCGGCAGCGGTTGGTGGGAATCTGGGCGTTTGTGAAGGATAACTTCACGTTCGAGCAGTTGACGTCCGGATTTGGCCATGCGCCGAATCTGGCGCTCGACGACACCGGCTGGGCGGCGATGCTGTTCATGATTTGTTACGAGGCCACGGGCGACAAATACGCGCTGGACGTGGTGAAAGCGCAGATCAAGGGGGCGTACGAGTATTACAAGGACGGGGATGTCGCCAACGGGTTGTGGTACCCGAAGAAGCCGCCCACGCATGGCGGCGACGCGAGCACCCGCTTCAAGTCACTCTACACCGTGGGTATTGTCTCGGCGGCCATCGAGTATTGCATGAAAACCGGCGATTCCGAGCTGCTGCCGGATACGCTGGCGATTTACCAGTGGATGGAGACGCATCTGCGCCGCGATCGGGATGTGACTTATCGCGGTGGGTTGGTTTCGGGCGGAGATTTGGTCGTCACGGTGAGGGACAATCTCTACTGGGCCAATTTCGGTGAAAGGCTTGGCGATCCAAAGTCGCTGGTCGCCACCGGGCCGCTGGCGGCAAATCGGCCAGAGAGCATTCGAGAGGCGGGGAGCGTCAGCGCTTTGTTTGGCAACATGGGGATGGGTGTCATCCAAGCGCGGTTGTATCGGCTCACGGGAGACCGGAAGTATCTGAAGCTGGCGCTGGAAACGCTGCGGGCGCTCAATGACAGCCCGCTCTACAGCAACCACGGCGTTTACGTCAACGATCGCGACGCCGGAGACGACGCCCTTTTCGCCGGGGCTTGGGTGGAGGAAGTGCTGACGCTGCCGGGGGCGACGCCACAGGATGACGAGCGGATCTTTACCACCGCGCGATCGATTCAGGCAAAATGCCACACGGAGGACGGATATTGGAATCCGGAATGGGGCGGAGGAGATGGGTGGCGGAGCAAGTGGCCGACCGCTTCGACGCAGCACAAACGAACCGTCCGAATGGCGATGATCAGCGGAAACCCGTGTGCATGCTGACGGCGGCCGCATTGCTGGAGAGCATGAACTCGAAATAGAAACTCTCCGCGCGCGATGGAATCTCGCTCCCGGGTGTGGCGTCAATCGGCCGACTTGGCCGCGTCGAGCCGGGTCATCGCGGCCTGCACTTTTTGTAGCAGGCCGAGCACGCCCTGGCGGAGTTGATCGGGTGGAGGGTTTTGCGTGTCGTTCATGACGGCGGACACGGTGGCGAGGATCTCGGGCGTGCGGGTGGCGAGCTTTTCCATCTGGCTCTCCCAAGCGAGCTTTTTACGGGCGCATTTGAGGAGGTCTTCCAAATAGGAGATGTCCTCGCGCGTGGTGCGGGGGCGGTCGCGTTGATGCGCTGCGTTCATCGCTTCCGTGTCGTGTTTCAGTTCGGCGAGGAGGGTTTCGGCGCGCTCGATGTTTTTGACGAGCGCTTCCAGATCGGAAAGGGCCTCGGCTTGCAATAGAGTGCTCTTGTGAAGGAGACGCTTGGATTTGGAGGACACGGGTGCGGTGTTTCTGGGTTCTCGTTTTTACCTGCTGAGCGGGTGACGGTTGCTCACTTCCAGTTTCGCGTTTCGGGTTTCGAGTTCACCGCTGCCGGACGCTCGCTGAGCACGCGCTACGGGTTCTACGCCGCTGTGGCGGGCGCGGTGAGTTGGAGGCGGGGGTCTTCGGTAAGGAGTTCGGCGAGGGAGGGCCAGCCGTTTTCGTCGAGGGCCTGGAAGGCGTTCAGGTAGACGGCGACAACTGCGGGGTCGTGCTTTTCGAAGAGTGGGTCGATGGCTTTGACGAGGGCTTCCTTGGCAGGGGCCGGTGGGAGGGCTTCGATGGTGCCGTTTTCGTCATGGGCGATGCCGAGGCCGTCGAGGAAGTCGCAGAGCAGCTTGGCGTGGGCGCCGACGAGCCAGATTTGCAGGAGGTGGGCGGCGACGGACTCGTTCACTTTGCGGCCGAGGACGTCTTTCATCCAGGCGTGGCGTTCCGCGCGCGGTTTGCGCTCGACGAAGACGGGCCGCAGTTTGCGCTGCTTGGCCAGGGTGTCGATGGTGGCCTTGTAGAGGGCCTTTTCCTTTTCGTGAAGGAAGGAGAAAAGCTGGTCGGAGACCGCGGGAGGAAGGGTGGCGAAGAGTTCGTACGGTTGCATGATCGAAAGGGATTGGGAGGAACATCCAACATTCAACACCCAACATCCAACATCCAATTTTTCCGCTGCGAAAGCGAAAGGTGAAAAGGGGCCGTCTGAGTGGAGTTCCTAGTCCTCAATTCTCAGTTCCAGGTGAGCGTCTGGCAGCGGTGAACTCGAAACCCGAAACTCGCAACTTGAAGCGAATATTTGCCACCCGTCCGGCAGGGGAAAACCAGAAACCAGAAACGAGAAACCAGAAACCCAGGGTAGCGCTTGGCGGCGGGCGGGCGTTGGGCGATGGTGGGGGAATGTCCGCTGTGTCTGCCAAAGCCCTGATCAAATCTCTCACCCTGGAGGAGGTGGGGGAGCGGTTGCGTGCGCTGGAGCAGCCGGGATACCGGGCGAAACAGGTGGCACAGTGGATCTATGGGAAGCGGGTGAAGTCGTTTGCCGAGATGAGCGATTTGCCGGCGGCGCTGCGGGAGAAACTGGCGGGAGAATTTGGTTTTTCCGGGTTGGAACCGGTGCGGACGCTGGGGTCGAAGGATACGACGCTGAAGTATCTGTTTCGGCTCGATGATGGGGCGCTGATTGAGTCGGTGCTGATTCCGGCTTCCCCGGCGCTGTATGGGGAAGCGAGCGATCGGCGGACGATTTGCATCTCCACACAGGTGGGGTGTGCGTATGGGTGCAAGTTTTGCGCGAGCGGTTTGGATGGCTGGAGCCGGAATTTGCAACCGGGCGAGATCGTGGATCAGGTATTGCGTGTCGAGGAACTGAGCGGGGAGAAGATCAACAATATCGTCTTCATGGGCATGGGGGAGCCGCTGGCGAACTTGGCGAACCTGATGAAGGCGATTGCGATCATCAATGCGCCGTGGGGCGTGGGGCTGGGGGCGCGGCATATCACCATTTCCACGAGTGGGCTGGCGCCGCAGATCAAGCAACTGGCCGATCAGCCCCTACAGGTGCGGTTGGCGATCTCGCTGCATGGGGCGACGGACGAGGTCCGGGAGCAAATCATGCCGGTGAACAAGAAGTATCCGCTGGCGACGCTCCTGGACGCCTGTGCGTATTACACCGAGCGGAAGAAGCAGTGGCTGACTTTCGAGTACATCTTGATCGAAGGGGTGAATGACCGACCGGAGGATGCGGCGGCACTGGTGCGGGTGGTGCGCGAGGTGAAGGCGAAGGTGAACTGCATTCCGTATAACAAGGTGGAGGGACTGGAATGGACGCGGCCAAGCGAGGCGCGGCAGGATGCGTTCATGGCGGTGCTGGAAGCGGCGCGGGTGCCGGCGACCATTCGGAGGGAGAAGGGGCATGATATTGCGGCGGCTTGCGGACAGTTGCGCCGGCAGAAGATGGGAGTGCTTAGTGCTTAGTTGGGAGCTCGGAGATGGGAGATCGGAGATCGGGGGATGAGTGGATTGCTTCTGGCCTGTCCAGAAGGGGGAATCCTGACCGGGGGGGCTGTGCGTAGAAATCCGGAAATCCGGCGTTTCGGCGGCTGACGAATCAGAATGTGATAAAATTGCCTTTGCAGGTTCCCGTCCGACGGGATAACTAAACGCCATATTTTATGGCCGAACCCGACGAGCCAGATCGAATTTGGGACGAATACGATTGGGAGCGTTTTCTCCAGCAACAGGACCGGAAGACCGAAAAGTACATGGAATTGCTGGAGCGTTACATCGACGACCCGAATCGCGACCAGATCATCGCCCGGGAAATGGGCTGGAACCATCTGCTGGACAAGGACGGCCGCGATTGGGCGGAGAGTGTGGATGCGCTCTTTGACGTGGAATCGAGTGCGGAGGATGAGAACGGCGAGAACGAGGAAAAGGACGAGGCCGAGGACGGGTTCGAGGTGCATCCGCTCTACCAGGCGTCCTTTGCGCTGACGGTCTGGATCGATCAGCTCTTCGAGGAGGTGCGGGATCTCCAGAACCAGCCGGGAGCGGTCAAGCTCTCGACGCACGTGGCCATTGCCAGCGCCAAGCTGGCGGCGGCCTTGAGCGATGATGACGTGGACGAAATCGGCATGACCATCGCTTATTTGAAACGGGCGCTGAAAGCGGTGATGACGGCGATCGACGGGGCGATGCAGCTCCGGAAGGAAGGTTCGATCGACGCCGACCGGTTCGGCACCCTCAACCAGAGACTTTTCCAGATTCGCGACGGCATCATTCAGCTCATGGGTGAATTTCGGACGGAATGGCGCCGGCGTTTTGAAGCGGAATGAGCGATTGGAACTCCGGGCCAAGAAAATTTGTCAATGCGGGTGAATGAATTGAGGCCCGAGTCGTCCAATACGGTGCCCACGGAGTCTCCGGACCCCGCTGCCGGCCCGGATGATCTTGAACTGGTCGCCCGGTGCCAGGGCGGCGATGCTTCGGCCTTCAATAAACTTGTCACCCGTTACCGCACTCGAGCCTACGCCATGATCTACAATATGGTTCGCAACGAACAGGATGCCTGGGACCTTGCCCAGGACGGTTTCGTGAAGGCGTGGAAATCGATCGGCAAATTCCGGGGGCAATCGTCGTTTTACACGTGGCTCTACCGTATTCTGATGAATGTGACGATCGATTCGCTGCGCCGGAAGCAGATCGAAGGCGGGACGGAATTTGACGATGAAATCGGGCTGCAAAATGTCGCTCCGGGTGCGGCGACGGCTCCCAAGGGGGAGATGGAGCCGGCGCGAAAATTGTCGGACAAGGAAATCCGGCAGCGGATCGACGAAGCCATTGCCAAGCTCTCCCCGGAGCACCGGCTGGCGATCGTGATGCGGGAGATCGATGGCCTCGAATATACGGAAATCGCCGAGCAGATGGGGTGTTCGCTCGGCACGGTGATGTCCCGCCTTTTTTACGCCCGCAAGAAGCTCCAAGCCCTGTTGAAAGACGTCTATGAAACCATTTGAAGAGCAATTCACGGCCTGGGTGGATGGAAAACTGACCGGGAGCGAGCTGACGGACTTTGAAAAGGAGCTGGAGAAACATCCGGAGGCGGCTGTCGAGCGGGAACAGGTGCACAGCCTCGGGAAGCTCTTGCGGGAGTTTCCGACGGCGCCGCGGCTGGCGAATCCGGATTTTTTCAATCATCAAATCATGGGGCGGATCGTGGTGGAGACGCCGCAACCGGCGGAGAAGAAGCGCGCGTTTTTCTGGTCGATCCCGCGGCTGGCCGGGGCCGGGGCATTTTGCCTGGTGGTGTCGCTGGTGTTGTACAAGACGACGATTCCGGCGGACAGGCGTGCGCCCAAGGCCACGAATTTCTATGCGCAAGTCGTGGAGTCCTGGCCCAAGGCTGAGAATGTTTCGGCAAGCACCTACTACAGCCCCGATGACGATGTGACGGTGGTCTGGCTCGACGGGCTGAAGTACATCCCGGCCAATTACGCCCTGAATAATAAGCGATGAATCTGCGTTCGCGACTTCGTTTTTGGCCTGGACTTCTGTTGGCGCCGCTGATGCCTGGCGCGATGGTCTGTGCGCAACAAACGCCGAGCGGGAGTGCCATCGGCAAAGGGGCCGGGAACCCATCGGGAAATGCGATTACTTTGAGCGCTCCGGCGACCTCCCTGCACAATCTCAAGCTGGAGCAGCACGACAAGATCTGGAGCGCGGTGATCGTGGCGACGAGCGTGGACAAACCGAAGGAGGCGCCGACGGAATTGCGGGAATTTGTGCCGCGACTGAAAAAGGTATTCGGTTACAACCAGTTTGAAATTGCCGGAAGCGCGACTGAGGAAATCGACGAATTGACCGAGAACTGGCTGTTACCCAGCCCGGTGTTTCCATTGAGCGTGACGGCCCGCCGGGCGGTATCGCGGGAAGTGCGCGGGGGCTATGTGCTGAACATGAAGGTCTTCCAGGGCAAAGAGCACGTGGTGGACACGGAGGTGAAGCTGGCTCCGGGAAGTCCGCTCTTCATTCGTGGACCATTGTATGGGAAAGGGCAGATCATCATTGCCCTGCGGGTGCAGCGGTAGGGCGGTGTTGCGCGCGCGGAAGTTGTGCCGCCCCTCCGGGGCTAAAGACCAATGGGGTCGAGTAACCTGAAGTCCGGGGCTATTTTCATGCTGGCCCTCCGGGCCGCTTGGGTGGCTCAGATTCCTTCAACAAATTTGGGCGGTAGCGCCTGTGACGAAGTTACTGGCCGGAAGGGAGCGGGGACAGGTGCTGTTGCTCCCAGTCGCGTTTGCCTTCGAGGACGTAGAGCCACTGGGCGCAAGCGCCGATGAGGTGGGCGTAGCCGCCGGTATCGGAGACGTGAGGGCGAGGCCCTGCGCCATTTGCGACGAGGAGCCGAGCGAGTAACCCGGTCGCCAGCTTAGCCGGCATGAGACTGCGGCACGTGGTCAACAGGCCCCTTGGCTCTTGATCCCGATGCCGCAGTGCGGATAACCAAAACGCCATGACCATTACCGACCATGAGTTCGTCGATCTCCCCACGCCGACCGGCCCGATGCGCACCCACGTCTTTCGTCCGGCCGCGCCGGGACGGTATCCGGGGATTTTGCTCTTCTCGGAAATCTTCCAAGTGACCGGGCCGATCCGCCGAACGGCGGCGTTGCTGGCCGGCCAGGGGTTCGTCGTGGCGGCGCCGGAAATTTATCATGAGTACGAGCCGGCGGGCACGGCCCTGGCGTATGATGCCGCGGGCGCGGATCGCGGGAATGCGTTGAAGATCGCCAAGCCGCTGGAGGCTTATGACGCGGACGCGCGGGCGGGGTTGCAATATCTGGCGACGCATCCGGCATCGACCGGAAAGCTGGGGGTCCTGGGAATTTGCATCGGCGGCCATCTGGCGTTCCGGGCGGCGATGAATCCGGAAGTGCTGGCCACGACCTGCTTTTACGCCACGGACATTCACAAGCGGAGCCTGGGAGCGGGGATGAATGACAACTCGCTGGACCGCATCCCGGAAATCCAGGGCGAACTGCTGATGATCTGGGGCCGGCAGGACCCGCACGTGCCGCTGGAGGGCCGGGTGAAGATTCACGCCGCGCTGGAAGCTGCCGGCACTTTTTTCCAATGGCACGAGTTCAATGCCGCGCACGCGTTCATTCGCGACGAAGGACCGCGTTACAATCCGGTGCTCGCTCAGCAGTGTTACGCACTGGCCAGCGAAATGTTCAAACGCCGCCTTGGGGAAGGGGACTTGATGGTGAAGGCGTCTGGCGGCGGGGAGGCGCGCGGTTGAACGGAGATGGGAGATCGAAGATCGGAGACAGGAGATCGAAATGGGCCAAAACAATTTGCTGCAATCCGAGCTGTGCGGGAGATTTCCATTGTCACGTCCCTGTAGCTTGGTTAATAGCCAGATGTCCTTATGAAGCGAATTATTGTTCCGGCAGCACTTGCGCTGACCATTGTCCTTTTTAGCGCGTGCGATCAGCCGGAGACGAAGCCCCATTCGAAATCCAGCGTTCGTTCGACGCCGTCGAGTACCACTCAGATCGCCACGAATCCGAACCCGGACGAACCCCCGGATAAGCCAGCGGGAAGTGAAAGTGCCCCGGCGAAATCGACGCCCGCGCCCAATCCCGTGCCGAACCCGCCGGTGAGTCAGGGGGAAATTCCTTACGCCAAGCCAGTTCCGGGAAAACCTGGCTTCGTTTTCAGTCCTTACGATCAGTACAAGGGGTACATCGATGTGCGTGGCTTCCCGCCGGGCACCGAAGTGAAAGACCCCTATTCCGGAAAGAGTTTTCTCGTTCCTTAACGCGCGACTCATCCTGTAAAGAGCCCAGCCCGGCCCGCCGGCTCCGCGCCAGCGGGCCGGGCTTTTTTCCCCTGAAACATGACACGTCTCGCCATCATCGGTCCCGGACTTCTCGGCGGTTCGATCGCGCTCGCGGCGCGTCGGGCCGGCGGTTTCCATGTGGCCGTCTGGGCGCGCCGGGCGGAGGCCGCCGCGGAATTGGAACAGCGGGCGATCGCGGAAGTGGCGTCGACGGATCTGGCGGTCGTGGTGCGCGATGCCGATCTGGTCATCCTGGCCGTGCCGGTGGGCGCGATGGGAGCGCTCGCCCGGCAGATGGCGCCGCTCGTTTCGTCCGGGGCGATCATCACGGATGTGGGTAGTGTGAAGAGCGCGGTGGTGAAGGAACTGAGTGCGATTTTTCAGCACCGCGCGCGATTCGTGGGCAGCCATCCCATGGCGGGATCGGAGCAGACCGGACTGGCGGCGGCGCGAGCCGGGCTTTTCGATGGCGCGGCCTGCATGGTCACCCCGGATTCCCACTCCGACACGGCAGCCGTGGCGGCGGTCCGCGGCTTTTGGCAGACACTCGGGAGCCGGGTGATGGAACTGTCGCCGGTGGCGCACGACGAGATCGTTGCCTTGGTGAGCCATTTCCCGCATCTGCTGGCGGCGGCGCTGGTGAATCTGGTGGGCGAGAAGCATGCCGAGGCCTTCCCTTTTGCCGGTCCCGGCTTTCGCGATACCACGCGAGTGGCCAGCGGACCGCCGGAAATGTGGACGGAAATTCTGCGGAGCAATCACGCGGCCGTTCGCGCGGCCGTGGAAGCGATGATTGAAAAGCTGCGGGAAATCGTAACACTGCTCGACCACGACGCCTCCATGAACACTTTTCTCACCCAAGCAAAAACGCAGCGCGATCGGCTGCACCTTCCAAAATCTTCGCATGCCTGACTGGAAAATCCGCCGCGCCCCAATTCTCCAAATCGAGCTCGAAGTCCCCGGCGACAAAAGCATCTCGCATCGCGCGGTGATCCTCGCGTCGTTGAGCAACGGCACTTGCGTGATCCGTGGCTTCCTGCCGAGCGAGGATTGCCTGTGCACGGTGGCGGCCATGCGGGCGCTGGGCATTCAAATTGAAAATGCCGACGAGACCACGCTCATCGTTCACGGAAAACGCCGCACTTTCACCGCGCCAAAGCACGCCATCGATTGCGGAAACTCGGGCACGACGATGCGTCTGCTCGCCGGCCTGCTCGCGGGGCAGCCTTTCCGCAGCCGCCTGACGGGAGATCCCTCGCTTTCCAAGCGGCCGATGCGCCGCGTGATGGAACCGCTCATGCAGATGGGCGCGAAGATCACCGCCGAAGGCAAGGATGGGCGGCCGCCGTTGGTCATCGAAGGTGGCAACTTGCAGCCGCTGGAATATGTGAGCCCGATCGCGAGTGCGCAGGTGAAAACCGCGGTGCTTTTCGCCGGGATGTTTGCCAAGGGGCGGACGAGTGTCACCGAGCCGATCCAAAGTCGTGATCACACCGAGCGCATGCTGGAGTATTTTCTCATCCGCCCGCAAAAGAACGACCTGACCGTTTCGTTGCATGGAGGCCTGACGCCGGAATCGCGCGATTTCCAGGTGCCGGGTGATATTTCCAGCGCGGCGTTCTGGCTGGTCGCCGCCGCCGCACAGCCGCGGGCCCGCTTGCTCGTCAAGAATATCGGGCTCAACCAGACGCGGACCGGCGTCCTGGCGGTGCTCGTGCGGATGGGCGCACAAGTGCGCGAGATTGTGGAGAACGAGGAAGCCGAACCGCTGGGGGTAATCGAGGTGCATGGCGCGCGTCTCAAGGGAACGGACATTGGCGGCAAGGAAATCCCGAATGTCATCGACGAACTTCCGGTGCTGGCGGTCGCGGCGGCATTGGCCGTGGGAACGACAAAGATTTCTGACGCCGGCGAGCTGCGGGTGAAAGAAACCGATCGCCTGGCCGCGGTGGCCACCAACCTCCGGGCGATGGGCGCGCAGGTTCAGGAGACAGAGGATGGGATGATCATCACCGGTGGAGTTCCGCTGCGTGGCGCGCGGTTGGACAGCTTCGGCGACCATCGCATTGCCATGGCCTTTGCCATCGCCGGACTTTTTGCGGAAGGAGAGACGATCATCACCAATACCGAGTGCGTGGCCACGTCTTATCCGGGCTTTTACCAGACACTGGATCGGATTCTGAACGAGCCGCCCGGTCATCAGACGCCGGTCATCAGTTCGCTCCCCAATTCCTGAAACCGTGGCGCGGGAACATACACATATCGTCATCGCCATCGACGGTCCGGCTGCTTCCGGCAAGAGCAGCGTGGCGCGGGCGCTCGCGCGCAAGCTGAAGTACGTCTACGTCAATACTGGGGCCATGTATCGCGCGGTCACCTGGATGGCGCTGGAGAAAGGGGTGCCGCCGTTGGATGCGGGACGCGTCAATCAGATGCTGCATTACAACGACATGGTCTGCGGAGTGCGCGATGGGGAATCGACGATCCTGATCGACGGTGTTGATCCCACGCCGCACCTCGTTTCGGAAGGCGTGAACGCGAATGTCTCCGCCATCGCCACGCTCCAGGAAGTCCGCCGTTTGCTCGTCAAGAAGCAGCGCAACTTCGCCGGGGACTATGACGTGGTGATGGAAGGGCGCGACATTGGTTCCGCGGTCTTTCCGGAAACGCCCTACAAGTTTTACATCGACGCCTCGCCGGAAGTTCGCGCGCGACGCCGGGCGAATCAGGGGTTGCAGGATTCGATCTCGTCGCGGGATAAGCAGGATTCCTCGCGGCGCGCTTCACCGCTGATCATTGCCGAGGACGCGCACGTCATCGACAGCTCCAACCTGACGGTCGAAGGCGTCGTCGGCGAAATCTTTGGGCGGCTGAAGCAAAAGGGATTGCCCTTGGGCGATCTGTAGCAATGGGAGGCTGGTATCGGTTCGGTTACATCCTGACGCAGATCATCGGGAAAGGCCTCTTTGCGTTCAAGGTGGTGCACCGCGAACGGATCATCGAGAAGGGTGGGGTGATCCTGGCCATGAACCACGAAAGCTATCTCGATCCGCCGCTGGCCGGTATTTGCTGTCAGCGCGAGCTTTTCTATCTGGCGCGGAAGACCCTCCTGGATTGGCCGATCCTCGGCCCGATCCTGCCGGAGATGAATGTCATTCCCGTGGATCAAGAGCGCGCCGACATGAGCGCGCTCAAGACGGTCATCAAACGGGTGCGGGCCGGTGGGGCCACGGTGATTTTCCCGGAAGGTGCACGGACGCTGGATGGGAACCTTCAACCGGCGCAGCCGGGGCTGGGTTTGGTGATTGCGAAGACGATGGCGCCGGTAGTGCCGATGCGAATCTTCGGTGCGCACAAGGCTTTTCCGCGTGACGGCAAACCGCATCCGTTTACGCCGATCACCATCGTGGTCGGCGAGCCGATGCATTTCACGAAGGAGGATATGGTCGGCGAGGGCCGGGAATTGTATCAGCGGCTGAGCGAGCGGGTGATGGAACGGATTGCGGCGATTCAGTACGAGCGGCCGTAGACGGGGGGAACCACGGATTACGCGGATTTCACGGATTGGATCTCACTGGTCAATACCGCCACCGTAGGAAGCTGGAGCTTCCAAGATAGCTGCGTTCCCAAGCTGGAGAGTTTGTGTGAAAAGCCCGAAAAATCGAGTTTCGCCGACGAACTTTCGATGACTTACAAAAGTTCATCAATGACTTGCATAAGCACCGCCGACTTTTCACACAGTCTCTGGAGTTTGGGAACGAGGGACGGTTTTGCAGCGGAGTCGTTAGAGCAACTCTCGAAAGTAATTTCCATTTTGACGACCTAGGGCTCCGCACCGCCGCCCCGCAGAGATTGGAGGTTCTTCGGCTCCGCTCCGCTCCGCTCTCAGAATGACAGGCTTTTTTCGATCGCTTCGCGGAGGCTCTTCGACCGAACCGGAAATTACTTTCGAGAGATGATCTAATCCGTGAAATCCGCGCAATCCGTGGTCCAATCGCTCCGAACCTTTCACACGTCGGCCATGACGTGAGCCGCGAGCTCGTCGAGGGTGAAGGTGCGGCGCCGGCCGGTGGTGCGTTGGCGGAAGGCGACGGCGTGCCAGCCGATCATGCGCTCGGGGTCGTAGAGGGCGCTGCCGATGCGGATGGGGCGATGGGTGAGGACGCGGTGGATGATCTGCTCGTAGCGCGAACGCGGGAGCGTACGATGGGTCCGGCGATTCCATTCGATGCGGTGTCCGGCGTCTTCGTAGCGCGGGGGGCGCATGGGAAAATCGAGGAGCGAACGGGCGCGGCCGGAGAGGACTTCGAAGATGTGGGTGAAGGCGTCGGAATCGGTGACGGCGCGGATGGCTTCACGGAAGGGCGAGGCGATTTCGAGAGCGATCTGCCGAAGGCTGAGGTGGCGTCCATCGGTGAGACGCCAGTCGGGAGCGTTGATGTCCGCGGTGAACGGGTTGCGCGGGAAACAGAAATGGCGGGCGACGAAGCCTTTTCGAGAGGAGTGTTTGCAGGGCTTGAATCCGGCGATGATCGGAAGACCGCGACGGCGCATTTCGGCGAGGGTCTGCTCGGGCCATTCGAGCACCTCGAGGATGATACCGGTGACGAGGGAGGCGGTCGCGATGACCAGGTCCGGGTCAGGGGTGAAATCGGCGGTGACTTCGAGCCGATCGCCGCGCGGGCGCATGCCGATGCCGGTGCTGAGTTTATTGGCAGCGAGGAGCATGACCGGCGGGTGCAAGAGGTAGGTGAGCATGCGCGCGGCCTGGGAGAGTCGCGCCGGGCTGAGAGAACGCCCAGCCGGGACGGAGACATTGTAGTGCGTGCTGAAACCCTCCAGGCGAACGAGGTGGCCGTGCTCGGCCTGCCAGACGTCCAGTTCGCCGCGAACGAATTCGATCTGTTCCCAAAGCGTCCGCCCGGCGCGAACGGCGCAGCCCGGTTCGATCTCGATGATCGGCGTGGCTACCTCGATGACCCCCGTATCGAAGTAAACCGCGCCGCCGACCGGCAACTGAAAGGAGCGTCCTTTCCGGGGCAGCATTTTCTGGCGGATGAACTTCTGGGCATTGCCGAAGACTTCCTCGGGCCGCCGTTTGACGTCATCGACGTAGAGCGAAAACTCCGCTTCCAAGCCAATGACCGGCACGCGGCTGCCGTCGCGTTGCGAGGCGACCAGGAGGCGGCGGGAGATGCTGGGAAGTTTGCGCGTGGCAGCCATGGGAACCGATCATCGGGCTTCACTGTATCCGCGTGGCGTGGAAAGCAAATAGCCAAGGTCGAAGTGCAAATGGTCATCGGTTTCGCCCGGCTCGGGGCCGCACGGCCGGACAAAGACTTCCGGCCCGAGGGATTCGGCCATGCGGGCGTACCGTTCGATGGATTTCTGCGAATCGAGCCAGGTGTCGCCGATGCGGAAAATATTCGCCGCGGTGGCCCAGAGGTGAGGGCTGGGACGATCGCTCAGACGGTGCGCGGGGGAACGGTAGCCGCCATTGACGGCCACAGAGACGGGAGCGTCCACACGCCCGCGGAGGTCTTCGAGATACCGCGCGAGGACGGTCACGGCGCAGGGCACGTAATGGGGAAAGCGACAAAGCAGCAAGTCGGCTTCGCGGCAATCCACGGTGATCAACTCGGAGACGGTGAAATGGGGAGTGAGATGGGTTTCCTTGGCGTGCTGCCAGGATTCGATTTCGTAGAAGAAGCGGGGCAACTGGTGGGCTTCCCGCTCGTTCACGGTGAGCAATTCGCCTGGCCGGAGGAGGGCACGGTGTTCCGCAGAAAGGGTGAGGCCGTCGACGACTTTCATGCGGTGATGAACTCAAAGACGAGCCGTGAAACCCTGGCCACGGTTTTCTGGGTGTCATCGAGCCCGGGAGGATGCTCGGTGAGAATGGCGAGGGCATAGGGCCGCCGGCCCGGAAGCAGCACGAGGCCGGCATCGTGCGTGCAGGTGGAAATCTCGCCGGTTTTGTGGGCGACCTGCGCGGAATCCGGGAGCAGCGACGGGATCATGCTGTTGAATTCCTGGGCCGAGAGAATCTCGAAGGCCTGGCGTCGCGCCGGCTCGGGCAGGAGACGATCCTCGCGGAGCAGCCGGAAAAGTTCGACGAGGCCGGCGGCGGTGAGGGTGTTGTTCAAGCCGCGATCGAAGGCCACGGTATCCTCCACGCCGCGGACTACTTTGACCCCCGTGACCCCGGCGGACGACAAGGTGGACTGCACGTAATCGGGAGTGAGGAAGTCGAGAAGCAGATTGGTCGCGAGGTTGCTGCTGCGGGTGATCATCGGCTCGGCCAGTTCGATCAACTTCATGGAGCGGCCGATGCGCCGGTGGACGGCGGCGTCCGCGTCCCGATCGCGATGGACCCGATAGATGGAGCGGTCGACGATGCTGCGAAAGCGGTTGCGGACGTGCAGGCGGTCGTCCAGCCGCACTCGCCCGGAATTGGCGGCATGAAAGAGCGCGATGAGGATGGCCACCTTCATGGTGCTGGCGGCGTGAAACCAACGATCGCTGTCGTGGGCGAAGGTGCGCTCGCTTTCGTAATCGTGGAAATGCACGCCGATGGCGTTCGCACCGCTCTCGGCGCGCAGCTTTTCGATGTGCCCGTGCAAAGCGGCTTCGTCCATCATTTGGCCAATCGATCCCGAGTAGCGATGAGCTTGTGATACATCGAATCGAGCGCTTCCGGGAGAATGCGTGTATCGGCGAGGACGGGCATGAAATTATTGTCGCCCTCCCAGCGGGGAACGATGTGGAGGTGCAGGTGGTCGACCACGCCCGCGCCGGCGCATTTACCGAGATTCAAGCCGACATTGAAACCCTGTGCCCGGATGCTTTCCCGCAGCAGGAGCTGGGCATGCTCCGCGAGTTCCCAGAGTTCGAGCTTTTCCACCTCGGTCAATTGCGCCAAATCGCTGACCTTTCGGCAGGGCACCGCCATGAGGTGACCGACGGCGTACGGGTAGCGGTTCATGATGAGAAAGGTGTGTGGCCGGCGGGCCACTACCAGATGAGCGGCGTCGTCCGAGGTGCGGGCCGCTTCGAGGAGGAAATCGGGTGTGGCGCCGGCCTTGAAGTACTCGACACGCCAGGGCGCCCAGAGTGCGGAGAGGGTTTCAGAGGGTTCCGGAGTTTCGCCTTGGGAGTTCACTGAGATCGATAAGGAGCGCGCAAACCTGACACGCGCCAGCCTCGGGATGCAACGCGATACGGCGCGGAAGGTGTGTTCAGCGCGCCGCTGACTTTCTTCCAGCCAACGCGCCGGCAATTCTCAGAATTGCGCGAACAGCGGTTTGTGAAGGTGTGCCGCTACGAAGATCAAAGGCAAAAACTACGAGATTGTACGCGAAAACCCTATGTTTGGCTGTCGATCTAGCATCACTTTTGCTGCCAAACTCAATGCCATGTCTGAGATTCAGTTCCCGGAATACTCAAAAATATTCCCAAAATCCCCCGAAAAACCGGTCGCCATTCCTTTGCCCACCTCCAACGGCGTGAGGACGCGCATCCTCGTCGCCGAGGCTGATCCCGTAGCCCGGTTGCTCCTCTTCCAGTGCCTGGCCCAAGGTGGCTATGAAGTCGCGCTGGCGGAAACCGGAGACGACGCGATCGCCGAGTTGCGGAAGGCGAATCCGCCGCCGATTGCCATTCTCGAGTCCGCGTTATCGGGGATGACTGCCGACGAAATCTGCGGGCGCATGCGTTCGGCCGACAAGCTGGTTTACCTCATCCTCATGGGGGAAGGTCTCAGTGTCACGGACTGCCTGGAGGCGGGCGCCGACACGTATCTTCGGAAGCCGATCGTGGAGCGTGAATTGCTCGGCCATATCAAGCTCGGCTTGCGGGCCATCGAGCAGCGGCGCGCCCCGGAAGAGAGGACCGAAATCCGCGAATCAGCACGCGGGGCAGAGTGGTCTTAAAGGCAATTCGAATCTAAGGCCCCCGCGAGCTGTCCGAATCCCAGGGGGAGAAAATTGAACCACGGATTACACGGATTTCACGGATTAAAGCCTCCGCTGCGGAATCAATCCGCGTAATCTGTGTAATCCGTGGTCTATCTCTCCCGATTGCGGGCTTCTACGCCGAACGAATCGAGGTGCGCAATTCTTCGAGGATGGCGTCGGCGGCACGGTGGGCGGCGCCGCGCTCGCCGAGGCCGGCGATGACGGCGGCCAGATCCGCCTGGAGGGCTTCCCGATGTTCGATATTGGTGGCGAGCCGGAGCGTTTCGTGGGCCAGGGCGGCGGGCGTGGCCTCGTTCTGCAGGAATTCCCGGGCGATTTCGCGTCCGGCAAGCACGTTGGGCATGCCGATGAAGGGGATTTTTACCAGCCGCTTCCCGACGATCCAGGTGACCCAGTGGGCCTTGTAGATGACGCAAAGTGGGAGACCGAAAAAAGCCGCCTCCAGCGTGGCGGTGCCCGAGCAGACCATGCCGGCGACGGCCCGTTGCATGAGTTCGTGCGAGGAGCGGACGGTGACGGCGCAGAAGTCCTCGCTTTGTCCCAGTTGTTCCAGCGTGGCCATCATGCGCTCGGCGAGTTGATGGGATGCGGCGGCTGCTTCAAAGCGCAATTCGGGCCGGGCATTTTTCATGGCGACAGCCGCTTCCGCCATGACCGGGAAAATCCGCCGGACTTCCTTTTCGCGGCTGCCGGGGAAAAGTCCGATGAGCCGCGGGTCGCGGGTGAGGCCGGTCTTTTTTTCGACCAGGGAATCGAGCATGGGATGGCCGACGTAGGCGGTGCGCAGGCCGCTTTCTTCGTAGAGCGGCTTCTCGAAGGGGAAGATACAGAGCATCAAGTCGAGATAGCGCGCCATCTTGGGGATGCGTCCGCGCTGCCAGGCCCAGACCTGCGGACTGATGTAATCGATAATCTTGAGCTGGGGAAAGCGGCGATGGGCTTCGCGGGCGAGGCGCTGGTTGAAACCGGGATAATCGATAAGGACGAGGGCGGCGGGCTGGACAGTGGCCAGTTCCGCGAGCATGCGATCGAACTGGCCTTTGAAATAGCCGTACTTCTTGAGCACATCCCAGAGGCCGACGACCGCCTCGTCGGCCCAATCGACACAGTGATCGCCAATGAGCGCGCGCATCTCGCGGCCACCGGCCCCGAAGAATTCGAGCGATGAATCGCGTTCGCGCAGGGCGCGGATCAATTCGGCGCCGCGCGCATCTCCGCTGGCTTCCCCGGCGACGAGGTAGAGCTTCTTGTTCATCGAAGGCTGGAGCGGTTCAACTGAAGGTATGGCCAAATTGAATGGTAGAACGAAGGTTTGTGGAAAAACGCAGAGACGCAGAGGCGCAGAGATCGCAGAGGAGTTCCATGAGAGGTCTTTTCTCTGCGTCCTTTGCGTCTCTGCGTCTCTGCGTTTTCATTTTCGAGCGATCTCCGTCTTTTGCGGTTACGATTTAAATTGGACCGCTTTAATCCTTCTTCTCCGCGAGTTCGATCTGGCGGGTGATTTCCAGGGCCAGTTCGAGTGCGGCGGTGGCTTCGCGCCCGCTGACTTTGGGCTCGGCGCCGGCGCGGGCGCAGGCCACGAAATCGGCGAGCTCGCGTTTCAACGGCTCCATCTTTTCCACTTCCACGGGCTCGCGCACGATTCGTTTGCCGGCGAATTCCGTGACGATGGTTGCATCCGTGGCCGCACCGAGGATTTTCCCCAGAAGTGAGCTTTCCTTTTCCCCATCACGGGCCAGCCGGAGCAGGTAGCCGGATTGATTCTGGTAATCGAGCGAGAGGTAGGCGTCCTGTTGGAAGACGCGAATCTTGCGCAGCTTGTCGAGGCTGATGCGGCTGGCGGTGATGTTGGCGACACAGCCATTTTCAAAGCGAATGCGGACATTGGCGATGTCTTCGCGTTTGCTCAGGACGGACACGCCGACGGCATCGACCTGCACCCAGGGCGATTTGACGAGATGCAGGATGATCTCGAGATCGTGAATCATAACGTCGAGCACCACGCCGACGTCGAGGCTGCGGCCGGGATACGGAGAAAGACGGGTGGCCTCGATGAAGCGCGGCCGAGTGAGGCGGTCTTCGAGCGCGGAGAGAACGGGGTTGAAACGCTCGATATGGCCGACCTGGAGGACTACGCCTTTCTGCTGCGCGAGAGCGCACAGCTCCCGCGCTTGCTCGGGGGTTTCGACGAAAGGCTTTTCGACGAGAACGTGTTTTCCCTGCTCCAGCAATTGTTTGGCGATGGCAAAGTGGGTGACCGTCGGCGTGGCCACAGTGGCGGCGTCCACGGAGCTGATGAATTCGTCGAGATTGGCACAGGCGCGCGCGTGGTACTGGCCGGCAATATCCCGGGCGACGTCCTCCCGCTCGTCCAGCACCGCTGCGAGGTGGGCATCCTTCAGCTCGCCGAAGATGCGCGCGTGGTTCTTGCCCATGCTGCCCGCGCCAATGACGCCGACGCGGAAGGGGCGCTGTTCGTGGTGATGCAAGGAATCGGTCATGGGAAGGCCGGGAGGGAGCGTCCGGTGGAGGGGCGTCGGACATCCAAACGGCGAGGAGGGAAACATCCAACATCCAACATCCAACACCCAACATCCAATGGGGCTCCGCACCGTTTTTGGACAACGGTTCGTCCCGGCGCTTGCGTTTTGGAGTGCGGCCGTGCTCCGCCGCTTTCGGAGAGCACTCCCAAAGCGGTGCAGCAGCACCGCACTCCAAAACGCAAGCGTAGGGTGAGCGTTGTGCCCGCGAGCGGTGCGGAGCCCCTTGGATGTTGGATGTTGGATGTTGGGTGTTGGATGTTTCTCCTCATCGGTGAGTTCTTGTCTCGGCACTCAGCCCAAAGATGGAAATCCGAAATTCATCAGCCAGGGCCGTAAGCTTTTCCTTTTCCAAAAGCAGCGTCTTGCCGGCTTCGACCCCGATCGCGCGGAGACGGGCGTGGTGCGCGGCTTCCAGGGTGAGGGGGCCAATGACGGGAACGTCGAAGCGAAAATCCTGGTTGGGTTTGGAGACCTTGATCATTTTCGCCTCTTTGCGCCCCAGTTCGCCTCCGCGCTTGATCGCCGCGTTGGTTCCTTCAAAGGCTTCGACGGCCAGGACGGTGCCATTTTTGACGACCACGGTCTGGCCGATGTCGAGCCGGCTGGATTCCTTGGCGATCTGAAAGCCGTAGCGCAGGTCGTCTTCGTCGCGCGGCTTGAGCTTGGGCCCGGCGATGAGGCCGGCCGGGGCCAGGTATTCTTCCATGTAGATCGTCGCCGGCAAAAGCTCCACGCCGATGGCGCGCATTTCCTCGGCGATCGCGCCGAAGATCGATTCCGCGTTGCGTCGCTTGAGCCGCGCCAGGACGACGAGCGCCTTGATGTCGGGCCGGAGGTCGAAAAGGTTCTTGGGATGAATTTGGCCGGACATGACAGCGTGGGTGGCGCCCGACTTTTGCAGGAAACCGAGCATTTTTCCCAATTGGCCAACGCGCATCCACTCGATTTCGTCCACCAAAGGCTTCAGGGCCGGATCCGTCTCGTCCTGAAAAGCGGCGGCGACCAGACGCGCCACACCCGCCGCCTTGGCGGCTCGTGCCATGGCCTGCGGATAGACGCCGTTGCCGGCAATGATCGCGAGTGTTTTCGGGGTGTCCAAGAGCGGAGAATCTAGGGGCAGCGCCGGCGAGTTGTAAAGGTGCCGGCGCTGGAGGGAACCGAATTGAGACGATTTGGCGCGCTTGAGCTCCGTGAAGACACCCTGGACAGTACACAGTACGCATTTGAGGGTGTTTTCCACCAACTTTTGTATGTCTCTCTCCCTTGAGGAGTTTGGTGGAAAGTACACATATTGTGTACTGAAGACATTAAAAGCCAGGCTCGGTGATGGCAGCGAAGGCCCGAAAACCCGTGTAATCGCAGCCCCTTTCGTATCCCCAGGGACGATCCATGAAAGAATCCATTGCGGACCCGGTATCACCCCGTAAACTTCGTTCCTTTATGCTCAACGAGGACGCGATCCAATTCGCGATCGAGAATACCCAAGTGATAGTCGCGCCCCAGCGGCGGATTGCGACCTTCGGGGACACGAGTTTTCGCTTTTATCTAGTGACGGAATTGATGGACAACGTCGACAAGGTGCGGGTCCGCGACGGACGCCTGGATGCCGTTCGGCCGCAGATCATCACTCCTGGGCAAATCCAGCGGATGCTGGTTGAGGGATTCGGGGAAAGCGCCGATGAATTCGCCGAATGGATGCGGGAACATGCGCCCCAACTGGCCATCCTGAAGTACGGGTTCCAATTCCGCAAAACCGACATTTCAAACGAGGTGGTGCACGATCCGCTGGAAACGGTTGTCGGCCGGCTGCGGGAGCGGGTCGAGGCCGCGGACGATCCGCTCAGCGCGGTCATCCAGGGGGTCGACGAAGGCTGGGAGATCTGCTTGCTGAAATTCGCCGCGGATATGATCCAGGAATCCTCCGGCGGAAATCTCGGGGACTTTCGCAAGCGCGGATTGCTCTAGCAAGGCTTCCGCTTTTCATTCGACACGCAATCCGCTAAGTCATCCACTTCACCGACCCCGCAATCCGTGAAAGCACTGATCATCATATTTCTCACCTTCGCGGTCTTCGGTGGAGCCGCCCTGGTCGGCTACAAAATGTTCGTCCAGCCGGAGGTCGCCTTGAAGAACGAGAAAGCGGCGCCACCGACGCCCATACCGCCGGATCCGACGCTGCCGGATTTCAACAAAGCCGTGGCCGTGCGCAAGAGCGGCAAGATGGTCGAGGCTCGCGATGCGCTTTACTCCTTCATCGAGCACAACCCGCAATCCTCGAAAATCGAGGAGGCCAAAGACATCCTCGGGGAGATCAACACGGACATTTTCCTCTCCACGATCGCCGCGCCGGAGAAAGAGGTTTACATCGTGCAAAAGGGGGACGTGATCACCCGCGTGGCGAACAAGCTCAAGACCACCGGCGAACTCGTCGTGCGGGCCAACAACCTCCAGAGCTCGATGCTGCGCATCGGACAGAAGCTCTCGGTTTCCCCGGCGGAGTTTTCCCTCTACATCAGTCACAAGACGAACAAGGTGACGGTGCTCAACAAGGGCCGCTTCTTCAAACAATACTCGGTGCTGGAATGGCCGCCGATTCCGGTGAAAAAGACCACTACCGGGGCGAAGCCGGAAAAGAAAATGGGCAAGGTGACCGACAAGCTCTCCTGGCTGAACGGCACCCGGGTGACATTCATGGAAAAAGGCTACCTCAATGCCTCGCACTGGATTCAGATCAACATTCCAGGGTGCACACTCCATTCCGTGGCCTCGGACGATTCCACCCAAAAGCCGCCCGGCGGCGGCATCCGGCTGACGCCCGACGCGCTCGACGAACTCGACGCGATGCTGGCCAAAGGCGACCCCGTCACACTCGAATAGCTACTCATGAAATTCCCGCCTCTGGATTTTGAAAAGCCGATCGCTGAACTCGAAGAAAAACTCGCGGACCTGAAGAAACACTCGCGGGCGAACGACATCAATTTCGACCACGAGGTCCGGCGCATGGAGGGCAAAATCGAGGATACCAAGCGGACGATCTACGAAAACCTCACGGCCTGGCAGCGGGTGCAAATCGCGCGGCATGTCGCCCGGCCGTATTCGCTCGACTATCTCCAGCTTTCGTTCACGAATTTCCTCGAAATGCACGGGGACCGCCGCTACGCCGAGGATCGTGCGATGCCTGGTGGATTTGCCACGCTCGGCGACCACAAGTGTGTGGTCATCGGGCACCAGAAGGGGCGCGAGTTGAAGGAGAACATCCGGCGCAACTTTGGCTGCGCGAATCCGGAAGGTTATCGGAAGGCACTGCGCTTGATGCAACTGGCGCAAAAGTTTGGCCGGCCTTTTGTCGCGCTGATCGATACTCCCGGAGCCTATCCCGGCGTGGGCGCGGAGGAGCGGCATATCTCCGAGGCCATTGCCGTCAACCTGCGGGAAATGATGGTCCTGCGCACCCCGACGGTGGCTGTGGTGATTGGGGAAGGGGGCAGCGGCGGGGCCCTCGGTATCGGCGTGGCCGACCGTGTCCTGATGCTGGAGAATGCCTACTACTCGGTGATTTCACCGGAAGGTTGCGCGGCGATTCTGTGGAAGCATCGCAAGCACGCGCCGGAAGCGGCTGCGGCCCTGAAGCTGACCGCGCGCGACCTGCTTGATCTCAAGCTGATTGACGGGATCATTCCCGAGCCATTGGGCGGCGCACACCAGGATCACACCGCAGCCATCGGCAATCTCAAGTCGGCGGTGCTCACGCAATTGGACGAGCTGAGCAAAATCTCGACGGACGAATTGCTGAAGCAACGCTACGACAAATTCCGCCGGGTGGGGGAGTTTGCCGGGGACGCGTGAGCCGCGAGCTGGCGTGATCTGGTTCGGTGGAATTTTGACCACGGATTACACGGATTACACGGATTTTTGGAAGAATCGGGACGCCAGATGAAGCATGAGAAGATTACCAAGGCGATTATCGGTGCGGCGATGAAGGTGCATTCGCGGCTGCGGCCTGGACTTGATGAGTGCTTTTATGAAAAGGCACTCGTGATCGAACTTGCCGGTATGGGCTTGAGCTTCGAGAACCAACGCGAATTCCCAGTTTATTACGAAGGTCACTTTCTCGGGAAACTGGTGCCGGATTTGATCGTGGAGAATGCCGTGATTGCTGACACCAAGGTCGTCACCGCTTTTAACGACGAACACATCTCGCAGATGATTGGTTATTTGAATGTCACCGGACTCGAAGTCGCTTTGCTCCTGAATTTCAAGCACGCCAGCTTGCAATGGAAACGTGTCGTTGTCGGGGTCGATCCTGCTCCAGATAGCACTCCGTCCGATCTATCCGCGTAATTGGCGCCATTTTCGTAGCGAATCGCCCGTCCCAGGCAAGACCGTCTGAAGCATCGACCACGGGTTAGATGGATGAACTGGGATGGGCAGCAGCGAATCTTCTGAAATCCGTGTGATCCGTGTAATCCGTGGTCAAACCTTCCCCCGCCAAAGTGTCAGGCCGGCTTCGGATGCTTGGTCTTGGCGATGAAGGCGGAGGCGGAGGAGCGGATTTGTTCGGCGACGTTGCCGTGGGGTTCGACGAATTTCGGGGTGAACCACGGGAACAGGCCGATGAGATCGTGCGAGACCAGGACCTGGCCATCGCAATCGGGACCTGAACCGATGCCGATCGTGGGAATGTCGAGCGCGGCGGAAATTCGCGCCGCCACTTCGCCGAGGACCAGTTCGAGGACCACGGCAAAGGCGCCTGCTTGCTGCACGCGATGGGCGTCCTCGAGCAGGCCGTCAGCTTCTGCGGTCGTTCGGCCTTTGATCTTGTAACCACCTTCGATTTTGACGCTCTGGGGCAGCATGCCGAGGTGGGCCATGACGGGGATTCCGGCCTGGACGATTTCTTCGATCTCCTCGGCCCGATCGCGTCCTCCCTCGAGCTTGACGGCCTGCGCTCCCGCGGTCACCAATCGCCGCGCGTTCGTGATGGCCTGATCCGGAAGATCGTAGCTGGCGATAGGCAGGTCGGCGACGATGAGCGCGCGTTTGGCGGCACGGGCCACGGCGCGGACGTGATGCACCATATCGTCCATGGTGACGTGAGTGGTGTCGGGGTAACCGAGCACCACCATGCCGAGCGAATCGCCGACGAGGAGCACATCCATTCCGCTCTCATCGAGCAGGCGTGCGGTCGGGTAATCGTATGCCGTGAGCACCGCTACTTTTTCGCGGCGCGATTTCATGGCGCGGATCGACTCGGGCGTCTGGCGTGGGGAATCGGGCGAGGATGTATCGGGATTCATGTCCATATTTCGGCGAAAAGCGCGACGGCGGACGGATCGTCCAGGGCCGCAAGCAGAGCTGCTATCGTCTGCTGCTGGCCGGGCAAGGTCAAATCCGGCCGAATATCGGCCAGCGGAGCGAGGACGAATCGGCGCAGATGCAAGCGGGGGTGGGGGATGACGACTTCCTCGTTCGAGAGGACGAGGTTGCCAGTGTAAAGGATGTCGAGATCGATGGTCCGTGGGGCGTTGCGCGGCCGCTTGGAGGGACGTCCCATCGTCGACTCGATCTGCTGCAAGCCGTCGAGCAGCGTGATCGGTTGGCCGGAGTATTCGACTTCGATGACGGCGTTGAGATAGGCGCCGGCTTCGGGGCCGCTTTGCACCGGCTCGGTCTCGTAAATGCGCGAGGCAATGACGGGCGCCGCGACTCCGGGCAATTCGAGCACGAGCGAACGGGCCCGGCGCAAGTGGGCGAGGCGATCACCGAGGTTGGAACCGAGAGCGATCCCGGCGCGCATCGGCTACTTCAAGCCCAGGACATCCTGCATGTCGTAGAGACCGGCAGGTTTGCCATGCGCCCAGAGAGCGGCTCGCAAGGCTCCGCGGGCAAAGGTTTCGCGGCTGGAAGCGCGATGGGTCAGTTCGAGGCGTTCGCCTTGGGCCGCGTAGATCACGGTGTGATCGCCGACGACATCGCCGCCGCGAACGGCATGGACGCCGATTTCCGAATCGGTGCGTGCGCCAACCATGCCTTCACGGCCATGGCGGGCGTTCTCCTTGTATTTCAAGGCGCGCACTTCGGCGAGAATCTCGACGAGCTTCTTGGCGGTGCCGCTGGGTGCGTCCTTTTTCAGACGGTGATGCATTTCGACGACCTCGAGATCGAAGCCGGTGCCGAGGATTTCCGCGGCTTTGCGCGTGAGCCAAAAGAGGGTATTCACGCCGACGCTGTAGTTGGGCGCGAAGACGATCGGGATTTGCGATGAGGCGTGCTGGACGGCCGCGACCTGGGCATCCGTGTGGCCGGTCGTGCCGATGACCAGCGTTTTGCGATGTTCCATGCAACGCGCCAGCACCGGCTCGATGCCGGTATAATGGCTGAAGTCGATGACGACATCCGCGCCGGGCACGGTGGAGGCGAAATCGTCGCCGACATCGACGGCGGCAAAGACGTGCAGTTCCGGATCGCCCGAGGCACAGGCGATGAGTGTCTGTCCCATGCGGCCGCGGGCGCCGTTGATGATGAGTTCGAGAGGCTTGTTCACGGGATGAGCTCGAGTTGGCGGAGAGTGGCCTGGAGTTTCGCGGCGGAGGCTTCGCCCATCTCGCAAAGCGGCAGGCGCACGTCGGGGCGCATCTCCCCGCGCAAGGCCAGCGCGTATTTTGCCGGCACGGGATTGGGTTCGATGAAGAGGTCTTTGAAGAGCGGATAGAGCCGGTGATGCATGGCGCGCGCCTTGGCAAAGTTGCCGGAGAGCGCGGCATTGACCATGGCCACGACGTCACCCGGGATGACGTTCGAGGCGACGCTAATGACGCCTTCGGCGCCGACGGCCATGAAGGGCAGGGTGAGCGAATCGTCACCGGAAAGAATGGTGAATTCCGGCGGGAGCGCGGCACGCAAAGCACTGACGCGTTCGACCGTTCCGCCCGCTTCCTTGATGGCGGCGATATTCGGAAAGGCCTTCGCCAGACGCGCCGTCACTTCCACGCTGATCTCGATCCCGCAACGGGCGGGAATGGAATAGAGAATGATCGGCAGCTTCGTGGCCTCGGCGATTTTTCCAAAATGCCGGTAGAGCCCTTCCTGCGAAGGCTTGTTGTAGTAAGGGGCCACCAGGAGCACGCCGTCGCAGCCCAGTTTCTCCGCTTCCACGGTGAGCGAGATGGCCTCGGCGGTGGAATTCGACCCGGTCCCGCCGATCACTTTGCAACGGCCGGCCGCGGCTTTCACGCCGAGTTCGATCACCCGGTTATGCTCGGCGTGGTCGAGCGTGGCGGATTCGCCGGTCGTGCCCACTGGGACAAGGCCGGTGATTCCGCCCGCGATCTGGCCTTCGATGAGGCGGGCAAAGGCCGCTTCGTCGATCCGGTCGTTTTGGAATGGCGTGACCAGCGCCGTGTAGGTGCCTGCAAACATAGAGCGTGCGGTTCTAAGCGAGAAGCTGTGGCTTGGACAGCAAAACCGGCATCAGAGAGCGGCCTGTCCGTCGAAGACGAAATCGGCCGGACCGGTGAGGGTGACGTCGCGGAAAGTGGTGCCGTCCTTGCGAAAAGCGATCTCCAGGGTTTCGCCGCCGCGCACCTTCACGTTGATGGGCGAGGCGCCGCCGTCCAATTCGTGGAAGACGAGCGCGCACGCGACCATGCCGGTGCCGCAGGCCAGGGTCTCATCCTCCACACCGCGTTCGTAGGTGCGGATGGAGATGGTCTGCGGGTCGATCTGCTGGACGAAATTGGCATTCGTGCCCTTGGGCGCGAAATGTGTGTGATAGCGCAGACCGGCGCCAAAGCGGCGGACGTCAACGTCCTCCAGATCCGAAACAAAAACGACGGCATGCGGCACGCCCGTATTCAGGGAGTGCACGGTCAGCACTTCGCCACCGGAATCGAGCGAGTCATTCAGCCGGAGCGAATGCGGTTCGCTCATCTGGATGCGGACATTGCCGCCGATGAATTGAGCGGTAATTTTGCCGGCCAGGGTTTCAAAAGAAATGTCGCCGGCCTTGCCGCTGATGCGCTGGGCGAAGCGTCCGAAGCAGCGCGCCCCGTTGCCGCACATCTCGGCTTCTCCGCCGTCGGCGTTGTAGTAGCGCATGCGGAAATCGGCGCCATTTTGGGCGGGCTCAACCATGAGGACGCCATCCGCGCCGATCCCACGATGGCGGTCGCATAACCGGGCGATCTGCGCTTTCTCGAGCGCGAGTTTGCCGTCGCGATTGTCGAGCATCACGAAGTCGTTCCCAGCGCCGTTCATCTTGGTAAAGGTCAACATAAGGGCGGACAAGTAAGCACAAGGCTGGGGCGCGGTCTAGGGCGAGGGGAAATGACGAATGTCTAATGACGTATGACGAAATAATGTCCGAATGACAAAAAGAGGATGTGCGCGCGAATCGGCTTTCGATCATTCGGGCATTCCTTCGACCTTCGACATTCCTCATTCGTCATTTCCCAACCCGCTCACCAACCGCCGAGTCGAATCAATAAGCGGCGTTGCAGACGCCGGAGACTTCTTCGCTCCAGACGGCGATTTTCGCGGCAATGGAATTGCGCACGTTGCGCACCTGTTCGAGTTTCTCCGCGTGGATTCCGGTAAATTTGGAAGGATCCGGAAACTCCCAATTCAGACGTTCACCACCACCCGGAAAAATCGGACAACGTTCGGCGCTGACTTCGTCGCAAACGGTGATCACGTAATCGTACGCCTTGCCCGCGCGCAGAATTTCCTGCACCGTTTTTGTCGCATGGCCGGAAATATCGATGCCATCCTCGGCCATCGCTTCCACAACGATGGGATTGAGCGTGCCCGCTTCCAAACCGGCACTCTCCGCCTCGAAACACTCGCTGCAATAGCGATTGATGAAGGCCTCCGCCATTTGGCTGCGCGCACTGTTGTGAATGCAAACGAAGAGGATTCTCGTTTTCATGGGCGGGCGCGAATTTAAGGGCAGAGAGACACCCGCGAGCAACTGCAATTTACGGGAATTTCACTTCGCGTCTGCGCCGGTCGGAAAGTCTGGAGGGCGTCACACAAAACACGCCAGATGTTCTGCCACTCTTTACAGGAGAGGGAATACGGATTGCTTTATCGACGGCGCCAAGGATAGACGTTGCGATCATGCAATCGAGTTCTTGGTCCATGCAATCGGGCTTCATCATGCTGAGCGTACTGGAGGAATCCGATTTGGCTTGGTTGCTGGAAGCGGGTCGCGAACGGAAAATCGCGGCTGGAGAAGTGGTCGTGAAAGAGGGCCTGCGCGGCGAATTCGTCTACATCGTTCTGGATGGTTTGTTCGCGGTGCTGTCGGCCAGCGCCGGCGGCCGCGAAGTCGCGCGCCTGGGGCCGGGCGAGACTTTCGGCGAGATGTCGTTCATCGACGATCGCCTCACGTCGGCGACCATCACTGCCCTCGAGGATGCGACGGTTCTGGCCATCGCGCGCGACGATCTCGAAGAGGAATTGCCCCAGGATACTGGATTGTCCGCGCGCATCTACAAAGCGCTCGCCGTCATCATCACCGGCCGATTGCGCAAACTCGCCGGCACGCAATCGTTGTGGACGAAGCCCGGGGAGGAGCCGCCGGCCTCGCCCGAAGTGGTCCGGCGTTGGGACCAAATCGCGGACCGGACGCAGCAACTCAAGGCGGCCATGGGGGCGGTGGAGAACGGCGAAGCGGGTGCGCCGGATGCGCTGGCGGTGACGGCCAGCTTGAAGGATTTCAGCAAGTTCATGACCGATGCGCTCGGGAAAACGTCGCCGGAAAGTTTCGCGGTGCGTGACGAACTCGGCGCGCGAATTCAGCGTGAAATTCTCCCTTTCCTCCTCAAGGCGCGAAGCGTCGAGAGGCTGGTGAAGAAGCCCCGCGGTTACGCATGCGATTACGAAGCGCTGAACCTGATCCTGGAGAATGCGCCCGCCGGGAGCGACCGCGGCGGTCCGATTCTGGATGCCGCTTTTCTCGCACTGCCATCGATCCGTGCCGTCCGGCAGCGCCAGGAAGCGGTGACCGAGCGAATCGTGCGCTACGCACAAGAGTGCAACCGCCCGGTGCAAGTCGCCGGGATCGGTGGAGGTGCGGCGGAGCCGCTTTTCGCCGCGGCCAAGGCGCTGCCCGCAGGACATTCCTTGCGCGGGACGATCGTCGATTTCGATCCCCACGGGCTGGCGGCGATTTCCGACCGCGGCGTTGCCGCTGGACTCAACGGGCATCTGGCACTTCTGAAAACGAGCATCGTTCGCCTGGCCAGCAGCCATCAGGAATTCGACATGCGCGAGCAGGACATCGTCTACAGCCTGACGGTCGCGGATATTCTCGACGACCGCCTGCTGATTCGGCTCCTGAACGATATTCATCTCAAACTGCGTCCGGGCGGCGAGTGTCTGCTCAGTTCATTTCATCCGGATAATCCCGACCGCGCCTTTCTCGACTACGTGATCAATTGGAAAGTCTTCCATCGCACCGAAAAGGAGTTGAGCGCGGTCTTCAACCGCTCCCGGTTCCACAAGTGCAAGGTGCAATTCTTTTCCGAGCCCGAAGGGATCACTTTCCTGGCGGCTTGTCGCAAGCCATAGGCTGAACGGATCACAGCGAGCGTGCGCCGCCGGCGGGTGGCGGCTAGGCTGGGGAAATGTTCCGCCAATTGATCGCTCTGCTTTTTCTCGGGTCGGCGCTGGTTCTTCGCGGCGCAGATCCCGAGATCCACACCTTCTCGATTGTCGCTTTAGATCCCAAAACGGGCGAACTCGGCGTCGCGGTGGAGAGCAAATATTTCGGTGTGGGCAGCGTGGTCCCTTGGGCAAAAGCAGGTGTGGGCGCCGTGGCGACGCAAGCGCGCGGGAAGGTCAGCTTTGGACCGGACGGGTTGCGGCTGATGGAAGCTGGAAAATCGCCGCGCGAAGCTCTGGACGCATTGCTGGCCAATGATCCTTTGAGGACGGAACGGCAGGTGGGCATGATCGATGCAAAGGGCCGCACCGCTGCTCATACCGGCGCCGATTGCATGGTGTTTGCCGGGCATCATGAAGGAAAGAACTACACGGTCCAGGGAAACTTGCTGGCCAGCGACAAGGTCCTGCCGGCAATGGCACAGGCCTACGAGGAAGCGCAAAAGAAGGAAGGTACGGAACTCGCCGACTGGCTGCTCGCGGCGCTCCAGGCTGCCCAGGCCGCAGGTGGTGATCGCCGTGGGCAACAAAGCGCGGCGTTGCTGGTGGTTCTCGACGGAGGCGGCCCCGGGGGCGACAACGACCGGTACATGGATTTGAGGGTGGAGGATAGCCCCGCGCCGATCGAGGAACTGGCCCGTCTGCGCGAGCTTCACGCCAAATTCTACGGGCCACCAACGAAGTAACTCAAACCGTGGCGAGCTCCCTATCGAGAATTCCTAAAAGGTGTGGATGAAGAGCCCGGAGCGCAGCTTCGGCTCGAACCACGTGCTCTTCGGTGGCATGATCTGGCCGGCATCGGCGATGGCCATGAGTTGTTCCACCGTCGTCGGATACATTGAAAACGCCACCGCCGCTTTTCCGGAGTCGACGAGTTTCACGAGTTCATCCGTTCCGCGAATTCCGCCGATGAAATCGATCCGCTTGCTCGTGCGGGGATCGTCGATGCCGAGGAGGGGAGCGAGCAGACGATCCTGCAGGCCGGTGACGTCCAGTTGCGAAATGGGATCGGCGTTGGCGGCCGGCTGCCAGGTCAGATCGTACCAGGCGCCGTCGAGATACATGCGGACTTCGCCCGGATGTCCCGGGCGCGGGGAGCCGTTGGGTTTGAGAGTGAATGCGCGGCTGACTGCAGCGAGAAAGTCCTCCTTGGAATGCCCGTTGAGATCTTTCACGGCTCGATTGTAAGGCAGGATCTGCAGTTGGCTGGCCGGAAAAAGCACGGCCAGAAACCAATTGTACTCTTCGTTTCCGGTGTGCGCGGGATTGGCCTCGCGCCGCTCGCGACCGACACGCACCGCACTGGCCGTGCGATGGTGGCCATCGGCCACATAGGAGACTGGCACCTGGCCAAAAGCCGCGACGAAGTCCTGCGCTCCAGCTACGCGCCAAACGGTGTGCTGAATGCCGTCGGGTGCGGTGAAATCGTAGAGCGGGACGCCTTTTCGAACGTCCGCAACGAGCGTGTCGATGGCGGCTGAATCGCGATAGGTGAGGAACACCGGCCCGGTGTCCGCGCTCAGCGTGCCAATGAGCCGTGTGCGATCGTCTTCCTTATCGCGGCGGGTCTTCTCGTGTTTCCTGATGATGTCGCGCTCGTAATCCTCGATGTGGCACACCGTGGCCACGCCGACCTGGACATGTGCTCCCATGCGCTGCTGGTAGAGATAGACGCACGGCTCGTTCTCGCGGACGAGCGCTCCGCTTTTCTGCAGGGCGAGGAAGTTCTCGCGCGCCTTGGCGTAGACCGCGTCCGAATAGGGATCGGTCTCCGGTGGCAGATCGATTTCCGCCCGATCGACATGGAGCAGGCTGTTCGGATGACCTGCGGCGAGCGCCGCGGATTCCTCACGGTCGACGACGTCGTAGGGAACACAGGCAACCTCTGAAGCGAGCGAAGGAGCGGGGCGAAGACCCTGGAAAGCTTTGATACGGAGCATAAGCGGGAGCGGAAGAAAAAGGGATGGCCGCGCTTCGGGCAAGTGCGGAGTTATGGAGGATTATTCGGATGTTTCCCCTCCGGGCATTCCCGCCAGCGCCGTTTCTCCCCGCTGTTCCTCGTGCTCGTGGAAAAGCTGCCGGATCACCTCTTCGACCGGCAGCTCCTCGACGTTGAGATCCGTGACGTTGCAAGCAGTGAGCACTTCCCGGCAGGCTTCGGCGACTTTGGCCCGCGGGACCTTGAGGCGGATGCTGCCAGTAGTGCGTTCGACGATCTCACCGAGCCCGGTGAAGTCGCAATCGACGCCGTTGGCAAAGGAGAGGCTGACGATTTTGTGGGTGGCAAAGCGATCGATGATCTGGCTCAGCGGCCCGTCGAAAAAAATGTGCCCATTATCGATGATGATCACGCGGGCGCAGAGTTCCTCGATGTCCTGCATGTAGTGGCTGGTGAGCATCGTGACGATCTTCCGCTCGCGATTGTACTGCCGGAGAAACTCGCGCACTTTTTTCTGCGAGGTCACGTCCAGGCCGATTGTCGGTTCATCGAGGAAGAGGACGCGCGGCGAATGCAACAGTGCGGCGATCAACTCCATCTTCATGCGCTCCCCGAGCGAAAGCTCGCGGACCATTACGTCGAGCTTGTCCGCGCAGTCGAGCAACTCGGTCAATTGCCCGACGATTTGGGTAAAGCTTGCCCGGTCGATGCCGTAGATGGAGCGATTAAGCTCGAGCGATTCGCGTGCTGGCAGGTCCCACCACAGGGCGTTTTTCTGCCCCATGAGGAGCGAGAACTGCCGTTTCATCGCGTCCTTGCGTTCCCAAGGCACGAAGCCCAACACCCGGGCCTCGCCGGAGGTCGGATTGAGCAGGCCCGAGAGCATCTTGAGGACGGTCGTTTTCCCAGCGCCGTTCGGCCCGAGGAAGCCGACGAACTCGCCCTCCTCGATGGAGAACGTCACGCGGTCGGCGGCGCGCACCTCTTGGTACTCGCGCCGCCCGAGGCCTTTGACCGCGCCCCAAAGTCCCGGCGCCTTCTTGTAAGTGCGGTAGACTTTGGTCAGTTCCTTGGTTTCGATGGCGCTCATGTGGATGCGGGCATCAGACAATCAGAGAATCGGACGATCAGACAATGGGAACTGCGACGCTGATGAGATTCGCGGGGGCTCGGCCTCTCCGGCGGCGCCGTCCGATGCGACTGAATGAGCCGCACCATCCCTGTCTATCGGCCGGATTGGCTGATCGCGCTTTTCGATCCTTAAGCCACCTTTTCCGACTTGGTCGACTCCACCAGATCCTTGAACCGCTTCATGTTGCGGCCCAGTCGTTGCTCGACCTGCACGCGATTGTGCCATCCGGTCTGCGGATTGTAGCGCATTTTCAGCGTGACCTCGGTGCAGCCGCCGCCGGCGTTTTGGAAGCAGGCCACACCGGAGCAATCGGGCCCTTCGAGCGTCCGCCAGGCCATCCGCCGCTCGGGGATGCGCAGCGTCAATTCGCAAAGGGAAAGGTAAAATTGGCCGTCGTTCTCGGACTTGAGGCTGAATTTCTTGTCGTCCAGCCAGCGAATCTCGCGCACTCCTTCCATGAAGGAGGGAAAATCCTCCACCCGGCACCAGCGTTCAAAGACCTCGGCGATGGGCGCTTCAATCACCACGCTGCAATCGATGGAAACGAAGGGATTGGGTGAGCGCAGGCTATGATTCATCGGGTGCTAATATAACCCAATAAACCCCAAATTTCGCTCGCGCACAACTCTGAAATTGTAGCCGATCATCTACAAACGGCCAAATCGCGGGATTCCCCCGCTTTGTTGGGGTTTGCTTTTCCCGTGACGCCACAAACCGACCTCAGGCACAATCGATTGCCCCCAAATCCTGAATCCACTCAGTTTATGCGCGTTCGACTGTTCGCCCCCTCCATTTCGCGGCAATCCCTGCTCATCGTCCTCGGGCTGATTTTGCCCGTCGCTACCCAGGCTGAAACTCCGCCTGCTGCGACTTCGCCACCCGCGGCCACACCGGCGGATATCATGCATCTTCAGCCCGGCGCCAGAGTCGTCGTCAATTGGGGAGGTGAACGAATTGGGGAGTTTCTCGGCTATGCGGCGACTGGTTGGTTGCGCGTGCGAGTGTTGGGCCGGGTGGGGATGGTGCAGGAGTTATCTCTTCCGCCGGCAAAAGTCCGCGTGGCCACAGACGCGGACAGCAATCTGCCTCCGCCGCCTCCGCCAGGTGTGCCCCGCGGCTCCGTTCTCCCACCGCCGCCAGGATCGCCGGGGGCAACACCCGACCCACGCGCCACGCCGATCTTGCCGCGCCGGCTGATGAGGCCGGAGGGTTCTCCCAAGCCGGCGCATCATTACAAGATGGGGGATAAAGTCTGGGTGTCGCTGATCGGTGGGCTGCATCCATCGGTCTGGAAAGCGGAGGGGCAATTCGTTTCCTATGACAAAGGCGGCTACGCCTTGGTGCTCGTCCGGCAGGGAAAGAATGCGGAAACACTTCGGGTGCGTTTGAATGCCATTCGTCCGATGAACGAAAAGGATGACGAGGCAACGCCAGACGCGGCGCCTCCCGGGGTCACGCCCCCCGGTTCGATCCCTCCGCCTCCTTCCCCGGAAACGAACCCTCCCAAGAAAATCTCAGCCTGAGATCGACCGTTTGACGCGTAGTTCGCCAAGAACGCGCGAACCGATTGGCGCCGGAAGTAGGAGAGGCTTCCCGGCCTCTTCCGTTTCGATGAAGCGGCAAGCCGAGGCTTTGCGAGACGCCCACGGCGCAATGGGGGCAAATGCCGCTCCTACTTCAATTGCGCCGCAAGCCGCGCTGCCGCATTCGTGGTCGCAAACTTCGTCCGTGGACGCGCACTTCGATTGACCAGCACCCCGGGCGCGCGTAGGCTCGCCGCCCTTTTCTTACTGCCCGATGAACTACAAAGATACCCTCCACCTGCCGAAGACGGATTTTCCGATGAAGGCAGACCTCGTGACCCGCGAGCCGGAGCGGTTGAAGATTTGGGAAGCGCAGGGGCTGTATCAGAAAATCCAGGAGGCGCGAAAAGGTGCGCCGCTTTTCGTGCTCCACGATGGCCCGCCCTTTGCCAATGGCGACGTGCACATGGGCACTGCGCTCAACAAGGTGCTCAAGGATCTGATCGTGAAGTCCAGGACCATGGCCGGCTTCTGCGCGCCTTACGTTCCTGGCTGGGACTGCCACGGGCTGCCTATCGAGTTCAAAGTCGTGAAGGAGTCGCGTGGTCTTTCGCCCGTGGAAGTGCGCCGCCGAAGCGAGGAGTATGCGCGCAAGTTTATCGACGTGCAGCGCGGCCAGTTCAAGCGTCTGGGCGTCCTCGGCGACTGGGAGAATCCCTATCTCACCCTGGACCCGGCTTACGAAGCGGAGATCATCCGCGCGTTCGCGAAATTCGTGGAGAAGGGGCTCGTTTATCAGTCCAAGAAGCCGGTCTATTGGAGCACCGGAGCGCAGACGGCCCTGGCCGAGGCGGAAGTGGAATACGCGGACCGGACTGATCCGGCGATCTACGTGAAGTTTCCGCTCGTTACCGGCGATCTTGCGGGGAAGGCCAACATGGTCATCTGGACGACCACTCCGTGGACGTTGCCGGCCAACGTGGCCATCGCCGTTTCCGCGAAGCAGGAGTACGTTCTGGTCACACTCGGTCGCGATGGATGGGCCGAGGATTTCTTCGTCGCGCGTCCGTTGCTCGAGAATTTTGCGCGCGAAACGGAACTCACGGTCTACGGCGAAGTCGCTTCCGTAAAGGGCGAGCAGCTCGCCGGGCTCGAGGCGCAGCATCCTTTTCTCGATCGCCGGTCGAAGATCATCACCGCGGATTTCGTGACCATGGAGAGCGGCACCGGCCAGGTGCATGTCGCTCCTGGTCACGGCGCCGACGACTACATCGCGGGCAAGCAGCACGGTCTGCCGATCCTTTCGCCGGTCGACGATGCGGGCAGACTCACCGAGGAAGCCGGTATGCCCGCGTGGACGGGCAAGTACGTCTTCGATGCCAATGCCGACGTGGTGGCGCATCTGCGGAGCATCAAGGCGCTGCTCGGCGAGCACAAATATCTGCACAGCTATCCACACTGCTGGCGTTCGAAAACGCCGGTGGTCTTTCGCGCGGTCGAACAGTTTTTCATCAAGATCGACGCTCTGCGCGGCGACGCCCTGAAGGCGATCGACGGTGTCACCTGGCTGCCTTCGTGGGGCCGCAATCGCATCTACGGGACCGTCGAGTCGCGTCCCGATTGGTGCATCTCGCGCCAGCGCACCTGGGGCGTGCCGCTGCCGGTATTTTACGGCGCGGATGGAAAGCCGATCCTCGATGCCGAAAACGCCCGCAAGGTCGCGGATCTCGTCGAACAGCACGGCACGAATTATTGGTTCGAGAAGACCGACGCCGAATGGGCGCAGATGCTCGGGCTTCCTGCGGGCACGACGCGGCGCAACGATACTCTCGACGTCTGGATCGACTCCGGCGTTTCCCACACAGCGGTCGTCGCGAAACGTCCGGAACTCGGCGGTACACCGGTCGCCGACGTCTACATCGAAGCCACCGATCAGCATCGCGGCTGGTTCCAATCCTCGCTCATGACGAGCATCGCGCTTTACGGCAAGGCGCCGTACAAGACGGTGATCACGCATGGCTTCGTGGTCGATTCTGAGACGCGGGAGAAGGTCTCGAAGTCGAAGCAAAAGGAAGAGAAACAGGCCGACGGCAAAGCCGTCGAACAAACGGACGTTGCCCAGAAAACGAAAGAGAAAAAAGAGAAGGACTACGTTAAGCCCACCAAAGCCGACCATTTTTACGGCAAGTATGGAGCCGACGTCGTGCGTCTTTGGGCGGCTAGCGTCAATTACGTCGACGAAGTTCCGTTCTCGGAGAAATCCTTCTCCCAAGTTACCGAGGCTTACCGCAGCTTCCGGAACATCGTGCGCATTCTCCTGGCAAATCTCTTCGATTTCGAGCCGTCGAAGGACTCGGGAGAAAAAGTCCCGGCGGGCGCCACGACGGTTGATCGGTGGATGCTCTCGCGCTTGCAGGAGGTCATCGCCACCTGCCGCGCGGCCTATGCCGAGTACGACTTCCGCAAGGTGTTCCAGTCGTTGAACCAATTCGTCACCGTCGACGTCAGCTCGCTCTACGTGGACATCACGAAAGACCGGCTGTATTGCGACGCGAAGAATTCACCGCGCCGCCGGGCCACCCAGGCGGTGATGGCCAGGGTCCTCGACGCGCTCACGCGCCTGCTCGCTCCCATCCTCGCCTTCACTGCGGATGAGGCCTGGCAGTATTCGGGTAAGTCGAATTCCGTGCACCTCGAGCTTTTCCCCGAGGCCGATGCCGCCTTGCGCGACAGCGCGCTGGAGGCGCAGTTCGAGCAACTCCTGCAGTTGCGCGGCAAGATCGGTCAGGCGGTGGAAACGGCCCGTGCAGAGAAGCTCGTCGGCAATGCGCTCGAAGGTGCGGTGACTTTGCAAATCGCCGACCAGGCTTTGCACGACCGGCTTGCCGGGAGTGTCGCGGAACTGGAGGAGCTGTTCATCCTCAGCGACCTGACCCTGGCCGTGGGCCCGGAGAACAGCGCGCGAGTGATCCGCACCTCGCGTCAGAAGTGCGCCCGTTGCTGGCGGCACCGGCTGGACGTGGGTGTGAATTCCGCCCATCCGGACCTGTGCGGGCGGTGTGCCGAGGTCGTTTCCGCGTCGTGAAATTCCTCGCCTCCGTCACCCTCCCGCTCTACGCGCTCGACCAGGCGACGAAGTGGTGGATCGTGCACCATTTCGTGATGCACGAGGATCGTCCGGTCATCGAGAATTTCTTCGACCTGGTGTATTACGGAAACACGGGCGCGGCCTTCAGTGTCCTCACGGGGAACAACAGGTTCTTTGTCGCCTTGTCGGTAGTGGCGCTGGCCGCGCTCGTCTTCTTCTTCCACCGCGGCGCGTTCAAGGACCGTCCGTCGCGTTGGGCGGTGGCGCTGCTTCTGGCGGGAATTCTCGGCAACCTCACCGACCGGCTCGTTCATGGGCATGTCGTGGATTTCCTCCTCTTCAATTTGCACGTGCGCTACGCCGATCCGTGGCCGGCATTCAACGTGGCCGATAGCTGCATCTGTACGGCCACCGGGTTGTTCATCATCTCGGCGCTATTCGACCGCAAACCCGTCGTCTCGGAGCCTGCGAAATAAACAGCGCGGTCTTTCGCCAGTTCGTTTGATCGAAGCGCGCCAGCGTTTTGGAGTGCGCCGCTGCTGTGGCGCTTTCGGAAAGGGTAAGGTGGAGGCCCGCTGGCACAAACCCGCAGCCCCTCCAAAAGCGCCGCAGCAGCGGCGCACTCCAAAACGCTGGCGCGCTCCGGTTATGCTGATGTCCGTTTGGTAGCTTCCCACTCCACGCGATTGCAGGCTCAGACGCTCGCCAGGCTGCGCTCTTGGAGCACCTGTTCGAGGGCGTTGACCAACGCTTGAGCGTCGCCGGCTGGAACCTCGGTGACGCCTAGTAAATCTCCGAGACCGCACTGCCGCGTGGCAATCACCGGAATGCCTCGGGCAATCGCCGCCAGTAAGCGGCGTGGCCGATGTTCGACGAATGCCGGCAGCACGACAGCGGCGGCTTCGTCCAACCAATGCAGATCGGTCGTTGGCGACGTGACCTGCGGTGTTGGCGAAGAAGCAGCCGTCCTCACGCCATTCCAGAACGCCGCACCTTCGATCGTCGAACCGAGGCAAACCAACTCGCAATCCAGTGATTGCGCTGCGGCGCGCATTTCGTAAGCGCCTTTGCGGCACAAGGCTGATGCCGGAAAGATCACTCGTTGGCCGTTCGCCCGCACCTGTTTCGCCGCCGCGGGCATGTTCCAGGGCACGACGACGGCGCGCGTCCCCGCAAGTTCGGCGATGGCGCGATGGGGCGTGATCCAATGATCCGCCGCCGCCAATGCTTCTGCCTCCGTCTGGACAAGCCAGGCCGGCGCGCGGAAGTCGGCGCAGGTCTTCGATTCCGGATGCAATCGTGCGGCGAGATCGAGTTCGGCTTGCAGCGAGCGGATGGGCATTCGCACCATGAGCACATCGAAGGTCCGCCCGCCGAGCACGCCATCCCGCCAGAGGAAGGGCAGCAGATTCTGCGCGACCACCAGGTGGGTGTGTTCCGGATGCAAAAGCCGCCCGTAGTGCCGGGCCAGCCGTTCATCCCAGGCGAGCAATGCGCGCTGGCGTTGCGCGCCCTGCTCGCGCAATCGCCGCGTCGCCCAGGCGCGCTGCAACGTGAGGAAAGTCGCACTGCGGGTGCGGGCGAAGTGTGTGGCATCCCACGCGTAGTTGGGTTTGCGCCAGCGCCGGCCATCGAGCGGCCGGAGGAGAAGATCGGCGTGGCTCTCGAGTTGGGAAAGATGCGTCGCCCACTCCGGCCACCATTCATCGACCAGCCAGGCGCTGCGGCCGGGATTGTCGTCGGTATCGGGTTTGAGATGGCGAAAACACGCGGCCACTCCACAGCTCGCGCAACTGCCGGGTTGTGGCGCGGTGGTGAAGGCGATGCGACTGGGTTTCGGCGGGGTGGGTGCGTTGAGCGCGGAGACCGTTTTCGTGCTGCGAATGCGGACAATCAGCCGGGTGGCAGTGAGCTCGACGTCCAGCCGCCACGGAAAAGGCGCCCGCAATCGCAGGTCGACGTAGTTCCAGAAAACGGTCGCGTCGCGGCCTGCCGCCGCGAGGTTACCCACGCCCGGATGGCTGTGAGCGTGGCGTTCGACAATCTCGAGCCCGGCTTCAAGGGCGGCGTTGTAGATCGCGCCGGAGAGCTGGCACAAACCGCCGCCGAGCGTCGGAATGAGACAGCCTTCCCGCAACTCGCGACCGACGGCAAAACCACGCCGCGCCGTCGTCCGGCCAAGCTCCCGCCAAAAACTCCACACGGCGCCCGCCGGCACCTCCGCGCCTCTCAGGAGCGTCGCCGCAAGACGCAAGTTTTGCACCTTGCCGAACTGCAGCCTCTTCTCGGAAGCGACATTGGTTTCGAACCAGATGTCGCTCGATTGCGTTCCCACGACCGGCGTGAGAGGCAGCGACTGGCTGCGCGGATGCCGTCGAGGGCCACCGCTGCTCAAGTCGCGCCACGCCCGCTGAGCTTGGAAGCAGGCTGCTTTGACGCTGAAGCAAAGCGCCGCCAGCCGTGTGGGCAGGGCCTCACGCGGATGTTCGATGCCGTTTGGAGCAGGTGGCCGGTTCATGATTCTCTGCTGTGGATACGGAGAAACCGGCCGCATCTTTCATCATCTTTTGTGCCAGCCGCTACCGGCGGTCAGAGGTGCTTCAGAGGAAAAGGCGGCGCCCTGTTACGAATGCGGCAGGGGGCGCATACACCCGCAGGGCCATGGGGCAACGAAGCAATGGCATAGAAAGACTTACTCTTATGCTTCACTATGCTTTGGTTTTCCTCATCGTCGCCCTGGTCGCCGCTGTGCTGGGCTTTGGGGTCGTCGCGGGTACTGCCGCCTACATCGCCAAGATTCTCTTCATCGTCTTCCTGGTGCTGTTCCTGATTTCCTTTATTGGCGGACGCCGCGGCCCAATTGCTTAGCGTCCCGCGTGACACCAGCCAGGCTCGCTAATTCAAACTGGCGAGCTTGGCTTTGATGGCGTCGAAATTCGGCAGTTCCTTCGGGGTCGGCGTCTGCTCGGCGTACTGAATCACGCCGTTCTTATCGATAACGAAGGCGGCGCGGGCGGAGACGCTGCCGAGGCCGATGAGATCGTCGAGGAGCACCTCGTAATTTTTGGCGGTGGTTTTGTTCAGATCGCTGGCGATGGTCAGGCTGATCTTCTTTTCCTTGGCCCACGCTTCCTGGGCGAACGGGCTGTCCACGCTCACCGCGATGACCTCGGCGTTGAGATCGGAATAAGCACTGAGGCCGGCGGTGACGTCGCACATTTCCTGGGTGCACACGCCGGTGAAGGCGAGCGGGAAGAAAAGCAGGACAGTGTTTTTCTTGCCGAGATTGGCGCTCAGCGAGATGTCGCGCAGGCCTTCCGCGCCTTTGGATTTGAGGGTGAAATCAGGAGCCTTGGTGCCGACGGAGAGAGCCATGGGAATAAATGTGGTATGGGGTTGATGGGTGAATTTGGTATCGTGCCCGCGCTCTGCTAGTTTGCCGAAAGCGCGGCGCGCCCCGCAATCAACTCTGCATCCCTTCTCCAAGTCAATCCGTTCATGTTCGCTTTTTGGTGGTCGCTCACGATCCTGCTGCTGATTGTCGGATTGATCGGCACGATCATTCCCTTGCTCCCCGGGACGACGATTATTTTTGCCGCCGCCGTAGTCCATCGGCTGGTGCTCGGGCCGGAGCACAGCGTGGGCTGGTGGACGCTCGGCGGATTGCTCGTCCTGACGATCATTTCACACGGGCTCGATTTCTTCAGCGGATCGATCGGGGCGAAGAAATTCGGCGCGACGAAATGGGGCCTGTGGGGCGGGCTGATCGGGACCATCGCCGGGATGTTTTTTTTTCCGTGGGGATTCCTGCTCGGCCCGGTCCTGGGAGTGCTGGCGGGTGAATTGATCGGCGGGAAGCAACTGATCCTTGCCGGAAGATCGACGTGGGGGACCGTTCTGGGAACGACCGCGGGCATTCTCGCCAATGGGATGATTGGCGTGGTCATGGTCACCTGGTTCCTCGTGGCTGCGCTGGCCCACTGACGCTCCACGCCAGCGTTGCTCGCTCCGCGCAGAGTGCGTGGAGACGTGCACCAAAGTCCAAACATCAACCACCTCCGCGGGTTTACTGTGCGTCCGACATCCGTTTCGTCACCCCCCAACATTCAATGCCCTATGCGTGATCCTAAAATGAGAACCAGACTTGGCGCCAGCCGGATAGGCTTGATGTTCGCGCTGCTGGCCAGCGCAGTGTTGCTTTCGAAAGCGTTCTTGCTGGCCGAGGAAAAAGCGGCCACCTCGGCGCAGCCCCCGCCGAAGGGCCTGCGCGTCTTCACTTGTGCCCACAGCTTTCACAGCTTCGTGCCCGCGCTTCTCGCGGAGATCGCGAAGTCCGCAGGGATTGAAGATCATCAAATCGCGGGAATCTCCAGCATTGGCGGATCGCGCGTCATCCAGCACTGGGACTTGGTCGACGAGAAGCATCAGGCGAAGGCGGCATTGACCGCTGGGAAAGTGGACGTCCTCACACTTTCGCCGATTTGGATGCCGGACGATGGCATTGAAAAGTTTGCCAAGCTGGCGCTCGAGCATAACCCGGACGTCCGCGTCACCGTGCAGGAATACTGGATGCCCAACGACGAGTACGTTCCTGTCTATCCGCTGCAAGCCGGGAAGGGCATTGACCACAACGCCACTGACCTGGCGAAGCTGCATTTGGCGAATGATCAATACTGCCGCGACGTCGAAGAATACGTCGGCAACGTGAACCGGGAACTTGGGAAAGAGGTGTTGTATGTCGTTCCGGTGGGAGTCGCGGCCGATATGTTGCGCGACAAACTTGCCGCCGGGCAGGCGCCGGGCTTGAAGATGCCGTGGGACTTGTTTCGCGATTCGTGGGGCCATCCGGACGCGCCGCTGCAAGTGCTCGACGCCTATTGTCACTATGCCGTGATCTATCACCGCAGCCCGGTGGGGCTTCCCATGCCGAAGGCTCTCGCCGCCTACAAGGTGGTCGGCCTCGACGGCCCGCATAAGGCGCGTCCCCGCGGTCCCGGGGCCACGCCGCTTCCGAACCCCCCGGTCGGCGGGCAGCCGATCAGCGATGAGGACAAGGAGAAGCTCAACCGGCTGTTGCAAGAGCTGGCCTGGGACGCCGTCATTCATCACCCGATGACGGGCTTTGGCGCCGGGAAATAAGCGGCCGTCGGCATCCGGAAAATCGACCCGGCAGAACTATGAATCGTTCATCGCTCCGGCTGGTCGCGTTATTCGTATCTTCTATCTTTCAAGGGGCTCTGGTGTACGCCGTAGAACCGCCAAAGGTGCCCGATTTTCCGAGGGTCAATGTCAAGGACTTCGGCGCGAAGGGGGATTGTCAGCGGACCATGGACGGAGTGATGCGCAAGGGGTCCGCGGTGCTGACATCGAACGAGGCGCATTTTACCGCGGAGGATGTGGGCCGGCCCATTTACGTGCTGGGAGCTTCGGTGCAGAAATTTCCGGAGCTCGGTGAAGTGCCCGGGGCGCCGTTGAAGAGCCACATCGCGGAGGTCAAGGATGCCCACACGGTGGTGCTGGCCGATGCGGCGCAGGATGACGCCACGCATGTTTCGGTGACTTGGGGAACGGACGATTCGGAAGCGATCGAGCGCGCGATCCAGTCGCTGAAGACGAGCGGCGGGACGGTCTTTTTTCCCGCGGGGACTTATCGCGTCACGTATCGTGGAGGAGCGGGGGTGCAGGTGGATTGTTCCAATGTCCGTTTGCAAGGGGTCGGTGACGAAAGTGCCATCTTCAATGCATCGGTAATCTTTCGCGCGAAGATGAAAGACGGTGTCTTGCGCACCGAACAGGGTGGCGTGCCGGTGCTTTACGTCGGTCGCGGCGGCGAGACTTTGGAGAATGTCGAGATCGACCATCTGTGGCTTGGAGACAATGGCCGGAATTACGATTTCGGCGTCTGGGGGCCGCATGGTCCGGCTGTGCTCGGTTCCAAGGGAAAAGTGGATCGGTTCAGTTTCCATGACCTCACCGTCGTCACGGATTTTCTCTGCGGAGTGGGCACCGATTCGGAGTCGAAGGGATTTTCCATCCACCATGTGACGGTGCGCTGCACCGGCGAACACGGGTTTTATCTCGCGGGCGCAGGCTCCGACGCCGACATCCACGACAACCGTTTAGTGGGCACGGCGGAGCGTCCGATGCGCCAGGGGATCATCTTGAAAAAGAAGGAACATATCCGAGTGGTCCACAACGAGGTGGCGAACGTTTCGTTTCAAGGGATCGGCGTGGAAGGAGACAGTCCGACCTATGTGTCGCGCGACGTGCTCATCGCCGACAATTGGATCCACGATCTTCCCTCGTGGCACACGGATGGCATTACCATCTTCAACGCGGAGGACGTGGTCATCCGCAACAACCGGATCGCCGACACGAGTTGGATCGGCATCGATCTCCGCACGACCTTTTACAAAGTCTCGAACGTGGTCGTGCAGCACAACATCATCACGCGCGCTGCGGGCCGCGATCCGGTCTATGCCATTGCCGTGCATTACGACCCGCCGCCGAAGCTCGCCGAGGGCGCGCCCTGGCCCGGCTCCATCAACGATCTCACCATCGCCGGCAATCTCGTGAGCGACTGTGCCGACGGAATCCTGATGGCGAACGTCAGCGGGACCAATGTCGTTCGTGGCAACCTTGTGGAAAATGGCGGGATGGAGAAATCGGCCGTCGGTTACAAACTGGCGCCGCTGCCGGGAGCGAAGGTCGATTTCAGCCGCAATACCGGTGTCAATTGCGGCCAATACTCGGTGGCGCAGGAGTGGATGGGCGAGGGGAATGAGCTGAAGTAACGGGATACTTTCGGCTTGCCTGCATCGCGGTATCGGGAATTCAATGGCTCCATGATGATCCCCCGAACTCGTCTCGCGGTGGTGGGTTTTTCCGGATTAGTGTTGATTGGCCTTTCGATGGGAGGGCGCGTGGCTGCCGAGGATTGGCCGTTGGTACGGCTTGCGGGCTTGAACCTATCGGCTCAAAAAGTGTCGGACTCACGGTTTTTTGAGGATGAACATCGCGATTCCGAGGAAGACCGTGGCCTGGGTGAATTTCTCATCGGTACGAGATGGCTGATGTACGAAATACCCGGCCGGATCGTGGAATTTGGAGAAGATGGCCGGTTCCATCTCGAAGACTGGAAGATGCAGGGAATCGAAGCGCTGTGGAAGGTCACGGGGCGCAAACAGGTCACCGTCACCGTGATCAGCCCGAAGTTTAAAAACCTCACCGCCACGTTCAATTTCGATGACCGGTTGTCTTACTTCACGGGCACCGATCTCGACCACAAACGCCAGATCACGAAGAGCCCGCGGATCAACATGGTGCCCCACGATCCGGCCGACCCGTACCATCGGTAATCGGCAGGCGGGCAGGTTTTCGCCAGCCCTCGGCGAGAATTCGACGGCTGGAAGTGCGTTCTGATAAGAAAGGGAGAATGCCAACCGCGCCCATTTCTCTGCCGCTCTATATCGACTTTGGTGCCACGTTCCTGTTCGCCGTCACCGGGGCGATGTTTGCCATCCGGCGGCACTACGATTGGGTGGGTCTCTTCGTGCTCGCGTTGTGCACAGGGCTCGGAGGCGGCCTGCTCCGCGACGGACTCTTCATCAACGACGGTGCGCCCGCCGCGATGCGGCACCCCGGCTATCTGTGGGCGGTCATTGGCGGTTGCGTCGCTGCGGGACTATTTCACCAATTTGTCAGTAAGATGGATCGGCTCTTCCTCTATGCCGACGCCTTGGGGCTCGGCATGTATGGTGTCGTCGGAACGACCAAGGCGTCCGTGGCTGGGCTTTCATTGCCGGCGGCGATTTTTGTCGGCGTCGTCAATGCCGTCGGCGGAAGCGTGATCCGCGATGTCCTGACAAATACCGAGCCGCTCCTTTTCAAACCCGGACAATTCTATGTGGTGGCGGCACTGGCCGGGACTTCCAGCTATGTGGTGATGGAGACGTGGCTGCACCTTCCGGCCGGGATTGCCGCCGGCCTTTCCATCGCTGTCACCTTCGCTGCACGGACACTGTCCATCGTTTTCAACTGGAAGACCGCCTCGGTTTTGCCCAAGCCCGCCGTTGATGACGCGGATGGGAACGTCAGGGGCTGAGGCCCGTTGCGGAGTCGCAAATAAAGACGGTCGAAACGCACCGCAGCTTTCCATGTATCCTATCCAACGGGGCGTCACGGTGACGCAATCGAAGTCGGTGGTGGCGGCGTCTCGGCACTGCCGCCCGAGTTGGCAGCGCACGATTTTTATTCGGACCTGGCAAAGTCGCTGCGTCAAAAATCTTCTATCGGATGAACGGTTGGACGAATTTAACTGTCCGATGAGGTTCTCATTGTTCAATCAGTCATCAAAGCTCAACCCTCCGAAGATCCAGTCGTCGTTGCACCCCAGGCGGAAATCTGCATTCTGCTGCGGCGGCGCGGTGATTTCCGCTGATCCGTTTCTCCGCCCATGATTTATTGCCGACGTTTTTCGCACCTCATCCTCGCATTTGGGGCCGTGTTGTTGGGCTTGGTGGCTGTCGCTGCGGTGGCCGAGGATGGCGAAAATCAAGAACCCATCGAGATTAAGGCCATGGCCGGGTTGCGCTACGACCCGCCGCGGTTTGTCGTCAAGCCGGGAGCGAAAGTGAAACTGGAGGTCGAGAATACCGACGACATGGCGCACAATTTCGTGATCGTCGCGCCGGGCAGTCGCATGGAGGTGGTCAACGCCGCGCTGACCATGCCGGTGACGCCCGACCAGACGTTCATTCCCAAGAGCGACAAGATCCTCTACCACACGCCGGTCCTGACTCCGGGCAAATCGGCGAGCCTCGAATTCACCGCGCCGACGGAGCCGGGCGTGTATCCGTACATTTGCACTTATCCCGGACACGGCATGGTGATGTTTGGCGCGATGTACGTGGGCAAGCAGGCGGAAACGGATCTGCCGACGATCGCCAACGACGAGAACCTGCCGGACATCATCCGCGAGCAGGCCAAGACAACTAAGCTGCACGCGTATCCGGAGACGCCGCCCTACTGGTATCGCATTTTCATGCGCGACGCCGGACCGGCGGCGATCGCCGTGGCGCTGCCCGACGCGCAGAATTATTGCTGGGACGCGGGGGCCTGCCGGTTGCGCTACGCATGGCGCGGGGCGTTCGTCGATCCGATGCCGCACTGGCGGGCAAACGGGGATGGCTTCGCCGAAGTCAAGGGCACGATCTACTATCGCTCGGCGCCGTATTTTCCGTTGCGATTTGGCAATGAGAAAAAGGTGCCGGAAGCCATTCACTTTAAGGGTTACAACATCGTCAATGGGTTGCCGGAATTTCACTATGTAGCTGACGATGTGGATGTCCGCGAACTGATCACCGCGGCCCACCACGGCGGCTTCGAGGAGAATTTCAAAATCACCGGCACGAGAGGGCCGGTCTTCTTCGTCGTCGATCCGAATGCCGGAGCCACGGCGACCTGCCAGGAGGGGGCGTTCATTGGAGGGATTCTGAAGTTGCCGGCAGCGAAGGCGAAGGAGTTCACCGTTGCTTTCAACGAGGTCCTGAACAAGGAGCCGATCGGGTATTGGTCGATGAACGATGTATTGACCGACAAGAAACCTTTCCCGGTGCCTGGCGTGAAGGAGCGCGCGCTGAAATTTGACGGGAAGAAATCGCAATTTGCCACCGGATTGAAAAGCGATGCGCTGGCGGCGGGCGCGACGTTTTGCATCTGGGCACAGATGCAGAAGCCGAAGCAACCGGACCAGGCGTGCATCGGCGCGCTGGGCAAGGATGGGGAGTTTGCGCTGGGCGCGAATATCGCCGGTGTGCCGGGTTACGGCGTGCTGGTGAAGAGTGGCACGGCGGAGGCGAAAATCATCGCGGCGATGCCGGCGGAGGCGGACACGAACTGGCACCACCTCGCGGCGACGCTGGATCCCAAGGGCATCCGGTTCTTTTTCGACGGCAAGCCATCAGGTTCCGGCCAGGGGGCGCCGCTCCCAGCAGATGCGGAATTTTACCTCGGGTCCCAAGGAAAGAAGCATTACGCCAACGCGATTCTCGACGAAGCGCGGATCTATGCGCGGGTCCTCGACCCGAAGGAAATCGCCGCGATCTACGAGAACGAACGCCCGCCTGGTCCGTCCGTCTCGGAGCGCCCGTCCCACTCGAAAACTCCCGTTCAGAAACCCGCCAAATGAAGCGCTTTCTTTTCCTCTTTCTGCTCGCGGCTCGCATCGCTTTCGCGGGGGCGGACAACTCGCCGAGTGCCTACTACAATGTGGAAGACATCCCCACGCCGCCGGGGCTCTCCGCCGAGGTCGGCGGTCTGGCCTTCGCGCCGGATGGGCGGCTGGCGGCCTGTTTTCATCGCGGCGAAGTTTACTTTTACGATCCGCAGAAAAAGGAATGGAAACTCTTCGCTCAGGGTTTGCAGGACCCGCTGGGGATTGTCGTGCCGAAGAATAACGAAGTGATCGTCATGCAGCGCTCCGAGTTGACGCGAATCCGCGACACCAAGGGCGATGGCGTGGCCGATAGTTACGAGACGATCTGCGATTCCTTCGGCATGACCGGCAACTACCACGAGTTTGCTTTCGGTCCGTTGCCGACGCCGGATGGCGGCTGGTTCGTGGCGCTGAATACGGCATCGAATGGCGCGGGGGTGCGGCAGGAAGTGCGCGGTGAGTATCGCGAGATCGGCCGCGAGGGCCGCATGTTCTCGGTTGTGCCGTGGCGTGGGTGGGTGGTGAAGATTTCCGCCGATGGCAAACTCACGCCTTGGGCCGCCGGCTTTCGTTCACCGAATGGACTCGGCTTCGACACCAAGGGCCGGCTTTTCGTCTCGGACAACCAGGGGGACTGGCTGGGCGCCTGCCCGCTCTACCATGTCGAAAAGGAGAAGTTTTACGGGCATCCGGCGGCGCTCGCTTGGAAGAAGGGTGAAACGCGTGAGCCGCTGAAAATTCCGGTCAAGGAGCTGGACGCGATGCGCACCCGCGGGAGCATCATTTTTCCCTACAACACGATGTCCAACTCGCCGACCCAGCCGATCACGGACACGACCGGTGGAAAGTTTGGCCCGTTTGCCGGGCAGATGTTGATCGGTGAGATGAATCATCCGCGCATGTTGCGCGTGGCCATGGAAGAAGTGGACGGGCAGTTGCAAGGGATGGCCGCCGAACTGCTTTCCAACCACGGCCTGCGCAAGGGCGACAACCGGGTGGCGTTCGCGCCGGACGGCAGCCTCTGGGTTGGCCAGACCGATCACGGTTGGGCGGGGGATAAGGGCATCCAGCGGATCAGTTGGACGGGGAAGGTGCCGCTGGATGTGAAGGAAATGCACCTCACGAAGAACGGTTTCGAGATGATCTTCACCAAGCCTCTGGAGGCGGCCGCGGCGAACAACGCGGAGACCTACAAGGTGCGGCACTACTACTACGAGTACCACGCGCCGTACGGCTCGAAGGAGTTCGACTCGCAGGAGGAGGTGCCGAAGTCCGTGACGGTCTCCGAAGATCGGACCGAGGTGACGCTGGAGTTTGAATCGATGGTCGCGTGGCGCGTTTACGAGTTCCACCTCAAGGGCTTGAAAAGCGACGATGGCGAAGAGATCGCCAACCCGCTGGTGGCCTACACTTTGAATCATCTCGTCGGAGCGAAGACGCCACCTCCGCCGCCCCCGGGGCCGGGAGCCAAGGAAGAATCGACAGGGGCGGATTTGAAGAAAGCGGACGACGCGAAGAAAGGGGAGGATGCGAAGAAAGGGGACGAGGCAACGAAGGGCGATGAATCGACGAAAGGTGCCGACACCACGAAGGCCACGCCGAAACCGGCGAAGAGTAGTTCAAAGCCGAAAGCGGCGACGCCGACTCCTGCGCCGGCCCCAACGCCAAGCCCGACTCCGACACATGGCAAGTCGAGCAAGCCGGGAAAAAAAGCCACTCCGACACCGACGCCGACGCCGACGCCCAAGAAGAAATAGGGTCGCGCTGCTGCCACCGGTGGCGAACAAGGAGGGCTGCCGGAAAATTGGACCACGGATTACACGGATTCGGAGTTGCGAGTCAGTGGGGGCGTTCCCAAGGCGCTTCGCCAACTTTGGGAACGAGCAGGCAATGAGGAGGAGCTGAGGCGCGAGGGGGTTTTCGCAGCGGACGCTTTAATCCGTGTAATCCGTGGTCCCTATTCCCCGCACTGGGACGGGCGCAGCCAGTGGATCTGCGCGAAGCCGGGCGTGCTCCTTTCCCTTTCCCCTTGCCAGCGCTACTTTCGTCATCCAGATTCGCCGTCCATTTTTCCGAACCCGTTTCCGACCTCAATTCCCCACTGATATTTATGGCCGCCGCCAACGATCTCCGCAAAGGCATGTGCATCCGCTACAATGGCAACCCCGCCATCGTCCTCGAAGTGCAGCACCGCACGCCGGGCAACCTCCGTGCGTTTGTCCAGGCCATCATTCGCTACATCGGCACCGGTAAAAGCGCCGACGTGCGCTTTGGTTCGACGGATAAAGTTGAGACGGTCGACGTCGAGCGGAAGGAACTCGAGTTCTCCTACAAGGACCAAACCGGTTACCACTTCATGGACCCGGAGAACTATGAGACGGTTGACTTTGACGAATCGTTTCTCGGCGACGCCCGCGAGTACCTGACGGAAAACCTCAAGGTCGAAGTGCTTTACGTCGAAGGTAAGGCGGCGAGCGTCGCTCTTCCGTCGTCGGTGGTGCTGACTGTGACCGAGAGCGCCGAGGGTGTGCGGGGCGATAGCGCAAACAACGTCCAGAAGCCGGCGACGCTTGAAACGGGCAAGATCATCCAAGTGCCGCTGTTCGTGAAGGAAGGCGAGAAGGTGAAGGTCTCGACAGAGACGGGCGCCTACATGGGACGGGCGTAGGGCGCGGCAGTTGATAGTTCATCGTTGATAGTTGATAGCCGCGAACACTTTTCACTATCTGCTCCCGATGCCGCGCACATTTGGTGGGAGTGGAGTGTGTTTCGCTTTGCTTCGGGCGTGACGGACTGCTAATCACGCCGCGCGCGTGAGCCGTAAGAAATCATCTGCCAACCGTCGGTCGTCCGAGCGCCTGGCTTTCCAGACGCCGCGGAGGAATGGTGGAGTCTGGATGGTGCCTTCGCGGTGGGTGAAGAATTTCGTGGCGATCTTCCTCCTGCCCGTCGCTTTGGTCCTGACCCAGACGTTTTTTGGGCTCTTCACCAAAGTCAATTCAGACCGGGCTTTCTGGGTCAGCGAGGAGTTTTGGTTTTTCACCTTGGGGGCGGCGTTGTGGACGCTGTGGTTTTTCGGGAGCATCTGGGCGCTGGGAATGCCACGGCCGCTGCGAGCCTACGTTTTTGGTCACGAATTGACCCACGCCATTTGGGTCTGGATGTGGGGTGGACGGGTGAGCCGCTTCGAGGTTTCGCGCGAAGGTGGCTACATCCTCACCGACACGCACAACTTCTGGATCGCGCTGGCGCCCTATTTTTACCCGATTTACAGCGTCGCTGTCGTCCTTGGTTTCGGGATCGCCAGCGTGTTCTGCGACTTCACGCGTGTGGACGACACGCTCCTCTTCATGACCCCGCTCCAATGGCTGTTCCTGCTCTTGGGCGGGACCTGGGCATTCCATCTCAGCTTCACGATCTGGATGATCCCGAAGGGCCAGACGGACCTCACTTACCACGGAACGTTCTTTTCCCTCGTCGTGATCTATTTGATGAACCTGCTGCTCATCACCGGCTTCCTCATCGTGATTGCCCGCAAACTGACCTTCGCCGGCTACTTCCACGATCTCTTCGAGAACACGCGCCACCTCGCGCTGTTGATCGGGGATTGGGTGGAGCGTCTGCGTGAGTCGCAGTAAAAAGGAAGTTCCGCGCGTGGGGTGTCACGGGTTGATAAGGCGCGGGTAGCCGCCGCGACCTCACAAACCCCCAAGGCGGAGAAAGCCCGAAGACATAAATTATTTGCCGACAGTTGTAAGGCAGCGTCGCTGACGCCCGTTTTCCGCAATGAAATGAAAGGACCATCCACAAGCGTCACTCGTGATGCCGAATCCGATAAAAAGAGCCAATTCTTCGGCCGGAAACGGCTTCCCAGTGTGTTTTTCCACATCCAACCGCGCCTCACGTATGGCAAAATGGCGCGATTTCTTTTGACGCTACCGGGGGGTCACTCCTAATTGTAGTCGCTTTTGCCCCTGCCAACGCCCTTTTTAACGCGGGATGAACGAATTCCCCGCGGCGTTTGCCTGGCGCATGAAGCGCTCCCTGACACCAACTTTTACGATCTACGAAGAGGTTCACCTTGAATGTTTAATGGAATTTTTGGGCTGCTTTCCAACGACATCGGCATCGATTTGGGCACAGCCAATACGCTGGTCTATGTAAAGGACCATGGCATCGTTCTGCGCGAGCCGTCGGTGGTCGCCGTACAGGTAGGCACGAGCCACGTCCTTGCCGTCGGCGATGAGGCCAAGCGCATGCTTGGCCGCACGCCGGGAAACATCGTCGCCATCCGTCCGCTCAAGGACGGGGTCATCGCGGATTTTGAAATCACCGAGGCCATGCTCCGGCACTTCATCCACAAGGTGCACAACCGGCGCACCCTGTTTAAACCCCGTCCGCGGGTGGTGATCGCCGTGCCCAGCGGCATCACCGAGGTCGAGAAGCGCGCGGTCAAGGAATCGGCGTTGCGCGCCGGGGCCCGCGAAGTTCACCTCATCGAAGAGCCGATGGCGGCGGCCATTGGGTGCGGCTTGCCCGTGCAGGATGCCGCCGGCAACATGATCATCGACATCGGCGGCGGTACGACCGAGGTCGCGTTGATTTCGCTTTCGGGCATCGTTTTCTGCCGCAGCGTCCGCGTGGCGGGCGACGAGCTGGACGAGGCCATCATACAGTACATGAAACGCGCCTACAACTTGATGATCGGTGAGCGCACCGCGGAGGACATCAAGATCAAGATTGGAAGCGCCTACCCCATCGAGAAGGAAACAACGATGGAAGTGAAAGGGCGCGACCTGGTAGCCGGCCTGCCGAAGACTTTAACCATTACTTCCCAGGAGGTACGCGAGGCGCTGCTCGAACCGATTTCGACGATTGTCGATTCCGTGCGGGTGACGCTGGAACGCTGCCCTCCTGAACTTTCCGCCGACCTTGTTGACCGCGGGCTGGTGCTCGCGGGCGGCGGCGCGCTGTTGCGCGGCCTAGATCGTCTGCTCACCGAAGAAACAGGATTGCCGGTCCATGTGGCCGAAGATCCGCTCAGCGCCGTGGCCGAAGGCACCGGCCGCGCCTTGAGCGAGATCAAGTTCCTGCGCCAGGTGGCGACGAGCGACAGCCGCTGGTCGCACTAGAGTTTTCGCGGGCATGACCGCATTCGCTAAACGCCAAATCTTCTGGACCGTGGCCCGGCTTTTCGCCGGGGCCACCCATCATCGCTTCGCATGAGTCGACGACTTGTCATTCCATCCGTCATCGTCTTTGTCCTCGCCACTGGGTTCGTCCTGTTCCTCAGTCCGCACAATGTCCGGCGCGTGCAAGCTGGCTTTCTCGGCTTGATCTCGCCGCTGCTGAAGAGCGGTTCGGGAATGGAAAAAAGATACCACGACTACCGCGAAGGCCTGAAGAACCTGGAGCAACTCGAGGAGGAAAACCGGCACTTGCTGGTCAGCAACAAAGAACTGAGCGCAACGAACCAGACGCTGCGCGGTTACGAGACGGACAACATCCGGTTGCGCAAAGCGCTCGAGTACAAGGAAAAGGCCGTCTTCAAGCTGATGCCGGCGCGGATCGTCGCTCGCGATGCTTCGACTTGGTACAACAAGATCATCATCGACCGCGGAACGTCCGACGGCTTGAAAGAAGACGGCGATCAGGCCGTCCTCACGGAGGAAGGATTGGTCGGGAAGACGACGGTGGTTTCCGAACACTCGGCCGAGGTGGTGCTGATTTCCGATGAAGCGTGCCGCGTGGCGGCCAATGTGGAAGGCACGCGGGAGCAGGGGATCGTGAAGGGCGAACGCGCCTCCAGCGGGAGTTCGCCGAGTATCGGCCTGAATTTTCTGTCCAAACAAGCAAACCTGAAAACGGGTGCGAACATCTACACGTCGGGCGCGGGCGGAGTATTTCCTTCCGGGGTGCTCATCGGCCAGGTCAAAGAATTCAAGATGCGCGAACTGGATGGCCATGCCAGTGTGATCCCGGCTGTCGATCTCACCACGCTCGAGGATGTGTTCGTCGTCGTCGGAGACAACAAGTGATTTTCTTTTTTCTGCTTCTAGCCGCGATGTTCGTGGCGTTGGTCGCGCAGTTTTTCATCCCGGCACTGCCGATTTGCGGAGCGCGCGTCTTGCTCATGCCGCTCATCATGTTTTACGGCGCGCTCGCCCTGCCCACGCCGGGGATGCTGGTCCTGGCCTTTTGCGGCGGTCTCATGTGGGACGCTCTGCACGTGCAGATGATCGAGGGGAACGTCGAGGTCGCGCTCGGCTGGTCGATCGTCCTCTATGCCACCCTCGGCGCCTTGATGGGTGGCTTTCGCCCGCTTTTTCAACGCGGGCGTTGGGAGATCCATTGCCTGCTCAGCGGCGTCTGCACTTCTTTCATCGTCCTCGCCGAGTATCTCATGATCACTTTCCGCCGGGAGCCGGTAGTCTTTGTTTTCAACAAGGACATCTGGTGGCGGATCGGCGGCGCCGGCCTCGTTGCCGCACTGCTTTCGCCCTTGTTTTTCTTCGCGCTCAATTACCTTGCCTTCCTGGTTGGGTACGATGCCCAGCCGGACCGTCACGCCAAACGTACTCGTTGATATGGCCAGTCGTCCTTCTCCCGAATTGCGTCTCATCGCTCTCGCCTTCTTCATTCTCGCCGGGCTTGCCACCCTCGTTGGCAAGCTCTGGTGGGTCCAGGTGGCCCATCAGAAAATGTGGGCGCAGAAAATCTCCGGCCGGTCCGAAGTGACCGTCCGCATCCCCAGCGTGCGCGGCGAAATTCGCGATCGCAACGGGATTACCCTCGTCGCCAACCGCGCGAGTTACGAAGTGGACTTTTACCTGCCGGACATGGTCCGCGGGTACCGCGAGCAATTCGGCAAGCCGCCGATCGTGGAATACACCCAGAACGTCAAGCAGATGCGCAAGAAGCAGACTGAGCCGGACATGGTCAAAATCGTCAACGATTCGGTCATTCCGCGACTGCAGGAGCTGAATCTGGCCAAGGACTACAACTCCGAGCATCTGCAAAAGCATTACCGCAATGACCGGCTGGTGCCGTTTACGTACGAGGAGGCAGTCGATTTTCCAACGATCGCCAAGTTCTCCGAGCATGACGTCGGCCTGCCCGGTGTCGAAATCGCGGTCAAGCCGGTGCGGCAATACGTTTACGGCGCGCTCGCGGCCCATCTCCTCGGCTATGTCGGCGCTCCCCTGGACATCAACCTGCTGCCCGACATCACTCACTACACGTTCTATCAGCCGGACGTGGAGGGGAAGTCGCAGATCGAGTACAGCATGGACAAGTATTTGCGCGGCGAGCCGGGCATGCGGGTTCTGCGCAAGAGTGTGAAAGGTGTGATTGAAAGCGAGGAGCGACTCGACCCTCCCAAACCGGGCGACAACGTCTACCTCACACTCGACGCCAAGATTCAGTACATCACCGAACAGGCTCTCCGCCATCCGCAGCTCGGGCGCGCCGCGGCTGTCGTCGTCGATCCGAACAACGGCGAAATCCTCGCCATGGCTTCGGTCCCGTCATTCGACCCGAATATGTTCATTCCCAGCGTCTCCAAGGACGACTGGAAAAAACTGAACTCGGATCCGGCGATCCCATTGGTCAGTCGCGCGGTGAGCGCCTTTCCCCCGGGATCGACGTTCAAAGTCGTGACCGCCATGGGCGGCCTGCACAAGGACGCGAAGGACGGGGACAAGAAAATGGAGAATTCCAAATTCAACTGTCCCGGCGGCATCTCCTACGGCGATCACTATTTCAAATGCTGGATCGCGGACAAACACGGTTCGCATGGAACCATTGGGCTCGCCGATGCCATCCGCGTTTCCTGCGACTGCTTCTTTTACCAATATGGTAACGCCTCGGGCATGGAATCGATCGATGAAATGGGCAAGGTGCTGGGCATCGGCGAGCACTACGACATCGGGCTTCAGGACGAGAAGGATGGCGTCATGCCGGGGCCACAGTGGATGCGGACGAAGTATCCGGAATTGAAATGGTCTCCCGCGTACACCGCCAACTCCTCGATCGGCCAGGGCTATGTGCTGGCGAGTCCGTTGCAAATGGCCATGGTCTATTGTGCCGTGGCCAATGGCGGCATCGCCTATGAGCCGCGCCTGATCAAGAAAGTGCTGACCCCGGAAGGCACTCCCGCGCTGGATGAGAACGGCCAGGAGGCCATGCCGGATGTGCCGAAAGTCCGCGGCGATCTTCGCAACGAAGTGAGCAAGGAAGGCATCGATCTCGTGCGGCATGGCCTGTGGATGGTCGTCAACGGCGAAGGCGGCACCGGCGCCAAGGCGCGCGTCAAGAATGTCGTCGTCGCCGGCAAGACCGGGAGCGCCCAAGCCACTGACCGGGGCAAGGAAGACATGATCGCCTGGTTCTGCTGCTTCGCGCCGTTCGATAAGCCGCGTTATGTGGTTTGCACGATGGTCCAGGGCGGACACCACGGGGGTGGCGTCGCCGCGCCGATCGCCCAGCACATTCTCGAACAGGTCTTCGCCATGGAGCAGGGGAATTACAAGGTGGAGCTCACGTCACTGGCCCCCGCCCACAATCCCAAACCCTTCGAAAAGATCGAAGCCCTCACCGACTACAAGAACGCCACGAATCTGAACATCACTGCGGAGCCCGAGGAAGACGCTGCCTCTCATGGGACTTCCAGTTCAAACTCCCAAATGGGTGGCGGCAAAGCCTCACCGGATATCCGGGAGAATGCCGACGCCCGTGGCCGGGTGCCGCAAGGCCGCCCCCAGCCAACTCCCCGTCCAGCGCCCCACAATTTCTTCCAATGGATGTTTGGCGGCGGCAAATCCAACACTCCTCGCCCCTCGGGTTCCACGACCCACGGGCATTAGCCAGTGCTCTCAAAGCTTTACCCCAAACTCATTTCCATGACCGAACGTGTCAAAAGATTGGTCGGCCTGGCACCACGCCAGACCGGCAACAAGCTCGTTATTAACTGCGAAAAACTGGAACGGCGCGTTGCCCTTCTGGAGGGCGGAATCCTCGAGGAGTACTCCATCGAGCGTGAAACGGACCGCAACATTGTCGGCAGCATTTTTAAAGGCCGTGTTAAGAACATCGAGCACGGCCTCAAGGCCATGTTCGTGGACATCGGCTTCGAGAAGAATGCCTTCCTCCACTTCTGGGACGCGCTTCCGCAGGCCCTCGACAGCGGCGTCGAGCAAGTGGAACGCACCGGCGGACGCAAGGAAGGCAAGCGCATCACCGCAGCCGATATTCCGAAAATCTACCCGGTGGGCAGCGAAGTGCTCGTCCAGGTGACGAAAGGCCCGATCAGCACTAAGGGGCCGCGGATCACTACCAATCTCAGCCTGGCTGGCCGCTATCTCGTGCTCATGCCTTACAGCGACCAGTGCGGTATTTCGCGGAAGATCGAAAGCCCCAAGGAACGCGACCGTCTGCGCAAGATTTTGAAGGAGCTCGACATCCCGGAAAAGATGGGGGTCATCGTCCGGACCGTGGGTGAAGGACAGCGGGCCCGTTATTTCGTGCGGGACTTGGGACTGCTCGTCGAACAGTGGAACGCCATCGAGAAAGCGATGAAGGAGAAGCCCGCGCCGGCGTGCGTGTTCCAGGAACCGGATCTCATCGAGCGTACGGTGCGCGACTTTTTGACCGATGAAATCGACGAGGTCATTTGCGACGACGACGACGCGGTCAAGCGGATGGTGGATGTCGTCGGCCAGATTTCGCGGCGTTCCGCGGGACGCATCCGTCACTACCAGGATACCGCCCCGATCTTCGAGCGCTATGGCGTGCAAAAGCAGATCGACGACGCCTTTCACCGGCAGGTCTGGCTGCCGTGCGGTGGTTATATCGTCATCGACGAAACCGAGGCGCTCATCGCCATCGACGTCAACACTGGCCGCAACAAGGGCAGCGGAAGCGCGGACAAAACCATTCTTCAAACGAACCTGGAAGCGGCCGACGAAATGGCCCGGCAAATGCGCCTGCGGAATATCGGCGGATTGATCATCGGCGACTTCATCGATATGAAGAACCGTAAGGATCAACAGGCCGTCTACTCGCGGATGAAAGACCGGCTCAAGCGTGACAAGAGCAAGACTCACGTGCTGCCGATCAGCGCCTTGGGGCTCATGGAAATGACCCGGCAACGGGCGGCGGAATCCATCAGCGGAGCGGTCTTCGAGCCGTGCCCGTACTGCGGTGGCCGGGGCAAAGTGAAGAGCGCCATGACCATGAGCGTGGAATTGCAACGCTCGCTCCATCAGGTCATGCGGAAGTTCCAGGATACCATCCACGAGATCAAAGTCATCGTGCACCCGCACGTGCTGGGGCGGTTGCGGACGGAAGACGAGGAACTCCTGGTGGAAATTGAACGGCGTTATGCCGGGCGTTTGACGTTCCGGGCCGATCCCACGTACCACCACGAGAAGTTCACAATTACCGACGCGAATACCGGCCAGGAACTGAAGCCGTAGACAATCGGCGTCCGCCGTGTTACCAGATTGTCACATTGCGCCACTTGCTGATGGGTCTGGTCGAATTACACTCGGCGCCCTCGATGAACAATAAGCCCGCGAACAAACGCATCCTGGTCGCCGACGATGAACCGGACGTGCTCCAACTGGTTTCGTCCAATCTCAAAAACGCTGGTTACAACGTCCTGAAGGCGGAAGACGGGCTTTCCGCGCTGGAACAAGCGCGGCAAACTTCTCCGGCGCTGATCGTTCTGGATATCATGTTGCCGGAGATGAGCGGGCTGGAGGTTTGCAAGGTTTTGAAGCGCGAGAGTGCGACCCACCGGATTCCGGTCATCATGCTCACGGCCAAGGCGGAGGAGGTCGATCGCATCGTCGGGCTCGAATTGGGCGCCGACGATTACATGACCAAGCCGTTCTCGCCGCGGGAGCTGGTGCTCCGCGTGAAATCGGTCCTGCGGCGCTCTTCCAACGGTGGTGAAGTCAGCGATCGCCTGTCCTTGGGAAACATTCAGATCGATCGCACGCGGCACGAGGTGACCATTGCGGGAAAACCCGTCGATTTCACAGCGACTGAATTCAAGCTTTTGGCTCTCCTCATTGAGCGGCGCGGCCGCGTCCAGGATCGCGAGACTTTGCTCAACGACGTGTGGGGCTATGAGACGGTCATCGATACCCGCACGGTGGATACCCACATTCGGCGGTTGCGCGAAAAGCTTGGCGAATCCGGTTCCTGCATCGAGACGATCCGCGGCTTCGGCTACCGGGTTGTCGAAGCGGAACCGTAAGGAAAGATGGGCGCAATTCTTGGTTGGTGTGTGGCCACGATCCTGGCGACAGTCGGGTGGTGGGTGTGGCGGCGTTTCTCCCAGGATTGTCAGCACCTCGAGAATCTGTTGGACGAACTGGCGGCGGGCCGCAAGCCCGAGGGGTTTGTTTTTCGCCATGGAGGCCGTTTCGCCCGGCTGACCTTTCCCCTCGAGAAGATCGCCGCTGAGCATGACAACCTGCGGCACCGGCTTCACGATGAGGCTTTCAATCTCGGCACGATTCTCTCGAGCATGGAGGAGGGGGTAATGGTGGTCGATGCCCAGCACGCCCTGCGCCTGGTCAATCCTTCCTTCGTTGCGTTATTCGACCTCAAGGTGGATCCCGTTGGTCAGTCGGTGTTGCATACTTTGCGGGAGACGGCTTTCGAGGAATTAATCAGCACGGCTCTTCGGACGAGACTGACCCAGCACCGCGACGTGGAGCGGACTTCGGATAAACGCCATTTTGCGGTGCACGCGGTGCCGGTGCGCGAGTTTGCCGGCGGCCCGGGCGTCGTGGCCATTTTTCGTGACGTCACGCGGCTGCGGCAGCTCGAAGAAGTCCGCCGCGAATTTGTGGCGAACGTCTCGCACGAATTGCGCACGCCGCTTTCGATCTTCCACGGTTATGTCGAGAATCTCATCGACGCACCTTCGATGCCGCGCAAGGAACAGATGGAGGTCTTCGAGGTGCTGCGGAAACACTCGCGGCGGTTGAACGCGCTGCTGGAAGATCTCCTCACGCTGGCGCGGCTGGAGTCGCGGCAGGAAAAGCTGGTCTGTGTATCGATGGAATTGCCGGCGCTGTTGCGCGCAGTGGCGGGCGATTGGTCGCAAAAACTCGCGGCCAAAAAACTCACCTTGAAGGTCGATGCCCCCGAAGACCTGCCGCACGTCACAGCCGATCCCCAACGCCTCGAGCAGGTCTTGCACAATCTCCTCGAAAACGCCGTGAAGTACACCGAGTCAGGCGGCGGCATCCAATTGCGGGCCCGGGCGTTGCCGGGCGAGATGGAAGTGTGTGTGGAGGATACCGGCTTGGGAATTCCGCCGGCCGATCTGCCCCACATCTTCGAGCGATTTTACCGGGCGGACAAGGCGCGCAGCCGCGAAATGGGTGGCACTGGATTGGGCTTGTCGATCGTCAAGCACATCATCCAGCTCCACGGGGGCTCGGTCACCGCGGACAGCAAGTACGGCAAAGGAACGACCATCGCCCTCCACTTGCCGCGCAACGGCGACCGGGTGAAGGAAGAACCGGTTGCGGACATCGCGACGAAGCGCTGAAGTTGTTGAAACGCGGAACCCGTCCGCGCTGCGCACAATGGCTGATGGAAAACGGAAAATGGGGACCCCTGCAACGCTCTTCCCTCCGCGGTCCTTTCTCGAACCTCTGCACTGCTATCTGGAAGAATCGCGCACATTCGCGAGGATTTTTTGAGACGGGGGAAAGGGGACCACGGATTACACGGATTGATTTCGCAGCGGAGGCTTTAATCCGTGTAATTCGTGTAATCCGTGGTCCAATTTTTCCGAGTCTGTTCTTCCGCGTATTTCGTGGACAACCCCTTCGGTTGCGGCTTTGCCGCTGCTCCCCCCGCGGTGCGCGATACGCTCTCAGGGATTCACGCGCACCGTCTTCTCCTCGATTTCCTTGCGAAATCCAATACTGCCGACCACTACGTTCTCGCTACCGCATTTGAGGCAAATCGGCACCGGCAGAAAGCTCGAAATGGATTAGGATCGCCCCATCGCGCCGAGCAGAGGCTGGAGCTCCTTGGCCAGCTCCTGGAAGCCGGTGAAATCGATCTGCTGCTGGCCGTCACTGAGCGCCTCGGACGGGTGCGGATGCACCTCGATCAGCAGGCCATCGGCGCCGAGCGCAACTGCGCCCTTGCACAAGGCGCGAACGAGATCCGCCCGCCCGCACCCCTGGCTCGGATCGACGATCACCGGGAGATGCGATTCCCGCTTGGCGATGGCCACAGCGGCCAGGTCGAGAGTATTGCGCGTGTAGGTTTCGAAGGTCCGAATGCCACGCTCGCAGAGGAAAACCTTGGAATTGCCGTGGGCGAGCAGGTACTCGGCGCCGAGCAGCCATTCTTCGATGCGCTGGCTCAGGCCGCGCTTCAGCAGAATGGGTTTGCCCGTCTTGGCGCACTCGATGAGGAGCTGATAATTCTGCGAATTGCGCGCGCCGATTTGGAAGATATCGGTGTGGCTGGCCACTTCGTCGACGTGACGTTCGCTCAGGACTTCGGTGATGATTTTCAAACCGGTTTCCTTTCTCGCCAGCGAGAGCAGCCGCAGTCCTTCACTGCCCAATCCCTGGAATTCGTAGGGCGAGGTGCGGGGCTTGAAGGCACCGCCACGAAGGATCTTGGCGCCTGCCGCCTTCACGGCGCGCGCGGTGCTCAGCAACTGCTCTTCGCTTTCCACGGAGCACGGCCCAGCCATCAGGCAGAACGGCTCATTGCCGCCGATCTTGACGCCGTCGACATCCACCACGGTGTCGTCGGTGCGCGACTCGCGGCTGACCAACTTGTGCCGCTTCTGGACCGGGATGACTTTTTCGACCTGCGGCAGGGCGTTCAGCGAAAGCAGGGTATGGTGGGTGCGCTCGTCGCCGATCGCGGCCACGACCGTTTGTTCGGTGCCAAAGATGGGGCGCGGATCGTAGCCGAGTTTCTGGACTTCGGCGATCACTTCGTCGATGAGGGCACGTGAGGTATTGGGGCGGATGACAACGATCATGGGGCGGTGGGAAAGGGGGAAAGTTGAGGTTTTCTTCAGACGGGGCAAAGTTAAAAGCGGACGGCGCTTGTAACCGGCCAGACAGTTTCGCTCAACTCCCATCTTCCCCAATGCAGGATTTTACCGCCGGCGGCATTTCCGCCACTCCGAACAAGACCCAGACCACAGGTAATCCGAAAGCCGACGAGTTGATCAAACAGCTCGTTTGCGAGTGGGGCTGCTCAAAATCCTGCGACTTGGTCGAGGAAATGATCATCACCGCCCTGAAAATGGGCCGGGACCAGACGACCACGGCCGACCTAAAGCTCTTCAACCGCTCCCTCAAGGAACTCCGCTACGCCGCGCGCACTTTCGCGCCTTATCGTCACGTGCCCAAGGTGGTCGTCTTCGGTTCCGCGCGCACCAGAGACACTCAGCCGGAGGCCCAGGCGGCCGAGGAGTTCGCCCGCCGCATGCGGGAGGAACTGGGCTACATGACGATCACCGGTGGGGGGGATGGCATCATGGGCGCAGCGCAGCGAGGCGCCGGCCGCGAAAACAGCTTCGGGCTCAACATCCGGCTGCCCTTCGAGCAGCGGCCCAACGAGACGATCCACGGCGATTCGAAGCTCATCAATTTCAATTACTTCTTCACCCGCAAACTGAACTTCCTCAAGGAAACCCACGCCGTGGCGCTTTTCCCCGGCGGCTTTGGCACGATGGACGAGGGTTTCGAAGTCCTCACGCTCATGCAGACCGGCAAGGCGCGCATCATCCCCGTGGTCCTGCTGGACCGTCCCGGCGGCACCTATTGGAAGACGTGGATTCATTTCCTCACCGAGCATCTGCTGCGCATGGGCCTCATCTCGCCGGACGACTTTTCGCTTTTCAAAATGTGCAGCAGCGTCGAGGAGGCGATCGCCGAGATCGCGCAATTCTACAGGAATTACCAAAGCTACCGATGGGTCGGGCAGAAGATGGTCGTGCGGATTCATCGGCGGCTCACGGACGTGGCGATCCAGAAGATCAACGTCGAGTTCGACGACGTCCTGAATCCCTCGCAAATCGAGCAAGGCGTCGCCCTCCACGAAGAACACAACGAGCCCGACATCCTCAATTTGCCCCGGCTCATTTTCACGCCGAAGCGTCGCAATTTCGGCCGGCTGCGGAAACTGCTCGACGCCATCAACGCCGCGGAAGCGGAGAAGTAATGATGAGCAACAGCCAAGTTCTAGCTGAACTTCTTCGGCAAATCAATGAGGTGCCGGATTTCGCCGGTTCAGAGGTCACGTCACCTAACTCGAGAAATGTCTTAGGCGACACTCCTCTTCATGTGGCAGCTGTCTGGGGAGATATGAACGCAATACGAATATTGGTTGAATCTGGCGCACTCTTAGACGCTCCCGGGGAATATGGCTATACTCCACTCCACGAGGCTATTGAGCAGAGAAATGTCGAAGCGGCTTTGTTGCTGGCGGCCTTTGGGGCACGATTGGATATACCGAATGATGACGGAAGAACACCTCTGGACATTGCCCGGGATTATGGACCTGATTTTGCCGTTTCTCTCGAAGCTGCTCGGGTGGCAAACGTAAAGGAGACGGGACCGAATTCTAAGGATTGAATTTTTGCGAGTGAGATAGCAGTTCTTACACTCGATTCCTCCCAAGGCCGGACAGAGGAAAAAACGACTCGCGGTTGCGCCCACGCGAAACTGTTGGGCGCTTTGGGGTTCATTGGGCATGTCTCCCAGGATCTTGCCCGCTATTCTCGTCCTGTTTCTCTGCGCCGTAACGTCTCACGCCGCCGATGAATCCGCCCCTGCTCACGACCTGCGCCATGTCACCATCTGGAGCGATGGCACGAGGATGGCCGGCGATCTTTATGTGCCCTCGGGGCTGAAAGAGGGCGAGAAACGACCGGCGGTGGTCTTTTGCGCCGGCACTGGAGGCACGAAGAAAGGCAACGGTGCCCAGTACGGCCGGCGGTTTGTGAAGGAAGGCTTCGTGGTGCTGGCCTTCGATTATCGCGGATGGGGAGAGAGCGATTGCAAATTGATGATGACCGAACCCATGCCGGCTCCCGCAGCCGATGGAACGGTGACGGTGAAAGCGAAGCCCGTGCGCTGGCAGATGGATCTCGCGGATCAGACACTGGATATTCGCAACGCCATCAGTTTTCTCAGCGGCGAATCGTGCGTCGATCCCGAGCGGATCGGCATTTTCGGAACGAGTTACGGCGGTGGCCTGGTGACGTGGGTTGCGGGAAACGATCCACGCGTGAAGTGCGTCGTGGCCCAGGTGCCCGGCATGGGTGGCGGCCGCGGCCCGGCGGCGGTGAAATACGCTTACGACTTGTCCACCAAACAAGCGCGCGGCGAAACCGAGCCGGTGCCGTTTGAAACCGGAAAGCTCGGCGGCAAACTCGCCGTCTACGCGCAGATGCGGTCGAACCCGGCGAAAGGCATCGGCTATTCAGCGATCGAAGCCTCCGCCCGGATCACCGCTCCCACTTTGATCTTGGTGGCGGAGAAAGAGGACTTGATGAACAACGCCGAAAATGGGCAGCGCGCCTACGACACTTTGCAAATAAACCATGTGCCGAGCGAGTATCACGTGCTGCCCGGCATCGGCCATTACGGCGTTTACAAAGAGAGCTTTCCCGAAGCGACCCAATTAGCCTCGGATTGGTTTCACAAGAACCTGGATCGGAATTAGCCGTCGACAGGTTGGCTGCTCTGGTTGTGGCCAGGCCGTGCTGGGAAATCCGCGGTTGGAAACCGATTCTATCGAGGAGGTTCGGCCGGGCGCGAATCCGTCGGATCGTGCTTCGGCTGACGGTGCGCCAGGTAGTAACAGGCGGCGATGATACCGAAGGCGAGCAGAAGCTTCACGAGGAAGCGGCTCTCAGCGCTGACACCCAGGAAGCGGATGAACTCGAGCGCGCCCCACACCGCGCCGATCACCAGGATGACGCAAGGGATGGCCATCGGCCGTGCCAGATTGATCGTCCAGCCAAGGCCGCGAATGCGCTTCGGGACGAGGATGCGCGGATCGGCGCGGCAAAAGTAAATGAATCCCAGCTTCCAGTTGGCAGGATCGGAATGGAATTGGTCGAGCATCTGCATTCTCCGCGCTATTCCGAAAAAGGCCCAGCGTCAACGGCGGGTGGCTGCAAACGTGCTCTTACCTGCGATGGTGGTGCCGGCGGTGATGATGGTGACGATGATGATGCGCGTGGCGAAAATGAAAGTGGTGATGGGGGAAGGCTGGCGCCTCGTTCACGGTGACGACCGCGTTGGAGGTTCTAACGGTTGCCTCCGAGGCAATGGCTCCGAAAGGCATGACCAATCCGACAATCGCCGCGATCAGTATGTAGAGGGTGAGGTGTTTCATGGTGATGTGGCTTTTTGGGCTGTTGCGCGGGGTATTTAGTGGCGGGTTCACTATCGAGACGGGCGAGATTGAGAGTGTACACGCATCTTTTTGGAAGATAAGCAAAAATACGGCGCCCAGCGGATGGACGAAAATATCCGCTTTGGCATCTGCCGGAGCAGTCAGCGACGAAGCAAGGGAGACCGTTGGCGTGGCGATGACGGGGCGAAACGTCCGCCTCCATCCGAGCACGCCAGGCGGAGAAATCCATGCCGCAATCTGAACGCTCCAGAACTTCCGTGCTCATCGTCGGGGCCGGGCCGACCGGCTTGGTTCTCGCCTTTTGGTTGATGCGGTGCGGTGTGTCCTTTCGTTTGATCGACGATGAAAGCGGACCAGGAGGGCAATCTCGCGCCATGGTCGTGCAGGCTCGGACGCTGGAATTTTACCAGCAACTGGGAATCGCCGACGAAGTCGTGGCGCAGGGGGTGGCCATCGAAAAGGGGCATCTGCGCGAGGGCAGCGAACGCGGGGGCGGCAATGAGGTCCTGGAGCTGCGGTTTACCGATTTCGGCGCCGGCATCAGTCCGTTTCCATACGTGCTCGCCTACCCACAGGATGACCACGAACGGTTTTTAGCCGGCAAATTGAAGGCCGCCGGCAGGGAGATCGAGTGGAACACGAAGCTCATCGGTTTCAAGCAGGAGGGCGCACAGGTGCGGGCCGAGATCGACCGGGGAAACGGCAGGATCGAGGACGTGGAAGCCGACTACATCTGCGGGTGCGACGGTGCTCATAGCCAGGTCCGCGAGAGTCTCGGCATCGGATTTCCCGGCGGCACCTACGAGCAGGTATTCTACGTCGCAGATGTCAAAATTGCCTCCGGGTTTGATCGGGAACTTTATGTGAACCTTGGCGAAAACATTCTCTCGTTGATGTTCCCGGTGCGGTTGAGCGGGATGCAGCGTCTCATCGGTTTGATTCCACCGGAGCTGGCGCAAAACGAAGATCTGACGTTCGAAGACATTCGCGACCGCGTCGAGCCGCTGGTCGACGTCAAGGTGACCGAGGTGAACTGGTTCTCCCGCTATCGCGTTCATCACCGGGTGGCCGAGCACTTTCGTGCGGATCGCGCCTTTCTGCTCGGGGACGCCGCGCACATTCACAGCCCGGTCGGAGGCCAGGGAATGAATACGGGCATTGGCGACGCTGTGAACCTGGCGTGGAAATTGGCCGACGTCATCCGAGGGCGTGGAGGATCGTTGTTACTGGATAGCTTCGAGCCGGAACGGATCGGCTTCGCCCGGACCTTGGTCTCGACCACAGACCGCGCATTCACTCCGCTGGTATCCGGAGGCTGGCGCGGAGAGTTTGTCCGCCGCATTCTCGCGCCGCTCTTTTTTTCCGTGGCCACGAGAATCGATCTCGGCCGGCGCACGGTATTTCGGACCGTTTCCCAGACTCGGATTCACTACGACGACAGCCCCTTGAGCGAAGGCAAGGCAGGCAGCGTCCACGGCGGTGACCGGCTGCCGTGGGTGCAGATGGAAGACGGCGATAACTTCGTCCCCTTGCGCTCGATAGATTGGCAGGCCCACATCTATGGTACGGCCGATGAGACGCTGGAAAAAGTGTGCCGGCAAATCGGCCTCCCAGTGCATGAGTTCCCCTGGGGCAAAAGCGCTGACGCCGCCGGTTTGGAGCAGGACGCGCTCTACTTGATCCGGCCGGATGGATACGTCGCGCTGGCGGTAGGCGGAAAATCCGCGGCTGAACAACTCGAGAGTTACTTCCACAAGGTTGGCTTGCGGCTATCTTCCCGATGAGACGTTGGTCGGTGGCAGTGCCGCCAGTCTCTGGATTCGCGCTTCCATTGATCGGTTTCCCGCGGCAGGATTGCCGGCCATGCCCCAGCGCCACTCCCGTCGCCAGTTCCTCCAAACATTTGCCTTTAGCGCGGCGGCGGTAATTGCCGGGCGAACGCGTGTTGCGGCCGCCAGCCAGGCCGATGTTCAGGCGCAGCACCTGTTCGTTTTCGGCGACTGGGGAGCGGTTGACCCGGCGCCGCAGCAGGAAGTCGCCCGCTCCATGGTCGCCTACGCGCACGGGCAGGGAATTCGGCCGGATGCACAATTGCTGCTCGGTGACAATTTCTATGGCCAGTTTGACGGCGGAGTGGATTGCCCGCGCTGGCGCGTGCAATTCGAGGACATGTATCCGGCGGCGCAATTCAACGGCCCATGTTATACCATTCTCGGTAACCACGATTATAACATCGAACCCGCAGGAAAGGGTGACGCCCAACTTGCTTATGCGGCCGCGCATCCGGGGACGCGCTGGACTATGCCGGCGAAATGGTATCGATTCGATTTTCCGCAAAATCGGCCGCTGGTTACTTTCGTCATGCTCGACAGCAACTACCAAAAAGCGACTGCGGACAAACTTTCACTGACCGACGCGGAACGTGTTGCCCAAGGCCAATGGTTGCGTGCCGAACTGGCCAAGCCCCGGACGACACCCTTTCTCATCGTCTGCGGTCACCACCCACTCTACTCAAACGCGGGGGACGGCGCGGTCTTGATCAATGAATGGGATGCGTTGCTTCGCCAGCACGGAGCGCATGTCTATTTCTGCGGACATATCCACGACCTCGAGCATCTCGAATTCGAAGGACATCCCACTTCGTTTGTCGTTACCGGAGGCGGCGGAACGACCTTGCGCAAAGGGGACGCGACGTTGTCCAAGGCGAACAATCGTTTCGCTCAGTTGGTGCACGGCTTCACGCACCTCGAGATCGCCGATCAGCGCCTGGTCATTCGTCACATAGGCACGGACGGCACGCAATTACACGCCTTTGCCAAGACACCGCAGGGCGCCGTGGAGATTCTTTAGCGGGCTCACGAAAATCGGGGTGAGGTGACGGTTTGGTTTGTGGCGAATAGCCCCGGATTGAATCGGCGCGCGAAAAGTGTCATGAATCCAGGATATGAAGTTCTTGCGGCGAGGATTCTGCCTTTTGTGGCTCGGAATGATACCATGTGTGGCGACTGTCTCGGGTGCGGACGAAACCTTCAAAGTCCTCGGGGGAGACTCGCTCGATGGAAGATTCGGTCTCGGCTACGGCCTCAATGATCTTACCCAAGTCCCGTTGAAGGACCTTCGGGAAACGCCGAACGACGATGCGGAATTTGACCAGAGGATAGACAAGGAGGTGGAGGCAACGGAGGGCGATCCGGTGAAGCTGAAAAATTATCTCGTGGACCTGCGGACACGCCGCGCCATCGCGGTTCTTCCGGGATTCAACGATTTTCCACAGCGGAACCACTATGAGTTGGAAATCGGTTGGTCGGTGGACGGAAAGACCGCGCTGGCCATCTACCGGCAGCGCTTTGGCAACGTTGCGGTCGCCTGGATCGAGACACGCACCGGGCGCGTGACTCCGATGAGAGACAAACTGGAAAAAGACTTCCAGGGAGTTCTCATCCAGGACAAAGGGAAGGTTTATTCGCGGCACAAGAAAGATTATGCGATCTCATTTTTCGATCCTATCGTTGCGGGTTCGGGAGAAGTGATCATTGGATGCGCGAGTGCAGTCATCCCGAAGCAGGACGGATGGCTGGATTACGCGCTGAAATTCCGTGTCGCAAAATGGAAAGGGAGGACGCATCTCGTGCTCGTCAGCGCGGGACGAGGCGGCGTCTGGGATTACGACCAGCCCTTGGAAAATCCGAAAGAGAAAATGGCGAAGGCGTTCAAAAGGCTTCGCAACCGGCTTCACGGGACGGAGCGAAGAGCCTTGGAACGCGAACAAGCAGAGTGGCAGAGGTTGGTAGGTGAAAATGGGCGCGGTCTTGAAATCGATTGGCGAGCCCGGGAACTCCAGCTTCGATTGGATTTGCTGTGAGCTGAAGTCGGCCGTTTAGACCGGCTGGCGCTCTGCAAAGCAAGGGCCACTAAGGAACCGCCATCCCCACGCCTGCTACTTTTGTTGATACGTCCGCTTTCCAGTGATCTTCTGCTTAAGGACCGTATCGGAGCCGGTGAATGTGCCTTTGCCGAAGTCGAACACCAACACCTGCTGCCGCGTCGGGAGATTGACGACCACCGTATCGTCTTTCTGAATTTCAAAGGTCCCGTTAAAGCGCGTATGGACACACGTTCCGTCCTTGGCAAACTTGATCATGTTCTTTCCCATGGCCGTTTCCCATGTCCAAGCGGATCGAGTCAGCTTCTGGAGTTGAGCGTCGAATGCGCTTTTGGTGCCCGGGGTTGCAGAAATGGTTCCAAGTCCGGGATTGGGCGTTGCCGGAGCAGGCGTGCCGGTCGGAGTCTGCGCGTGAACGAGGCTGGCACCGAAGGTGACGAAGAGGAGAACGCGTAAAATGTTCATAAGCTTTGGGGGGAAGAGGGTTCAAAGCATGCCAGTCTGAGCACTCGCCGCTGAAAAGCAAATCGTTCAAGAATAGGTTCGAGAGGAGGGCCGCGCGCCCTCCTCAAACCTCCGCGTGTTTTTGGGGAACATTTTCCGCGCTTCGCTTGGCGGCCGTCGGGATTGGGAAAAGTGATGGTCGATGATTAATAAAGCGGTAGGCGCTGGCCAATGCCGACTCTGCAAGGAGACTGCTCGTTGACAACTGCCGGCGACTCGAATGACGGCGCGCCGAATTTCTTTGCTGGCGAGTGACGGGCGGCCATAGTAGCACGCACGAAGCTCGATTTCCGAAATGTTGAACGTCCGTCTCTCCGCTTCGTGGCTTTTCGTGCTGATTCGCTAATATGCTGTATTTGTGCGCTTACCTTCATGGTCGCCAAAATTGATTGCGCGAACGAAAGCGAATCATCGCGAAATTCTCGTGGCAGTAAAATGACAGTAAATAAAGGCACCTCCGCATCGTTTCCTCCAATTTGGGTTCCCCCGGATTTTCCTGCTTCCTACCGGCCTATTTCGGTAGAATTTTCGGTCGTCTAGCGGGGTGACCATCACAACCACCCGTGGTTGCTTCAACGGAGCCACCGTCCTTCAACGGTGGAGAGCCAACAACGAACAGCCAGATGGGCTCGCCAAGATTGATGCGCTTCAACGGAGCCACCGTCCTTCAACGGTGGAGAGCACAGTGAGCCGCAGTGGGAGCATTGCGCGTTGATCGCTTCAACGGAGCCACCGTCCTTCAACGGTGGAGAGCGAGTTCACCATGGCCGGAGCGGAAGCCCGCAAACGCGCTTCAACGGAGCCACCGTCCTTCAACGGTGGAGAGGGCTGGAAGCGCGTTGGCTGCCGCCTGTGCATCATGTCGCTTCAACGGAGCCACCGTCCTTCAACGGTGGAGAGATGTCGATTTCGCGACCGCAACTATTGAGATTGATGCCGCTTCAACGGAGCCACCGTCCTTCAACGGTGGAGAGCGGTCTCCATGGGTCGTTTTGCGGTCGCGACAAATACTGGCTTCAACGGAGCCACCGTCCTTCAACGGTGGAGAGCTCATCGGACTCGTGGGAACCTGTGTCCAAGCAGCATTGCTTCAACGGAGCCACCGTCCTTCAACGGTGGAGAGCTCAAAGCCCAATACCGCTTGCATCACCTTGGCAAAGCTTCAACGGAGCCACCGTCCTTCAACGGTGGAGAGGATGGCCCAATCCCCGCCCACAATCCCACTATCGGGCTTCAACGGAGCCACCGTCCTTCAACGGTGGAGAGAGCCAGGTGGAAGGTTTGGGATCGAACGCCATGTTAGGCTTCAACGGAGCCACCGTCCTTCAACGGTGGAGAGAGGGCGAGATATTTTGCGACAGCTTTGAATGTCGGCGTGCTTCAACGGAGCCACCGTCCTTCAACGGTGGAGAGCCCTGCTTATGTCGAGACGCAGTTATCCATCACAAAGCTTCAACGGAGCCACCGTCCTTCAACGGTGGAGAGGTTCTCGCTGTCGACGGCCGTCCGAACAGACAACGGCGGTGCTTCAACGGAGCCACCGTCCTTCAACGGTGGAGAGTCCCGCCAAGTTCCGCTCTCATCGCGTCCGTGAATGAGCTTCAACGGAGCCACCGTCCTTCAACGGTGGAGAGACCAATGGAGTTGGCGCTGGTGTCGGCGCGGCAACCGGCTTCAACGGAGCCACCGTCCTTCAACGGTGGAGAGCTCGTTGTAACTGTCGTAACCGATTTCCGTGATGTCGAGCTTCAACGGAGCCACCGTCCTTCAACGGTGGAGAGATCTGTGGCGCAAGGTGGGGCATGGGGCGAGCGGTCCCAGCTTCAACGGAGCCACCGTCCTTCAACGGTGGAGAGACGGCCTGGTCCTGACCTTCGTCCCGGTCCCCGCTGGCTTCAACGGAGCCACCGTCCTTCAACGGTGGAGAGCGAGCGGATCGCCGGCGGGGATGTCCTAATGACGACTGCTTCAACGGAGCCACCGTCCTTCAACGGTGGAGAGCGGCGATGGCCGAGGATCGGGCCCGGGGTTACCTGGACGCTTCAACGGAGCCACCGTCCTTCAACGGTGGAGAGTCGCCGTAGCCGGCCTTGATCACTTCATCGAGGCTGGGCTTCAACGGAGCCACCGTCCTTCAACGGTGGAGAGGAAAATCTACTGCGTTCTCGGGTCACAGATCGCGGCGCTTCAACGGAGCCACCGTCCTTCAACGGTGGAGAGTCACGCAGGCCCTCGAATTCCAAGGCGCTGTTGATTTGCTTCAACGGAGCCACCGTCCTTCAACGGTGGAGAGCCGATTCTCATGCACCCGCCGCGCGTAGCACGTCTTTGCTTCAACGGAGCCACCGTCCTTCAACGGTGGAGAGCCGTTGCTCGGGATCGCGACGCACACGCCGCTCGGAGCTTCAACGGAGCCACCGTCCTTCAACGGTGGAGAGAACACGTTTCGCGGACCATTCAGCGACGCCACAGGGTTGCTTCAACGGAGCCACCGTCCTTCAACGGTGGAGAGACGACAACGGCGCTCCGCAGGGGGACCGGCATCTTAGCTTCAACGGAGCCACCGTCCTTCAACGGTGGAGAGCGGATGTCACCCTGGTAGACATTCGGGCCCCATCGCGAAGCTTCAACGGAGCCACCGTCCTTCAACGGTGGAGAGTGCAGATGAGCCACTTTCCCCAGGCGATAACCGGGAAGCTTCAACGGAGCCACCGTCCTTCAACGGTGGAGAGGATTCTTTGCGTGGTTGATCGAACGCAACAAGCTGCGCGAGCTTCAACGGAGCCACCGTCCTTCAACGGTGGAGAGCGAAGCAGATCGTTGTATTTGTCTTCGGGGCGGGTGTTGCTTCAACGGAGCCACCGTCCTTCAACGGTGGAGAGATCACCAGACCCTCCCGATGATCCGACGCGGACGCTGCGCTTCAACGGAGCCACCGTCCTTCAACGGTGGAGAGTGGCAATTGCACCGGGCCGGCGCGAATAGCTCCGGAAGCTTCAACGGAGCCACCGTCCTTCAACGGTGGAGAGGGGCACCGCCTTCCTCGCGAAGTTGCACCTGCGCCTTGGCTTCAACGGAGCCACCGTCCTTCAACGGTGGAGAGTCAAGAAAATTGACCTCGCGGATGAAATCTTGGTTGTGCTTCAACGGAGCCACCGTCCTTCAACGGTGGAGAGAAGACTTCGTTCCCGAGGAAGGCGACGATCTCCGCGAGCTGCTTCAACGGAGCCACCGTCCTTCAACGGTGGAGAGACGGCGCTGACCCATGTGGGCAGGCGGTACGATCGCAAGCTTCAACGGAGCCACCGTCCTTCAACGGTGGAGAGTCGCCGCCTTGGTGACGCTCCCCATTGGCGTAACGAGCTTCAACGGAGCCACCGTCCTTCAACGGTGGAGAGCCGCAGTGCGATCGCTCGAAAAAATCCACAAGCATGCTTCAACGGAGCCACCGTCCTTCAACGGTGGAGAGCGAAGCCTTGCCGCGCTTTTACAAACAGGTCGAGGACGGGCTTCAACGGAGCCACCGTCCTTCAACGGTGGAGAGACCTCATCATGGGGACGATGATGCTCCGAGGGAGCAAGCTTCAACGGAGCCACCGTCCTTCAACGGTGGAGAGCCGTCGGCGGAATGGCATCTCGCGGAAGTCCCGGTCGCTTCAACGGAGCCACCGTCCTTCAACGGTGGAGAGGTCAGCGAGGGTTACGCGCCGGCCGTCGCGATAAAGGCTTCAACGGAGCCACCGTCCTTCAACGGTGGAGAGAAGGAATCAAGGTGACGACCGAGAACGCCCTTCACAGGCTTCAACGGAGCCACCGTCCTTCAACGGTGGAGAGAAATCGACAGCCCGGAAGGGGGAACAGTGCGTCCAGAGGCTTCAACGGAGCCACCGTCCTTCAACGGTGGAGAGCCGAAGAAACCCAAGGTGGAAGAAAAGCCCAAGGTTCGGCTTCAACGGAGCCACCGTCCTTCAACGGTGGAGAGGCGCTGGAGCATCACCGACTCCCAAATCCCACTTGCTGCTTCAACGGAGCCACCGTCCTTCAACGGTGGAGAGCGGATGCAGTTTGAGTTTTGGGGACACTTCACCGGATGCTTCAACGGAGCCACCGTCCTTCAACGGTGGAGAGCGCGCAATCGAGTAAGACCACCGATGATGAGGCGTTCTAGCTTCAACGGAGCCACCGTC
>DASYAY010000113.1:0-97052 GCA_036501065.1 Chthoniobacter sp. | reverse complement strand
CGCTCGTCCCAGTGCGGCACGTGCTCACTCTTCGGCCTCCGCCGCTGTGGTGGCTACCCGCAGCGGCGGTTTCTTTTTACTCCCGCGCCAGGCACAAGCCCAGCGAGGAACAAAGAGCGCTCTTCAACATACAAGTGCGGCAGTGCTCTGCCGCTTTCGGAAAGGGCAAGGTGGCGGAATGCCGGCGCAAACCGGCAGCCAATCCCAAAGCGCCCGAACGCGATGCCCGCCGCGGCCCGAAGGGCCAGCATGACAATAGCCCCGGACTTTAGTCCGGGGTTAACCACCACCATTGGCTCCCAGCCCCTGAGGGGCGACAGAACCTCCACAAGAACTTTCCGTAACATCCCGTTTCACCGCCCGCACAAAAGTCTGCAACCCACTGCCATGCGATTCGAATTCCATGCTCGCCCAATCCCGACCGCCCAGTAAACGCCCCACGTCCGCCCGCGTCCGGTAGTAACTATTCAACTCGAAACTGCGCAGCAGGAAATCGGACTTCCGGTCATAGGAAGTCGCACTCGTAAAAAACGTCCCGCCCGGGGCCAGCGCGGAAAAAACATTGTCATAGAACGCGCCCAGGTCCGCATCGCTCAAGAACTCGCCGAGCCCCGTGCTCGCAATGAAATGGTATCCGCCGGGAAGATAGGCAGCGGCGTCGAGCGCATTGCCCTGGATGATCCGGCGAACAGGCAGCGGCCCATCGGCGAGAAAAGCCGCCGCCGCCTCGACCACCACCGGATCGAGATCGATGCCGCAATATTCGATACCGGAAAGTTCCGTCCGATCTTCGCCGGCCATCTGCCCGGCGAATTCGCGGACGTCTCTCGGGATGCCACAAGGCACCGTGAGAAGACGAAACGGCGCCGGCTGGCCACCCGCCAGATGGGCATCGAAAGCCCGCTCCATTGCCTCGTGGGACCGCTCGTACCGGCCGCGCATTGCCCGAGTCGCGGCCAGGTTGAGCAACCGGCGATCGAGCCACCGGCCCAATCGCCCCGTCCCCGAGGCTTCATTGCGGTAGACATGATCGGCGAACCGATAACTTCCCGAGTGCTCGATACCTTCCCGCGCCAGGTCGCTCAACCGCAACAAATGATAGAGTGGTATCAACGCGAAGAGCCCTTCGCGGCGAAACTTCGCCGGAAGATCAACCGTCCGGCGCGTAAAGTTGGACGGTGTGACAACTGCGGCATTCATCGGTCGGCATCCTCCAAAACGAGTTCACGTCCCAGACCGGGAATCGCCCACAGGCGATTTTCAAATGGCAGGAGCCATTGAAAAACCGCCAGGTCGCGATCCTCGTAAAATTGCAGCGCTTCGGCAGCGCCCGCCTGCGTCGCCAGCCAATCCGCCACCCAGGCCAGATGGTTCTTTTCGTCGTCGATCATTCGCGAGAAGGCAGCCCGAGCCGCAGGAGGCGTTGCCGGGTCGCGGCGTTCCTCGTGGAAGCGCCGATGCACCCGCCGTTCGAAAATCTGGGTGAAGCTCAGCACATCGAGAAGCGAGCCCGGCGGACCGCTCTCCCGGAGATAGAACGACTGATAACTTTGGAAGATACGAATATGTGGCAACGCCAGGGCCGCAATCACTTCGCTCCAAATCCGCGAATGCTCCGCCTCCTCGGCACAATGGCGTGTCAGCCGTCTGGCCAGATCGCCGTCCCCGGCCGCGCGCACCATCCGGCCTAGCAGCAGCGCGCCCTCCAGTTCGCTCTGCCGATACCAGTTCAACTTCCACGCCAGATTACGCGTCGCCGCGTTCACGCCAGCACCTCCGTAAGCTGTGCGGATATGCCCCGCCCGGTCAGACGTTCTATCTTCCGATTGATGGCGAGGATGGCCGCGAAATCATTTTTCTGCGCCACCGGCATCGCCGGCAGAACGAGTTCCCCGATGTGCTTGAAGTGCGCGGCTTCATCGAGAACTTCATCCATATCCTCCGGATGGCGCCGGAGATGGTCGTCGAGCAACTCATAGCCAAACTGGCAGTGGCGGACTTCGTCCTTTGCCACCAGTTGCAAGATATGCCGGAGCACCGGTTCCGCCGTGTGGCGCGAGTCCTTGAAGAAATGATGCGCCGCGAAATGCTCACTCATCATGTAGCGCGTGAGCAAGCGCGCGGGCTGATCATATTTCAACCCGAGATTCAGCCGCCGGAGCGCAACGATCTCTTCATCGGTAATGACCCGATAACCCACCGCTTCGAGATATTGCGCGAAGACGTGGAAGTGCTTGTAAGATTCGTAAAGTTGAACGCTGTAAATGGCCGTGGCGGTTACATTGTCCCACAGCAGATCGAGAGCGCGCGGAGTGAAGATCGGGAAAAAGGATTCGATGAGCGCGGAATCGCGAACACGATCGAGCACTTCCGGCTGAGTCAGCGCCAGCACCGGGTCGATGGCATCCCAGGCGATATCCGTATCCAGGACCCACCGGTTCAGTTCCGAGGTGGTGAGATAGTCGCCGTAAGTCATATACGCCTGGCCTCGCGGGCAATGAGCGAGAGCAGGCCGCCGACGGTCTGCCGCGGGTTGAATTCGCTTTCTGTAAGTCGCACGCAGAACTCGTCGTGGATCACACAAAGCAGTTCGACGGTATCGATGCTATCGAGGGCGAGTTCGGCGAGCGGAGCGAATGGGTTGGTTAGTTGAGGAGCGAGGCGCGGCAGACAAAGCTGCAGGCGCTTCGCGACGGATTCTGTCGTGTGTTCGAGTTCATTCATAAATTTTGGCGGGTCGCATGCGCGGCCCAGCGATCGAGACCGAAAGCCACGCAGGCGGAATGAGAGGGCGCACCGCCGCCCGCGAAAATGCCAAAGCGTTCCCCAAAAAATGCGCGGTGACGATTGATGCTCGCAATGGCCAGACCGTCGCGCAGACAGAATTCGATCTTGGTCCCGAGCAATCGCTGCAGGTGCGCCTTACCCTGCGCGCTCGGCAGAAAGAATGGATCATTCGCCGGCTGCCATTCCGCTTCGAGACCAAAGGCCCCCGCCAGGGTTTCCACCCCAGCCTTCAAGTGCGTCAGGCGCTCTTCGATCCAATCCGGAATACCAATAAGAATCAGCTCTCGCATTTCAAATTCGATCTGCCGTCGCCCGGGGACCAGGGCCGAGACTTCCTCATTGCGGAAGCAATGCCCGCGCGCCGTGAGAGTCCGGCCTCGAGACAAGGTCGCGCCCGCAAGTTGCGCATAAGCGTGATAGCACACCGCCGGCGAGAGAAATGTCTCCGTGAGAAACACATTCTTCCGAGTCATCGGCTGCGCGGGGTCAGCCGCGACCGCCGGGGCCATGAGTAAATGAGGAAAAGCGTTGGGATACTCGGCCCGCCGCAAAGTCTCCGCCGCGATGAGCACGGGAAAGCTCTGCTCCTCGCTTCCCTCCTCCAGCGCCCAATCCCGGATTCGCGAGTCGAGATATTCAAACGCGGTAAGTTCCTGCCCGCTCCGGATGAAGGTCGAGGACTTATCGTTCATAACATCGACGTGTTACCGAAGGCCGCCGCCATCGCCTCGACCGTGCGGAAGTGTTTCATTACCACGAGTTGTTCCGGAATCGCGCGCCCGGTGAGTTCTTCGATCCGCGCGATGAGATGAAGAATCGAGAGGCTATCGAGCCGCCCGTCTTCAAACAGCGGCGTCTCGCCGTCGACCGGATTCCAGGCGCGTCCTCTCCGATCCAGCTTCGGCAGCTCTTCGTTGATGAAACGGAGCAGCGAGGCAGCCAGTTCGTCGCGAGTGCCAATGGTAGTCTCAGGCTGAATCATAAAGCGGGACACGGTTTGCGGTTCCAATCGGTAGCGATGAGCCGGCCGGTGACCCGCCGCGCCAAAGTCCGCCAATCAGTCATCGGCACAGATTCCGCCAGGCTGGTGCCCATCGTCCGCGGATAGAGGAGGATGGGCAGAAACGACCGGGCATCGTCGCACACGCGACGAAACAGAAGATCGCCACTCTGCTCCACGGATTTCTCGAAAAGGCCGAACGTTTCGCGGTCCACGATATCCGGCGTAGACATCGCGCCGGAAGACCACCCACGATGGTGATCGGCAAAAAACGCGGACAGATCGTCGAGCAGTTCAGCCAACCTCGGGGCACGCGTACCGGACGAAGCGTGGACGATACGGCGAGGCGACGCGGGCAAAGAGATCGTTGCGGCAATCACTCCCGCAGCAAACTCCGTGGATATCAAATCAACGCGGCTTTCCGGCGTTCCCGGGATCATCGGAATGAGTCCTTTGTAGAGCCAGTAGAGTGCGTGGTGGAGCGCGCCGGGGCGGCGGACGGAACCGTCACGCTCGCTCCCGCCGACAATCGCCAGACGCACAATCTCCGCCGGCAAACCAGACCCCAGGACAAGACTCTCGGCCTCCCATTTGCTCTGCTCGTAGGCGTTGACGAAGTGCGGCCTCTCCGTGACTGGAGCTTCCGGCGCGGAACCCGTCCGGTCGCCGTAGACACAAATCGTGCTCACGTGGACGAACCGGCGCAGCCGGGGACAGCCGCGCGCGAAATCGAGCAGGGCTGCGGTGCCCGCCACATTCGTGTGGCGCAACTCTTCGAGAGGACTCTTGAACGCAACCGATGCCGCGCCGTGGACGATGATCTCCACTTCCTCGCGGATCGAATGGGGCAGGCCTTCGAGGCTTCCTTCGATGAGCTTCACCCCATCGATTTGCGGCGCCGGCGAAGCATCGCGAACCAGGGCCAGGACCCGATGCGGCGCAAGCTGGCGGGCGATTTCCGGCCCCACATTTCCCGTGTAGCCAGTGAGCAGGATCGTCATGATTTTTCCTCCTCGGCGACCTGCAACATCAAAGCGCACCAGCTCGAGCCGAATCCGTAGGCGAAGAGCAGCACGCGCATTCCCGGACAAAGGCATCCCGACGCAGCAGCTTCCTCCAGCAGCAGAAAACTGTCCGCCGCGATGGTATGCCCGAAATTGCGCCGGGGCCGGTAAAGGCGCGTCTCGGGAATTCCGCAAAGGCGCAAGAGGATCGGCCAACTCGTGGCATTGACGCCGGTCGGGATCACGAGATCGACATCCTTCGCGCTCAGATGCAGCCGGCAGAGAAGTTCGCCGATGGCCAGCCGGCCCGTCGGGAAATAGGCCGCGATGATCTCGCTCTGCTTCGCCGGCACATCCCAATAATAGCCCTTGGAAATTTGCTGAAATCCGAGCCACCGATGACGGGTCCTCTCGCGCGAAACCACCACCGCGCAAGCCGCATCACTGATCACGTTATAGAGAATCTCCCGGCAAGCTCCGGCGGGCAGCGCATCCGCTCCCACGCAGAGCACGTGGTTCAACTCCGGCTCCGCCGCGAGCAGCGCGCGCGCCGTGCGCAGCGCGCTGAAAACTCCGGCACAACCTTGCTGCGCGATTCCGCAGACCGCGGCCCGATCCAGGCCCAATTCCTCCTGCAGCCAACTCGCGCTGTAGCAAAAGCAATCGAGCACGCCACCGGTCGGCGCCGTGCTCGACCGATGGTGCGCCTCGGGCAATGCTCCCGCCGTGAGCAGCACGTCGATTTCCTCCGCATCGATTCCCGCATCAACCAGGGCGCTGCGCGCCGCCTGCACCGCCAGCCTGGTCGGATCATCGGAAATCCAGGCGCCCTCGAAACCAAAGGACGCCAGGCGATCGACCGGGGAGATCAGGGGCAAGTCCGCCAGCGGCGAAAACTTTTCGGGCAGTGCGGTTCCGAGCCCGCGAATACCGATTGGTTTCATGCCCCGACTATGGCGGCTATGCACGGACGAGCGTTAATTGATAAACTTTGCGCGATCATCGAATTCCTCAATGGCCCCATCCGCATGAACATCCATCACCTCGAGCTCTTCTATTACGTCGCGCGACACGGCGGCGTGAGTGCCGCCGCGCGGCGCATTCCCTATGGCATCCAGCAGCCCGCGATCAGCGCGCAAATCCTCCAGCTCGAGGATAACCTCGGCGCCACGCTCTTTCATCGGCGTCCCTTCAAGCTCACCAAAACCGGCGACGAACTCTATCGTTTCATCGAGCCGTTTTTCGGCGGCATCGAGGAAGTCGGAAAAAAGCTGCGCGGCGGGAGCGAAGCGAACCTCCGCGTCGGCGCGCCGGAATTGATCTTGCGCGAGTATCTTCCCGAACTCCTCCGGACGATGCGCCGCCGCACTCCTGGACTCAATTTCACGCTCATCTCCGCGGCGATTGATGAAATCGAATCCGACATCATGGCCCAGCAGATCGACATCGGCATTTCACCGTTGATCGGCCGGCGCGCCGATGGCGTGAAGCGGAAGGAACTCGTTCGCGTGCCCATGGCGCTCATGGTTCCGAAGAACTCGAAATTGCTTTCCGACGAACAGATTTGGAAACAGGACCGCATTTCCGAGCCGCTCATTGGCTGGCCGAAGGATCACCCCATCTGGCGGGTGTTTCAGGTCGGCTTGCAAAAGCGAAAAGCAGAATGGTTCCCGTCATTGGAACTGAACTCACAGGAGCTCATGGCGCGATATGTCACCGAAGGCTTCGGCATCGGGCTCGTCCTCGTTGAGCCCGGCGCACCGCCCTTTCCCGGCACGCGCCTCCTCGAACTGACCAGCTTCCCGACGATTCCCTACGGGCTGCTCTGGACCGGCAGTCTTTCATCACTGCAGAAGGCCTTCTTCGAAGAAGCGGAAGCCCTCGCCGCGGCCGTGGCGGCGAGAGAGGATGACCGCCGGACGAAGCGCCCGATCTAATGATCTGCCCCTCCGATCGATTGATGATCACGTCCCCCCACCCATCAGTAGCAGGCGAAGCTTCCACTCCAAGTCCCTACCTTCCATTCCTCCAGTCATGACTCATTGTCGCATCGCCGTTTGCACGCTGCTTCTATCCGCTCTCGCGCTCGCCGATCCATTCACGGACGCCGCCGAAATCAAAAGCAACCCTCCCGCGGCAGAGACCGCCGGAGCGCCCGTCCCGGTGACGTTTCCATTCACGCAGGCACCGCTCCAACCGGAGTATTGGCCGGCCTGGAAGGACCCGGTGAACCGTGACCGCGTCTACGATTTTTATGCGAAGCAAGCGGAGTGGCTGGCCGCGCAACCTCCGGCGCAACGGCCCGCCTTGCTCATGGAATATCCAGGCCTCGACGGCGGAAAGCTGGGGCACTGGGGAAATCAAAACGATCTCACCTGGCGGGATGCGCGCTGGAATGACACCGACCTCGGCTGCGTCGCCGCGGGAATATTGCGCGGTGGTGGCAAGACCGTGCTCAAAGGTGTCTGTGTCCGCTTGGGAGACAATGGCGAGCTCTCCTGCTGCTTTGATCCGCTCACCCTCACCTACCCGGTTGTCTGGCGGGGCGGCTTCGTCGAGTACGACGCTTTCCGGCACGGCATCTGTCAGAACGTCAAGATCAAGGGCGACGTCGTGAAGGCCGATCCCGGCGAACCGGCGAAGAACTTCACCTATCATGGTTACTATCGCCACGGTTCACGAGTCATCTTCAGTTACCAGCGCGACGGCGTGGAAATGCTCGATTCGCCCTGGGTGAAGGATGGGAAATTCATTCGCGAAGTCGGCCCCGCCGCGACCAGTCCCCTCGCCGCTCTTACCAAGGGAGGCCCGGCCCAATGGCCGCAGACCGTGGAAACCAAGGGCGTGCTCGGCGCCACCGCGCCATTCGCCGTCGATACCATCACATTGCCATTCGAAAACCCGTGGAAGTCCCTCTTCTTCGTCGGCGGTCACGACTTCCTGCCGAACGGCGACGGCGTCATCTGCACGATCATGGGTGAAGTTTGGACAGTCAGCGACATCGACGACAAACTCGAGCATCTGCGCTGGCGGCGAATCGCCACCGGCCTCAATCAACCGCTCGGACTTCGGGTCATCGACGGCGCTATTTACGTACTCGGCCGCGACCAGATCACCAAGCTTCACGATCTCAACGGCGACGGCGAAACCGATTTCTACGAATGCTTTTCCAATGCCTACTCATCGGCGCCCGGCGCGCACGAGTTCATCACCGGCCTGGAGCGTGACGACACCGGATACTGGTATTCCGTCTCCGCCAACCAGGGAATCTTCCGCGTCTCGCCCGATGGCAAAGACGTTCAGGTCCTTGCCGACGGGTTTCGCAATCCCAATGGCGTCGCCATCGCCGCCGACGGCACAGTAGTTACATCCTGCCAGGAGGGCGATTGGACTCCGGCGTCCCAACTATGCCTCGTGCCGCCCGGAGCTCGCGGACTCTTTTTCGGATACGGCGGTCCGCGTCCCGCCCAGCCCACCACCCCTCCCCTGCTCTATCTCCCCCGCGGCGTCGATAACTCGACCGGCGGCCCGACCTTCGTCGACACCGATCGCTGGGCGGTGCCTCGCGGATCGCTCATCAGCACCTCCTGGGGCGCCGGTTCATCCTTTCTCATTCTCCGTGAAAAGGTCGATGATGTCTGGCAAGCCGCTGCCATTCAATTGCCGGGAGAATTTCGCAGCGGTGCGCATCGTGCACGCTTCAATCCCCATGATGGCCAGCTCTATGTCACCGGCTGTCAGGGTTGGGGAAGTTACACTCCCGACGATGGTTGCTTCCAGCGTCTGCGCTGGACCGGAGCGACCACCCAAATGCCGACCGCGATTCACGCCCGCGACAACGGCGTGCTCGTGAGCTTCTCCCAGCCCCTGGATCCGAATGCGGTCTCCGACACGAAGCAGCAGATCGCCGAAGCCTGGAACTATCATTACCGCAAGGCCTATGGCTCGCCGGAATTCTCCACACGTTACCCCAATATCCCCGGCCACGATTTACTCGAGATCCGGAGCGCCCATGTCCTCGGCGATGGAAAAACTCTCTTCCTGGAAATCCCGCAACTCCAGCCCTGCAATCAGCTCTATTTGCACCTTCATCTAACTCCGTCGCAGACCGTGGATATCTATGACACGCCGCATAAGCTCGGCCCGGCATTCACCGAGTTCCCCGGCTACCAGGCCATCGCCAAGATTCCATTGCCAGTCGCGATGCCACCCACCGCCGCACCCTCCACACCCAACCCTTGGGCACATGGCGAACCCGGCCGACCGATCCGCATCGAAACCGCCACGGGGATGACCTATGCCACCAAACGCTTCACCGTGAAAGCGGGCGAGCGGATTTCGTTGACCCTGATCAATCCCGATACCATGCCGCATAACATCGCCATCCTGAAGCCGGGCACGATGGCGAAAGTCGGTGACGGCGTGAATCACATGGCGGCCCTGCCCGACGGCGCCTCCAAACGCTATATCCCCGAGGGCAGCGACGTCCTTTTCTACACCGATATCACGGACCCTGGGGATAGTTTCACCATTCGCTTCAATGCTCCTTCCACGCCCGGGGAATATCCATATATCTGCACCTTTCCAGGGCATTGGTTGATCATGAATGGAGTTATGGTCGTGGAATGATCGGCCAGCATCTGGTCCTCCCGTCAGCGCCTGCGGTCGCTTGAAGTGAAACCGCAGCCACCCGCGAATCGCTTCGCGGAAGTTAGTCCCATTCCTCCCATTATTCGCATCCCTCCTATCCTTCCCAAAGACCACCTCCTGGCCGCCAATTTCTCCAACCGGCCGTAAAGTTTTCGAAAAAATCTCGGCCCCATCGCCGGGTTGTGCATCGGCCACCCAAACGGCTACCGCCGATTTCCAAGTGCCTCACAAGCCGGGGTTTGGCCTGAGCCGGGAAAGGTTTCCATCGCGATCCACCGCCTGCACCTCGATCAACCATTGGCCCGGAAACGGCCAGGATACATGCAGTACGGCACGGGATGTGCGATTCTGTGGTGTTAGTGCCGGAGACCTTCTGGCTTTCCGGTGCGCACGCATGAATCTCTATGTCTCACCGCATGACGCGGCCATCGCCGCGGAGCGCCGCTGCCCGCATTGCCGCGGGACCGGTCGGCGCCTCGGCTTCGTCGTTTCTGGAATGCGCGTCGTTGTGCCGTGCGCCTGTCCGTTGGGTGAGAGCGAGACGACCCTCTGCGAGATCGGAAATCCGCGAGTGCGCAAAGTGCACGATCCGTCACAACACCGGCGCGCGTCGAACGTCCTCGGCCGCCCGAAAACCGCCGCCGCCTATTGGAGCCGGGTGCGCCCGGTCGAGGAAGTCCTCGGCGAGCTGGATTGCTAGGTTTCGGCCTTGCCGCGTGGTGGCCTCAGCATTCAAAAATACCGGACTCTGCCATCCCGGGATGAGACGTGCAAAAATCAGAGCATTTTCGATTTCATTCGTCGCGCGATCGAGAGCGCCAGCGCCGATAAGCCATGCTGTCCTCCTGAGCGGAGCGGGGAAGCACGGGCGGAGTCGAAAGCCGAGCGCAGCGAGACGCCTATGGGACTGTGGGGCAAATTCCCAATTTCCGCGGGTTCCCGAGCGGAGCGGTGGGCGCTCCCTTTGTCAGCAGCCTCTTCCACCGCCAGATCAATGAAGAAGAAGTTTATGGGAGGTCTACCCGTCGTTGCCGATCGCATTCTGCGGACAAATGGCCAGGGCATTTTCCGCGGCGGTGCTTTCCTCCGGCCCGTCAGGCTGCTTGAAGAAATATACGTAAGTTTCGTCGCCGTTATACTGGAGCAACATTGGCGCTTCTTCAAGACATACACGACAAGGCGTGCAGGTATCATCAACGTACCATGGACCCGGAACGTTCTCCGGTAATTTATGCGTATTATCGGCCATGGGCCGTTCGGCATACCGGAAAACCTGGCATTTAGCAATTCGCAATTAACCTCCGAGAGATGGCGACGCCTAGAGCACTTTAAGCAAAACTGTGACCGGTAGGCGGCGTCCTCGTTGGAGGGCGCTGCTTCGTCAGCGCCCAAACTTCCTCGGAAAAGCGGGCGACGACGAAGCGTCGCCCTCCACCGCGGTCGCGCCACGCGGCTACACTATTTTTTAAACTGCCCTAAATAGCCGAACCGACTGAAGTTACCTCCGGTCGGGAGGTTGTCGAGAAGGCGACTTAGGTTCCGCCGAAATTCGAAGCCCGTCCAAACTCGACCGGCCTAACTTCTCGCCGACCGCTCCTCGCCGACGGCCAGGATGGCATCCATAGCGTGGGATGTATTGGCGATGAGGACCTCAGGCCGATGTTTGTAAAAAGGAACCGGCGGAATCATTTCGGCGGCCACCCATCCGGTATAACCACTCCCGCGCAACGCCCCCACGATGGCCGGCCAATTGGCGTCCCCGGAAAGCAGTTCGACAAAACCGTGGATCGTGCCGACCCCGCGGCGGAAGTCCTTGAAATGCACACGGCGAATCCGCGGACCGAGAATGGAAATCCAGTGCTCGGGATAGCCGGTAGCCAGGACATTACCGACATCGAGATAGCTGCCCACCCATTCGCTGCCGAAGGAATCGACAAAGGCCCGCATTTCCAACGGGCTGAGGAGGAATTTGTTCCAGACATTCTCGATCGCCAGATGCACCCGGTGCCGGGCGGCCAGCGCCACGGCGCCACCGATGAATTCGCGGGCGCGCTCGTAAGCGAGATCGTATGGGACCTCCTCGGCGCCGGGAATGAAATCCACCCCGACCGCGCCGGGCACCACCAGGATGGCCTCGATGCCCAGAGCCGCCGCACACTTGATCTGCCGCTCCAGAATCTGCGCCGCGCGTTCACGCACCGCCGGATCGTCGCTGGCCGCATTGGCGCCCCAGTACAGCCCCGTCGCCAGACCGCTGAATACCAGATCGTAGTTTTCCGCCAGTGCGCGAACGGCGGCCAATTCGGAGCGCGTGCTCTTCAAGTGAATCGGACCATTTTCCGACAGGTCCGGCTCGAAGCCGGCGAAGCCTGCATCCGCGGCCACCTCCATTTTGCGGGATAAATCCCATTCAGGCGGGAACGACCAGATGTTGATAGCTTTTTTCATGGGAGAGTCTACAAACAGCCTGCCGAGCGAGACTGCGAGCCTTCCGGTCAGTTGGCAATCCTGCAAAGGAAAGTGAAAACACCCGATAGCAAAACCACCCAGAATCTCCGGCGCCTCGTCCGCGAGATTTCCCTGCCCCCGAGCCTCTTCTCCGGTCTGACGATCCAGCAATCGTTCGCCCCGGACAACATCATCTTCTTCCAGCGGACCGACACCGCGGCGCTCAAGCCCGAGGGCGTGAGCAACAATTTCCATCACCGCTTCGAACTCACCACGGTGCTCGAAAAGGCCGGCCCGATGCGCATCGACCGCACCACCTATCTCCTCCAGCCCGGCGAGTGCGCCCTCATCTTCCCCAACCAGTTCCACCACTACCTGGACGTGGAGCAAGGGCGGCTGGAGTGGCTCTTCATCACTTTCGAATTGCGCAGCGCCGAGCCCATTCGCGGCCTCCAGAACAGCCCCCGCGTGCTCGATCAAAAAGCCGCCGCCTATCTCCTCGACCTCGTCAGCGAGTTTCGCCAGCCACGCACCGGGACGCCGGATTCGCTGGCCATTTCCTTCACTCTTTCGCGGCTATTGCTCCATCTCCTCACCTGCCCGGCTCTGCCCAAGGATCGTTACGACATCCACTCGAGCGACGACGTGCGGGACGTGATCCTGGAAAGCATCAACCGCTATGTCCGCGCCAATCTCGGCCGCGCCGTCACCATCGCCGACATCGCCGGCGAGCTCGGCTACAGCGTCAGCCATCTCCGCGCTGTCTTCCGCGACCGTCTCGGCGTCAGCCTCGGCCGTTACATGCGCGAATCGCGGTTGTCGGAAGCGGCCCAGCTCCTGCAATCCTCCGATCTCAATGTCTCCGATATCGGCGAACGTTGCGGCTTCGAATCGCTCTATGCCTTCTCGCGAGCCTTTCGCAAGGCCTACGGCATCCCGCCCCGCACCTATCGGCAGCTCGTCCAGGAAGGCGGTCCGCTCCCCGTTTCGGGAAAATAATTGGCAGGGCGCGGCTCCAGGCTCAATGGGTCGCGACCGCGAGCACGCAACGAAAGCCGTGGGTGGCGTCGCGCTGCGCGGTCGCCTGCCGGTTGCGCTTGGAAGAAACCATAAAATCTAGGTCATGGGTGTCCCACGATCCGCCGCGTCCGATTCCGGACTGATGACTTGCATCGTACCAGTCCTCGCACCATTGCCACACATTCCCACCCATATCGAAAAGACCGAATCGATTTGGCGGATAGGTGCCCACGGGCGAGGTATTCACAAAGCCGTCGGTGTAACCTTTCAGCCACTGCGGGCCGCCGGGATTTTTTGCGTGCCACGCCTCATCCCGATAATTGCCCTCATTCGTCTTCGGTGGAAACCCATGCCCCCAGGGGAATTCGGCGTTATTCTTCCCGCTCCTTTCCCCAGGTGACGAGCCCGGCTCCGGCGGCAGCCCCACCGCGGTGCTCCATTCTTCGTCGTTGGGCAGTCGATACACGTCGTTCAGTCCGAGTTTGCCAGCTTTTCGCTCTTGTTCCGTCAGCCACGCACAAAAGCCTTTGGCATCGTCCAGGTTGATATTCACCACCGGGTGCGTGGGCTCCTGCTCGAAGTTCGGCTTTGGCTCGTCGCGTTTCGTTTCATGCGCGAACGCGTCGAAGTCTTGCACGCGGGTATCCCAGACGCAGAAAAGCACCCGCCTTCCCGCCGTCGGACCACGATTGATCGGCACGGGAACGAATTTCATTCCAAGCGAATTCACATACGGATCTTCCTTGGTCGCAGCGCCCAGCAGCGCACTTTTAATGTTGGAAGCGGTGGGAGCGGTGGCCGGCTTGGCCGTGTCCGGCGTCCCAGCCCCGGCTGCGGCTAACAGTGGTGAGGGAGACAGCCAGGCGATCGCAATTTCCTCGCGCTTGCTTTTGAGCAACAAGGCATCGTCGAGGCGCCCGCGCTCGGTGAGCAGCGTCTGATTTTTTTCCAGAACGGCGTCGTAACCTCCAAGAAGGGTCCTCGCCTTGGCCAACCGCTCCTGGTCGAGCTTCTGCAATTGCAGGCGAAAATTTGTCCGCAGCGCATGGATGCCGGCCGACGCCCCGCTATCGTCCGCCGCAACGTTCTGCGTGTGGTCGAAGGCCTGCCGCTCGGCACGCCAGAGCAACGCTTCATCCAGTTGGTTCGCGGCGCTCGTCTTGGCGATGGCTTCGTCGAGCATCGCCAGATACCGTTTGCGCAAGTCTGCCAGGCCGTCCTCGAAGGGCTTCAGCGCTTGTTTTCGCAAGCCGTCCTGCTGCGCCTCATCGACCTGCGTCAACCATTTCCCGACCTCGCTTTTCGCCGCCGCAGCCGCGGGTGCTGGCGTGGCAGCAGCCGTCTGCCCTTTCGCTTGCCAGGGTGCGACGCAGAGCGAAGCAGCGGCCACCATCACGCAGCAAAGCCATCGCGCCGGAACAACCCCGCGGGCAGCAAAGTGCCGTCCGTCCCGGCAGATTCCGTCGCTCTGATCTGCAATCAACATGCGCCGATTAATCAACAAGGCGGCCGCAAATGGCAACTGGAAAGGGAATTGAGCCAGCCTCTTTCGAGAAGGCCCTCGGGAAAGTCCCATATCGTCTCTTCCTTGCCTCACACGCGTAGAACCTCTAAATCGCATCCATGCCGAGGAAATTCACGCGTGCGTCATAAATGAATACTTTCTTTGCGAATTAGTCACTTCCGCCGATAACTCCCGCCATTCCTTCATCCATGAAAGCACTCGTCAAAGCGAAATCCGAACCCGGCCTCTGGCTGCAAGATGTCCCCGATCCACGATGCGGGATCAACGACGTGCTCATTCGGGTCGATCGCACCGGGATTTGCGGCACCGACCTGCACATTTACAAATGGGATGCCTGGGCCCAAAAGACCATCCCCGTGCCCATGGTCGTGGGACACGAATTCGTCGGCGAAGTCGTCTACGTCGGCGAGAATGTGAACGATTTCTTCCCCGGCGAAATCGTCAGCGGCGAGGGCCATGTCGTTTGCGGCCGTTGCCGCAACTGCCTCGCGGGGCGACGCCACCTTTGCGCCCATACCGTCGGCGTCGGCGTGAATCGGTCGGGCGCTTTCGCCGAGTACATCGCCCTGCCCATGACCAATGTCTGGCATCACCGGCCGGGGATCGACCTCGACGTAGCCAGCATCTTCGATCCCCTGGGCAACGCCGTCCACACCGCGCTCTCCTTCGACGTCCTCGGCGAAGACGTGCTCATCACCGGCGCCGGCCCCATCGGCCTCATGGCCGCGGCCGTCGTCCGCCACGCGGGTGCACGGTTCGTCGTCATCACCGACGTCAATGAGCACCGGCTGGCATTTGCCAGGAAAATGGGCGTCGACGTCGCTCTCAACGTGTCGAAGAGTCCGCTCGCCGACGTGCAGAAGCAACTCAACATGCAGGAAGGTTTCGACGTCGGATTGGAGATGAGCGGCAATCCCGCGGCGTTCCGATCGATGATCGAGAGCATGGCCCATGGTGGCAAAATCGCCATGCTCGGCATTCCGAGTGAGGAGATCGCCATCGATTGGAACAAAGTCGTTTTCAACATGCTCACGATCAAAGGTATCTATGGACGGGAAATGTACGAGACCTGGTACAAGATGACCGTGATGCTCCAAAGCGGGCTGGATATCTCCCCGGTGATTACCCACCGCTTCGGCGCCGACGAATTCGAGAAGGGCTTTGCCGTCATGAAATCGGGCGAAAGCGGAAAAGTGATCCTCGATTGGAAAGTATTTCGATGAACCGATTCCTCATTCCAGTCGCCTTCCTCGCTCTGGTTTCGACCAGTTTCGCCGAGCTTCGGGTCCCGGCGAACACGGCCTATCTCGATCCGGATCCAAATGGCGCCAAGGTTTCCAAGGAGGGCATCAGTGGCTGGACGAATCCGCAGAATACGGTTTCCTGGTTCGGCGAGATCAAGAATCCGGGGATGCTCGATGCGACGGTGGTCGTGTCCGCGCCGCGAGGAATCGATAGCCGATTTCGCCTCACGGTCGCTGGTCAATCGCAAGACGGTCATACAGGCGCCGCAGGTAACGGCAAGCCGGCGAAAAGTTCCATCGGCCGCCAACCAATCGTCCGCCAGATTTGCAACTGCCCACAGCCGCCGCAAATTAAGATAGATTGTCATGAGCCGCTACACGCCGTTCCAGGAGCACTTGGGTAAACAGCTCGATGGAATTCGAGCCGCCGGCCTTTATAAGTCCGAGCGAATCATCACCACGCCGCAGGATGCGCACATCCGCGTGACCGAGGGCGGCACCGCCCCGGAACGCGAGGTGTTGAATCTTTGCGCCAACAACTATCTCGGCCTCGCCGAGCATCCCGAAGTCGTCGCCGCGGCGCATGCCACGCTCGATCGCTGGGGATATGGGCTTTCCTCGGTGCGTTTCATTTGTGGAACTCAGCAGTTGCATAAGGAACTGGAGGCGAAGCTGAGCGAATTTTTGGGGACCGAGGACACCATCCTTTATTCGTCCTGCTTCGACGCCAACGGCGGCCTCTTCGAAACCTTACTCGGACCGGAGGACGCCATCATCTCCGATGAGCTGAACCACGCCTCGATCATCGACGGGGTGCGGCTCTGCAAGGCCCAGCGGTTCCGCTACAAGAACAACGATCTCGCGGACCTCGAGGCGAAACTGCGCGAGGCCGCGGAAAAAGGCGCGCGCTTCAAATTGATCGCCACCGACGGCGTCTTCTCCATGGACGGCTACATCGCGAACTTGCGCGGCATCTGCGACCTCGCGGACCAGCACGGCGCGCTCGTCATGGTGGATGATTCGCACGCTGTCGGTTTCATGGGCCGCACCGGCCGGGGCACACCCGAGCATTGCGAAGTCATGGGTCGCGTGGACATCCTCACCGGCACACTCGGCAAGGCGCTCGGCGGCGCGAGCGGCGGTTACACCAGCGGACGCAAGGAAATCATCGAGTTACTGCGACAACGTTCGCGCCCCTATCTCTTTTCCAATACATTGGCGCCAAGCATCGCCGGAGCTTCGCTCAAAGTGCTCGAACTGCTCAGCGCCTCGACCGCCTTGCGGGATAAGTTGGAAGCAAACACGCGATACTTTCGCGAAGCCATGGCCGGAGTCGGCTATAGCATTCTGCCGGGCACGCATCCCATCGTCCCGATCATGCTCGGCGAAGCCACCCTCGCGCAACGCCTCGCCGAAGCCATGCTGGCGCGCGGTGTCTATGTCGTGGGCTTTTTCTATCCGGTGGTTCCGCGAGGCAAAGCGCGTATCCGCACGCAAATCAGCGCGGCGCATTCGCGCGAGGATTTGCAATTCGCAGTGAAAGCCTTCACCGAGGCCAAACGTGAGCTTGGGATTTGAAGATATTGACCACGGATTACACGGATTACACGGATTTAAGAAAGATGGTCGCTCCCATGATTCCGAAATCCGTGTAATTCGTGTAATCCGTGGTTAACGTTCCTTTGCCGGCATCTTGCGCGGTGATCTGCCATGAATCTTTCGGTCCTTGAACTGTTTACCATCGGCATCGGGCCAAGCAGTTCGCACACCGTAGGGCCGATGCGGGCGGGGCGACGATTTGTCGATCGCCTGCAAGAAGCCGGAGTGCTGTCACAGACAGCGCGGGTCGAGGTGCATCTTTATGGGTCTCTGGCGCTCACTGGGAAAGGGCACGGGACGGATCGCGCCATCCTTTTCGGACTCGAAGGCGAAACCCCGGAGAACATCGAATTGGACGCGATGGCCGCGCGCCTCGAGGCGATTCGCAATGCCAAACGCCTTCGCCTGGCGGGTACTCACGAGATCGAATTCGACGAAAAGTCCTCCCTGCTTTTTCATCGCATGGAAAGTTTGCCGGCGCATCCGAATGGGCTTCGCTTCCAGGCCTTCGACGCCGCGGGTGCTGAGCTGATGACCCGCACCTATTACTCCATCGGCGGCGGATTCGTGGTGAATGAAGGCGCCGCGCAACGCGATGAACTGAGCACGGACCAGCGGCAACTCCCCTTCCCCTTCCGCACCGGGGACGAGATGCTGCGCATGGCCGCGGAATCGGGCTTGAGCGTCAGTGAAATGACCTTGCGCAACGAAGCCGCCTGGCGGCCGGAGGCGGAGACTCGCGCGGCGCTTTTGCGCGTCGCCCAGGCCATGCAGAACTGCATCGAGCGCGGCTGTCACGGACGCGGCGTGCTCCCGGGAGGTCTCAAGGTGCCGCGGCGCGCGCCCGGACTTTATCGCGAACTCACGGAGCGCGCTGCGACAGTGCCCCATGATCCGTTGCTGCCCTTGGATTGGGTGAGCCTGTGGGCCATTGCCGTGAATGAAGAGAACGCCGCCGGAGGACGCGTGGTGACAGCGCCGACCAATGGAGCCGCCGGCATCCTCCCGTCGGTGTTGAAGTTTCTCATCCAGGTCCACAAGATCAGCGACGACGATAAGATCGTGCGCTTCCTCTTAACCGCCGGGGCCATTGGCATCCTCTACAAACTCAATGCGTCGATCTCCGGTGCCGAGGTCGGTTGCCAGGGCGAAGTTGGCGTCGCCTGCTCCATGGCCGCGGGAGCGTTGTGTGAAGCTCTTGGAGGCACCGTGCCGAAGGTCGAGAATGCCGCGGAGATCGGCATGGAGCACAATCTCGGACTGACTTGCGATCCCGTGGGCGGGCTCGTCCAGGTGCCCTGCATCGAGCGCAATGCCATGGGGTCGGTCAAGGCGATCAATGCCGCGCGTCTCGCCCTCCACGGGGACGGCACGCACCGCGTCTCCCTGGATCGCGTCATCGCCACCATGCGCCAGACCGGTGCGGACATGAGCACCAAATACAAGGAAACTTCCCGCGGTGGCTTGGCCGTCAACGTTACGGAATGCTGAAAACTGCCTATCTTTTGTATCTCCCCGTCCAATGCCTGATTACGCATCTGCGTAGGTGGCCGAGAGGGCCAATCCTGCTAAGAGAAGCGACTGCGCCAGACATATCTTTGTACTGCGTTCCTGCCATGAGATTTGACCTCCCCTCCCAGAATCCCGTCGTTCGGCTATTGGCGGCCTGCCTGTTGCTGGCCACTGCCGCGGGAGCCTTCGGCGACAGCGGGGACAAACTCCAGTTCAATCGCGACATCCGGCCAATCCTTTCCGACAAATGCTTTGCCTGCCACGGCGTGGATGCGAAAAAGCGGGAGGCCAAGCTGCGACTCGATACCGATACCGCCTACAAGTCGAACGACGACGGCGACGTGGCCATCACGCCGGGAGATCTTTCCAAGAGCGAAGTCTGGGAACGCATCACCAGCACCGACAAAGACGATATCATGCCGCCGGCGAAGGCGCACAAGACCCTCACCGCGGCGCAAAAGGAGACCATCAAACGCTGGATCGAGCAGGGCGCGCCCTACCAGAAGCATTGGGCATTCGAGGAGCCGGTGAAAGCGCCGGTGCCGGTGCTTGGCGCTCAGTCCTCAGTGCTCAGTAACCTGCCGGCGGGTCGCAGTATCGGCGCGATCGACGCTTTCATCGCCCAGCGTCTGGAAAAAGAGAGGCTCCAGTTCTCGCCGGAAGCCGACCGCGAGACGTTGATCCGGCGGGTGACGTTCGATCTCACCGGTCTGCCGCCGACGGCGGCGGAGGTCGATGCTTTTCTCGCTGATCCATCGCCGGACGCCTACGACAAGGTGGTCACGCGGTTGCTGGCTTCACCGCATTACGGCGAACAGATGGCGCACTACTGGCTCGACGAGGCGCGCTACGGCGACACCCACGGTCTGCATCTGGACAACGAGCGTTCCATGTGGCCGTACCGCGATTGGGTCATCAAGGCCTACAACGAAAACCTTCCCTTCGATCAATTCACCGTCGATCAGATCGCCGGCGATCTCCTGCCCAATGCGACGCGCGACCAGATCATCGCCAGCGGATTCAATCGGTGCAACGTGACGACCAGCGAGGGCGGGTCGATCAAGGAAGAATACATTTTTCGTTACGCGGTCGATCGCACGGCGACCACCGTGAATACGTGGCTCGGGCTGACGGCCCAATGCTGCGTCTGCCACGACCACAAATTCGACCCCATTTCGCAGAAAGAGTTTTACTCACTCTATGCCTTCTTTCTGAGTTCGGCCGATCCTCCGATGGATGGAAACGCGCTGCTCCCGCCCCCGGTGCTGAAGCTCTCCACGCCTGAGCAGGACAAGAAACTGACGGACGACAACCAGAAGATCGCCGGCACGGAGAAGAAAATCAAAGAAGCACTGGCCGCGGTCGACTACACCGATCCGGCGACAGCGCAGCCGCGGCCCGCGATCGAGGAAACCGAGACGGTATGGGTGGACGACGATTTCCCGGCGGGCACCAAGGCGCAATCCAAGGGCGAGCCGACCAACTGGATCACGGCGGATCAAGGCCCCGTCTTCAGCGGCAAGCGCGCGCTCAAACGCACGGGCAGCGGCGTGGCCCAGGACTACTTTTCGGGCGGGACGACGCCTTTCGAAGTCCCGCCGGGCGCCAAACTCTTCGCTTACGTCTACCTCGATCCTGCCAATCCACCGAAAGCGGTGATGCTCCAGTTCCACAAAGGCGACTGGCTGCACCGCGCAGTCTGGGGCGACTACGACGCCATTCAATTTGGCAAGGCCGGGACGACGGAGCGCGTGCCCATGGGCGACTTGCCGGACACCGGCAAATGGACGCGCCTCGAAGTGGACGCGGAAAAGATCGGCCTGAAACCGGGCGATCTCATTACCGGGCTGGCTTACACGCAGTTTGGCGGCACGGTTTATTGGGACAAGGCAGGCGTGGTGGGCCGGACCGATCCCGCCGCCGACCCAGCCACTTCGCAACTCGTCTGGGAGAAAAAGTACGACGGCAAAAACACGCCGGAGCTGCCCGCCGACATCAACAAGATTTTCAAGGTCAAGGCCGCCAACCGCAACGCCGAGCAGAACAAGCAACTGCGGGAATACTTCATCACCAGCGTTTATGCCGGGACGAAAGCGACCTTCGCGCCGCTGAACAAGGACCTCGCGACATTGACCCGCGAGCGCGACGCCCTCGACAAGAGCATTCCCGCTTCGCTGATCATGGGCGATCTGCCCGAGCAGCGCGAAGCGTTCGTGATGATCCGCGGCCAGTACGACAAACCCGGCGAAAAAGTGACGCGCAACGTGCCGGCGATTTTCCCGCCACTCGCGAATACCCGGAATCCGACGCGCCTCGATCTCGCCAAATGGATCGTGGCTCCGGAGAACCCGCTCACCGCGCGCGTTACCGTGAACCGCCTTTGGCAGCGCTTCTTTGGCTATGGGATCGTCAAGACCTCGGCGGATTTCGGTTCGCAGGGAGAGCCGCCGACCCATCCGGAATTGCTCGACTGGCTGGCCGTGGCCTTCCGCGAATCGGGCTGGGACGTAAAAGCGATGGTGCGGCGGATCGTCACCTCGGCCACGTATCGGCAATCGTCCGCTGCGTCTCCCGAGCTCTGGAAGCTCGACCCGGAGAATCGCCTCCTCGCGCGCGGGCCACGGTTCCGTTTCGATGCGGAAGAAATTCGCGATAATGCGCTCTTCGTCAGCGGCCTGCTCAAGGACGAGATCGGTGGACACGCGGTGAAGACCTATCAACCGCCGAATATCTGGGAACCGGTGGGATTCGGCGGCAGCAACACGCGCTTCTACAAACAGGATTCCGGCGACGCTTTGTATCGCCGCAGCATCTACAGCTTCCTCAAGCGCACCGCGCCGGCGCCCTTCATGACCACCTTCGACGCGCCGTCGCGCGAGCAGTTCTGCACCCGCCGCGAGCGCAGCGACACGCCGCTCCAGGCGCTCCAACTCATGAACGACGTGCAGCACTACGAGGCGGCCCGTGCGCTCGCCGGTCGCATCCTGACGGAAGGCGGTGAGGGAAGCTCGGCACGCATTGCCTGGGCCTATCGCACCGTTCTCGGACGCCATCCCACCGACCAGGAATCGATGATCGTCTCAAGCGCCCTGGAGAAGCATCTCGCCCGCTACGCGAAAGATCCCGAGGCCGCCAAGGCCGCTGTCCACAATGGCGAATCGGCGCCGCCCGCCAATCTTCCCGAACCCGAACTCGCCGCGTGGACCCTCGTAGCGAACCTCCTCCTGAATCTCGACGAAACCATCACGAAGAACTAACGCCATGAACCCACTCTTCGATCACAATCTCCTCCAAACCCGCCGCCAATTTTTCGGGCACACCGGTCTGCGACTGGGAGGTCTGGCGATGGCCAGTATGCTCGGTCGTGCCAATGGCGCCTCCAGCGCGAATGCTGCGGCTCCGGTGACGGACCTCGTCCATCCCCCTCTCGCCGGTTTCCCGCATTTTGCGCCGAAGGCCAAGCGGCTCATTTACCTGCACATGAACGGCGGGCCGTCGCAGCTCGATCTCTTCGACTATAAACCGCAATTGGCCGAGCATTTCGACAAGGACCTGCCGGACTCCATCCGCAATGGGCAACGCATCACCACGATGACGAGCGGCCAGACGCGTTTCCCGGTGGCGCCGTCGCTTTTCAAATTCGCCCAGCACGGGAAATGTGGAATGTGGGTGAGCGAACTGTTGCCGAAGATTTCCGAAATCGTCGACGACATCGCGCTGATCAAGACGGTCAATACGAGCGCGATCAATCACGATCCCGCCTGCACCTTCGTCATGACCGGCGCGGAAATTCCGGGCAAGGCGAGCCTGGGTTCGTGGCTGTCCTATGGTCTGGGCAGCGAGAGCAATGACCTTCCCTCCTTCGTCGTGCTCACGCCGACGTGGTCAGCGAAGGCCAATGCGCAGGCCCTTTTCACGCGGATGTGGTCGAGCGGATTCCTGCCCACGGCGCACACTGGCGTTGCTTTGCGCGCGGTGGGCGATCCGGTGCTTTACATCCAGAATCCGGCGGGCGTGGACACCGACGATCGGCGGACGATGCTCGACGCGCTCAACAAGCTCAACGAACTGAATTACCAGCGCTTCGCCGACCCGGAAATCCAGACGCGCATTTCGCAATACGAGATGGCCTTCCGCATGCAGCGGTCAGTTCCGGAGCTCACCGATCTTTCCAAGGAAGATCCCGCTACGCTGGAAATGTACGGCCCGGATGTGCACAAGCCCGGCACCTTTGCCGCCAGCGCGTTGCTGGCGCGGCGCCTCGCCGAGCGCGGCGTGCGCGTCGTGCAAATCCTCCACCGTGGTTGGGATCAGCACGGCACCCTGCCGGCGGAAATTCGTCTCCAATGCGGCGACGTCGACCAGGCGTGCGCGGCGTTGATCAAGGACCTCAAACTGCGCGGTCTGCTCGAGGATACATTGGTCGTCTGGGGCGGCGAATTCGGCCGCACCGTCTATTCACAAGGCACACTCACGAAAACCAATTACGGGCGCGACCACCATCCGCGCTGCTTCTCCATGTGGATGGCGGGCGGCGGCGTCAAGCCGGGCCTGGTCTATGGCGAGACCGACGACTTCTCCTACAACGTCGTCGAAAATCCTGTCAGCCTCTACGATCTCAATGCGACGATTCTCCAGTGCTTGGGGATCGATCACCTGCGCTTCACCTACAAGTTCCAGGGGCTCGACCAACGGCTCACCGGCGTCGAACCGGCGAAGGTGGTGAAAGATATCCTGGCGTAGGATCACTCTCAATAGACCAGCACGAGCACAGCGGCATCTTCGGCGTTTTTGACAACGTCCTCAAATTTCGCGTCCTTGGTATTCGTCTCCATGAGCTTGGCGGACACGTCCGGTACGGCTTCGAGGAAGCCGAGGAGATAACTGCTTTTCACGGCATAGTTGACGTTTTCCGGCAGCTCGCCACTGGAAGCGAGCGCAGTCCTGAAGTTGAGTTTGGCCGAGACGATGCCGACAACGTTGCCGCGCTCATCGACGAGCGCGCCGCCCGAATTGCCCGGCTGTAGCGGAACGCTGATTTGAAAGTATCGTGCATCATCCGAGGAGCCGGAAAGCGCGGCGATTTCTCCCTTGCTGAGTTTGGGTGAGAACCCTTGCAATTGGGGATCGGGAAAACCCACGGTGGCGACCGTATTGCCGAGCCGAACAGCGCGACTGGATATGACTGGCAAAGGTGCAAAATGGCCTTCGGCTTTGAGCAAGGCAATGTCGTTGGCGGGATCGACTTTGACGACGTGTGCGGCGATCACTCCCGCACGGGTCATGAGCTTGAACTCGTTACCGTCTTTGACGACGTGCGCATTGGTGAGAACAAATCCATCGCTCGTGATGAAGAAGCCCGTGCCGCTGGCGGTAGGACCAGCCTCCGCGCCTTCTCCTCTTTGCGGATGGAACTCACGTGAGATGCGTTGGGCTTCGGCGACCTGGTCGAGCGTCAGGTGATGCTCGATTGCCGGGAGAAGATCCTTGGCGGCGACTACCCCGTTTGCTGCCGCCAGATTCACCCATGAATAGCCGAGAATGTAGTCACGAGGAACCCCGTCCCCGGAGAGGTACGCAAGGCCGAGGCTCAATTGGGCACCTGGATGGCCCTGACTCGCAGATAAGTGATACCAGCGAGCGGCTTCGACCTCGTCTTTCGTCACACCGTTGCCCCGCTGGTAGCATAGAGCGAGCAGGTATTGAGCGCTTGCCTCACCGTGCATTGCAGCTTTTCGAAACCAGCGAACGGCTTCGGCATGATCTTCTGGGAGGCCGTTACCATCCAGATAACATGCACCGAGATTGCGTTGAGCATTTGGATCGCCTTGCTCGGCAGACTTACGATACCAGCCGACCGCTTCGGCCATGTTTTTGGAGACTTCCTTTCCTTCCTCGAGATACATGCCGGTCATGAATTGGGCCTTTCGGTCACCTTTCTCGGCAAGCGCTTTTTGTTCAAGAAAACGTGCCGTCGGTTCAATCGCAGGAGGGACGGACGCTTTGGCAGACGGCGAGTGCGTTATCCCACCCGGCGATACGTAAGCAGCAAGTTTGACGGGCCACTGAGGGTCATCGAAGAATCCCGGACTTCGCCTCAGGCTGTCAATTGCGCCGGCAAGAAGCATCGGCCAGTCGGGTTTGTCGAAAAACGCTGGGACGGTCTTTTGCAATTCGTTGTGAGCCTCTACGAAACGCTTGTTGAATACGGAGCCTGCCACCCCTAATTCGGGATATACCGTCACCGCTTGCTGTCGCGAACTGACGTCCTTTCTTTCGGCGCGAGCAGTCGCGCAGAACATGAAAATGAGGATAACGGCAATCGCATTCTTCATCGTGCGCAATTTGAGGTGCCACCAAGGTTTTGGCCGTGCCAGAGAAACGACAAGCGCAAATTTCTGAATAATAAACATCCAACAACGCCTCGATAATCACGCGCGCTCGCTGATGGCTGCAGAGCTCCGCCGCTTTCGGTGAAAACCGATCATTCTCCTACGGCGAACCTCAATTCTTCGGCATCTTCCATGAACGGAAGCCTACACGGCAGCGTGTCATAAGACGAATTCAACCTCGCGCGACGTTGAAAATGTTAACAGCATACCTCTTACCCATGCAGCCCTTCCGCTACTTTGTGGGCCTTATCGCGCTGGCACTTTCGCTTGGCGCCAGCGCATTCGCCGAGCCCGCTTTCACGGTGAGCATCGATACGACCAAGGCGCCGCAATGTGAAGCGTTCGCGGCGAAGAGTAAGGCGCTCGTCGAAGAGTGGTATCCGCGGATCAACGAAATCCTTTTCGGCAAGGATCATCAGTTGCCGGCAACCGAGGTGAAACTGAGCTTTGAGCCGATGCGCGGCGTGGCTCATACGAACAAAAATTTCATCCATATTTCTGCCGATTGGATTGCGAAGCACCCCGATGATTTCGGGATGGTGGCCCACGAACTGACGCACGTGGTCCAGGATTATCAGGGCAATGGCGAGGGCTGGCTGACGGAGGGGATCGCCGACTACATCCGGGACCGCTACTACGAACCCGGCGCCCGGCACCATCGCATCGACCCGGACAAGAGCAGTTACCACGATGGCTATGGGACGGCAGCCACCTTCCTCATCTGGCTGGAGGCGAACAAGGACAAGGACATCGTGCGCAAACTCAACGTGGCATCGCACGACGGGAAATATTCGCCGGCGCTTTTTCAGGAATACTGCGGAGCGGACCTCGATGCGTTGTGGAAGGAGTTTGCCGGGACGTTTCGCAAACCGTAACTGTGTCCACAAAGGAGGGACTTCGGGCATTCCGAACGCGGTCGCAGCTTGATTGCGAGAGGTATTCCATGGACCGTGGGTGGCGATGAAATCCGATTTCGATCCTGAACTCATCGAGCGCGCCATTGTCCTGGCGCGGGAGTTGCAGGAGCGGGCGACAGCGCTCCAGACCGCTGCGGAACGACGGCAACAAGCCGAACTCGATCGGATGCTCCGTGTGCCGGAGGACAAGGCCACGCTGGTGCAACTCACGGACCGGGCTTTTCGTTCGCATTCGCCCGCGCGCGTGGCGGAACAGTTCACGCACATCCTGGACATCCAGGGAATCCCGCGCTTTTTCAGCCCGCTCGATCGCGCCCTGCTGCGTGGCTTCCAGACTTTCGGCGGCTGGTTGCCGGGAGTGTCGGTGCCGATGGTGAAGGATCACATGCAGCACGAAACGGCCAACGTGGTCCTGCCCGCGGAGCCGGACGTGCTGAAGGAACACCTCCGTGCGCGCCAGGCCGAAGGGGTGCGGATGAACGTCAACTTTCTCGGTGAGGCGCTGCTCGGCGAGGATGAAGCGCGACGACGTTTGCACGAATACGTCGAGGCGCTGTGCTCGGAGGATATCGAGTGTCTGTCGGTGAAAATATCGACGATCGATTCGCAAATCTCGGCCCTGGCGCGGGCGCACACGGTGGCCAATCTGTGTGACCGTCTCGAATTGCTTTATCGAGCGGCGGCCGATGCAAAATTCACCCGCGACGGGCAGACCGTGCCGAAATTCGTCTATCTCGACATGGAGGAGTATCGGGACATGCGCCTCACGGCGGAGGCTTTCATGCGCACGCTGGAACGGCCGGGCATGGAAAAGATCAGCGCGGGCATTGCTTTGCAGGCGTACATTCCGGATTCCGTGCGAGTGCTGCGCGAGTTGCAGGCTTGGGCGCACCGCCGCGTGGCGAACGATGGCAGCCCGGTTACGGTGCGGATCGTAAAAGGCGCGAACATCGAAATGGAGCGCGTGGAAGCCTCGTTGCGCGGCTGGCCGCAGGCGCCTTTCAAGAGCAAGGCGGAGACGGACGCGAACTACAAGCGGATGCTCACCGAAGCAATCACCCCGGAGAATCTCGCCGCGGTGCGGATCGGCGTGGCGTCGCACAATCTCTTCGACCTTGCCTATGGATTGGTGCTGGCGGAGGAAGCCGGGGCCGGCGATCGCGTGCAGTTCGAGATGCTGGAGGGGATGGCCAATCATCAACGGCGGGCGCTCTTCGCGCACTCGCACAATCTCCTGCTCTACGCCCCAGCCTGCCGCAAAGAGGATTTTCTCAATGCCATCGGGTATCTCATCCGGCGGCTCGACGAAAACACCGGGCCCGACAATTTTCTGCGGCACGCCTTCAAATTGCGAGTGGGCAGCGACGAATGGGAAACCCTCGAACGCGGCTTCCGGGAGGCGTTTCACCTGGGGATTTCCGATGCACCGCGGCGCACGCAAAACCGTGGGCAAACCTCCGGTGAAGCCGCGCACGAAGAGACCCCTTGGATGGAGTTCGTGAACGAACCCGACACGGATTTCGCGCTGCCGCAGAATTCAGATTGGGCGCAACAGCTCGTCGAGCGAACGGAGCCAAAGCGCCACGAATTGCCGCTGGTCGTCGGTGGCCGGGAAATCATTGCCGACCACGAGACGCGGCCCTGCCTCGATCCGTCGCGGCCCGGAATCGAGGTCGCGCGCTATGCGCTGGCCAGCGAGGCAGATGTCGAGCAAGCAGTGGCAGTGGCGAACAGCGATCCCCGCGGCTGGCGGACGCTGAGCCATGCCGCCCGGTCGAGGGTCCTGGCCCAGGCGGCGGCGGAGATTCGCCAGAGCCGCGCCGATCTCATTTGGGCGGCGCTGGCCAATGGCGGAAAGACGCTCTCGGAATCCGATCCGGAAGTTTCGGAAGCGGTCGATTTCGCGGAGTTTTACCGCGCCTCGGCGCGGGAATTTTTCGAACTGCCCACGGTGCAAGCCTGGGGGCTGGGCGTCGTCGTGGTAGCGCCCCCGTGGAATTTTCCGATTGCCATTCCCTGCGGCGGTATGGCCGCGGCGCTGGCTGCCGGAAACACGGTGATCCTCAAGCCGGCCAGCGACACGGTGCTGGTGGCGTGGGAATTGTGCCAGTGCTTCTGGCGCGCCGGCGTGCCCCGCGAGGCGTTGCAATTTCTGCCGTGTCCGGGGAGCGGCGCGGGCCAGCGGTTGGTCACGCATCCGGGCGTGGATGCGGTGATCCTGACGGGCGGGACGGAGACGGCGTTGCATCTCCTGCGCACCCGGCCCGAGTTGCGACTCTTCGCGGAGACCGGCGGCAAGAACGCCACCATCGTCACGGCGCTTGCGGATCGAGAGCAGGCGATCAAGCACGTGCTCCATTCCGCCTTCAGCCACAGCGGCCAGAAATGTTCCGCGACTTCACTGCTCCTGCTCGAGGCGGAAGTGTACGACGATCCGCAATTCAAGCGGATGTTCGTCGATGCGGTCCGCAGCCTGCCAGTCGGCTCCGCCTGGGATTTGCCGACCAGAATCGGGCCGTTGATTCACCCGCCATCGGGCGAACTGGCCCGCGCACTCACCGAACTCCAACCCGGCGAATCCTGGGCGGTGGTCCCGAAACAGATTGGCGACAATCCGCACCTATGGTCACCTGGCGTGAAGTGGGACGTGCAACCCGGCAGCGTGACGCATCTCACGGAATTCTTCGGTCCTCTGCTCGGGGTAATGCGATTCGCGAAGCTCGGGGAGGCCATCGGGCTGGTCAATGCCACCGGTTACGGGCTGACCTCCGGATTGGAATCGCTCGACGAACGCGAACAGGCGGAATGGCGTGACGGCATTCGTGCGGGGAATCTCTACATCAACCGCCCGACGACTGGCGCGATCGTCCTCCGCCAACCTTTTGGCGGCATGGGCAAATCGAGCTTCGGCCCGGGGATGAAGGCGGGTGGTCCGAACTACGTCGCGCAATTCCTGCGGGTCACGGACCGGCCTGCGGCCATCAACAACCGACTGGTGGCGCAGCCGCAACTACGGGATTTGCAAGAGCGATTACTCGCCGTGGAAATCGACGCGCCGGCCGCCGACGTGACGCAGGTGCTCGCCGCAATCAGCAACTACGGCCGCTGGATGCGGGAGGAATTCGGCCAGGCTCACGATCATTTTCGACTTCTCGGCGAAGACAATCTGCGCCGGTATTTGCCGTTGCACGCCATCCGCATCTGCGTCCACCCGGAGGATTCGCTGTTCGAAATCTTCGCCCGTGCCTGTGCCGCCCAAGCCACAGGATGTCGTGCGCTCGTCAGCACGCCGCCCGGACTGCATTCCACGGCGGCGAAAATCCTCGATGATTTTACGGACGCGTGGGCCGGGGCGATCGAGTTTCTCGAGGAAAGCGATGAGGATCTGGCGAATGCCATTCGTGGCGGTGACGTCGAGCGGCTGCGCTATGCGGCGGCGGACCGTGTCCCCCACGCCATTCGGAGCGCCGCAGCGGAAGCGTTCGTCTTCATCGCGGACACACCGGTGCTGGCGGAAGGCCGCGTGGAATTATTGTGGTATCTGCGGGAGCAAAGTGTCAGCCACGAATATCACCGATACGGAAATCTGGGCGCGCGGTCCGAGGAACGGCGCGCGGAGCCGGTGTGAACTTCAGCGCGGCGATGCCTGCTTTTTCGCCAGCGCGGCAAAACGCCGGGCCAGGTCTTCGGTAAAGAGCTTCGCTCCCACGGTATTGAGGTGGGCCACATCCAATCGATGTTCCGGAAGAAAAAGCTCCGCATTTTGCCGCACGTCGGAGAAATCCAGGATCGTCAATTCCCGTTCGCGATCCACTGTCGGATAAAAATCGCGTGCGTCCGGCGCGGGCGCAACCAAGAGGATCGGCTGGGCACCGGCCTTGACGATGGCGTTGACCATGCGCTCCAGCCCCGCCTGGAAGACCTCATCGTTCCGATCTTTGACCGCCGGAGATTCGAGCCGGGCGGCATAGGCGCGGTCGTAGTTCTTTTGCTCCGCCTCAGGCATGACCTGAAATTCCTGCCGTGCCCCGATCCACCCGTCGCCTTCCTTTCCCACGCTTTCACGGACGTCGTCCTTCCAGCCCGGCGTCCCGGCCCATCGATTCAGAGCATCACATCCGCGGCCGAAATTAATTCCGCGAAGCAGCCAAGCCCAAACGTGCTCGCCAAGCTGGCGGCCTGTCGTCCACCAAGTCATCCACCGGTCGGTGAATGTCGCGTTCGATTTCTCGTTCACCTGCTGTCGCGTCCGAACAAATTCTTCGCATACCCGCCGCACGACGAGCATGAGACGCGCGTTATCGTGCCAGTATGCGAACCGCGAAGTCTGTTCACCAGCCGCCTTGATGGCGATGGGGGAAAGTTCGATGAAAACCCAGCGCAATCGCCGGTGAGGGCAGCGCAGCATTGCTTCCAACAAATAACCGTTCTCGGGCGAAAACATTGCCGCGATGCCGCCATTGAATGACTTCACGGGAACTCCATTGGCGCCCGCGACCCGGTCGAAAATCGCCGGGATGATTTGCATCTCCACATGGCTCGACCCGAGAAAGAGCACGTCGTAATCGTCCCCGTGACGCGCCAGATACCTGACCTTTCCTCCCACCATGGCGACCTCGGGAAAGGGCAGGAACTGGGCCAGGAGCACGCAGCTCAAAACGAAAGTGGCGAGAAAAACGATGCCGTTCCGAGCGGAAAACCGGCGAGAGGGTGTAGAACTGCCGGCGGTCATTGCGTCGCGAACTGCAAGCGTCACCCTTGGGCCTTAACAAAAGCGTTTCTGACCGACAAGCAGTTAGCTGGAAAGAGCCGATTCAAAGACCGGGGGTCGGTGTGGGGCGCGGCGCAGGTGAAGTTCCGCCGGCCGTTCCCTTCGCGAGTTGAACAAAGCGGTGAGCGAGGTCTTCGGTGAAGAGTGCTGCACCGGCGGTATTCACGTGCCCCACGTCCATTCGATTCTCGGGGCGAAAAAGCTTTTCGTTTTGCCGAACGTCGGAGAAATCGAGAATGGTCAATTGCTTTTCTTCGTCCACGGTCGGGTAGAAATTTCGACTGGTCACCGTGGGTGGAACGATGAGCACCGGTTTGGCTCCGGCTTTGGTGATGGCCCCGATGGTGCGCATCAAGGCCGCCTGGCAGGTGGCATCCGCCCGATCTTTGGTGGCGGGATTGGCCTGGCGCTCGGCGAGATCGTGATCGTAGATCTTCCGCATTCCCGGCGCCATGACCTGCAGTTTGCTTCCAATCGAAACCCAGCCATCGATCTTATCTCCCAAGCTTCCACGGGTATCGTCCTTCCACCCGGGAAATTGGAAGTCGCGATTGAGCACATCGCTGCCGCGGCTGAGATTGATCGCCCGACCCAGCCAGGCCCAGAGATGGCCGGAGAGGCGTCCGGCGGACGACGACCAGGCGGCGCAACGATCGGCAAAAGTCGACTGGGGGTCTTTGGCCAGGTGCGTCAGCCTGCCCTTGGTTTCTTTGCGCCATCGCGACCAAAGCAGAGCCATGCGGGTGGCGTCGTGCCAGTAGCCAAATCGGGCGGTGTTTTCTCCCCAGACTTGAGTTCCGAGGCAGGACATCTCGATGAAGACCCAGCGCAAACGGCGGTGCGGACGGCGCAAAATCTGATCGAGAACGTAACTGTCCTCGGGCGAGGTCATGGCCGGGATGCCGGCGTTGAACGATTTCACCGGCACGCCATTGTCCGCCGCGATTTGGTCGAAAAGCCACGGCTGCACCTGATACTGGATGTGGCTCGAACCAATGAAGATGACGTCGTAGTCGTCCCCGTGACGCGCCAGAAAGTCCATTTTTTCGCGGACCGTCGAGACTTGCGGGAAAGGCAGAATGGGCCCGAGCAGCCCGCACGTGGCGATGAACGCCGCAAAATAAATGACCGTCAGGAGCGCGGATACTCCGCGAGACTGCCGGGAAATGGGAGGGACGGCGGTCACCGCACCCGTGGCTGCATTCGTCACGCGTGAACCGTAGGAAGACCGCACTTCGCGACAAGGGAATTGCCGCGATTAAATCGGAAGCACGGGAAGCGACACGCTCTCAAAACTGGAAGTAAATGAAGGGCTTGTAGTGCACCGGCACAAAAAGCAGGGCCACGGCAGTGCCAACGCCGAGCAGCGCCGCGGCGGCCCAGTCGGGCAGGCGCCGCCAGCCATTCCCGAGAATGCGCTGGGAATTGAGCCAGTGAACGAGCGCGAGCGCGGCGAGGATGGCGACGCATTCCCAAGTGGTCCCGATCTTCCCACGACGGCTGATGAAGGTGAAATCCTTCAAGGCGGCAATGGCATTCTGCAATCCCGTGGCCTCGAGCAGGTGAGTCTTATCATCGTAGGTGTCCGTGGCGCGGAAGAAGATCCAGGTCACGCAAATCCAGTAAAAGGTCACCGGAACGGCAATGATCACCATGATCCGTTTGAAGACTGCGCCGGCGTTTTCCGTGAGCCGCACCCATTCGCGATGGAAGATGAGCGCGAGACCGTGGATACCGCCCCAGATGACGAAGTTCCAGGAAGCGCCGTGCCACAAGCCGCCGAGCAGCATCGTGAGCATGAGGTTGCGGTAGGTGAAAAGCTTGGTGCCGCGATTGCCGCCGAGGGAGATGTAAAGATAGTCGCGCAGCCAGGTGCTGAGGGAAATGTGCCAGCGCCGCCAGAACTCGGTGACGTTCCGCGAGAAGTAGGGGAAATCGAAGTTCAGGGTGAGGTCGTAGCCGAGCAAACGGGCGGTGCCGATGGCCATGTCGGTGTAGCCGCTGAAGTCGCAGTAAATCTGCACCGCATAGTACATCACGGCCACCAAGGCGGCCCCGTGGGTGTACTTTTGCGGGGCGGCGAAAAATTCGTCGGAGAACTGCGCGGCAAACTCGGAAACGCAGGCCTTCTTGACGAAGCCAATGAAGAAAAGCGTGACGGCATTGCGCACATCGACATTGGCCCAGACACGCTTCTCGAAGACTTGGGGCAGGAAGACGGTGGCACGTACGATCGGGCCGGCGACCAACTGCGGAAAAAAGGAAATGAAAAACGCCAGGTCGAGGAAACGGCGCACCGGTTCGAGCCGTTTCCGGTAGACGTCGATGGAGTAACTCATCGACTGGAAGGTGTAGAAGCTGATGCCGTAGGGCAGGATGATCTTGAGCGTGTGCAGGGAGCCGTGCAGACCGAACCAACCGAGGAAGCCCGCCCCGCTGGCGATGAAGAAGTTGAAATACTTGAAGAAGCAAAGAACCCCGAGGTTCACGACCAGGCTGACCAGAAGCCAGCCCCGGCGTCCGGCGATCGAGGTGGCGCGGCCAATGCCGAGCCCGACAGCGTAATCCATGCACGTGGAACCCCAGAGCACTACGGGAAACCACCAGCCGTCCGGCAGCTTCGCCCATTGGCCATGCGTAATGTGGTCGAAGAAAACGGAGGGATCGCCGACGAAAAAGCAGGCGTAGAAAACGTGGTTGCAAAGGAGGAGCCACCATTTGCGCGCAGTATTGCTGCGCAGCGTCCAGTGCACGCCAAAGACGATGAGGAAAAAGACGAAAAAGCGAAATTCAACAAAGAGCATGAGATGGGTGCGGCGTAGGGTGGGGTCGCGATGGCCTCAAGGTTTCGAGGATTGATTCGCGGGCAATTCCAGGAAGCGTTCGGCCAGAGCCTGCGTGAACAGTTTCGCTCCGGCTGTATTGAGGTGGAGAAAATCGACCCGATTCTCAATAGCAAACAGCGCCGGATAGCGATGCGGATCGGAAAAACTCCAAATAATCATCTTCCGGGCTTGCTCGGGCGGGGGATAGTACTGCTGGCCGCTGGTGGTAGGAGGGATGACGAAAATCGGCGTCGCCCCGGCACGCGTGACCGCTTCGCTCATGGCCTGAACGGCGTCATCGGTGGCGGGATCGTGATATTGAACCGCGGGCGATTGCAGGCGGGCCTCATACGACTTCTGGTAGGCAGCGCGCTCGTCGTCATTCATCGTTTCATTAATCGAATAGGGCATCCAGCCATCGCGATCCTTGCCGAGCCCGGCCCAGCGGTTTCGTCGCTTGGCCCGTTGAGCGGGCGTAAGGCGCAGCCATTCGCCGAGGCCGGCAGCGCTACCGAAATTCATCTCCTTTTCGAAAAACGCCGGAAGATGGGTGAAATAAACGGTGACGGGCTCACAGTAGTCAGCCCAGTGGGACTTGGAACCGTTCGAGGATGCGTCGCTGCGAATGGCTGTCCATTGGGCGAGCACCCAGGTCCCGAGGAGCATCATCCGTGGTCCATCGTGCCAGAAGACGTAGCGGGCGCTGCCGCGGCGAGTCGGCGGAGTGTAGGCCTCAATGCTGGTCAATTCGACGAGCACCCAACGCAGCCGGCGATGCGGCTGCCGCAAGACCTCGCCCAGGAAAAATCCCTGTTCCGGCGGCCGCATGCCAATAATGCCGGCGTTGAAGGACTTCGATGCCCGGCCGTGGCTCGCGAGGAATTCGTCGAAAAGCGTCGGCACGACCTGAAAATTCACCCGGCTCGAGCCGGTAAAGAGGGTGTCGTAGTCGTTCCCGTAAGCCGCGAGGTAATGGATCTTCTCCCCAGCTTCCGGAATGTTCGGGTAGGGCAACCAGCGCCCCAAGAGCACGCCAGCAAAAGCCATGGCCAGGAGAAAGACCAGGCCATTGGCAAAATATTGAAGGAATGAACAACCGGGCGGCAAAGGGCTCACGGCGGTTGCCATTTGGTGAAGGGGCATCCTCGACTTGAGTAACCGAGCGGCAAATTGGCAGACAAGGAAATTGAAACCGCCCAGAGTGCGGGGCGGTCGGGCCACGGGACTGCGGCGATTCCCAGGAAGGAGCGATGGGCATTCCCGCCGACGCACCGGAGCGCTGTCGTTCATCGGGAGACCGCCTTGGTCTGGCCGGCGAAAAGCGAGGCCAATTCACGGGAAAAAATCTCGGCACCGGCAAGGTTCAGATGGACGCCGTCCTTGTGATTTCCTGTGGCGTAAAGTTCCGGGTAGCGGTCGATGTCCGAGAAATCGAAGACCGGCACGCCTCGGAGTGAACCTGTGGGAAAGAATTGCGAATTGGCGAGGGTGGGCGGCAGAAACAGGATGGTCTCGATGCCATGGCGCCGGAGTAATTCGATGTTGCTGCGCAAAGCATCTTCGCTCAGCGGGTCAGCGGTATGCCGGGAGGGATTGCCGCTCAAAGCCGCAAACTGGCGCTCGTAATCGTCCAGGAGTTTGCCGGACATGAACAGCGGTTTTGCCGGGACCCAGCCATCGTGACGCGGGCCGGCATCGTCGTAATGCGTCGTCTTTTTCCCGTGGCGGAAGTGCGAGGTAAGGAGCACGGACCCGCGCCCCAGATTGGTCCCCCGGGTGACAAAACTCTGCAAATGGCCCGACCAGCCTTGGGCGATGTGGCTGAGTTCCTCGTAGCGAGACTGCGCCGTCTTCGGACGCTCCCACGTTCGCGAGACATCCTCGATCGCGCGCTGGGTGAGCAGCTCCATGCGACGAATGTCGTGCCAGTAATCCATCCGCCCGGTGCCGGCGAGGGCGGCATCGAATTGACCGCCGAGCGGCATAATTTCGAGGAAAACCCACCGCAACCGGCGATGCGGCCGTTGCAGGATTTGCTCGAGAACATAGCTGTCCTCCGGAGGGACCATCGCGGCCATGCCGGCGTTGAACGAGCGCACCGGATGCCCGAGCGACGCAGCGGTACGATCGAACTCCTCGGGAATGATCTGCTGTTCCACCCGGCTGGACCCAATAAAGACAACATCGAAATCGTCGCCGTGCTTGCCCAGCCAGGCGAGCTTCTGGCGAATTCCCGGCACATCGGGAAATGGCAGGCAACGTCCGATGGCAAAGCTCGCCAGGACGAGGCCGGCCACGAAGCAGAAGACGCAGGCCAGCAATTGGAATGGGGGGCGTGGGGCGACCTGCCCGGCCGGTGAAATGGTCGGCGATGGGATCATGGCGTTCCCTGCGTTCGGTTCACCATTGGAACAAAATATTGGGCCAGCGCCGCACTGAAGATTTTCGCGCCGGAGGTATTCAAGTGATCAAGATCGATCCGATGATCGGGGTCATAAAGTTCCGGATACTTGCGCACGTCGGAGAAATCCAAAATGGAAATGTCCTTTTCCCGTTCCGCCGGCGGATAGAAATACCCAGCTTCCGTCGTCGGAGGAACGACGAAGATGGGAACCGCACCGCTGCGGCGAACCGTGGCCACGAGGCGCTGGAGAGCCACCTGGCTGACGGGATCATTTCGTTCCCTGGTCGCAGGCGTGGCCAATCGCTCCTCGTAACTGGCTAGGTATTTGGCCCGAGGCTCCGGGGGCATGAGTTGCGGCACACCGAAGGCGGTCATCCAGCCGTCGCCCATCGGACCCAGACTTTTGCCACTCTCACGCTGGGAATCGCGCTCGTGCGACCACTGTGCCAGCAGATCGTTCCCCCGCCCCAGGTTGACGGCGCGGGCCAGCCATTGGTGGATATGCCCGGCCATGGTCTCCCCCATCGTGCTCCAGATGTCCCAGCGTTGCGCGAAGCTGGCCTGGGGATTTTTCGCCATTGGTGCGCTGGCGTCCACGGCCTGCTGCCAAAGGCGGCGCACGATGAGACTCAACCGCGGCCAGTCATGCCAGTAGGTGAAGCGTGCCGTCCCCTCGCGCTCGAGACTGGTGCGCACGTGGGAAAGCTCGAAGAAAACCCATCGCAAGCGGTGATGAGGCCGCTGCAGTATTTGCTCCAGCACATAACCGTCCTCGGGGGCAAACATGCCGGCGACACCGGCATTGAAGGACTTCACGCGCACACCGGCGCGGCAGGTCACTTCATCGAAAACGGAAGGCATCACCTGTCCCTGGATATGGCTCGAACCGATGAAGACGACATCGTAGTCGTCACCGTGCCGGGCGAGATACTCGAGCTTGTCGCGAATGATAAGGATGCGCGGAAACGGCAGAAAGCAGCCCAGGAGCGCACAACTGCCAATGAACGTCGCAAAAAAAATCGAGATTACGCCAGGGCCGGCGGAGGGACGAAACCGCATAGGCGGCCCGGCCAGCGCGCCGTCACGGGAAGTCGTTGGCGCCTCCATCATCACAGAACAGCGCGACGGCGCCGGGATTTATGGGCGACTGACATGATTGGAAAACCGTTCTGCGAACAGCCGGGTAAATTCGCGCGCGCCTTTCTCGTTGAGATGCCTTGGCTCGACATGATTCACGGCCTCAAAGAGCTGAGGGAACTCGGCTGGCTGGTTGAAAGCAAAAACGGTCAGACCGTCTGGCAACCCGAGCAGCAGATTCTCGTCAGAGCGAACCGTGGGCGAAATGACGAATATCGGCTCGACGCCGGCTTCCTGTAAATCCTTGAGCAGACTGCGCAACGCATCCGAAAAGCCGGGCCGGGCTGTCCGCGGAGGAAGTGAGTCCCGCACCGCCGCCACCTGTCGCGCGTAATCGGCGAGTGCGGCATCAGTCCATGATCCCATTTCCGCGGCGGGATCGAAGCCGCCTCGCTTCATCCAGCCCGTGTCTTCCTTCGGTCGTCCGGAAGCGAATGGGAAACGCAACCATTCCGCACCGCGACCGGCATTCGTGAGCCGCCGCAAATAGAGCGAGGTATGCAGGGCGAGTTCCTGGCATTTTTCATTGAGCGGCAACGGCGACTCCACGATGAGCCGCCAAGCCATGCAAGTGTGCTGCCAATCGTGCCAGTAAACGGCGCGACTGGTGAAGGGATTGCGCTCCAATTCGCCGAACCGATAGTCCATGAGTTCAATCACCGCCCAGCGAAGTTTTGCCGGACGCAGGGCGAGGACTTCGCGCAAAAAGTAAAAGCTCTCGGGCGGCCACATGCCGGCATAGCCGAGATTGAAGGAATGAGTGACCACACCATGAGCCGAGTTGTGGGCATCGAATTGCTGGGGAATGAGGTGATTTTGAATGCGGCTGGAGCCGATGAAAATCGTATCGAAATCGTTTTTGTGTTCCTTGAAGTAGCGGAACCGAGCACCCACTTGGGGGACGGTCGGAAAAGGGAGCAGAGCGGTGATGCATTGGGCGGTAACGAGACCAGCCGCAAGGAAGCACGCCCCGATGAGGAGCGGCCGAAGCACCGCTGGAAGACGGGGCGAATTCGTCCCGGTTGGTGGCGCCTCGGGGTCCGTCATCTCTCCGCAGGGGGGCGCGTCTCTTTCACAATCTCGAAAAATCTCCGCGCGATTTCTTCCGTAAAGATCACCGCGCCATCATAGTTGAGATGCTGGCCGTCGAGGCGGTGATCGATGGCGAAAAGTTCAGGATGGGCGTGCGGATCAGAGAAATCGAGAATGGCGGGCGAGGCTGATTTCCCGGAAAACTCGGAGGGAAAGTAACGTTTGAGAGCAAGGGTCGGAGGAATGACGAGGATCGGCGTTGCCCCCGCTCGCCGAATCCGCGAGAGCTTGGCCTCGAGCGCCTGCCAACTGACGGCGTCCTCCGGATCGAAGCGCTGCGGGCTGGCCAGCAAATTGGCATAGGCGAGGTTGTAAGCCGTGACCCGCTTGGGGTCCTCGGTCCATGGTTTCGCGATAGCCGGAAAAGCCCAGCCATCCCAAGCCAGACCCTTTTTCTCAGAAACATCCTTCTTCTTTTCCTTCGCCGACCCGAATCGTCGCTGGAGCAGTGCTTCACCCCGGCCAAAACAGGAAAATCTCTCGACGAAGAGCCACAAGTTATCCAGCCACGACCACAGGGTCTCCTCGCAGGCTTGCCGGGCCTCATGCCAGGAAGATTCGTGGCGGGTCGCAGCACGACAAGCCTCCGCACACTCGCGAAAGCAGCGTTCGGTCAACATCCCCGTACGATTCCAATCGTGCCAGTAGCTGGACCTTCGCGTGGCGGTGAGCGTCGGGTCGGCGTTGGCGTTGAGTCCCATCATCTCGACAAATACCCAGCGCAACCGCCGATGGGGACTGCGGAGAAGCTGCTCCAGGTAGTAGTCGTCTTCCGGCGGACGCATCGCGGCAATCCCCGCATTGAACGATCGCAAAGAGAGGCCCTGCTCACGGGCCATTTGATCGAAGATCGACGGCAACACCTGGAAGTAAATGCGGCTCGAGCCGACAAAAAGCACTTCATACTCGTCGCCGTAATGGCTGAGCTGTTCGACCTTTTCCCGAACCACCGGGACTGCCGGAAACGGCAGGCAACGTCCCAGCACCGCCCAACTGGCCACGAGAGCGGCCAGAAAGGCGACTACCGGGAGCACACTCTGCCTGACGGGTCGGCGGGATATGGGAGACGGGGCGGCCACCGCGGCCCCTGCGGGAGTCGTCACGCGCGCAATGTAGGAATGCGTCCCGGCAAAACAAGGAAATTGCCGGGAGGAAAGCCGATCGAGGAGAAGCATTTACTGGCCGGCCGATCGCGCAGCCGGACGGCTTTAAAGCTCCCATCCGCGAACCTTGCCTGTCTTCCGGATGCCCACTAGTCTCCGCCCCCGCATGCGCGCCCAATCGCTCCAGCACTGCCTCCCGTGGCTAATGACTTTGCTCGCGCTGCACGCTGCCGCCCAGCCTTCGGTCGAGATCACGGTCGGAAAGGCCTCGCCGCGTCCACTCTTCAGCCGGCGCGACGAACCGATGGTGGACATCGCCAAAGTGTGTCCCGGTATTTGTATCGAAATGCGCTACGCCACGGAGCGCAACCTTGCCGGCTGGCAGGTTTACCCGACGAACGCCCGGGCATTGATCCGCAAAAGCGTGGCCGCCCGATTGCGACACGCGCAGGACGAACTGCACAAACAGGGATACGGATTAAAGATCTGGGACGCGTACCGCCCGCCTTGGGCGCAGGACGTTTTGTGGAATGCGCTGCCGGAATCGGGATTCCTGGCGCCGCCGTCGCGCGGGGGCTCGTATCATTCATGGGGAGTCTCCGTGGACGTCACACTCGTCGACCTGCAAGGCCACGAACAGAAAATGGCCTCGGGTTTCGACGAGTTGACCCTGGCGGCAAAATCGGAATACGTGGGCTCCGATCCTGGAATCGCCCAGCGCATGCAGACTCTGCGCACGGCGATGAAGAACGCGGGCTTCAATGGGATCCGGGACGAATGGTGGCATTTCACAGCCGAGGACGGAAGCCTCTTTGCCCCCGTGGACATGCCTCTGGAGGAAGCCGGCAAAAATAAATCTCGCGAGACGCCGCGAGACATCAAGAATCCCCCACCCACTCCTTCCCCAAAAAAACTGTGAGAATCATCCGCTATCAATCCCCCACCGGCGAAATCGGCTACGCCCAGGAACACCTCGACGGCACCGCGACCAAGCTCCGCGGCGGCAATTTGTTCGACGGCCTCACGCCGACCGGCGACACCGCTCCCATCGCCCGCACCCTGGCCCCGCTCGAGCCCACGGCCCTGCTCTGCATCGGCCTGAATTACCGCCAGCATGCCGCGGAATCGAATGCCCCGCTCCCGCAATTTCCGGTGCTGTTTTTCAAAAATCCCAGCGCCCTGCAGCATCCCGGCGAGCCGATCATTTTGCCACGCTGGCTGGTCAGCACCAAGGTCGACTACGAATGCGAACTTGCGGTCGTCATCGGCAAGAAGGCGAAGAACGTCCCGCGCGAGCGAGCGCTGGAGTACGTCTTCGGCTACACCTGTGCGAACGACGTCAGCGCCCGCGATTGGCAGAAGGAAGGCGGCGGGACGCAGTGGTGCCGCGGGAAGTCGTTCGATACGTTTGCGCCGCTCGGACCGCGGCTCGTGACCACTGAAGACATCCCCAACCCGCAAGCGCTGCGCATTCGCACGATCATCAATGGCGAAACGCTCCAGGATTGCTCGACCGGGGACATGATCTTCGACGTGGCGACCTTGATCGAATTTCTGAGCGGTTCCACCACGCTGCTCCCCGGCACGGTGATTCTCACCGGCACGCCGCAAGGGGTGGGCGTCGCGCGCACTCCTCCACGCTTCCTCCACTCCGGCGACAAAGTCACGATCGACATCGAAGGAATCGGCGCCCTGACGAACCCGGTGGTCGACGAGGAGGTCGCGTCCGCAGGGACGACTTTCCGTTTGTAAAAAGTCGCCCCCGGCCAATACTTTGGCCATGCCAGTCATGCCCGTCCTGCCGCAACTGGGTGCTGCCCTTGGGCTCTCCTCGCTCGCGGGGATCAATCTCTATCTCACAGTCTTCGTCACCGGCCTGTCTATTCAGCAGCATTGGATCGACGTCAGCCAGACCTACCCGGATCTCGCCATTCTGGCGCACCCCGCGATCATCGCGATCTCCGGAGTGCTCTACCTGCTGCAGTTTTTTGCGGACAAGGTGCCGTGGGTGGATTCGCTCTGGGATGCCGTTCACACCTTTATCCGCCCGTTGGGTGGCGCCTATCTCGGGGTGCACGCACTCGGTGTTCACGACCCGACGATCGACGTCATCGCCGCCCTTCTGGCCGGCGCCGCGACACTCACGACGCACGCGATGAAAGCCGGAACGCGGCTGGTGGTGAATCATTCCCCGGAGCCGTTCTCGAATATCGCCCTCAGTATCGGCGAAGACACCGCAGTGGTGGGAGGGCTCTTTCTGATCAAACAGGACCCCGTTCTCGCGTTCATCGTCTTTAGTGTCCTCCTGCTGGTGATCGCGTGGGTTGGTCCGAAGATCGCCCGCGCCGCGCGAGTCCAGCTTTGGCTCATTTGGAAAAAGCTTTCGTCCCCTTCCTCGGACAAACTCGAAACGGAGTTGGGCAAGGCCCTTCCGCACGAACTGGACATCGCCTTTTTCAGCGTGAACCTCGAACGCGACCCGATCACCTGGGCGGTGCCGTGCATCAGTACCTCGGCGCGTGGCTTATCGGGGAACCTCTTCGGTTACCTCGTTTCCACGGTCCGGCCCGGTCCGAAGCTGGCGTTTGTCGCCAAGCGCAGTTGGAAGCATGTGGCCCTGGAACTCGAACTCGCCGGCTACAAGGTCGCGCACGAGCCGACATTCCTCAGCGAGAACGTGGTCCTCTACTGCCTGGAGAAGAAGCCCAAGTACATTTTCCTTTTTCCCCGAGGCCAGCGGGCGATCGCCAAAGCTGTGGTAGCCAGCATCGAAGAAAGGCTGGCGGCTCCGGACCCGGCTCCTGCCGAACCGACTCCCGTCGAAGAGCGTCAGTTGGAAAGCGCGGTATCGTAAGGCGGTATTAGGCAGGGGCGATCTCCGCCCAGGTCACAATCGTCCTATGGGCCACATAGGACAAATAAAACGCGACCCCGCCAACGTCGTTTGAAGACGCCAGCGGGATCGCGTGTGAGAGAACTAAAGCTGCTGAGGCTTAGTGAATTTCGATGGTGAAGCCCGGCCGATGGTGGACCTCACCGCGCCAGTGCAATTCATCGCCGATGTGATGCAACTGGTCGCGAAGGCCATCAAGTTCGCCCCGCACGTGCTCATGGTGCCAGTGGCGATCGTGGAGTTGGTGATCGACGTCCTCGAGACCGGCACGGGTGCTGGCGAGTTCATCGTGAATGTGGCGGCCGGCGCCATGGTGGTTGGCTTCGTCTTCGAGATGGCCCTGCCACTCCCAAAGGCTGTGGACATCGGCATGGACATCGTCGTCCCAATGGTCGGCTCGGGCGCCCGGAGCGAGCGCGATCAGACCACCGGCTATGGATAAGGTGAGGAGGATACGTTTCATATGGTAGGGTTTTGATACGTTTGGATTGGTATCGTGACCAATCTGACGGCTGACCGTATGGGATATTCAATGCGGGTTAGCGAATTCTTTCGGATCACCCGGCAGGAATTCGACCGGCTTTGGTAATTGGACATGGCCCATCTTTTGCTATCCGCGGTTGAAGCACCGGTCGTGTCGACCGGCTCACGGTGGAAAGCGTACCGTCGTGATCGTGGCGCGATCGGGCCTCTGATTACCGTGCTCAGAAGTCAAGGAAAAGCCGGCGCCGGCAGGAAACTTGGAGCGGATTTGAGGGCTCCGCTAATAAGTTCGACAGGGGGAGCTTTCATGTCGCACAATCGGAACCAGTCGTCTGCTTTTCGGCTCGCGGAGCGCGCGGCAGTTTTTCACTCCGTTCTTATGAAATCAAAGATGCTTCTCCTCATCGGCGCGGGCTGCATTGGATTCTTGTCGGCGCGCGGCGCCGACAAGAAGGTGGAGGAAGCCTCGCCGGCGCTGAAAATTCATCCGAAGATCTTCACTTACATCGAAGGCTGGTTATCCGACGGTGAAAGCCCGATTGCCACGGAGATCAATCTCGACGCCGCGGAGATTAGCGCCAATCAATTCAACACCGACGAGATCAAGCAGCAGGATGGATGGTTTCGCTGCCCCGGGCGCGATGGCATGGGATATCTTCGCTATCGGGTGCTGGAAAGCAAAGGGCACCACTACAAAGTCGCTTACCAGGAAAACGGCGGCGGCACGTTGACCACGGAAGCGATCATCGAATTCAACATCGAAAAGCGCGATATCAAGGTGGACGGCAAGCCGCAGACCGTCCGGGTGCTGCGCGTGCTTTCGTACGCAAGCAAGCCGTAGGAAATTAAATCCTCGGATTGCCTTGGCGCAGCAAAGCGGCAACCAAAACTCGACGTCTATTTGACCGCGGAGGGCGCAGAGCGGCGGAGCCGCAACCAAAGGTGAGGTGCGCGAAACACGCGAAAGAAAAGAATCGGAAGAATTGGACCACGGATTACACGGATTACACGGATTAGTTAGAGCGATTTAAATAAAACCGTAGCCATTTAACCGCAAAGACGCAGAAGGATTGGAGAGGATCGCAGAGGGACGTTTTGCGACTCTTCCTCTGCGAACCTCTGCGCCTTTGCGGTCGTTCCTCACCTCCGCTCTCAATGCGGGGCGGCTACAGTTTAAATTAAAATGCTCTAAAGGCCTCCAATCGCTACATCAATCCGTGAAATTCGTGTAATCCGTGGTCCTCTTTTCTTCACCGGAAAATCCTCGCGAACGTGCGCGATTCTATTGAAGAGCATTGCAGAGGAACGTTTGCGCTCTTGCCCTCGTGCCCAAACTCCGTTTGGGCACGAGGAAAGTACGCTGTGCTGAATAAGAATCTACGCGGCTGGCGCAAACCCTTTAAGTTAGCACTGCGGATGGTTTGGCGATGACCGCTACCGTTCGACCTCGTTGACGAACTCGCCGATGCGCTCCATGGCGACTTTGATTTGTTCGAGGCTCGTCGCGTAGCAACAACGGACGAACCCTTCGCCGCTGGCACCAAAGGCGGGTCCCGGGACGCAGGCGACTTTCTTCTTTTCCAGCAAGCCGAGCGAAAACTCCCGGCTGGTCAGGCCGGTGCTGCTGATATTCGGGAAGATATAGAAAGCCCCGACAGGCTTGTGACAGGCGAGGCCGAGGTCGTTGAAGGCGCGGACGATGTAGTTACGACGATGCTCGTACTCGCGGCGCATCGCTTCGACTCCGCGGGAGCCGTGTTCCAGCGCCTCGATGGCCGCGTCCTGGGAAGTCGAATTGGCGCAGAGAATCGCGTACTGATGAATCTTCATCATCGCGTCGGTGAGGAAGGCCGGCGCGCAGGCATAACCAATGCGCCAGCCGGTCATGGCGAAGGCCTTGGAAAAGCCATGGAGAAAGATGCAGCGCTCACGCATCCCCGGGAGAGAGGCGATGCTGACATGCTCGGCCTTGTCATAAGTCAGCTCGCTGTAGATTTCGTCGGTGAGAACGATAAGATCGTGATCGATGCAGAGCCGCGCGATCTTATCCAATTCGGCGCGCGTTTGGGTGGCGCCTGTGGGATTGCACGGGAAGTTGAGCATGAGCACCTTGGAACGGTCGGTGATCTTCGCTTTCAGCGCTTCCGCCGTGAGGCGAAACTGATCCTCGGCGCGGGTGGGAATGGCGACGGCTTTTCCGTGAGCCATGATCACGCTGGGCGAATAACTCACGTAACAAGGCTCGTGATAGAGGACCTCGTCACCGGGATTGAGAAGGGCGCGGAGGGCGAGATCGATAGCTTCGCTGACCCCAACGGTAATGATGACCTCGGTGCGCGGGTCGTAGGCCACGCCGAAGTGTTTGTTCACATAGCGGCAGATGGAACTGCGCAGCTCGGGCAGGCCGAGATTGGAGGTGTAGTGGGTCCGGCCATTTTCAATGGAATAGATGGCCGCTTCGCGGATGTGCCAGGGCGTGTCGAAATCGGGTTCGCCGACGCCGAGGGAGATTACTTCCTTTTCCTGCGCCACGATGTCGAAGAATTCGCGGATGCCGGATTTAGGGATATCGCGGACATGCGCCGCGATGTGTTTGTTGAAAGTCATGTCATTCAGAATTTAAGATTTAGCATTGAGGATTTTGGGAAGAGCGGAGGTGCCGCGCCCAGCGAACCGATAACGAGCCGCGAGAGCGCGGCTATCGAGCTCGGGTAGCCCAAATCGCAAATGCCAAATGATAAATGCTCAATGCCTTCATGGTGATACCGCCAGCCGTTCCGGTTTCACCTCGCGCGTGAGCGAGACGCCGTTCTCCTTGTAAGTCTTCAGGCGAAAACGGGTGGCGGTGGAAATGACTCCTTTGATGGTGCTGAGCTTTTCCGCGATGAACGTAGCGATCTCCTGGAGGCTCGTCCCTTCGACAATGACCAGCAAATCGTAGCCACCGCTGACGAGATAACAGCTCTGCACTTCAGCGAACCGGGCGATGCGATCGGCCAGGCGATCGAAACCGCCCCCGCGCTCGGGGGTGATCTTGACCTCGACCACGGCGGTGACCATCGAGCCGGAGAGTTTCTGGGAATCGACGACGGCCTGATAGCCGAGGAGGACGCCATCCGCTTCGAGTCGCGCGATTCGTTCCACGATCACGTCCTCGGGAAGATTCAGTTCGCGAGCGAGGTCCGCGGTCGAGGTGCGGGCGTTTTGGCGAAGGAGCTGAAGAAGCGGGTCCATGAGCAGGGTGGGATGTCGAGCATACACATCCCGGCGGCGCGGTCAGGGAAAATCTCGCGCCGGGTGAGAGTCGGTCAGGCGTGCTCCCTTTGCCCTTCGAGAAAAGCCAGGGCCTTGTCGTAGCTGCACCGCTCCAGGAAGTGCGCCAGCCGCGGGTCCACCGGTGGAGGAAGCTGCGTCTGCAATGTGCCGATCTGCTCGGAGATCGCCCGCAACCGATCGAGATGTCCCGCCGGGTCGCGGGCATACCATTCGCGATCGGCAATGACAGTCCGGCGTTCGCGCAGAGCGGCGGCGAGGGATTCTGAAATAGTCTTTGAGTCCGGCATCGGGGGAATATGCGGCGCGCAGGGGACGGTGTCCACTGAGGCGTTCTGAGTTGAACTGGGGCAGCGGGCCCCAGCCAGCGGCGCTATACTTTTTTGGTCTTCTTCGCCCCAGAGCCTTCCGCGAAAAGCTGGCGTTCGGCTTCGACCCAATCCTGATGCTCGTCCCCTGGGAGTCCGTGAGAGCGGCGTTTTTCGGAGATGAAGTAGGCTCGGAGCGCGACGTCTTCGTGCGCGAAACTCGGTGCGCTTTTGGTGACGCGCTTCGGTTTGGCAGCCGAAGTTTTAGCCGATTTTCCAACTGGCTTTGCCTTCGCCGCCGGCTTTGCGGCCCGCTTCGCGGCAGGGGCCGGCTTGACCACGGGAGCTGGTTTCACCGTAGGAACTGGCTTCGCCGGAATGACCGCCTTTGCGGGAACATTCGGGGCGGCGACAGGCGTCGGCGGTACCGCGGGTTTCGCGGCTGCTGGTTTCATGGAGCTATCGTTTTTCTTGGCCATAAATCTTCACACACGTTTCTGGAGATTTGCCCGGGGTAAACCACCGGCTCGAAAGCCGGCAGAAAGAACGAGCGCGCATACTAGCGCGCGTTTTCCGGGCGTAAATACTGAAGTTGGATTTGCCCGAGGAATTTCGCCTGACGCTGGTTTGGTTGACAGGAGGCACGGTCGTTTTACTTTCGTGGGCCTATGTCCGACCCTGCCGCTCCGTCTTCCGTTCCGCCCGAACAGCCCGGTGCGTCCGCTGCCACTCCCGAACCACCGGTGATCTCCGTCGAGACGACCGGGCTTCCGTCCAATCTGGCCGCCTGCCTGGCGTGCATCTTTTCTCTCGTGGGCGGCATCGTTTTCCTCGTTCTGGAGAAGAAGGACAAATTTGTCCGCTTCCACGCCATGCAAGCGGTGGTCCTCGGCGGCGTCGCCGTGGTCTTTTACGTGGCTTTGGAATTCATTTCCTGGATCGTGAGCCACATTGCCTTTCTCGGGGGATTGCTCGTCCTCTTGCTGAACTTGGTGGGGATGCTGGTCGGCCTCGCTTATGTGGCATTGATCGTCGTGACCGCGGTCAAGGCCTTCGCCGGCAAGGAATGGGAAATCCCCTACCTCGGAAAAATCGCGCGGGATCAATTGGCCGGGCGAGTGCCTACTCCGTAACGGCCCTGGCCTTTTCGGTCAGGCGGTCGATCAGCTCACTGGTCGAGAGAGTGGTGACACTCACCATCTCCAGCGCCGGCTCCCGGCGAAACCAGGTCATCTGCCGCTTCGCGTACTGGCGTGTAGCTTGGGCAATGGCCGCAGCGCACTGCGACTGGTCGAGTTCGCCGCAGAGGAGCCCACGAATTTCGCGCCAGCCCAGCACTTGGCTCGCGGTGAGGCCGATTTCGGCGCAAGCGCGTACTTCGTCAATGACCCCAGCTTCGAACATGGCAGCCGTGCGGCGATCGATGCGGGCGTTGATCGCCGGTCGATCGAGGCTCAGCACCACGCCGCAAGCCGGCGGCGGCTGATCGGTCCACTGCTCGCGAAAGCTCGAGAATGGCCGACCGGTGAGCAAACAGATTTCGAGCGCGCGGACCACCCGCCGGGGATTTTTCATGTCGAGCTGGGAAGCGCCTTGCGGGTCGAGTTCGGTGAGTTGCTTTTGCAGATCGGCCAGCGACCGCCTTTCCAATTCGGCGCGCAAGTCGGCGTTGGCTCCGGGCAATTCGGCGAGGCCTCGGATCAAGGCGCGCAGATACATTCCCGTGCCGCCGACGACGATCGGAAGACGGCCGCGACGGCGAATCTGCTCGATGCGATCGCGCGCCATTTCGAGGTACTGCGCGACATCGAAGGCTTGGGCCAACGGGATTTCGCCGATCAAGTGATGCGGGACGCGGGCTTGGAGATCCTGAGAGGGTTTGGCGGTGAGGATATCCAGGCCCTGGTAAACTTGGAAGGCATCTGCACCGATGATTTCGCCGCCGCAACGCTCGGCAACTTCCACGGCGATCTCGGATTTGCCGATGGCGGTGGGACCGGCGATGACGAAGAAATGGTTGGCGGAAGGTGGCAAAGGAGGAGAGTTGGACCAGCCAAAAATCGTGAGTCGGGCTGAAAATATGGCAGGCTGGGCATCTTACCAACCGGAGTCATTCTGAGCGAAGCGAAGAATCTCTGGCTTCCATGGGTGGAGGCGGTGGTCAGGGTTAGGCCTGCTCCGCACCGCCGCTGCCCACGAAGAACAGAGATTCTTCGCTTCGCTCAGAATGACCCGTGGTGGGAGCGTGGAATGAAATGCGCGGACGAGTGCTGTAGCGGAGGGCTGTGGCGATCGGCTTTTCACCGACTCACCTACTGGTCCCATCCAACAGAAAAGGCCCACCGTTTCCGGTGGGCCTTCGCTGAGGAATCTGAACGGGAATCAGCCGCGATAGTTGGGCTCGCGTTCGCCGGTCTTGGCGCCGCTGACAACCAATTTACGACCCATGAATTCCTTGTCGTGCAATTCGGTCACGGCGCGCTTGGCCTCATCGACCGTGGTCATGGTGACGAAGCCGAAACCCTTCGACTTTTCGTCGTACTTGCGGGTGACGATTTCTGCATTCCGGACCGCGCCGACCCCTTTAAACAGCTCACAGAGATCGTTCTCGGTGGCTTCGTAGCTGAGGTTGCCGATATAGAGCTTCGGCGAGGTGACCTCGACGGCTTCGGGTTTGCGAACGGAGCGGGATTCCCGCTGCGGCGTCGGACTGCCATTGGTGCCGGAGTGTTTCGCCCCGTTGGTAGTCGCCGGGGAAGGGCTGCGCCGGAAAAAGGAAACCAGTTTCTGCCAGAAGGTTTGCTTGGCCGGCGGGGTTTGCGGTGGGCGTGCGGTGCTGGTGTCGCGCGAACGGGAGGAACGGCGGGGTCCGCGGCTGGAGCGGCGGCCCGAGCCTCGGGAGTCGTTTGGTCTCATTGGACGTATGTAATACTTTTCGTGGTGTTGCAGTGCCCGGGAAGCGCACGCGAGGTGCACGGCTCCTGAAGGGGCGGTGCCGAAAGCTCGCTCGAACGGGAGCGCGGCAGCCTGCCACAGGGGAAAAACTTCGCCGGGGGGTGATGAGGAGAGCCACTACCTGGAGCGTCCTTCCGAGCCACCGGTGGCAATCTAAACGTCGCCAGACCGGGGAGAAGCAACCGAAAAGGGGGAACAGAAGTTTGCTCATGAATTCGGTTGCTGGCTGAGGGAAATGCAAGCGCATCAAGCCCTTGGCTCGCTCAATACCCGGAAACCACGTAAGCTGGTTTTGTAAAATCGGCAAGTCGAAATGTCGACAGAGGGCGGAGATTGTTGCGGATGAGAGACAAAAAAAGGCGCACTCCCGAGCACGGGAGCGCGCCTTTTGAAAGGATTGTCAGTCGCGGAAATCAGCGCATGAGCAGGACCGCACGGGCACGCTTGATTTCGCGCGTGATCTTGCGGTGGAAATGCGCGGGCATACCGGTGAGGCGGCGGGGCAGGATCTTGCCGCTCTCGGTGACGAACTTCCGGAGGATGTCCGGATTCTTGTAGTCGAGCGCTTCGAGGGCGATATCGATCCGGCGCCGCGGCATGGTGCGGTTGGCGCGGCGGAAATTGGAACGGCGTTGCGGGGTCTTGGGCTGCATGACGGTCGGTTATTTGGTTTCCCGATGGAGCGTATGACGCTTCAGGTTCGGATTATACTTCTTTTTTTCGAGCCGGTTCGGGGTGTTCGGGCTCTTCTTGTTGCGCGTAGAGATGTAGCGCGAGACGGGTTTGCCCTCTGCTTTCGCTTCGGTGCATTCGAGGATGATGAATTCGCGGGCCATTGCCTTATTCCTTGGGTTCGCTGACCGTTTCTTCTTCTTCGGATTCGCTCGGCTCTTCGTCGGTCAGGCCGAAGAGTGAGGTGACTGGGACGCGGGCGCGGGTGACCTTGCCCTGCTTTTCAATTTGTGACTGGCATTCGACGGTGTAACGCGCGAAGGGCAGCGCCTCGAGGCGGGGATGCGCGATCGGTTTGCCGCTCATTTCGCAAATGCCGTAAGTGCCGAGGTCGATCCGCTTGATCGCTTCTTCGATCTCGTAAAGGGCGTCCTGCTCCTGGGAAAGGAGGCTCAGGGCGAAATCGCGGTCGTAAGCGTCGCTGCCAGCGTCGGCCTGGTGCATGCCGAAAGCGCTCGCCTCGCTGCCCTCTGCGCGGGTGCGGAGGTTGTCCTTGGCCACGCCCATCATGGAATCGAGCATGGAATCGCGCAACTGAAGCAGGCGGTCCTTTTGCTTTTCCAGGAACGGCGTCATCTTCACTACGGTCTTGCCATTCACGGTCTCCGTTTTGGGCGGTTTGGGCGCAACAGCTTCCAGCTTGGCTGTCGTTTTCTTGGGATCGTCTTTGACCTTGGCGGATTCCTTCGCCTTCGCCTCAGGCTTGGCTTTGGTTTTCTCCGCCTTGGCCGCAGGCTTTTTCGCACTCTTCACCACTTTGTGGGTGGAGTGCTGGGTTTTTTTTGCGGCTTTTTTCGCGGGTTTGGATTTGGCCATAAAATTGCGTGAAGGGGGATCGATCTATGCGGCAGCAGGGAAAATGAGGCGCGTTACATAATGGCTTTCCCTATGAGGCGCAAGGGGAAAGGGAACCTATTTTTAAGCATCAGCCGGGCCTCGCAGACCTCGGAAATTTACGAACTTGCGGAGGAATAGCGGCGCAGGGCAAAGAGCCAGAATCCGCGCGTAACCGCAACGATAAACAGGGTGGCGACAACCAGTTGAGCGAGGCCGGTCCACGGCTCCTCCAGCGCCCGGGCCAGCGTGCGGGCGGGGACGTTGGCGACGATCATCACCGGAATGCAGTAGGTGAAAATGACCTTGAAGAGCCCAAAAGGGAACACGGTGTTGGGAAAACGGGCGATATTGAAGACGTTGAAATAGCCGTAGATGAGCCCCTGCGCCCGGACGATCCAGAAGGCGACGGTGGACAGACCGAAGAGCACCGCGTAGTGAACCGCGACTCCGAATCCCACCGCCACCAGGTAGAGCACCACCTGCTCCACCGAAGGCACGACGTGCAACTTGGCGAGCGAAAAAATGACGATGGCGACGCCGACCAGCGCATTGACGATATTGTCCATGCCAAATTTGCGGGTGGATACGGCAAATTGCGGATCCACCGGCAAAAGCAACATGAGGTCGAGCCGCCCAGTGCGGATCAATTCGGGCAATTCCGAGAGATTCATGTAGAAGAAGGCTTGGAAAATCTGGGAGGTGATCTGGTGCGTGCCGATCAAAAGCACGCACTCCCATTTGGACCATCCGCCGATGGTGTTGACCTGGCCGTAGAGCACTTCGAGAAAAACGATCTGGCCGACGAACCAAAGAAATTCCACGGCCATCCAAAGGATGAAATTGGCCTTGAAACTCATCTCGCGGATCAGCGAGTTGCGGATCATGAGCTGGTAGATTTCGAGGTAGCGGCGCATTTGGGGAAAGGCCAGTAATCAGTAATCAGTGCGCAGTAATCAGAGATCGCAGCCGCGCGCTGGCGGGAGTGACCGACCGGATGAAGAAGTGAAGGCATCGCATAGAGTCTGAAAACTGATTACTGACTACTGATTACCAAGCGCCCTTCCTACCCTCCCACCGCCTGATATTTTCGCACGCCCTGCGACCAAAGAGTCCGTGCACTCGTCCACACGATCAGGACCCATCCAGCCTGGATGAGCAACCCTTGAACGAGGGCCCCTCCTTGCACCCGTTCCATGAAGACTTGCGCGGGAAAGAACAGCTCGTAGGTGAACGGCGACCATTGGATGAATTCCCGAAGCACCGGAGGCAGAACGTCGAGGGGAAAGACGTGGCCGCTGAGGAAGAACTCGAAGGAATAGAGCAGGAAAACGATGGTGGAGATTTCGAGGACCCAGAAGGCAATCATGGCCATCGAATAGGCGATGAAGAATTGCAGAAACGCGGCCATGGCGGTCGAGGCGGCAAAGGCCAGCCAGGTGATGGCGTGCTCGGGCAGGCGCAAGTATTCGCGCAGGAAACACGCCAGGACCACGATCGGCACCAGCACGACGGCAATGTAGAGCAGCCGATAGCTCAGAAAGAGCATGATGCGATAGCCGAGGTAATTGAGGGGCTTGATCAGGTAGGCGCTGATTTTGCCGTCGCGAATTTCCGCCGCGATCTGCCATTCGTCTTCCGTCGGGGTGATCAGGTTGTCGAGGAAGACCGTGAGCATGAAATAGAAGATCATCGACGAGTAGTCGTAACCCGCAATTGCCGAGCCCTTGGAATGAAAGACGGCCTTCCAGAGGAAGAGGACACCGATCAATGGGACAATGCCGAAAATGGCCCGGAGGAGGAAATTCCACCGATAGACGAAGGTGTTTTGCAGGCCGATTTCGAAGACCTTTCCGTATTTTCCGAACATCAGGAGGAGCGTTGGCGCGTGAGTTCCGCGGCGAGGTTGATGGCGGCGATCATGCTATCCGCCCGGGCGATGCCGCGGCCGGCGATGTCGAAGGCCGTCCCATGATCCGGACTGGTGCGGGGGAAGGGCAATCCCAGCGTAACGTTTACCCCGGCGTCGAAGGCGTGGAGCTTGAGCGGGATGAGTCCCTGGTCGTGGTACATGCACAGCACTCCATCAAATTCACCGCCGACTGCGCGATGAAATACCGTGTCCGGCGAGTGCGGCCCTGAACATTCCGCACAGTCGCCGAGTTCGCCTCGCAGCAAAGCCACCGCAGGTTCGATGATTTCAATTTCTTCACGGCCGAAGGCGCCTGCTTCTCCGGCATGCGGATTGAGCCCGGCCACGGCCAACCGCGGGACTCGGCCATGGCGCTGGCGGAGAAACTCGGCGAGCAAAAGCCCCACCTGAACGATCTCCGCAGTGGTGAGACTTTCCGCCACGGTCCGCAAGGGCACGTGGACGGTGACCAGGGCGACGGTGAGCGCGCCGCCTGTCAGGCACATGGCGAAGTTCTCACACCGCGCGCGGTGCGCGAAGAACTCCGTCTGCCCGGGAAAATCAAAGCCGACGGCTTGCATCCGGGCCTTGTGCACTGGCCCGGTGACGACGGCGGCAATCTGACCGCTGAGGGCCAAAGTCACGCTTTCCTCGAGCGCGGCGAGCGCGGCACGGGCGGTCGCCTCGCTCGCCTGGCCGGGCCTAGCGTCCTCTGCCGAGCCGATGACGCGGTAGTTGAATTTCGGATCGAGCCGCCCGGAAGCGAGGGCCGCGGAAATGATTTCCGGGCCGATCCCAGCCGTGTCCCCGAGGGTCAGGCCGATCGTCGGTAGCCCGGCGTTCACGCCCGGAGCACCATCAGAATACCTTGATGTAGGCTTTTCGGCGGAGTTTCGCGAGCCAGTCCTGCTGCTGCTGCTGGCGCTCGCCCTGGAGCAAGGCCTTCTCGATTTCGTCGCGGACGTCCTTGAGGGGTCGCACTGCCGCGACCTTTTTCGCTTCGCAGTAGAGCAGATAGTAGCTGTCGCCCATCGTCACCACCTGGCTCATTTCGCCAGGCTTCAACGAGAAAGCGATCTTGGTCAGGCTTTCATTGAGCTTTTTGCGATCGATCCAACCCCAGTCACCGAAATTTTCCTGCATACTGTCCTCGTCATACATCCGGGCGAGGTCGCCGAATTCGGCGCCTTCGACGATTTTTTGCCGGATTTCGTCGATCATCTTGCGCCGGCTGTCGTTGTCCGCGCCAGTGCCTTTGATCGTGATCATGCGTAGCTTGATCTGCTCGGGCTGGCTGTACTCATCGACGTGTTCCTTGTAGAAATCGGCGATCTTCGAGTCGGAGACCGTGGTCACGCCCTTGACCGCCTGCTTGCGCATTTCCTGAACGATGATCATGTCACGCTTGAACTCGCGGAATTTGTCGAGGGTGTAGCCCTGGGCGGCGAGAGTGCGCAGGAAAGCCTGCCGGTCACCGCCGAAGTCCGTCTTGATCGTGCCCAGCACCTGCTCGTCGACGAAGTAGTCGGGAATCGTGAAGCCCTTGGTTTTGAACTCCTGAATAATGAGCGTGCGATCGATGAGATCGTTGATGGCCCCGAGACGGATTTCCTTGATGCGTTCGACGAGTTCCGCCCCCTTGAGCGTCTCGTGCGCCTGCTTTTCCTTGGGACCCACCAGGTCGCGCACCTGCGAAAATGTCACCACTTCCTTCTGGCCGCCGGAAGCGACTTCGGCAGCGATGCCATCGAGAACCACCCCGGTACCGGATCCTTCGTCCTCTGCGCGGGCGATTACCGCGGAGAAGGCCAAGGCCGTGAGGATAAGAGCGAAATGATGTCTTTTTTGGAATTGCGGCATATGGGCGGCAAAATTTAAGCGGCAAACGATATGGACGAAGTTGGTGAAGTCAAGGGACGCTTCACCCCTCTCCAACGTGCGGTTTGCGACGGTCCTTACAAAAAATTTGCGCCAGGCAAATCGGCGGAAGCACGGCACAGGACGGCAAAGCCGCAACCAAAGGAGTTGTGCACGAAACACGCGAAAGAACAGCACCGGAAGAATTGGACCACGGATTACACGGATTGATTCCGCAGCGAAGGCTTTAATCCGTGAAATCCGTGAAATCCGTGGTCCCTTTTCTTCACCCAGGAATTTACCGGCTTTTTCAGTAGACCTTGATGTAGGCGCTCTTGCGGAGTTTTTTCAGCCACTCGCTCTCCAGGCGTTGCGCCTCCTCGACGTTGGCCGTGCTGTGAGTCACATCCCGCCGCATCTCTTCGAGGGCGATTTCTTCGCGCTCGTGATTGCGAAACTGCTCCCAAGTCTGGCCGCGGTCCCGGAGGGCCCGCGTGAGCGCCGCCGGGTCGCCGCCAAAATCGCGTCTGATGATCCGTTCGATCCGCCGGTCCAGGAACGAATCCGGGACAGTGCGCCCCGCGGCCTTGAATTGATGCAAGGCGAGGGTGCGATCGATCAACTCTTTGATCGCTGCGGCCCGGATCTCCTTGATCTTCTCGACCAGTTCCATGCCTTTGAGTGTTTCCGTGGCTTCCTTGTCCTTGGCGCCGGTGAGTTCGCGGACTTGTGAATAGGTGATCACGTCCTTTTGATCGCCGGATCTGACTTCGGCGGCGATCCCTTGCAGCACATACTGCGCGTCCGCCGCACCGCAAGATACGACGAGGGCGACGCAGGCAACCAAGGTGGCACGGAGGCGCGACATGCAGGCGAAGGATACGCGGGCTGGACCGTACGTGGCCCTTCTCCCGGAGTCAAACGGCGCGGCGTCCCTTTCCATGCGGGGCTGCTCGCCGTCCAGGTATCTCAATCCACTGGACACGTCCCGTTCACACCCGCATCGTGAGAGCCGCATGATTTTTGCCGAGCTTCGCGCCATCTACGACCAGCCCTTTTTCGACCTCATCCAGCAGTCGCGCATTACGTATCTCGAGTTCTGGAAGGAGAACGAGGTCCAGCTTTGCACCCTGCTTTCGATCAAGACCGGTGGATGTTCGGAGGATTGCGGCTATTGCGCCCAAAGCTCCCGCTACCACACCGGCGTGAAAGCGGAGCGGCTGATGGAGACCGATGCCGTGCTCGAAGTGGCGCGGCGCGCCCGGGAGAATGGCTCGACGCGTTTTTGCATGGGAGCGGCGTGGAAAGGCGTGCGCGATGGGGATGCGAAATTCGAGCAGGTGCTGGGCACCATTCGTGAAGTGAGCAAGCTGGGCATGGAAGTCTGCGTGACCCTCGGCCAGTTATCGCTCACCGAGGCGCGCAAGCTCAAGGACGCGGGTGTCACCGCCTACAATCACAACATCGATACGTCGCCCGAGCACTACGCCGAAATCGTCAGCACGCACACTTTCCAGGATCGCATCAATACGATCCAAGCCGTGCAGCAAGCGGGCATGGACGTGTGCTGCGGCGGCATCATCGGCATGGGCGAGACGATCGATGATCGCCTCAAAATGCTCGAGGTGCTGACAAATTTCGACCCGGCCCCGGAGAGCGTCCCGATCAACTGCCTCATGGCGATGCCGGGCACGCCGCTGGCGGATCAGCCTCCGGTCGATGCCTTCGAACTGGTGCGCCTGATCGCCACGACCCGAATCGCGCTGCCGAAAGTGAAAGTGCGCCTCAGCGCGGGCCGCACCCGGCTCTCGCGGGAAGCCCAGGCGCTGTGCTTCTTCGCCGGCGCCAATAGCATTTTCTACGGCGACAAACTGCTCACCGCGCAGAATCCCGGCGTGGACGAAGACCAGCAATTGCTCGCCGAATTGAATCTCAGTCCCCAGAAGCCATTCGCTGCCCAACAGGCCGGCACGATGGCCTGCCTTTCCTGAGCGATAGCACCGGCTGGAGCGCCAGCCGCAGCCAGGACTCCCATCCTTTCGCACCATGAACCGGCAGGCCTTCCGAATCGTGATGTTGGTCGTCGTCCTCGGATTGGCCTGGCTGGTGAAGCAGCCATCGTCGACGCCGTCTCGCTCCGGGGCGCCAGCGCGAGTCGAATCGGAAATCGCCCCGATCGGGCCGGCGAGCAAAACATGGGGCCATCTCGATTCGCTGCCCGACCATTTCGCCCGGCATGGCGGTGATTTTGGCGCACGCAATCCGGAGGATTACGCCGCGCAGGCCGCGGCATTTCTGGCGCGGGCCAGGGCGGAAGGATTGCCGGCCAAGCGCGACCCGGACGGTTCACTGCGCATCTACGACCCGGCGACCGGAGCCTTCGGCGCTTACAACGCCAACGGCACGACCCGCACTTACTTCAAGCCCGACAGCCCCAACTATTTCGCGCGCCAGCCGGGCGTGAATGTCGACCTGCGCAAGGAGCGATGAAACATCTTTGCCCGGTTTGCGGTTGGCCGGAGCTAGCCGATCCGCCGCGCAATGCCTCGGGAGCGGCATCGTTCGAGATCTGCCCATGCTGCGGATTCGAGTTTGGTTTCGACGATGATGACCAGGGGCTGACTTATGATGCGGCCCGGGCACGGTGGATGGCCGGCGGCATGAAATGGTGGAGCACTTCGCGTCCCGCGCCCGCTGGCTGGAATGCCTCGGAGCAACTCGGGCGTGCCGGATTTCGCGCAGGCGGATAGCCACGCACGCTGGTATCCCGAGATCAGAGCCGGCTTCTTCGCCAGCAGGAGCGAAGCGACAACGGAGCACGGACATTCCTGTCCGAAGTCTCGTGCATGGAGAAGGAGCTACGGCGAGTCGTAATGAAGGAACTCCAGACAGGAATGTCCGTGCTCCGTTGTCTACCGATCTGCCTGGCTTTACTTACACCGATGCCGGCTCCGCGGCGAAGGTCTCGCACGCCGGCGTCGACGCCGCGGTGACGTGCTGGAAAAGAAAGCGCACGCGCGGCGCGATCAGCACGCTGCCACGGCCCAGCGCGGCGCACAGACACATCCGCCGGATGGCCTCGACGCAATAGCGATCGAACTTCACCGGGGTAAGGTGCGGCTCCGCGGCGGGGCAGAGCTGAACCGCGGCCATCAAATGATTCTCCAGCCAGCGGCGCAGCCGGTAAAAGGCGAGGTAATGCCGCTGTTCCATGCGAATGCGCAGATCACAAAAGACGCGCAAGGCGGTCTCGGCATCCGTGCCATTCCGCAAATGCCAGCGGAGATCCAGCAGGAGATCGGCTTCTTCGCCCGAAACGGCATCACGATCGCGCAGCAGTTCATCGATCACCTCCAGCGCGCAGCGCTGGCGGCAATGCGATGGCCCACATTCGGTGGCGATGGAAGTGGTGCAGATTTCGGGATTCACGAAGACTTCGTCGCTATTTGAGATAACTCTTCAGCATCCAAACGGTTTTTTGATGCCATTGCAGCCGTTTGATCATCAAATCCTGCGTCTGGAGATCGGACCCCTCCCCCGCATTGTCCCGCGTGCGCGTGGCATCGTCCATGACCTTCTCATGCGCAACGATCAGCGCGGCGACATAATCCTTCTGCGGGAGGGGCGATTTGAATTCCTCCATCTGCGCGACCTTGGCCAGTGTGGTCAGGCCGCCAATGGCGTAGGCGTCCAGCGCCCGCACGCGTTCAGCGACTTCGTCGGCCGCTTCAAAGAGATTCTCGTACTGCTCCTGGAAAGCCTTGTGCAACGGATAAAAATCCGATCCTTCGACATTCCAGTGGGCGAGGTGAGAGAGCGCCATGAGGGCGTAGGTATCCGCGAGAACGAGGTTTAGTCCGTCGATCACACGTGTGTCTTTTTTGGCTGCGATGCCGGGCTTGGTCGAGGTTGTGCTCATAGGTGGGAATGGGTGCGACGGAAACTAACACGCAGAATCAAGGGCGGCGAAGCGAAAATACCGCCGACGCCCATGTTCGTTAGGAGCGTTTTACGTTCGGGGCAAATCCGCTTCCTCTCCCAGAGCCCTGGCCACAATCCCGTCGGCGTCATCCGGAGTACAGCGATGAAAGTCGTTTCCGGCCCATTCGGCATTGGGAGCCTTCTTGCAATGGTCGAGGCAGTGAACGGCCTTCAGTTGCACCGATTCGCCCACGCCCCGCCGCGCGACCGCGGCCTCCAAAGCCTGCCACAGTTCCCGGCCTCCGCTGCGCCAGCAATTCTTCTTCACGCAGACATGTATCGGGCATTGCGCGCAAGCCAGGGATTGTCCGGTTGCCGTCAGGCGCACATCGGAGGCGATGCGCTTGAGGTGCTGGCGATCATCCAGAATCTCATAGCCGGTCACGGTAATCTCCGACCCCGGCGCGAGCACCGATCGCAGATATCGGCGCAAATCCCTCGGCACCTTGAAAAAGGTTTCCTCGCCCGCGGTTTTCAGGACCATGCGCTTCTTCCCGAGCAGCGTCCGGATAAAACCGCAATACTCGCCGCGCACTTCAAACGTAGAGGTCGGTGATGGCGAAGACATGCGAGGAGAGGAGCCGCTAGTTTTGCGCGAACGCGGGCAATTGCAACTGACGGAGTTTCGGACAATGGTCAAAGCCATTCGGCAGGCGGGAATGCCCTAATTTGAAAATCCAAAGTGAAAAGTTTCATGGATCAAAAAAGGCGGCCATCGCCGCGCGTTCGGTAAGCCATTCGATTTGATCAATGCCAAAGACACGGCAAATCGACTCTTTGAGCAGAAGGAGGCATTCGTCGGGGACGTCATAGTCGGGAGAGCCGAAGAGTTCTTTAAGGACACCGCGGTATTTCCTGATGGATACCCTCCATCTGGTCGTTTTCTGGCGTCGATCGGAGTCGCCTTCGAGATCGACCCAATACGAGGCAGATCTAGCAACGATACGGAAACACCAGGAAGAATGCTCGTAGCTGTGGTCGTCGAGGGTGGCCTTTGGCGCCCGAAAAAAAGAGGTGCGAAGCATGTCATCGAGTAAAGCCTGGGCGAGCTGTTTGCCGGGTGGTGGTTCGCTGTCAGGATCGTCGGGCCACTCAACGGGGAAATGCGAAGCGCTGATCACTGCGGAGGTCGCTTTTATTTGTCCGTTGGCGTTCCCCTTCACCCCCCTAACATCCGCGGGATGGTCGGAAAAGCAAAGTGGCAATTTCCCGGCCAACGAGTCAACGGTGACGATGGGAAGGCCGAGTTGATATAAAAGTGGTGATTCCGACCAAAGTGGCGCGCGGGTGGGCTCCTATGCAGCAATCCCTGTGGAAAAGAAGAATTGAAATTAGGACACGACCCGCCAGGCGGAAAGCTTGACACCCTTCCGCGACTTACCTAAAGAGCGGCATGCTCAAGACTCTGCTCCACTTCAGCCGCTGGCTGGCCGTGGTGACATTGTTTTTGGCGATTGGCGGCCATTGGGCGCTGCTGCAAACAGTCGCCTGGGCATCGATGATCGTGGATTACTCCCGGACAGCGGCATTGACGGTAGCGGTGGAAAAGACCTTCGACGGCCAGCATCCCTGCGCCATCTGCAATGTGATCCAAAAGGGAAAGCAGTCGGAAAAGAAACGGGAGGCCGTTCAACCGATTAAAAAGATTGAGTTATTCGATCAACGGATCGCGGAGTTTGTCTACCCGGCGACGAATCCGTCGTTGGTGGTGACTTCCGGATTCTTTGGCGAGGCGCGCAAGGAAGCGCCATTGGTGCCACCTCCCCGGGTGGCTTGAGTTTGCTCTAAATTCCGCCGGCGCGGGCTGTCGCTTCACGCCGTCGTTTCTCTGGTTCGCGCGGAAGCGCCGCGCTCGTGGCCCGCCAACCAGGCTTGAACCCACAATCTGCGTGGGCGCCGAAACTCAAACCATCACCCTCCTCTTTCACCATCCATTTCCATGTTTTCTTCCATCTCCACCCTCCGCAAATCTCGTAACTCATCGTTTCAGTCTCACCGATCATCCTGCCGGACGGCATTCGCCGCGGTCCTTGCAGCCACCGCTTTGATTTCCCCGGGCGTTCTCCTCGGACACGGGTTCGAAGGCGATCGATTTTTCCCACCGACCATTCAAACCGACGACCCGTTTGCCACCGACGAACTGTCATTACCCAACCTCAGCATTTTCAACAACCCCGCAGGGGACGGCTCACCCAAGACTCGCGAGATCGACATCAGTTCGGAATTCGACAAGGAGATCTTTCCCGGCTTCGCCTTGGGAATCACCGGCCAGTACTCGGTGCTTCAACCCAAAGGCGCGCCGTCGGTCTCGGGCTGGGATAACATCAGCGTGAGCGCGAAGTACCAGCTTTTGCAAGTCCCCGCGCACGAGTTCATTTTCTCCGTGGGCGTGGAATGGGAAATCGGCGGCTCGGGTAGATATTCCTTGGTCAATAACTACAGCACCATTTCGCCGAACATTTATTTTGGCAAAGGCTTCGGCGATTTGCCGGACAGCCTCAAGTTCTTCAAACCCCTGGCGATTACCGGGCAACTTGCGGAGGATTTTCCGGTGCGGTCGCTCGATTCCAATGTCTTCGAGTGGGGATTCGCCGTCGAGTACAGTCTGCCGTATCTCGAGCAGCACGTGAAAGATACCGGCATGGTACGTCCATTCCGCGACATGATTCCGCTCGTGGAGTTCGCCATGCAAACTCCCGAAAACCGCGGCGGCGGTGGAACGACGGGGACGATCAATCCGGGGGTGCTCTGGGAAGGGCGGTATTGTCAGATCGGCGCCGAAGCGATGATCCCCGTGAACCGGCAATCCGGTCCCAATATCGGCATGGTCTTCAACGTGCAGATTTACATCGACGACATCTTTCCGAAGCTTTTCGGTCACCCAATTTTTGGAGGTAGTGAAAATAGTCTCTCCAGCGGCACCTCGAAATAATCATCCAGCCTTTTCTAATCTCTTTGCCATGAAAATTCCCCGTTCATTCCTGACTCTGGCCTTTCTCTTTTTGGGCATGGCCTTCGCAGACGCCCACGCCTTTCTCGATCACGCGGAGCCGAAGGTCGGCAGCAGCATCAAGGGTTCACCTACGCAGGTCAAAGTCTGGTTCACCCAGAAGTTGGTGGCGCCCTTCAGCCAACTCCAGGTTTTCGATGCCTCCGGCCACGAAATCGACAAGCATGACAAGAAGACGGATCCATCCGATCAGGCGTTGCTCATCGTCTCCGTGCCGCCATTGAAACCAGGAAAATACAAGGTGGTCTGGCGTGCCGCTTCGGTGGATACTCACGTCACCCACGGCGACTTTGAGTTTGAGATAACTCCCTGACGGTTAGCACACCTATCCCGTCTGGCTTCCGCCGTGACAACCTTCCTTGTGCTCGCACGGGCCGTTCACTTCGGCTCGTGTCTTTTGCTGCAAGCAGTCTTCGTCGTCCTTTTCCTCGTCCTGAAGCCAGCCTGGAGAGGGGCGACCGGGGAATGGTCGCAAGATCGCGTGGAGGTTCAGCGACTCCTGCAGAGACTGTTGGTGGTCAGCGTGGCTCTGGCTTTTTGCTCGGGCTTTGGCTGGTTTTGGCTGGCCGTCGCAGGAATGAGCGGATCGACGCTTCTGGATTCGCTGCAACCGAGTTTGCTTTGGATGGTTCTCGGACAGACCACGCCCGGGCATGTCTGGTTGGTTCGGGCAGGAATCGCCGCGGCACTGGCGGTGGGGTTATTCTTTGGCCCGGTGACACGGCGTTCACCGGGCGCCTCGCTCGTGTTTTGGCTTTGCGCAGCGCTGGCGACGTCGCTCACAGTCTCCCTGGCGTGGTTGGGCCACGCCGGCGCGAGCGAGGGGCCGAGCCAGAACCTCCAACTTGGCAGTGATATCATCCACCTGATCGCCTCCGGCACATGGCCGGCCGGACTGGCCCCGATTGCCGTGTTTCTAGCACGTTATCTGCGGAATCACCAGGATACCGGCGCTTTGGAAGTAGCGTGTGTCGTGACCCGCCGGTTTTCCGCACTGAGCCTCGTGGCGGTCGGAGCGCTCGCTGTGTCCGGGCTTGGCAACAGTTACTATCTGGTGGGGAGCTTCCATGCGCTGGTCACGACGGAATATGGACGGCTGCTTATCGCAAAGGTTGTCCTCTTTGTCTCCATGACCGCCATCGGGTGTTGGAACCTATGCGTCACTCGCCGCCAGCTTGGCATCCCCAGGCTGTGGCCATTGGGAGAAACGCAGAGTGGAGCGCTCGCGACTGTCGCCCGGAATGTTCGAATCGAGATTGCGTTGGGAACGCTCGTGCTGATCGCGGTAGGCGCACTTGGGGCGATGGCGCCCGCAATTCACGAGGCCATGGGCATGTGATGAAACCGTTGAATCCCTTTCACCAACCTTACTCTCCCGGCAATGAGGGCCGGTAACTCCAGAAAGCATTTCCTCGCAGATAACAACCGCAAAACAAAAACAGAACCTATGATCAGTCGACGCCAGGCCCTCAAGACCACCCTCGCAGCGGGAACCATTCTCGCCGCGCCCGCCCTCCGGAAATTGAAAGCGCAAGCTCCGGCATCCCCGGCTACAGCTTCCACTGGGCCCTTCAAATTGCCCGATCTTCCGTATGCCTACGACGCTCTCGAACCGCACATCGACGCCGAGACGATGCACATCCACCACGATAAGCATCACGCCGCTTATGTGAAGAAACTCAACGACGCCGTGGCGCAACAACCGGCGCTGGAAAAGATGTCGATTGAGGAAATCCTCAAGAACTTGAGCGGGGTAAACGAGCCCATTCGGAAGGCGGTCCGAAACAACGGCGGCGGGCATTACAACCACAGCCTTTTCTGGCAGATGATGAAGCCCAAAGGTGGGGGCGAGCCGACCGGCGCCCTGGCCAAGGCGATCAATAGAAAGTTCGGCAGTTTCGCCGAATTCAAGACCAAGTTCAGCAAGGAAGCCGCGGATGTCTTCGGCAGCGGCTGGGCCTGGCTCATCCTCGATCACAAGGAATTGGAAATCGATTCCACCCCGAACCAGGACAGCCCGATTTCCACCGGCAAAACCCCGTTGTTGGGAATCGATGTTTGGGAACATGCCTATTACCTCAAGCGCCAAAACCGCCGGCCGGAATATGTCGAGGCCTGGTGGAACGTGGTCAATTGGGATTTCGTCGGCGAACGCTACACCAAGGCCACGGCCTGATGCCGCCATGCGTTTCCTCATCACACGACCTCATCAACACATAACTACCTAACCTCACAGCCATCTACACAGAGCCACGCTGGAAAACCATGAAAGCTAAATACATCAGCATCACATTAGTCACCGTCTCCGTCGCGTCGGCGCTCACCGCCCTCGCGCTGGACCCGAAATACCAACCCATTGCGGATGCCATGCAGTATGCGCACAAGGCGCCCAAGGGCGAGAAGAAGGTCTGCGAGAAGATCATCGCCGGAACAGCCACCGACGACGAAGTTAAGAAGGCGCTCGACCTGTACAAGGGAATGGAGAACGTCGAACCGCCGAAGGGCGACACGGCGGACTTCAAGTCCCGCGTCGAGAAGCTGGTGGCTGCAACCCAGGACGTCGTCGACAAAAAGCCGGACGCGACGGCGCACTACAAGGAAGCGGTCAACTGCAAGTCCTGCCACACCGAACACAAGCCAGACTAATCCCGGTTACTGCTTTGCCTTTTGCTACAGCCCACCTGCAACCCGGCTGTTCCCATCGCAGACAGCCGATCAAAATGTCCTGTAGCAAACGAAATTTCACTGGGAATGGATGGCCCGGTGTCACGCGTCCCCGGGGGAGCGACTGTCCCCCGGGGTACGCTTGACGATTCCGCACGCACAGCGCGACAAGATAACTTCCCATGTATCCTCTCAATCGACGCGCCGTTCTGTGGATTATCGCCGTGGTTCTCTTCGGTGGCGTGGTCTGGACCGGTTTCGTCAAAGCCGTTTTCGACCGCGCTACCCCGCCGCATGTCGAATATCTGCCGCCGGGGCCGGTTCCGGATTTTACGCTTACCGAAGCCCACGGCCAGACGGTGACCCGAGCCGATCTGCTCGGGAAAATTTGGGTGGCGAATTTGATGTTTACTTCCTGCGGAAGTTCCTGCCCGATTCTTAGCACCGTCATGAGCAAACTCGACGCGACTCTCGGGCCACGGGACGACTTGCGGTTGGTCTCAATCACCGTCACGCCCGAATACGACAAACCCGAGGTTTTGCGGAGCTACGGCGAACGGTATCACGCCTCTTCGAAGTGGCTGTTTCTCACTGGCGATCGTGCGCAGATCGTCAAATTGGCGAATGACGGTTTCTGGCTCTCCGCGGGCACGCCGGGCACGCTGACCCACAGCGACCAGTTTGTGCTCGTCGATCGAAGCGGCAACGTGCGGGGTTTTTTCGATGGGACCAAAATGGAGAGCGTGCCGCTGATCCAGGAAGCCATTCAGAAGCTGAGTCGCTTGCCATCAAAATGACAGGTGTTGGGTGGTTCGTCTCTTCACGGGCCAAAATGCAGCCAGTCCGTTTCAAGGGTTAGGCCAAGTTACCACTGCGTCGTCGCGCGGCGACGGATCATCGCCCTTGAGTAAGAGAGGCGAGAAGCAGCCGCGACTGTCCTTGGCACAAATAAAAGGCGATGCCGAGTCCCGCCCCAAACCCAAGTCCGTAGCAGACACCCCACTGAAGTTTGGCCATGAGCGGAAGCTGGCTCATGAGTTTCCCTTCAAAAACACCGCCGACGAAATAGCCGAGTGTATTCAGCAAAAAGAGCGCAGCGATGATGGAAGCCAGCGAGGCTTGCGCATCGAATGCCATGGCCAGCATCCAGCCCATGACGGCGGTTCCGGCAAAGAGACCGAGAAGACTTCCAGGATGCCCGCGAAGCGCCATCCAGCCAAGAATCCAGGCCACCGAGTAGGCGGCGAAAGAGAGGCCGAAGAGTTTGTAGAAACGCGGCAGAGAGCCCGGACCGATCATCAAGCGGTGCAACAAGGGCGCGCTCAAACCGATGAAAATCAGGGCACAGACCGCATACAGTCCGGCTTCGCCAATTTGTTTGCGCAGGCGGAGTCCGAAAACCGCCCACGGCACAAAGCCGGCTGCGCTGACGAGGGTAAATCCCACGGCGCCGCGCACGATGGAAGCAGTGAGCGTAGGGGCAGCGGCGCCCGCGAGGCGGGCACGATCGGCGATACTTTGGGGATCCAGTTGGAACCAACTCATGATGGTGAAGGGGGAGATGAATCTGCAGGGATCATTTTGGTCTGCCAGGTAACCAGGCCAGCACAAAACGAAATCGCGGCCAGTGTCACCAGCACCGGTGTGAACGAACCGACTGCGGCCTGGCACTTCGCAAAGATCAGCGGGCCCACGGCGGTGGCCAGTACCGCAGCCATTTGGGCCGCCCCCTGGATGCGGCCCAGATGCGCGTGGCCAAAGGCCTGACCCCAAACGGCGAAGTAGATGACGTTGATGAAGCCGGCGGCGATGCCAAAGGTCGCGGCAAAAAGCCAAAGCTGCAGGTGGGTATGCAACAGGGGCAGCGCCGCCAGACCAATTGAATACAGAAAAAGCGCCGCAGCGAGCAGGCGCGTCAATGGCCGGCGGAGTGAAAGCCAGCCACACAGCAACTGTCCAGGGAGCGCACAAACGGAGGCTACGCCGAGGAAATGATGATAAGTCTCCGGATCGAATCCCCGCTCGGAGAGAATGGCCTGGTTGAAAAGTCCCAGCCCGGAAAAGACGAGCAGGAAGAGCCCCGTTCCTCCGGAGAAAACCCAAAAGATCGGCGTCCGCAAAGCTTCTCCGAGTGTCTTTCCTGCCGGCGCTGGTCCAGTTGCTTCCATGCGGCGCGCCGGCTCACGCAGGCACAGCCCGATCAAGACGAGCACGACGAACAGACCGAGTCCCACCACCATCCAGGCGGTGCGCCAATTCCAGCGGAGCACCAACCAGCCCACGCCGACATAGCCGGCGCCGAGGAATAGATTGAAGAGCATCGCATAAACGGCCATGGGCCATCCCGCGCGCGCGGCAAAACTCTTCCCCACCGCGGTAATGCTCGCCACGGTCAGCGCACTTTGGCCCAAGCCGCGCGAGAGAACGACCAAAACGAAGAGCACGGTGAAGCCGCGGGCCAGCGTACTCATCAATCCTACCGTGACCATGAGCAGCGCGAGAATCCCCATCGTGGTCCAGCGCAATCCACGCCGGTCGATCAGCCAGCCCGCCGGAAGACAAAACGCCGCACCGATGAGAGTCGCCCAGAAATTCATGTCCGCATACGCCACCCGATCGAGATCGAAATCGCGCAGCAGCGATTCGGTGATCAAGCCGAGCCCCTGGGTGCGGCCCGGCAGCGTCGCCAGGATGAGCATCGCCGCGAGCACGACGTTGCCCCAGGCCGACGGGCTCGACACAGCGGCGCCGCCAGTGGATTGGGCCGCGGTTTCCGTGGGCGTGAGGCTTTTGGATTGCAAGGGCAGGTGGCGAGTCATCAGGTCGCACGAGCAGCTCTGTTTGTCGATCAACCCCGTGCTGCCTTCGTCCTTGGGGATTAGGACCATTGATTTTTCACGACAACGCCGGCGGAACGAGAATCCAGAGCGCGCAAACCCACCGCTATTCTCTCGAGACGAATGGAGCGGCAGCTTGTCGTCAGTTTTGGAGGCGAGCCTGGTCGCGGCGGCCGGCAGCATAGGCCTCGAAGACCCGCCGGATTTCGTCGCGCACGCGCCGGAAGACGACCATTTGCTCTGCTTCGGAACCGGGCGCATGCGCCGGATCATCGAAGCCCCAGTGGTAGCGATTCACATTCCCTGGAAACATCGGGCAAGCTTGATCTGCATTTCCGCAAACGGTGATGACGGTTTCAATGGGTTGCGTGAGGAATTCGTTGAGATGCTTGGAGTGATGCCCGGAAATATCGATGTCGATTTCCCGCATTGCTTTGATGGCTAAAGGATGCACATAGCCGGCTGGCTTGGAGCCAGCGCTGGCCACATTGACAATGTTGCCAACCGCGGCGCGAAGGATTCCTTCAGCCAAATGTGAGCGGCACGAATTCCCGGTGCAAAGGATGAGAACGGTAGGCTTGGTCACAATTTTCCTCGGTTAGCAATTACCCCCGCAGCAACCGGATTGGCCGCCCGCCGGCGTCAGGCCGCAGGCTTCCTTGGCGAGGCAGTCAGTATGTTTGGAGCCGAGTTGGAACGTCAGCGTTCCGTCAATCTTTTGGACATCGAGGACCGGATATTGTGAAAGTTCGCTGCAGCAGTCCTCGTATTCGATCTCCACATCCAGGTCGTCGCCCCGGAAAAGCGGCATCGCCATGTCCATCACTTTGGCCAGTTTGCCCGGAAGGAAGCGGTGTTCTTCGTCGCTCTCTGCGACCCAAACTTGCAGGGTACAATTCGACCAACTGCGGGCCGTGCCGCCACAGTCGATGAAGTTTTTGTCGATACGACCAATCTCGGTGACGTGGGCATGCAACGGAATCAGGTCGCCATCGGGCAACGCAAACCGCAATTCAGCGTCCGGTTGTTCTTCGAGGTGCTTTTTGAATTCAGATGTTTTCATGGTTGGTTCGGAGATTCCTTTTCGGGGTCATCGCAACAGCCATCCCCGCGAATGGCGCGACACATGGGAGTGGCCAGGAGCGCCCCGAGGAGCGGCCCCGCCAGGTAGAGCCAAAGATGCTCGACGTGTCCGCTGACGATGGCCGGTGAGAGCGATCGCGCCGGATTCATGGAGGCCCCACAGATCGGGCCGGCAAACATGGCTTCCAACCCGATCACGGAACCAATGGCAATGCCCGCGGTGATCCCCTTTTCCTTGGCCCCAGTCGAGACGCTGAGGATGACGAGCATGAGAATGAAGGTCAGCACGATTTCCAGGACGAAGCTCTGCATCTCCGGACCGGCCGGGAGCGTGGCCCCGAGGTCAGTGTCGGTGGGAAAGAGAAAGCGGAGGAGCGCACTGGCCGCGAAGGCGCCCAGTAGTTGCGCTCCGATAAACCAAGGAACGTCGGGCCATGGGAAGCGTCGCGCCGCGGCAAAAGCGGTCGTCACCGCGGGATTGAAATGCGCGCCGCTCACATCACCGAAGGTGTAGATCATCGCCAGAATCACCAAGCCGAAGGTGAGCGCAACTCCCACATGCGTAATCGCACCGTGGCTGGCGCGGTCGATGACGACAGCGCCCGTACCGGCAAATACGAGGACGAACGTTCCCAGAAACTCCGAGAGCAATTTTTCCCTCTTCATTGCTTCCGACCCGACGTGGCGGTGCCGCCGCATCCACCGAACGGGCCAGCCGAGGCGGCCAGCTCCTTTTTCATCCGTCGCAAATCGGCGGTGAAGACCGCCTGCTCCGAGCAGCAATCCTGCAGGCATTGCAAATTCCCGGTCAACTCCCGCGACGGATTTCGAGGGAGGGAATAGACCATCCACGCGCCTTCCCGGCGCGTTTCCACCATCCCGCGCTCGCGCAGATAAGCCAGGTGCTTCGAAACCTTCACCTGCGGGGCGTCGAGGATCGCCTGGAAATGGCAGACGCACAGCGCCTGGTGCGAGAGCAAGTGGAGAATTCGCAAACGGGTCTCGTCGCAGAGGCACTTGTAAATCTCGACTAAATCCGAGGGCCGATGGCGGGAAGAAGCAGGCATGTCGCGACCATAGCCCGCCCAGCCCGGGATGGCAATGGACTTCCATGCCCTCAGGAGGATATACTCGTATGAGAATATACTCTTGACGACATATACCGATTTGTTCATGTTGGCGAAAACGAAGCCGTCCACGCCGGATTTGTCCGGTGGGCCGGTTCCGAAGCTGCACTACCCAACCCTCATGCCATGAACCTCACGCTCCTCATCCCGCTGACCTTCGCTGCCGTTGTTGTTGCCCGCACGGCCTTCGCCGGCTCTGAAGATTTGCTCCCGTCCCTCGGTTCCGCCGTCCATGCGGCCACGAGCGAATTCGACAAAATCCCCGACGACCGAAAGGGCGATCTCAAAAAGATCGCCCTTTTCGTGCAGTCGAAGATCGCCGCGGGCGAAACGGCGCAGGTCACCTACATCTGCACGCACAACAGTCGCCGTAGCCATTTCGCGCAGGTGTGGTCGCAAACCGCCGCTGCCTATTACGGCGTCCCTCACTATCAGGCCTTCTCCGGCGGCATCGAAGTGACTGCGTGCAACGAGCGGACGGTCGCGGCTCTGAAAAGAGCTGGATTCGCGATCGAGGACTCCACCGGTGGCAAAAATCCGGTCTACCTGGTGAAATATGCGGAAAAGGCCGAGCCCATTCGTTCATTTTCGAAGATCTATGACACCGAGGGCAACCCGACCAAAAATTACCTCGCGGCGATGACTTGTGACCACGCCGACGCCAATTGCCCGATCGTCCAGGGTGCGTCGATTCGCGTCCCGGTCCATTACGTCGATCCCAAGGCCGCTGACGGCACGCCGGAGGAAAGCGCGGCCTACGACGAACGCTGTCAGCAGATTGCCCGGGAGATGTTTTACATGATGTCTCTCGTCAAAAAGTAATGCGCCCATTTCATTCATTCCGCAGAGGGGCGCGGTCCCACCTTGCGACAGTGGCTTGGCTGGCAGCGGCCGGCCTTTTGCTCGGCGCCCGGCCGTCCCACGCGACGGATCCGTTGTCCGCAATGAACTCGATGATCGAAGGCGGATTAGCTTCGAGTCGCGGATCGTTGGCCGCCTATGGGTTTCTGTTCCTCGGCGGAATCCTGGCGAGCCTGTTACCTTGCGTTTATCCGCTCTACCCGATTACGGCCACGGTGGTAAGTTCGCGTTCGACCGGCGCGAGAGCGCGCTGGTTGCATCCCTCGGCCTATTACACCGGGCTGGCCACCATCTACGCGCTGCTCGGCTTCATCGCCGGAGCCAGCGGCGGAGCATTCAATGCGGTGATGCGGCTGCCTTTCGTCAATCTGGGACTGGCCGTGCTCTTCCTGGTGCTTGCCCTTGCCACGGCGGGTTTCCTGCACTTGGAAATTTTCGGTTCCGGCTCCGTCGGTGAGGCGCGGCCCGGTGTCGTGGGAACCGTCCTCATGGGCATGGCTGCAGGTTTCATTTCGTCATCCTGCGTGGGCCCGTTCGTGGTCAGCATCCTCGTTGGCATCGCCAGCCAGGCGCAGGGATTTGCCTGGGGTGGAGCATTCCTGGCCGGCTTGAAGATGCTCGTCTTCGGGATGGGGGTCGGCGCCCCCTTTCTGCTCATCGGCCTTTTCGGTGCGCGTTTGCCCAAAAGCGGTGAGTGGATGCGTTATGTGCAATGGGTTCTCGGGGCAATGATCGTCTATTTTTCCTATGTCTATCTGGAGAAAGGACTGTCGGGTTATGGATTCACAACCGAAGTCGTTCGGCTGATTTTCTTCGGGGCGCTGCTCTTTCTTCTGGCCGCTTACAAGCTCCAGCCGGGATCGACCGGCTTCGAACGTCTTCCGCGAGCCCTTTATGCGCTGCTCGGAATCATCTCCGTCCTGAGCCTGGCGCGGGGGATTCTGCCGGCGACGTCCGCCTCCGCCGCGATTACCACCGCCAATTCAGCCGGCACGGGGCCGGCCATGCAACACGTCGGCAATCTGAATTGGTATTTGAAACGCGAGGATGCGCTTACGGCTGCCAAAGCCACCGGCAAGCCAATCTTCGTCGATTTCTTCGGAACCTGGTGCGCGAATTGCAAGGAGTTCGAAAAGCTCACCCAGTCCAATCCGAAGCTGAACGGGGCATTAGGCAATGCGGTTCTGTTGCGAATTCAGGATACGGTACCGGAGTTCAAAGCATGGCAGAGCGACAAACGCTTTCCGGAACTAAAGGTCGGGCTGCCGTTTTTCGTGATCATGGATGGCGATGGAAACCTTCTTTACAAGACGAGCGATTTCACGCGCGTCGACGAGATGATCCTCTTCCTTCAAGAATAGGTTTGTAACCTCATTTGCCATGGAAAACGTGACCATTATCGGTTCCGGTTGCGCCGGCTGGACCGCCGCAATCTACACCGCCCGCGCCAACCTTCAGCCCCTGCTTCTCACCGGCCTGCAGCCAGGCGGCCTTCTTACGACCACGACCGTCGTCGAGAATTTTCCGGGATTCTCCAGGGGGGTGGACGGAATAGCACTGATGCAGGAGATGCAACAGCAGGCCGAGCGTTTCGGCGCACGCATCCGTTACGGGACGACGGTTGAATCAGTGGACTTCAGCCAGCGGCCATTCCGCATTGCCGCTGACGGTGAAACCTTTGAGAGCCGCTCCGTGATCGTGGCCACGGACGCGGGCCATCGTCATCTCTCCATACCGGGTGAGGCGCAACTGGAGAACCGCGGGGTAACCTTCTGCGCAACCTGCGACGGAGCGCTCCCGCTTTTCCGAAGCAAGCCGGTGGTCGTGGTCGGCGGTGGAGATTCGGCCTGCGAAGAAGCGCTTTTCCTCAGCCGCTTTGCATCGGTCGTTTATCTTGTCCATCGACGGGACCAATTGCGAGCTTCGCCAATCATGGCAAGCCGCGTTCTGGCTCACGACAGAATTAAGCCAGTGTGGAATAGCGTAATGAAGGAAATTCTCGATGTGTCAAAGGACGAGGTAACCGCAGTGCGCTTGCGCGATACCGTCACCGGAGGTGAGCGCTTGCTCGACTGTGCGGGCGTTTTTATCGCGGTCGGCCACATTCCCAATACTCAGCTCTTTCGGGGAGCCTTGGACATGGACAGTGCCGGCTATTTGAAACTGGCTGATGGAACAAGCGGCACGAATATCGAGGGGGTCTTTGCGGCCGGAGACTGTGCTGATTCCACCTATCGCCAAGCCATTACTGCTGCTGGCATGGGCTGCAAAGCAGCGATTGATTGCGAGCGATGGCTCTCGCATGTCGGCTCCGTCCAGAACTGGACGGTGAGCGTCCATTAGAAGGGTCAAGTTTCGCTCGGCTAGCTGCCTCGCCACCATATTCCGTGGCGACCGTTGCTAGCACTTCGACCGAGCCAAGCTCCACGAGCCAGGCGAACGCCATTCTGAAGGATCTCGGACCGCAATTCCGAGCAAATCGAGGGCAATTGACAGAGAGCGGGATGGCGAGAATTCGGCCACCGTCTCGACCGTATGAAATCCCTCGCTCTTACCTGTTTGGAAAGCCAAACGGGCATTCAACATCGGAAACGCTGCCTTTCGACCGGCGCTGGCCGCCTGCTCCGTCGGCAGTTCAAATCCATCGCCTGCGCCACGTTCTTCACCTTGTGTGCCGGTGGATGGAGTTCGGCCCGCGCGGAGGGGCCGAATCTGGAGGCGATCAAGACTTACCTCGTGGGCCAGGTCACCAAACTGGATGCCGCCGCACATGATTACGAAGCCAATGCAGCGGCCTACCAGAAAATCGTCGACGCCAGCGGTGGCAACTACGACAAGGCGGCCATCTCGAACGGGACGGAATTGATGGCATTGATCAGAAAGATGCAGGGCGACTACTTGAATCTGCACATGAACGGATATGAGACCATCGAGGGAATCGCGGCGGGTGTCCGGGAGCTTGTGCAGTTCGACATTTATTTTGATTCAGGCGTCCCGAAAAACCAGGGTGCCACGGACAACCCGGTGGCGCCGGTGACGCTTCGGGAGCCTTCCGGCAAGACGATTGTGGATCGGGATGGCAATCTGTACCACTACGTCATCGAGCCCTGCTTGTACGGGACCAAGGCGGTCTTCGTGCGCAAGCTTGGCCCGGAAGCTTCGCAAGCTTTGCACGGCATCAAATTTCTCCCGCTGGCTACGGTCACCTCTGCTTCCGCGAAGGATGCCGCCCGCGAGGCGGACATCTTTCTTGCCGCGTGCAAAGCCTGGCAGCTCAAGCTCAATGAATGTATTGGCGCGCTCGTCTGGATGACGCCGACCTTCAACACCTATTTCAACGATCTGCGCGACTCCATTTACGGCCCCAACCCTTCGGCTTATATCTCCGAAACGCGGGTCAAAGACATGCGGGGAATCATGGGCAGTCTGCGACTGACGTACGGCGCGCTGAATCCGGCGCTGGCGGCCAAAGATCCGGCCTTGGCCCGGCAGTTGAAGGACGAGTATGACGCGATCATGGCCTACATCGACCAAAGCGACGCCCGGGACCAGCGGGCGCGTGCCGCGAAGAGCAGGTTGAGCCGGGTCGAACTGGAGGAAATGGGAAGCCATGCCAAAACCATGAGCGATCAATTGGGGCCGCAGATCAAACAGGCGGCGGCGATCATGGGAGTGCAAATCCCGCGCAAGCCGTACCTCTAGCCAGGCAGAATTGATTCCGTGAAAATCACCGCCTCCATTGCATTTCTTCTGAGTTTCGTCCTCCTGAGCCGGCAGGCGCAGGCCGATATGACCGATGATTTTCATCATCTACAACAGCGGACCGAAGACGCCCTTTTGGATGTCTACGAAGGCGAACCTCCTCCGCAAACCGCCGAGGAACTGAGCCAGGCCTGGCAGGCGGTGAGCGCCGACCTCGACAGCGCCGCCGCGCGGCTCTTGGTCGTGAAGGACTTCCACTATGCTTCGAAGGAGGACCTGGCGGCCAAACTCGGAGCCAGCCGGAGCGTCTTGCAACATATTGCCGCCCTCGAAGTGTTGGAAAACCAACGCGCGGGCCGCGCGGCGCGGGCGCAGGAGTGGCGGGTGCTGATTACGCTGCCGCAGTTTGCCGATGCCGATGATGGCGGACTCCTCCTGCATCAGCGGCCCAAGCAGGTTCGCCTGCCCGGCGCCACGGAAGTGCTGGCGAAAGAGTATCTCACCTGGGAAGTGGCACGCACGCGGCAGTTGCTCGATCGCTTTCAGCGGGCCATCGCCGGCGACAACGTCAACGCCGCGTATGTTCGCGCCAACCTGGCGGAAGGGGCGGCGTTGAGCGATTTCCCGCCGTCGATCATGGAAGCCGCCGGTCTTCCGGCTGCGGGTGCGGATCAGATTGCGCTGCCGACGTTGGCGGAGCCGTATAACTCCCCGGAGTCCACGGCGGAATTGAGTTCCTGGCGCGAAAAGCTGGAGGCCAGGCTGCCCAATCTTTTGAAGCCGGAGGACGTGACCCGCCTAGGGCGGCTGCTCGTGCGATTTGTCGCCGTGATCCCGAAGGAGTATCGCAACGGTGTGCAAGGCGCGGGCAACGTCCTGATCCCGCTCGAGTACCAGGAGGCGGTGCAATTCACCCAACAGGCACAAGGACTGGTCAACGAACTCTCCCCGATTTGGCGCCGGGACCTGCCGGTGCCATACGAGGCGCATCACGCCGAGCTCGTGGCGAAACTGGATACGCTTTCGAAGCAGATCGACCACGTGGAAGACATGTCGGTGATCGATACAACCGCGAAGGAAGCGGCGGGGATTTTGGAGGATCAATTTGGCTTGTCCGCCCGCCGCAGCGGCGACAAAGGCCAGATCGTGGAAGAGACGGCGTTCGACGTGCGCGACGCGCTGAACAATTCGCTCGCCGCTGCGCAGGCTGGGCATTGGAGCGAGGCGGAGTCTTTGCGCCTGGATGCCTATACTTCCTTCGATTCAGAGATCGAGGTGCGGGTCCTGCCCCGCAACCCCAGCCTGGCCACACGCACGGAACGCAGTTTCATCGACGGGACAGATGGTGAGCCGGGCATCAAGGCGCTGATCGATCGTGCGGCTCCGATCGAGGAATTGACGGCGGCCTATGACCGGGCCTTGAAAAATATGGAGGAGTGTGTGGCCATTTTGAAAGTTTCGATCTCTCCGGAGACGGTGGGTTTCACCGCCTTTACGGTCATCGCTCGCGAAGGATTGGAAGCGATCATCGTCCTCGCGGCTTTGCTCGCGGGAATGCGCGGTGAAGAGCAGAAAGAACCGCGGCGCTGGGTCAGTTCCGGCGCGTGGCTGGCGATCGGTGCGAGTGCGCTGACGTTCTGGCTTTCCAAAACCCTGATTCAGTCGCTCTCGCGCTATGGCGAAAAACTCGAGGCCGTCGTTTCCGTGCTCGCGGTAATCATCCTCTTGATGGTGACGAACTGGGTATTCCACAAATTTTATTGGGTCGGATGGAACGCCCGGCTCCGCTCCCTCTCGAAAGCTTCCCAAGCAGGGGCTTCAGATCGATGGGAATGGCTTGCTCTGCTGGGCGTAGGCTTCCTGACCGTCTATCGGGAGGGATTTGAGACCACGCTGTTCATGCAATCGCTCCTGCTGGAAGGCAGCGTCTGGCCCGTGGTCATCGGGGTCCTGGCGGGCGCTCTCTTCATTACGGCCATCGGTTTGGCCATCTTCAAGTTCGGCGGGAAACTTCCCTATCGAAAGCTCCTGGTGGTCACCGGCGTGCTGGTGGTTTCCATTATGGTGACATTTTTCGGGTCGACGGTGCGGCTGTTTCAGACCGTGGGCTGGCTGCCTATTCATCCTATTCCGCTGCTCAATATCCCTTCCTGGGCGGGCTTATGGCTTGGTCTTTACCCCTCCTGGGAGGGAATGCTCATTCCTCCTCTCGCGCTCGTCTATGTGGCCGGCGCGTGGCTCTGGGTGAAATTCACCTCACGAGGCGCTGTCCTACCCCCGGAAGAACCGGCCAAAGAAAAACTCTCACAGCCCATCTCCGTTTAGTCCGGTCTTCGAGCGAGGGTTCCGGTCTCGCTGAAATCCCAATCAAAGCTTCTCCAAAGAAGTCACAGAATACCTATGCCCAAATACCTCCTCACTACCTGCCTGCTCGGCGCCTTGACGGCGAGTATCTCCGCCGCTCCCGTCCAATTCCTTTCTCCGTTCGCTCCGACCGCCCCGGCGGCAAGGAATAACCAGAGCGTCACTTCGCTGCCCGACGGCCTCGTCAACACCCCGGATGCCTTTTGGAGACGTGATACGTTCACCGGCGATTGGGACGGATTTCGCAATCAAATGAACGACGCGGGAGTCGCCATAACTCCGGTTTACGAAGCGGAAGTCTTCGGGAGCATCGGCAACGGCCACGGTGGAGACATCTCCGACGGTCTCTTTGACATCGCTCTCGATCTGGATCTCGAGCGGATCACTCATGTCTGGCAGGACGCCGTCTTCCACATGAACGTGGTCGATATTTACGGTCCCAGCCTTTCCAGCCGTTTTACCGGGGATTTCAGCAACACGAGTAACCTAGCCGGTTTCAATACCCTGCGACTCCAGGAAATGTGGATCCAGCAGAATTTCTGGGCGAAGCGCGCTTCCATTCGCGTGGGCATGATGGCGGCGGACACCGAATTCTTCTCTTCGCAAGGTTCCAGCTTGTTTCTCAACGGCACCTTCGGCGCGTTTACTCTTCTAGCTCTGAATTTCAACAATGCCCCGGTTTATCCCGTGGCAGCTCCCGGCGTTCGATTCGATGTCATGCCGGTTTCCTTCCTGGATTTCAAAGCCGCCCTTTACGCGCCCAACGAAGACGCCGAAAACAATACCCACGGCACGGACTTTAGCATCAACAGCAAGGACGGCGCTCTGGTGGCGCTGGAGATGTCCTATCTGGTCAATCAATCTCCCAACGATCGTGGGCTCATCGGCAGTTATCGAGTCGGCACATTTATCCAGCAGGGCGATTACTCGTCGTGGGCATCCCAGGCGGCCAACGCGCTGGATCCGCGCCAACCACTGCGCTACGGAACCAACTATATGGTCTACGGTGTGGCCGATCAGGAACTCTTCAAGAACGGGCAATATACCGTCGAAGCCTTCGTCCGCGGCGGCTTCGCCTCCTCGCGCTATAGCTTCGTGAGTAACTACTTCGATACGGGCCTCAATTTTACCGGCTTGGTGCCTAACCGTCCGCTCGACGTTTTGGGAATTGGCGTGGCCCGTTCCGGGGTCAGCAAGCAGTTCTCGGCGTCGCAGGTTGAGCAGGGCAGTCCGAGTTTGAGCAGCGAAACGGCGATCGAGCTCACCTATAAATTCCAAGTAGCGCCGTGGGGAAGCATCCAACCCGACGTCCAATACATCGTAAATCCCAGCGGCGTCCAGGGCTCGCGCAACGCCTTTGTCCTCGGCTTGCGGACGACGATCGCGTTTTAGCGCAGTTTAATAAATAGTGTAGCCGCGCGGCGCGGCCGCGGTGGAGGGCGACGCTTCGTCGTCGCCCACTTTTCCGAGGAAGTTTGGGCGCTGACAAAGCAGCGCCCTCCAACGATGACGCCGCCTGCCGGCCACAGTTTTACTTAAAGTGCTCTAGTGACGGCGCCCCTCAGAAGTGCAGCGTAAAGCTGGCGCGAACTTCGAAAGGTTCCGCCGGATGGATGTGAAAATCATTCACCCCGCCTGCCGGTTCGCCGCGCAGGCGGGAGGGATAGTAATAGGCGATGTCATCAGTGCGGGCGTCGAAGAGGTTGAGGAAATCGAGGGCGAACTCGTAGTTCTTGTGCCGGTAACCGAGCTTCATATCCACAATCGTGGAGGACGGCTGATACTCGGTGCCGTCTTCAATGACGGGCTGCCGCCCAAAGTAGCGCAAGCGGATGCCACCGAAGCATCCACTGGGCAGTTCGACCGTCGCTCCGGCGGAAAGCACCATGGGGATGGAGTTGGCGATATATTCCCCTTCCGTGCCGGTCGCGGTTTCCGTAGGCGTGGTGTAGCGCGCGTGGGTCAGAGCAAGATCCGCATTCAGCGTGAGCCAGGATGTGGGTTTGTAGAAGTTCTGAAATTCGACGCCGTAGCGATTGCTCGGGCCGTTGGCCTGGGTGTCCCCGGAATCGCCGTCAAAGGTCAACTCCGAGTCCAGGTGGAGGTAGTAAAGCGAGACTGTGCTGACGAGTCCGTCGATGACCGACGTACGCACCCCGACTTCCGCACCTTTGGAGCGCACCAGCAGCGGTGAATTCCGTTGTCCCGCGCCGCTCGAGTCGAAACTGAGCACAGATCCCCGGGCGTCGTTGCTGTGAAAGCCGGACCCGACGTTGGCGTAAAACTCGGTCTTGTCCCACGGCCCGAGCACGACGCCAAATTTCGGGCTGAAGATTGCCGATGTGCGATTCCCGGAGTTGCCCATTTCCTGGCTATCGACGTCGATGGCGTAGAGGTCGCCGCGGATGCCGAGATCGGTTCGGAGCCAGTTCGTCCAGTGAACTTGATTGTCGAAGAAAAGGCCGGTGCTGAATTCCTCCACCTTGTCCCGCACTTCCACGTCGAGGATTCGGCGATCTTCGGTGTGGTTCAGTCCGGAGTCGGGAATGTAATCATTGCGAACCTGCAAGCCGAGAGTGTTGTCGACCTTCATTCCCCACCAATTCTGATTCCACGTCTGCGTCAACTGGCCGCCGGTGACGTAGCGCTTATCCACCTGGTTGAACTGGTCTCCATGCACCGGGTCGTCGAGGAAATAGGTGAAATCCGAGAACAGGCTCAGGTTGTAGTAAAAGCCGTAGAGATTGAGCTTGGTCGTGCCGTAGTCTTCCCTGCGCGTCCAGTCGAAGGAGAGCGTATAGCGCCCCGTCTTGCCGCCATCCGAGGGATCGAGTGCGCCGAAGCGCGAAATCAGGCCTTCGTTGATCGCACGTTGGGCGACCTGGTCCGTCGAGGTCCAACCCGGTGCGTAATAGGTGTTAACCGTGAGGTTGAATTCGTCGTCGCCATTCTCCAAATGGTAGCGAAGGAAGCCGTTGAAGCGATTGGAGTGCTCCGGCGTATCCCACGGGCCGTCGTAGTGATTATATTCAAACGCGTAGAGCAGATTCCCGGGTCCGACTTTCGGTGATCCCGCCAATAGGACGCGGACGAAATCGAACATGCCGGTTTGCACATTGAGAATGTTGTTTGGCAGGGTTTTGACGAGGTTGATTTCCGCCGCGCCGGCGCCGGAAAAATCACCCACCTCGGGATAGAACGGCCCCTTCTTGTAGTCGATCGAGTCGACCAGTTCCGGGATGAGGAAGTTGAGATCGGAATAGCCCTGACCGTGCGCGTGCGAGGGCAGGTTCACCGGAACATTGTCGACCGAGAATGCGAAATCGGTGCCGTGATCGAGATTGAAGCCGCGGAGAAAATACTGGTTGGCCTTGCCATCGCCGGAATGCTGCGTGACGACCATGCCAGGAACGGTTTCGAGAAGTTCGCCGCGGCGGAGCAAGGGCAAATCCTTCAGGTCCACGGAACCGATGGCTCCCTCCGACGAAGTGGTGGCCACGCCCAGCAAATCTTCGGCACGCCCGGTGACAACGACCTCGGGCAGTTCCGTCGTCTCCACCGAGAGCGATGCCGCCGGCGAGTTCGGCGCCGCAGCCGTCGACGGGCCTGATGTGGGCTGAGGGGTTTGAGCCATGGCGAGGCCGGTCAAGCCGGATACTGCCGTGAAGAGAGCAGTGAAGCGCCAGTGTCTCGCTTTGATGTGATGCAATTGATTTGATGGTTTGCAGCACGCGCAGCCAAATGAAAAGCCACGCGCAATGAGCTACGAATCGCGAGGATCCGCCATTGCTCAAAAACGGGTGGCTGGACCGGCGTTCTAGGCATAACCGAACTGCCTGTCAATCCCACGAATCGACGAATGGTGCCTCGATTTGCAATTGTTCCGCAAATCACGGAAGGGCGACATCAACGATCGGCTGGGCGTCGAGCAGCAGGCGCAAGCGACCTTTCTTCCATCCCACGGTGACGATGTGGCGGCGCCGCATGGACGGCGAGAATGCGACGCGGAAAAGGTGCGTCTCGTGATCCGTCCCCATTCCCAGCGAAGCAGCTAGCGTAGGCCCATCGGAACAGATGACGCAGGTCTCATCGCCGATTTGAAACTTGGCCCATCGGCAACGGTTTCCCGGCTCGAAAGCATCGGGACTCGCTTGCGGATCGATCCAGAAATTGAACGTGCCCGATTTCATCGAAATTGCGTACCCGATGTTAGGAAGACGGGAATGCCGTTACGGCGAGGCTTGCGGGTGTGTGGCCGGAATTCCCCCTTCTTTGCCGTGGACGATCTTCGGCCAGAAGGCCGCGTAATCGAACGGCCGGCTGAATTCGCCGTGGTGGCATTTCTGGCAATCGCCGGCGCCGACCGGACGAAAGTGCGCGGTGATTTCGCCGCCGGCTGTGCGCAGTTTGACGTGCTCGGCGCCAGGCCCGTGGCAGCTTTCACAGCCGACATTGATGAACGGGCTGGCGGCGCCGGCCTTGCGCCGGTATCCCGACGCTGTGCCGAATCCGACGGTGTGGCAGCCGAGACAATTGGGATCGGCATCGGCGTTGAATGCGGTGAGCGTGGCGAAAGCGTGAGCGTGGCCGCTCTGGCGCCAGACCTGGTAGGCGCTCGGATGGCATTGCGCGCAACTCTCGGTGCCGGCGTAAGCGTTGCGAGGCTGCACGCCCGGGACCATGTCTTCGCGCAAAGCGCCGGGGTCGTCGATCGCCAGTTTTGTTCCGGCAATTTCCTTGCGATAGGCCGCAGCGAGAGCGGAAATGCTTTCGTCCTGCGGAATCTGATCGCTGACGAGGTGCACCTCACCCTTGAGCGCACCGAGGGAATGCGGTGACCGCGAAACAACCTGCAGGATGCCGACGGCGCGGGATTCATTGGTGGTGGCGAGAATGAGACTGCGGTTTTCCTTCACCAATTGCTGGGATGGCTGGCGAACGTTGCCCCCAAGAATGACATCGAGTTCGTAGAACTGGCGCGCCAGCCGGGTCATCGCGGCTTCATCGGCGAAGGCCAGCAGGACGATGCAATCGGCCCGGCCCTTGAGCTGCGGCAAGACGCGCCCCAAGGTGACTTCCATCTCCTCGACGGCCAGCCCGTCGCCAAGGTTGTCACCGAGCCCGTGACCATCGAGCACACCCACGAGGGCGACGCGCCAGCCGGCGCGCTCGACGATTTTGCAGGCCTCGAAGATCGGAGCGCCGGTGCTCTTGTCGAGCAGATTGGCACTCAACATCGTCACCGGACTGTGCGCTTTCAATTCGCGCAATTGCGTGGCGCTGAGGTGTGCTTCGCGTTGGCCGACGTTCAGGGCATCGTACCCCAATTGCCCAAAGGCCTGCTGGATGTAGCCGTATTGGATTTGCTCGAAGTCCGCACTGCCGGCGATGGCGTCACCGGCATCGACGCGAACCTGGTCGGCTGCTTTCGGCCCGAACATCGTGGCGATCCGTGTCAGCCCGCCGAGTTGACCGGAGAAACAGCCGCACGGGACCAATCGGCCATGCACGTCGCAGGTGAGGAGAAAGGTCAGCGGCCGGCCGGGAGCGAGGCGCGGCTTTGGCCGCAAGATCAACCAAAGACCAGTCGCGACGACGGCGAGCAAGACCAACCAGAGCCAGGCTTTCATGGCGCTGCGTGCCGGCCGGGCGAAAAGACGCTCCCCATCAGTAGAGCAATGCGTAGGTGAAAACGTTGACGTTCACGAGCACCGCTTCGACGATCATATTACCGCCGCAACAACAGCAGCCTCGCGCGTTGGAGACATCATTGAGCCCGTCCTTCGAATAGACCATGACGAGGCGGCCGTTGACTTCCATCCCTTCGACGAATGCCGGGCCGCCGTGTTTGTCCGTGAGGTGGGTAATCTGATTCACGATGGAAAACACCGGGTGCGACATGGGCAATTTCACGAGTTTGTATTCGGGAAAGATCAACTTCATTTCCCGGCGCAAGGCCGTGTCCCAGCGGGGATCGGAGCAGCCGGGGCTGCTGAGAATGAAACCGCCGTTGAGGAGGTATTTGCGCAGGTTCTCGCGTTCCTTTTTGGTCAACGCAAAATCGTCCTCGCCGGACCAGACACAGAACGGGAAGTCGAAGACATTGTCGGCATCGAGCCGCACGGGGACGAAACTGCGGCCGACGTTGAGATTGGTCTGTTCCGCGACATCGCCCAGGAATTTGTCGGCGAAACAGATCGAGCTTTTACCGCCGGCATAGACGAGATTGCCGCACTGCAACTTGGTGAGATCGGCACTCGGGGCGTCGGCCGCTTTCACCACCGCCGCTTCCATTTCCTTTTGCTTTTGATCGGAGGACACGCCGGCGCCCACGCCGTAAACGGAGATTGGCAATGAACCCAGCACGCCCGCGGCGAGGAGCGCGAACAGTTTCGGCAGTGGACGGATCATGGCTTGGTTTCCTTCTTCGGCTCCTTGGTAATTGCTTTGAAATACTGATCTACGAGATCGTGATACTGCTGGATGACCGTCTCACTTTGCACGGCCTCCGACTCCCGGTTCACCGGATTCACACCTTGCACGACATCGTTCTTGTCCAGCGCGACGTCCGGTTTGGTGGCATCGGATGGCGCCTTGTTTTTGCCATTGCCACCCCTATCTGCCTTGTCGGAATTCGAGGGCAAGGCCTCGTTGCCGAGCACGTTCGGATTTTGGTCTGCGGTCACGGCGAAACCGTCGCGCCCACCGTTGCCTTGCTCCCCCACGCCGGGTTTGTAACCGGACCCGAACTTATGGGACTGCATCATCTGCCGGAAAGTATTGCCCGGATTGAGACCGCGCTGAATCTTCAGGTACTGGTCCAGTTCGCTTTCCATGTCGGGACTCTTCGATTTGCATTCGGAAAAGAGCTTTTCCATCTCACCCCGGAGATTTTCCGACAGATGCGCTCCATTGCTGCCATTGCCAGACAGCATCTCGCGCGTCGTCAGGTTGGCCAGAGTTTGAAATTTCAGATCGCCCATGCGCTGGGCGATGTCCTGGGCGCTTTCCGCGGCCTTGGGAAACTTCTCCTTGGCCGTCGCGCCGTCCTCCCAGAATTTCTGCTCGAGCTCATCGAGCGCCTCGCCGATGCCTTTCTGCTGCGCCGCCAGGTCCTTGAGCGCGAGTTGGTCCTCCCGATTGAGCGGACTTGACCGGTCGTAGGCCCTGGCTTGTTTCGCCAGTTCCTGCTGCGCGGCGTAGAGGTCTTTGTAACGATTGATATCCTCGATGATCCGGTGCATGAGGCTCAGGTCCTGGAGCGGGCCGGCGACCTGCTGTTCGGTTTCCTGCTCGGTCGCGCCGAGGCGTGACAGTTGATCGTCCGAGGCCTTCTTGAAATCCGCGAGCATCTTTTGGCTCGGCGGTTGTTGCCCGCCAGGCGAACTCTTGCCAGAGGTCGCGCTTTGATTCGAAGACGCGTTTTGACTCGGGGAAGAATTTTGAGCGGCAGTCGGTGACTGCTGATTTTGCGACACCGGCGGCGTTGCACCGGGCTGTGGCGCCGGCGCCACTTGTTTGAGATCCTCCTCGTTCTGGCGAACCGAATCCCGAATCTCCTCGGCCTTCTGCGCGAGCGTGTTTTTCAACTCCGCCTCGATATCGTAGACCGGCTGATCGCGGACGAAATTCTCCATGGTTTTCGCGAGTTGATTCAGCTTCGCGTCGAGCGCGCTTTGCTGCGCGAGGAGATCGTCGAGCTTCTGGCGAGCCGCGGTCTTCTCCGCATCGGACTTGGCGTTGTTGAGCTGGTCCTTGAGCGCGGCGATTTCGTCGCCCAGCTTCTTTTGCTGCTGGATGAGATCCTGGAGTTCATTCACCAGCTTCGAATACTTGGCTTCCATATCGCCGACGTCGGCGCGTTCCCGGAGGAAATCGTTGTACTCCTCGGCGGTGATCACGGTGAATGTCACCGTCTTGCTGCGGGCGATGTGCGGCTCGGGGGCATTGTCGATGGCCTCGGCGAAAAGCGAAATCTTGTCACCGGATTTGAGGTCCATCGTTTTGAAGTCGAGCACCACTTCCTCGCGCGCGTGGAGAGTGATGCGGTCGTATTTAATCGTCCGCGGCTCATCGTAAACGCCGTTCCGCGCCGTGTGGATGCGCAACGTGGTCAGGCCGTAATCATCGCTCGCCTCGATCACCGGTTGCGCTTTGTAATCCATGGAGGCAAAGGAGTCGGCGCTCGGATTGGTCACCTGCACATCGGGCGGCAGGTCGTGCGTCACGGTCAGTGCCGCCTGCCAGGTTTCCTGCGAGGGATTACCGTCGATATCCACGAGCGAGAATTTCAACTGCGCCGGCTTCTTCGCCACCAAACCGCCGGACACCTGCTTATCGCCAGTAGGCGCCAGGTTGATTTCCTCCGCCGCGTCGTCCGTCGCGACGGTGAGATGTCCACTGCCGAGCGGGCGATTCGACGCGAGACGAAACTCGATTTTGCTGCCTTCCAGCGCCTTGAGATTTTTGAAATCAAAGGGCCGCTCCACGGGGGCCAATTGGGTATACGCTGGCGGGCTGATCTTCACCCAGGCCTTGTCGAGGCGCGGGGTGAGGATCACGCTGACGCGCCGCTGCCGGCTGAGGGCGTGCTGATTCTTCGTGTGGGCGAAAACCACGATGTCGGACTCGATGTTCTCGATCTGCTGGGTGAAGCCGTTTTCGCCGCGGTCAAACATCGGCAACGTTGCCGTCTGCTCCGGATGTCCAACCGGGAACCAGCTCAGGTACAATTCTCCCGGGCGATGGCCCGACGATTCCGCAGTGATGAGCAGGTTGTCGTTGTAGATTACCTTCACGCCGTCAGCGGCCGGGCTGGTGATTTCCAAGCGGGTGAAGGAATACGGCGGATGATCGCCGAACGGATCGAGGAAACGTGGAACTTCGGTCCGCGTGATATCGAAGAGAGCCGCGAGCAACACGGCGAATCCCAGCAAACCGAGCGCCGTTTGTTTGGCCTCGACGCGCATCCGATCGGTCCGCGCGAGTTGCTCGATCGGCTCGTCGCGGAGATCGGCGGCATAGCCCGCGATGGCCATGCCGGCAAGTTCGCGAGTCAACGGAGCGAGGGCCGAATCCTGCGTCTGCGCCCGCAGTTGCAGGATATTAATGAGCCGCGAACCAAGCCGCGGGTGGCGCGCTTCGAGGATGCGCGCGACGTGTTCGAAAGAATTCCGTTTCTTCCATCCGAACCACACACCCCACACGGCGCCGCAGACGACCAGCAGGGCGAAAGTCAGATCGATCCCCAGCCGCACACCACCGGAAAGGTGGAGCACCACGTCCAGGACCAAAGCGACCGCGATGAAACCAGTGACCCACGGCCAGGATCGCAAGAACAGGCAGGCCCCACGTTCCTTCTGCAAAATTCGGTCTGCCGCCGTCAGGCGTCCCGCGAGCGAACCAAGCGGATCGGCGCCCGCCTGGCGCTCGGTCGAGGTGACAGCGGCGCTCATGGCCCACAGGATACGAGCGCGGCGCGGCCCGGCAAGCAGCGTTTGCGGGACGCGCCCCAAGACTTCGCTTTTAGAGCGCGCACTGGGGCGTAATTCACAAGACCGTGGCCGAATCCTGAGACCGTCCTGCAATCCGTTGAGCTACTCGCAGCCCGCTAAATTCGACGTCGCCAGTAGCCGGGTTTTCGTTTGGCGTGTGCGAAGGCAAGCACCCAGATGGTATCGGGTAAGTCGAGGTAATGGATGACGAATGGAAAGCGTTTCATGACAAGCCGCCGCGTTCCGTCCTTTTGCAACGGATAGCGTTGCGGGTTCACTTGGATCCCTTGGACTGCGGTGCGCGCGGCTCGCTCGAATTCCAATCCCAAGCCCGACCGCCTGCGCTCATAGAATGCGACTGACTCCGAAAGCTCAGTTTCGGCCTCGGCATCGATGATTACCTGTTTCAACGAGAATGACGCGCGCGAATATCGCGAAATACTTCTTCGGCAGATCGACCCTGAGCCTCACCGGTTCGAACACGTTCCAAGCGGCGCCCCACCTCGATCGCCCACGCCTCCTCGACGCCTTCCTCGGCAGGCTCAAGGCTTTCCAGCAGGGTTTGCGCAAGCAGCGCCCGCTCGGACTCGTTGAGTCCGAGAGCCTCGTGGGTCAATTGGTCGATGGTGGCAGCCATACCCCCAGCTTCGCTTCCCAAGGGGAGTCGGTCAAGCAACCAGACTTTTGGGTAGTGCCCTATTAGGCCGCTACCCACCACCGAGATTTATTCGAACTGCCCCTACCGGTCACCAAAGCTGATTCCCACATCCCGGCAAGTCTTGACCATCTGGCTGTCGGGCTGGACGAGCTTGATGCGGTGGACGGCTTCGGCGATGGGCACGCTGAGGACTTGGTAATTCTGGTAACTGACCATTTCGCCGAATTTGCCTTCGGCGATGAGTTCGACGGCCTTGACGCCGAAGCGGGTGCCGAGAATGCGGTCGAGGGTCGTCGGGGCGCCGCCACGCTGAAGATGGCCAAGCACGCAGGTGCGCGTTTCCTTGCCGGTACGCTGGGCGATTTCGTGGGCGACCAGATCGCCAATTCCTCCCAGCCGATCTTCCCCGGCGATGACATGCCGGGCCCGGGCATGGCCATTGATTTCGCAAGCCCCTTCCGCGACGACGACGAGCGTGCTCAGGCAGCCTTCCGAGTCGCGCCGGCGCACGGCAGCGGCCACCCGTTCATGATCGAATGGAATTTCCGGTATGAGGATGATATCCGCACCCCCGGCGAGGCCGCCGTAGAGCGCGATCCAGCCGGCGTGACGCCCCATTACCTCGATGACCATGGCGCGCTTATGGCTGGAGGCGGTGGTGTGCAGACGGTCGAGGGCATCGGCCACACAAGCCACGGCGCTGTCGAAACCGAAGGTCATCGAAGTCGCCTCGAGATCGTTGTCGATCGTCTTCGGCACGCCAATCATGGGAATGCCGGTTTCCCAGAGCTGTTGCGCGGTAGTGAGAGAACCGTCACCACCGATGGCGATCACGGCGTCGATCTGCAGCCGGCGCAACGTCTCCCGGGCTTGCTCGATGATTTCCTTGGGAATCTCGGCGCGCTCGCCTTCACCGACCTTGGCCACAAAATGACCGCGGTTCGTCGTGCCGATGATCGTGCCGCCCAGTTGCATGATGCCGGCGGTACGGGCGATGGTCAGCGGGATGAAGTCGCCCGGCGGCAGCAAGCCTTCGAAGCCGTCGATGAAGCCGAAGACTTTCCAGTTTCGATTCGTGGCTGCACGAACGACGCCGCGCAAGACGGCATTGAGCCCGGGGCAATCGCCCCCGCTGGTGAGGACACCGATACGTTTGGGAATCTCCATAGTCAATGTTCAGCGGGGAGGTTTCCAGCCCTTGTTCGGCCGGCCGGCGGCGGCCCACGCGTCGTAAAATTGCCAACCACGCGCGAGCAGGCCCTGCGCGACCGAGAAGCGATTGCCCGCGGCGCCCAGCACCACCACGTTCAGCCGGCGCGGCGTGACGTAACTGGTATCGCCTTGCTGGCGCGTCTCCGGCGTCCGTGCCGCGGAGATGATCACGCACTGGCCGGCCTTCTGCGTGGTGCCCGTCTTGACGCCATCGATGGCGTTGATCCCGAGCAGTTCATTCGTATTGCGCAGCAAGTAGGCGGTCTGGCCGCCGGTAGCGGGAAGGATGGTGATCTTGCGTTCGCGCTGCGAGACGTAAAAGCGGAAGGCCGAATTGCTCATCGCATAGGACGTGAGTTTGGCCAGGTCGGCGGCGGTCGAATAAGGCACGGTGCGTTCCTGGGAATCGAGCCCGTGAGGATTGACGAACTTCGTATTCTTCATCCCCCGGGTGCGGGCCAGCGCGTTCATCTGGTCGACGAAACTGTCGACAGGCGCCCGGGAACCGCCGATCGCCTGGCCCACATAGTTCGCCAGGGTCAGCGCCGCGACGTTGTCGGATTGCATGAGTGCGGCATAGAGGAGATCGCGCAGGGCGCAACGGTCGCCTGGCTGGAGCCCGGCCCCCTGGGAGGCCGCAATCTGGCGGGCCCCATCGGGAACGGTGGCCATCTGGCCGAGATCGGAATTGCTGGCCTCACTCCAGTCGAGCACCACCATGGCGGTGGCGATTTTCGTCAGGCTGCCGATGGGCACCTTCTTGTCCGCTCGATACTGATCGAGGACGAAACCAGTGGTGCTATCCGTGATGATATAGGCGGCAGTGTCGGCTGCGCGGCCGGGAACCGCTAGCGCAAGCGCCAGCAAGAGCAGCGCCACAGGCGCAAATTTTGAGAGATCCATGAAAGTGTTCAGGCATATAGCGAGCACCGCCGGGTTGGCAAGCGGGACATCGGGTGCCGGGGATGAATTAGACTCGCACCCTTTGCCGTTGCGCGGTGTTTTTATGGCGGTTACATTAACGCTGCTCTCTATGAAAACTGTTCACCCCCAACTACCTTTTGCTTCTTTGTGCCTCGGTGCTGTTTTTTGTCTGGCGGCATTGCCGGCAGTCCATGGTGAGCCCGCCGCGGGTGGCTCCCCCACCCCGCCGCCCGGCCCGCCAAAAGTACGGGTCATGGTTCGGGACAACAATATTGCCACGACGATGGGTGGCTTGACGGCGGCGAACGCCCCAGCTCCCGTGGCCGCGGGTCCGGCGAAGCCCGGAGCGAGTCCGGCAAAGGGAGCGGCTGCTGTGAAGGAATCCGTTGCCGATCTGGACAAATGGACGCACACCACGAAGAAGAGCCTGACGATCGACATGGTGAATATGACCAATCAACCCATTGATGTGAACGTGAAGTCGACGTTCCTGGCCAAGGATGAAACCGGCAAGCACGAGGTCATGCCGGAAAAGACCGTGGAAAACAAGGTGACGCTCGCCCCTGGCAAGCCGGCGGAATTTACGACGGATGAAGTCGACTTCACCCATACATCCATGCATCGGGCGCCGGCGCCGAAAAGCAGCGGTGCCATCAGTAAAAATCCCAAACCGGTCCCGATGGAACCCGCCTCCGGGCACGCCTATTTCGGCTACAAGGTGGAGGTGTTCCAAGGGAACGATCTCATCGGTTCGGCGGTGAGCGACAATCACTAAGGTTCCGCTCTGCCTTTAGCAACGGGACGGAGTCCCGATCCTGCCACCTATCGTCTGCCTGCCTCTTTCAGCATTCCGATTTCTTCGTTCGAGAACGGTTTCAGCGACTTGGCAAAGCGTTTCCGAAAATCCATGATCAAATCCTTTGGACCACGCTTCGCGCCAGAGTTCACGGGTGAAAGAATTTCGCTGGGGACTACTTTTTCGGGTTACTTTATCGAAGGCTTCCGGTTCCTATCGTCTCGAAATTTTTCGAGTATTCGAATGCTAAAAACAACTACAAAGCCCCAAAAGGTGCCTTGAAGAGCGAGGACGGCGAGCAGCGGGAACGCGTTTGCCAAACGCAAAAATGGATACGCGACAAAGAAGCCTGCAATTGAAAAATACCATTGCGGAGTGACATGACTATCCGCATCGCCTTGAGCGATTAGGAAAAGCAAGAAAGCAGCGGGCACGTACATCAAGGTGAAAAATGGAACACCCAAAAGATACTCAATCGAAGGCTTGCCTGGATCGAGCTTCATAAGAGGGCTGGGCGCAACATTTGACATGACCCTTCGATTGGCTGGCGCCTACCGGGGCTGTTTGGCCACTTCCATTTTCCGATAGCTCTTCTTGACGCTGCGGGCGCCGCGCCGCGGTTTGGCCTCGCCCAGGGCCAGCGCCATGAACTCCATCTGGCTGCTGTGTTGGGCGCTATCTTTTCTCATCGGCACTCGGCTGTAAGTGCCGTCGCTGGAGAGGACGGTGGCTTTGACATTATCCGCGAGTTGGGCGGCGAGGATCTGTTTGACGATGCGTTCCCGCAGGGCCGGTTCCTCGATCGGGAAGATGATCTCGACGCGGCGGAGAAAGTTGCGCGGCATCCAATCGGCGCTCCCGAGGAAGAGTTTCGGCGTCCCGCCATTCTCGAAATAAAAGATGCGGGAATGCTCGAGGAAGCGCCCGACGATACTGCGCACGCGAATCTTCTCGCTGACCCCTTCCACGCCCGGGCGAAGACAGCAAATCCCGCGGATGATCAGGTCGATCTCCACCCCGGCTTGGGACGCCGCATACAGCGCGGTAATGACTTCCTGGTCCACGAGCGAATTCATCTTGGCGATGATTCGCGCCGGTTTCTTGGCAGCGGCGTTTTCCGCCTCCTTTTGGATGAGGTGCATGATCGCCTCGTGCGTGGTGAACGGTGAGATGAGGAACTTCCTCGCCCCCTGGAAATGGGAGATGCCCGTGAGGAGATTGAAGAAGTTCGTCGCGTCCTCGCCAAAGTCCGGATGGGCGGTGAAAAAGGAGAGGTCGGTGTAAAGCTTCGCGGTGCTCGGGTTGTAGTTCCCGGTGCCGAGGTGAACGTAGCGCCGGAGCCCGTCTTCGTCGCGCCGAACCACGAGGGCGATCTTGCTGTGCACCTTGTGATGCACGATGCCGTAGACGACGTGCACCCCCGCTTCTTCGAGACGCCGCGCCCAGAGGATGTTGTTGGCCTCGTCGAAGCGCGCTTTCAGCTCGGTCACCGCGGTGACCTGCTTGCCGTTTTTCACCGCATCCATGAGCGCCCCGACGATGCGCGGATCGCCGCCGGTGCGATAGAGCGTCTGCTTGATGGCCAGCACATTGGGATCACGCGCCGCTTGCTCGAGAAAATCCACGACGCTGCCAAAGCTCTCGTACGGATGGTGCACGAGCACGTCGCGTTGGCGGATGACCGAAAAGATATCCTGCGCCCCGCGAAAGGCCGGCGCGATGGGCGCGACAAAAGGTTTGTCGCGCAGCTCCGGCGAATGATCGCCGCTGTAGATGACCATGAGCCGCGTCGGGTTGAGCGGCCCGTCGATGAGATAGAGGTCCTCGTCGGTCAGCTCGAGGGTCTCGAGGAGATATTGGTAGATCTCCGCCGGGCAACCCGCGTCGACCTCGAGCCGCACGGCAGCGCCGCGCCGGCGGTTGTGCAATTCATTTTCCACGGCCTTGAGCAGGTTGCCAATGTCTTCCTCGTCAATGTAGAGCTCGCCATTGCGCGTCACCCGGAAATGCCAGAAGCCGAGGATGGTGGTTCCCGGAAAGAGATCCGCCAGGTAGTGGCCAACGAGATGGCCGAGATAGATAAAATCGAGCCGATCGTCCTTGCGAGGCAGGCGTACGAGGCGCGGCAGGACGCGCGGTACTTGAACGACCGCCAGGCGGCGCTCGATTTGCCCTTCCCGCTCGATCTCCAGTTGGACCACGATGTTGAGCGACTTGTTGAGGAGCTGCGGGAAGGGGTGGGAAGGATCGATGCCGAGCGGTGTGAGCACCGGGCGTACATTGGCCTGGTAATATTGCTCGACCCAGGAACGGTCGGCATGGGTGAGGTGTTCGTAGTCGAGAATGTGGATGCCGTTTTCCGACAGGGCCGGCAGCAGTTCCTCACGCCAGCAGAGATATTGCTGATCGATCATGCGCCGCACTTCCTTGTGGATCGCCCGGATCGTTTCGCTGGCGGTCTTTCCATCGATACTCCGCTCCACGATATCGCTTTCCACCTGCTGCTTCAGCCCAGCGACGCGGACCTCGAAAAATTCGTCGAGATTCGACGAGGTAATGGTGAAGAACTTGACGCGCTCGAGGAGAGGATTGGCCGGGTTGAGCACTTCGTCCAAAACCCGCTGGTTGAAAGCCAGCCAGCTCAGCTCGCGGCTGAGGAAATGCGCAGTCGAGTATGTCTTCATGAAACCGCCGAGGCTAATCGGCGGGTGAGTTCTGGAAAAGCAACATTCTTAGACCCGCCAATCTTTATTTCCCGCTGTCGACCGGCGCCTGGTGGTAAACCGGTCTCAGACAAGTGGTGTGTGACCGGCGACGGGAACTTCGCCCACGGGCAGCTTCATGTCCCAGCTGAGGTTTTTCGGCATGGTGTCGAGCTTGGAGGCGAGGGCCTGCTCCCAAGTGAGCTCCTTGCCGGTGTAGGCGGACATCCGACCCATGATCCCCATGAGCGTGCTCTGCGCCATGCGAACGCCGTCGTTGGGGATTTTGCCGGCGCGCAAGTCGGCGAATAGCTCGTTGTGCTCGATCTGGTGCGAAGCGACCGTTGGCCCTTCATAGCGCCAGGGTTTCTCGCCCTTGATGAGAGCCTTGTAACCTTTGAACTCGCAGCGCCCTTTGGTGCCGACAATCACGTCGCTTTGATCGTTGTAACATCCATCCTGATAGCGCGTCTTGAGAATGGCGAAGGTGCCGTTGGGCCATTCGTAAGTCACATCGAACTGATCCCAGATATCGCCGATGTTTTGTTGCTGGCGGGCGCCATCGGCGACGCAACGTGCCGGCGGAACATCCTGCATCGCCCAGGCGATCTTATCGACGCTATGAACGCTGATCTCCATGATGTAATCGCCCGAAAGCCAGGAGAAGAAGTGCCAGTTGCGAAGCTGCCATTCGAGGTCATTCTGGCCGGCCTTGCGGATGCCATCGAAGCGAGTGAGCCGATTGCCGAGACGGGTGGAATAGATGGCGACAATATCGCCGATATCGCCGCCGTGGATGCGCTTCATTGCTTCCTCGTAGGCCGGTTCGAAGCGCATGTTGAAGCCCGCGCGGATGGCGAGGTTTTTCTCCTTGGCGAGCTTTACCGTCTCCATGACGGAGCGCACGCCGGTCGGGTCGACACCCATGGGCTTTTCGCAGAAAACATGTTTGCCCGCGTCAATGGCGGCCTTGAGCAGCGGCGGACGGAATCCACCCGGCGTGGCAATGACCACGAGATCGACGCCGCTATCGAGGACTTTTTTGTAAGCATCGAGACCGACGAACTTCCGATCCTCGGCGACGTTCACCCGGCCGGGTGTGTCCTTGAATTGGGCATCGATAACATTGAGGCTTTTGTCGATCTGCTCGCGGAAGACATCGCCCATGGCCCAGAACTCACTGTTGCTGTCCGCGGTGAGCGCCTGGGCGAGTGCCCCCGAGCCGCGCGCCCCGCAGCCGATGAGACCGAGCTTGATGCGGTCGGAGGTGATGTTCGTCGCGCTACGGGCGGGTTGGGAACCGGTGAAAGCGAGGGCGGCGGCAGCGGCGCTGCTGGTGCGGAGAAAATCGCGGCGGGTGGGGGGCATGATGTGGTTTCTGGTTTAAGGTTTCTGGTTTCTGGTTGGCCGAGGCGGCGCCGGTTCTTGGTTCGTAGCGGAAAGTGCGAATGAGTAGGAATTCTTAGCGAAAACGATTTATTTCATCGCGAAGCTTTCTCACCGCGGTAATTTCCGATGGTCGAGCACTTCCCCACTGGGCGGTGGAATCGGCAGGTTCAGGCCGCCGGACTTTTCCATTTCGTCGAAGAGTTGTTTGCGGAATTGGGCGATCTGGTCCTGATACGCGGGGACATTGATCAGGTTATGGTTTTCCAACGGATCGGTTTGCAGGTCGTAAAAGCCGTCTTTGTCCCAGATGCCGTGATAGTAGATGTATTTCCAACGATCCGTGCGCAGCGCGAGCGTGGTGGGCGTGGCGGGAAAATTCCGCTCCCAGTAGTACTCGTAGAGAATGTGGTCGCGCCAGGGGATGTCGCGGCCTTGGAGCAACGGCCAGAATGAACTTCCGTCCATCTTCGGACTGTCGGCCGGTGGCTTCACGCCGGCGACTTCGAGGATCGATGGCGCGATGTCGATGTTTTGCACGAGCTGCGGGACGACGGTGCCGGGCTTGATCGCGCCTGGCGCCCAGGCGAGCAACGGAACGCGCATGCTCGTTTCGAAGGCGTCGCGTTTGTCATAGAAACCGTGCTCACCGAGTTCGAAGCCATTATCCCCCATGTAGAGGATGAGGGTGGAATTGCTCAGCCCGGTGTCGTCGAGTTGCTTGAGGACGCGTCCGACATCTTCATCGGTCGAATAAACGGCTTCGGCGTAGCGATGATAGAGGTTCTCGAAGGAGGGCACGGGATCGTTGTCGAACCGTCCGGTTTCCATGTGATCGACACCATGGATGCTATAGCGTCGCTCGCGGACCCAGCGGGGCTGGGTCTCGTAGTTCTGCTCGGTGTTGGCCATGGTGGGCGGATACGGCACCGGCTCCTTTTCATAACGGCCCTTATGGCGAGGCGCCGGTTCGAAAGGAAAGTGTGGTGCCTTGTAGGAGAGATAGAGAAAGAAAGGTTTCTCGTGGGGTTGCTTCAGCCAGTCGACTGCCAGGTCAGTAAGAATGTCCGTGTTGTAACCTTTGAAAGCTTTCCGCTCGCCGTTGATGTTCAGCACGGGGTCGAAGTATTCGCCCTGTCCGCGGAATGCGGCCCAATAGTTGAAGCCTTTTCGCGGGGCGTCGCTGTCTTCCCCCATGTGCCATTTGCCGAGGAATGCCGTCTCGTATCCCGCCGCCTGCAGGTACTCGGGAAAGAAACGCAGGTCCGGCGATTCCTTGCGCTGGTTATCGGCCACATGATGGTGGTGCATGAAGAGGCCGGTGAGGATCGAGGCGCGGCTCGGCGAGCAGAGCGAGGTGCTGACGAACATGTTGCGGAAGTTCGCGCCTTCCCGCGCCAGGCGATCGAAATTCGGCGTCTCGAGAAACTTCGGCGCCTCGGGCATGAAGTGAAAGAAATCCCAGCGGTGATCGTCGCTGAGGATGAAGATGATGTTGCGGGGCTTTTCCGCGGCGAAGGCGCCGGCAGCCACGTGGAGGCCAAGGAGCAAGGTCAGGAGGAGACGCTTCATGGGGAGAAAGAAGTGGGGGGCAGGAAGCTGAGCTGATTGGCAGTCGGACGACAAGCTTCGGGCTGGGAAGTGGCGGTAACGGCGTTGGGCAGGTTCCGGGAGATGCTTCGCGTCGGGTGTTGATAAATGATGACTTTTTTCCGGAAATCCCGGGATTTACTCTGATGGGTCGGACCGATTGTTGAGAGGCTGCGGCAATGGAGTCTGGGGGATGAGCTTCGTTTCCGGTTCGTCCCAATGGCGCCGTGGGCGTCCCGGAAAATCCTGCCGAAGCCCGATCCGTCCCTTTGATGGACCTCGGCTTGGCATTCTGGTTGCCTCCTCCTGCACGGGATTGGTTTTTGATTTGGGGCGTTCATCCAGGAAACGTCGTTGGGACCGCGCGAACAAAAGTAAAGCGGAGAATTTCAGCCTTTTTACTCTGGTAGGCGTGCCGATATTCCGCCTGATGCCCCGATTTAATCCGGCGAATCTTAACTAACAGAACTGGCGTCTTGGAGGCGTCCGCGCAGGCCCTTAGCCACCGCCGTATTTGGCCACCTACCCGTCGCGGCACTTTACAGCCAGCGGGCGGGATTGGCTGTTTGCATGTGTATACGCAATCGGGTTCGCTGCTCTCGACTTTGGGGCCCTTGAGGTGGGTTTGCTGGGGAACAAAAACTCGCGCTATCCAATCGTTGCAAAAATGCGCCCTGCTTGTGAAGCGGGTAGCTTACTGATGCGCGCCTAGGGCAGGCGGTGTTGAATCAACTCATTTGAGTCGGGCTTCCAGTCCTTTCTCACCTTCCACACTCGCATGGCCGTTGGAAAACTCGGCAACAACCCCAATGTCAAAAGGCTCGTGAACCGTGACCGTCCAATCGTGTCGCTGAGCAAAATCCCTGATTGCAGCCTCTTGCTCAACTTTGGGCAGATCCCAGCAACGATTGAGCACGTCAGAAAATACCCGAACCGTCGGACGATTTTTGAGTATCCTCCTAATGAAGTGACCGAGATTTTCAGTCATTTTGATCATATCCGAACTTGCGCTGGCGTTTCTAAATTCGCAGCTCAGGTCGAAAGTGGATTGTCGATTATTGCATGAGCCCAATCGGCGCCTCTGCTACCGACCACGGAAAATCGGCCGTTGATGGAGGATGTCAATGGCGGGCGCACTCCGATGCCATTTTGATCAAATGAACGTCCAGCAATGTCTAATGGGGTGAATGGATATCACCCCGCATATTGATCAAGAAGTCCACGGAAACGTTTTGGAGGTTCATCTGCACGGGAAGCTGAGCCACGAAGATTACGAGCGGTCTGTTCCTGAAATTGACCGACTGATCGCTCGCTACGGGAAGATCCGTGTGCTGACGGTCATGCACAACTTCCACGGGTGGGACGCCGGTGCTGCGCTGGATTCCATTCAGTGGAATGCGCACCATATTCGCCAGATTGAGCGTCTCGCCGTAGCAGGGGATGAAACGATCCAGAGCAGCTCTGGAGTGTTCGACCTGAGTCTTACTCGGAAATTGCACTGGCAGAAGTGGCTGACGAACTTCCGTCGGCTATTCACATCCGCCCAAGTGCGCTACTTCACTCTCGATCAGCTTGAAGCTGCACGCACTTGGATCAACGAATCCTGAGTATTCGTGCTGTTCACCGACGAGTCTACGAAGTCATGAGCCGCCACTCGATTTAGTAAACTCCGTCAATGCCCATCCTCGCGGAAGAAATAAACCGCTGGTGCGATCTGCTTGGGTGTGACGCGGGGCGAAGTCCTACCGTCATCGGCGAGGATCAACGCATTTCCAGAAAAGCGCCATCCAAGTAATTCAAACCCATCTTTGATGGGACGCTTGCCATTTGCGTGGACGTTAGCTGGCTCGTGCACCGATCCGGTCGCCATGGAAATCGAAATAAACAATTGGTTCGTTTCCAACCAGAAGACGTTTCCGCAATTCAATGCCGTTCCAGTTCAGTGAGCACACATCGCTGACGGTGCGAGTGTCTGCTCGGATCA